>CANRIS010000001.1 GCA_947630725.1 uncultured Clostridia bacterium
AGTCCCCTGTCCTCCAACTCGTCTATTATCCTTGCGGCTCTGTTGTAGCCTATCTGAAACTGCCTTTGTATGAGGGAGGTCGAAGCCTTTCTGCTTTTGACGATATAGGCGATAACCTCGTCAATTATGGGGTCGCTGTTTTTCTGTCCTCCGCCTGCCCCGGAAGTCTCGCCCTCCTCTATGTTTTCTATGCTGTTCAGCACCGACATGTCATATTGAGGTTCATCTGTCTTTATATAGTCAACTATTTTCTTTATTTCCTCGTTGCTTATAAAAGCGCCCTGAACCCTCAGAGAACGATCCATTTCAACAGTCTTTACAAGCATATCTCCCTTTCCTATGAGCTTTTCGGCTCCCGACTCGTCAAGTATGATCCTCGAATTCATTGCCTGAGCCACCGAAAAGGCTATTCTCGAAGGAATATTGCTCTTTATGACTCCCGTAATAACGTCTGCGGACGGTCTCTGCGTAGCCACTATAAGGTGGATCCCTGCCGCTCTTGCAAGCTGTGTGAGCCTCTGTATATGCCCCTCCACCTCTTTTTTCGCCACAAGCATAAGATCCGCAAGCTCGTCTATTATGATTATTATTTTATAAAGGGGTTTTTCTCCCTTTTTTCTGAGATAGTCGTTGTATTCGTCAAGATTTCTCACTCCCACATCGGCGCAAAGCTTATATCTGCGCATCATTTCGGTACACGCCCAGTTCAGAGCCGCCGAAGCCTTGTGCGGATCCGTCACAACGGGTATGAGCAAATGCGGAATACCGTTATACACGTTAAGCTCCACCATTTTGGGGTCTACCATTATGAGCCTTATCTCATCGGGGCTTGCCTTATACAGAATACAGTTTATAAGCGTGTTTATACACACCGATTTTCCCGAATTTGTGGCTCCCGCTATAAGAAAATGGGGTGCCTTTGCAATATCCTTTACAATTACGTTTCCCGCAACGTCCTTTCCCAAGCCGAATGTAAGCTTTGACGGCGATGCCTGAAACTTCTTTGACCCCACTATCTCCGAAAAATACACCGTAGACGGCTCCGCATTGGGTATCTCGATTCCGACAGCCATTTTTCCGGGTATGGGAGCCTCTATTATAATGCTCTCCGCCGCCAGTCTCATAGCCAGATCCTTATCCAGATTGGCTATGCTCTTTACCTTTGTTCCTATCGCAGGCAAAAGCTCATATCTTGTAACGGTAGGACCCTGGCTGACCTCCGTCACGGTTGCGTCTATCTTAAAGCTTTTGAGGGTTTCTTCGAGTATGTGAGAATTTGTGATAAGCTCCTCACGGTTGTCTTTTTTGACAAGATTGGGATTCTTTTCAAGAAAACCAAGCTTCGGAAATTTGTACTTTCCCGCCGATTTTGCCGCTGCCCTCTTTACAGAGTCGTCCTCGCCTTCGACAACACGCAGTCTTTCTCTGAACTCACGGGGAACCTCCGTAACAGGCTGTGTCTCGGTCTTTTCCTGCTGTGGGGTATTTTCCTCCGATATATCCCACGGCGGCAGGTCGGGATTTTCGTTTTTGTCCTCCGCCTTTTCGGGCGTATCGGCATATTCCCTTTCCGTGGTCGGGTCTGTTGGCTCGGCGGTGTCCTCCGACTGCTCCTCCGACAGCTCCTCGTCCTCGTATATCTTCGACTGCGTACCCCTTTCCTCAGCCTGTACAGCCTGCATGCCGCTTTCCTCCGAAAAATATTCTTCAGCGGGCTCTCCTTCGTCCTCCGCAGCATATTCGGCTGAATTTTCGTTTATTATTATGCTTTCGCCATCTGTGTCGGAGGGCTGCCCGTCTCTTTTCAGAAATTCGGGTATATAACCGCGGCTTCGCCTTTCCGCAGGAGCGTCCTTTCTGAGAAAATCAGGCACAGCCGATCTGTATTTCTCCCTCTCCCTTTGGGTATTGGCTGCTGTGCTTGTGGGCGTGACGGGGGCGTTCCTTACACGCTTTGCCATATTGTCGGGGCGTTCACGCCGCTCAGAGCCGTCCGAGGCTTTTTCCTTAAGGTCGATAAGCTTTGCGTCCTTATAGCTTTTTTCCTTTCTCAGCCTGCTGTAATAATCCTCCTCATAGGCTCTTTCGGTATTTCTTGGCGCAGCCTTTGTTCTTCTTTTGGCAGCGGGAGCTTTTTTTCTGCGGACAGGTTCGCCGTCATACTCATCGTATTCGTCATAGCCGTCATAGTCGTTGTATTCCTCATACTCGTCATAGCCGTCATAGTCACCGTACTCGTCATCATAATATTCGTCATAAAAGCCCTGTCCCAGAATATCCCTTATATATTCAACGCACCACTTAAACAGTCCGAATATGCTTTTGCCCGAAATAAGCACACAAAGAGCGGTCATTATAGTTACAATAAGAATAACCGAACCCGTTCTCTTAAGCATCAGCATACACACAGAGCCTATGGCTCCGCCTATAAGTCCTCCGCCTATATAGTCCGAATCGACAAAGCCGCTTATAAGACTTGACGCCTCAAAAGTGCCCTCGGCGCAGATAACGTGAAACAGCGCCGTAAACATAACAAACAAAAGCAGGCACAATATTGCCTTAAGCCTTATTTTTTCTTTCTCTCCGCCCCACAAAAGCAGCCACGCCACACTCAGTATTATAGCAAATGGCAGAACATATGCTCCCGTGCCGAAAAGTCCCCTCAGAACCGTCAGTATTATCTCACCGAATATGGTATCCGATGCAAAAAACAGACTGAATATAACAAGCGCAGCAAACCCCACCGCAATTATACATATTGCCTCAAAAGCCGCAGGATTAAGGCTCTTTTTCTTCTGGGCAGCCGTCTCCTCCCGTGTGTTTTTATTTTTATTCTTCTTTGTACTGCCGCTGCCTTTTTTTGTATTTGCGCTTTTCTTGTTTCCGTTTGATTTTTTGGAGGCCGTTTTCTTTTTTGCTGAGGTCTTTTTTCCCTCGTCCGTCTTGGCCCCGACCTTCTTCTGTGCCAAAATTATCACCTGTCCCATATCAATAGTTAATTTCTATTATAACATTTTTTCCTTATTTTGTATACCTTTTTAATTATTAATTTTATAAAAAACCAAAAAATCAAACGGAAAATTTCATACAAAAAAAGAGTACCGGGATTTTTCCCGATACTCTTGGGTGTTTAAAATAGAATTAAAGGAATTCTATCGTTATGTCGCTTACCTTTACAGCACTACCGGCTGCAGCAACGAGGTAGTATCCTGCCCCATCTGTCTGGAATACAAAATCCGAAGCCTCCTCAGCTGAGGTTCCTGACGTTGTTTTGCCATTTACGTCAATTATCTGTTCGCCGTCAAGAGTTTTGCCCTTTATTACAACAGGGTATCTGTTGCCATCTTTACCACTTGCACTCCATGCCTTAACGGTTATCTTAGCAGGCTTTCCGAGATTGAAAAGCATACCAACCTTCTTGCTGAGTCTTATATCCTTTTCACCGTCAATGGCTGCGTCTGAACTATTGCCTACGAAAGAAAACCTTGAGTCTTTTGAAGTATAGCCGTTGCTCTTTTCGCCGCCTTTTTCTGTATCAGGCACCATAATAAGCTCTACGATTTTAGTCAGATCAGTTGGTCCAAGTACAACTTTTTCATTCAGAACAGGCAGCTCACCGGGTGTTGTGCTTCCACCGCCGCCGGGTTCTGTTTCACCACCGCCGGGTGTTGTGCTTCCGCCGCCGCCGGGTTCTGTGCTTCCGCCACCACCGGGTGTTGTGCTTCCGCCGCCGCCGGATGTTGTGCCGTGATCATAGCCAAGCTCTCTGAAGTCAGCGAAGAATGTGCTTGTAGGATCGCCCCACTCGCTGTCAAGATAAGTGTCATATGCATCGTGAGCCTTGTTGAATTTCTCATAAATAGGCTCAATCACTGCCTGCTTATCCTGAAGATCCTTCATTTTAGAAACGATATTCTGAAGATCCTGGATCTTTCCTATATCCTCATACTTAACGTTCTTAATGAAATCTTCAATGCTGTCATAGCCTGCTATAATATCGTCAAGCTGTGCCTGAAGGTCGGTGTCAAGTTCCTTTCTTGCATCTTCAAGAGCTTCATACTCTTGGGGTTCGATGGGGTATCCTTCTCTTTCGGCAATAGTCTCAAAGCCTTCGGGCATACTGCCTGAGTTGATCGTTATTTCAACTCTGTCGCCGCCGAATACGTCGAACATATCTCTGCCTGTAGCGTCAGCCTTCTGGATAGCCTCGGCAAGATCATATGCATACTGTACAAATGCTGCGAAGTTGGCTGCGAAAGGCTGAACATCGCTGTGCTTTTCGCTTGAGCTTGAATTCTCCTGGAACCACTTTGCAACTGTCATACCGGGTATAGCGCCCTTTCTGTAGTCGGCATCGCCCTTATACCTTGTAGTATCGGTTGCGCCTGCTCCGCCTGCCTGTGCAAGCTTAGCGCCGTTTGCGCCGTAGTCGGAAAGTGCTGTGGGAGTCGTTGCTTCGCCGTCTGTAAGAGCCGAATTGGGCGTATCATAAACAGCGAATTTGAATGTAGTACGAAGCCACATTTTCTCTCCTGCTATAATGCCAAGCTCTTTGTTTTCTTTTATAGCTTCTCCGCCATTCTTGATTCTGTCGATAACAGTATTTCTGTCTGCTGTGTTTACAGCCTTTGCTGCGGTAACAACAGTGTCGATATTATCGGCATTGAAAGGTTCTCCTGCCATACCGAGAAGAGTTGTTATAAGGTTGAGAACAGAGTCATCCTTGCTGTTTACAACAACATAAGCCTCAAGGTAGTCAATAACATCGGGATTGATATAATAATCTGTGTTCCAGAGCTTATTTGCCGATGCTTCCGAAGCATTATAGTCCTCATCTTCGGGGCCTATAAACAGCTTAAGGTCGTTGATATAAGCCTTGCCTGCAAAGTTCTCGATACGTTCCTTGCGGCTTTCGGAGATGTTGGGTTCTGCCGGCATATGCTCTTTTGCATACTTAACAAGCTCATCAATACTTACGTCCAGAACATTAGCCGCAAACTCATCTCTTGCTTCCTGTCTGGTAGCATGCCCTTTCGGTTTGCCGTTGTTTGTGGGGCCCCATACGGCGCGGTAGTTTGAGAATACCTTGCCGCCTACCTTACCTGCGTATGCCTGTACGGTAGCCTCGGGAACAGGCTCCTGAGTCTGATGCTGAGCATTATAATATACCAGAACAGCGTCCTTTGCCGTAACAACGTCCTTATGATCCGAATCCTCAGCCTCGGGAGCAATATTAGCCGCCTCCACGTTAAAGTCTGCGGGCAGGCTTGAATCCGCCGTGTTGAGAACATACTTCATAATGAGATCGCCGTCAACCTCGGTAACGCCGTCTTTGCCGTCAACATCGCCGGGTTCGTTTGCAAAAGCCGTAGTCACATTAAGAGAGCCGAAGATTAATGCTGCTGAAGTAAGAAGAGCAAGTTTTCTTTTAAATTTCATTAAATCTTTTCCTCCTTGTTACAGTTAGCCTAAGTAAGAGCTTACATAATAAGACTTTCTCAGACTTTTTTCATTTTGATATTCACTTTTAAGTGTTGATACTATAGAAGTATCTGCTCCTATGGAGCCTAAGTCAGACTCTAACTCAGAAAGCAAAGCTGCGATACGGCTGTCGCACTCTGCCTCCAGAGCCGAAACCTCTCCCATATGGGACGAGAGGATCGAGCTTATAGCCGACTTTCCTCTCTTGTCCGCCGGAAGAGATATGTATTCTGACTTCATTTCGGATTCCAAGCTGCCAAGTCTGCCTATGTAGTAAGCCTTCAGGGAGTACATTCTTTTTACAGCGTCTCCCACGAGTTTGTCGGCGTTAACTACCTTGTCAGATTTGGAATCTGAAATGTTGCCCGAACCCCCCTGACTTTGGGACAGAGGGTCAGACACTTCAGTATCCCCGAGACCTGCGTCCGCGCCGTCCGCACTATCGGAGCCGTCAGAGAGCGTGCCGTCAAGAATGAGCGAAAGCGCATCCTCCGCCGAAAGCTCGCCTTTTCGGATCATTTCTTCCTCCTCAAGGGTGAAGTCACGGATAACAGGGGTCTCGTATTCGGCAAGGGCATCGTTTGTCTTGGCTTTGGAATCAGCAATTTCCTCCGCTATGTCCTCTGTCGAGGAGGTTGTTGCCTTAACAAAGGACGCGACATTTTCCCTTTGCCAAATTAAAATTGCTGTTATCAGAACGATGAGCAGAATGAAAATGCACAAAAAGAATTTTAAAAGGTTGGAGAGAAAATAATTCTTGTCTTTGTTTTTTTTCATAGCTACCGCCTCGTCCGATAATAGAATTTGTGTACATAAATCTGAATTAGAGTACATCCAGCTTATAATATACATATAAGTATTATACTACATAACAGATTTCAAATCAAGTATAATTATAATTTTTTGTAAATACTATTTATCTTATTAAAGCTCCTTTTGCAGGATTAATAAAAGCTTCAGAATCTTCCGCACAATATTGCCGCAGCCGTCAGAATATCCAAAAAAAGACTGTGTGTTCTGAGCCTGCCCGACAAAATAAGCCTTATTCCTGAAAAAAAAGAGTCCCTGCATGAGATAATGTCCCTCAGAAGAGCCCTGTTTTCGTCCGATATATAAGAATAATACGCCGAAAGAATAAGCTCAGCCTCCTTCGGTCTCGAAAAATGTCTTCCGCTTAAAAAAAACGATATATAGTGACCGAGCTTTTCGGCAGCGGATATGCGGCTGCCTATTGAATTTGACGAGTGCTGTCTGTAGAGATATGACGGAACCTCGTCAAATGCCACAAAGCTGTCGGTAAACATAGCCACTCTGTATGCGAAGGTATCGTGCATGGATATTTCATCGGGATTTTTTTCAAGCCTCAGCAGCTCAAGAAAGGCGCGGTTGAACACCATGGAGGCTCCCGCTGCGGGATTCTGCGTCATAGCTGCTCCGGGAGTGGGTCTGAAACGTATGTGCGAAGCCTTCTTTGAAGAAAGATCCTCAGAGGACACATACATATTTGAAAAACACAGAGCAGAGCCTTTTGCGCCCCGTATAAGACCGACAGCCCTCATAAGCTTATCTTCAAGCCAGAGGTCGTCCTGATCGCTGAAGGCATAGAAATCAGCCTCGGGTGCTTTTCGGATAAGATCGAAAAAGCTTGCCCGAACTCCTATGTTTGAGCCTTCATAAAAGGATAAGCCGTCCCCGTAGGAGCGCAGTATATCCACGGTGGAGTCCTCCGAGCCGTCATCACGCACAAGCAGAGATACATCTGCGCCCTTTTGCGAAAGTATTGAATCTATCTGTTCTCTTATATATTTTTCTCCGTTATGGGATGAAAGCAGAACAACGATATTCATATCAGCAAGCACCCTCGCCCTTTAAAACAACGGGTATGGTTTTGAGAATAAGAAGTATATCAAAAAGAAAGCTTCTTTTAACTATGTATTCTCTGTCAAGCTTCATCCATTCTTTGAAGTCCAGATTAGATCGGCCGCTGACCTGCCATATGCAGGTAAGCCCGGGCTTAACGGCAAGTCTTATGCTGTCGGCATGAGAATATTCGGCTACCTCCTGCGGCAGCGCGGGACGGGGCCCGACTATAGACATATCGCCTCTTAGTATGTTGAAAAGCTGGGGCAGCTCGTCAATGGAAAAATGACGTATGAAGTGACCCACAGGCGTTATTCGGGGATCGTTCTTCATTTTGAATATGGGGCCGTCCTTTTCGTTGAACTTCTGCAGCTCGGCAAGCCTTTCCTCCGAATCCACATACATACTGCGGAACTTATATATGGTGAAATATCGCCCATTCTTTCCCACACGGATCTGCGTATAGATACATTTCCCGGGAGAAGTGAGCTTTATTGCCGCAGCAGTGATAATAAAAACCGGCGAAAGCACAATAATGGCAATAAGACTGCACACAATATCGAGCGTTCTTTTCATAAAATCATACCCGAAATGGGGCTCGGCAGCATATGCGCTTACCCTGCTGTTTTTTGTTGAAAAATTTTTTTCGGTGCGGACATAACCCTTATTGTCCTCGACCTGTATTGACATATAAAAACACCTCTTAAGTAAACAATACCCCCCCCCTTAAGGGGGAGGACGTTCCACTTGTTCAATCATAACATAATCGAAACATTTTGTAAAGAGTTTTTAAAAAAATTTGCACTTTTATTTTTGCGATTCCGACCAAAAAATACAAAAAAATATACCCCCGTTTTATAGCGGACAAAACAGGGGTACATCAAAAGGAAAAAGAAAGATAAAAAATTAAAAGAACAACTTTCGATTTACATCGTTCATTGCGATTATTATTATATCACTATATTTAGTATAATGCAAGTCTAAATATAGTTTTTTTTACTTTTTTATATATTATATAAAAATTTGCCATTTTTGGCATTGGATTTTGGCAAAGTTTGCCATACATTTTTTGTTTTCTGAGCCAAAATGCCTTTAAAACAAGCTTAAACGTCAGTTTTTAGGTTCAAAGGTGTCGGCTATCCCTGACAGAATCTTCCTTATTTTAAGGTGCTGCGGACAGCGCTGTTCACAGTTTCCGCAGTCGAGACACGATGAGGCAAGTCCCCTCCCCATGGCGTACCTTCTGTAATACATTCCTGCGTTTCCCATATTTTTTGTCATACAATAGGAGTTGTACGCGTCTATAAATTCGGGTATGGGTATCCCCGCAGGGCAGTCCTCCGTACAATATCGGCATTTTGTACAGCCTATGGCGGCGCTTTTCGCCACTATGTCCCTGACCTTTTCGGTTATTTTGATTTCTTCATCGTTAAACGGGCGAAAATCGTCCATAAAGCTCATATTGTCCGAAAGCTGCTCTATGGCGCTCATACCGCTCAGCACAACCCTGACGCCCGGCAGAGAGGCGCAAAAACGCATAGCCCATTTTGCGTTTGAACCATCGGGGTCATAGGCTCTGAAAAGCTCCTCGGCCTCCTTCGGTATGTTTATAAGACTGCCGCCCTTGTTCGGCTCCATAACGATTATGTCCCTGCCGTATTTTCTTGCAGTCTCATAGCACTCTCTCGCTCTTACGCCGGGGCTTTCCCAGTCAAGATAGTTGAGCTGGAGCTGCACAAATTCTGCTTCGGGGTGATTTTTAAGCACCTCGTCAAGCAGCTCGGGCTCATCGTGAAATGAAAAACCGAAGTGCTTTATTCTGCCTTCCTTCATTTTTTCTCTTATAAAGTCAAAGCCTCCGAAGCTTTCGGTTTCTCTGTAGCTTTTTTTCCAGATATTATGCAAAAGATAGCAGTCGAAATATTCCACACCGCAGCGTTCAAGCTGCGTTTCAAAAATCACGGGGTAGTCGTCTCCCGAGGTGACCCTTGCGGTGGGCATTTTGTCCGCAAGTATAAAGCTGTCTCTGGGATATCTCTTTACAAGGCACTCTCTTATGGCCTCCTCGCTTTTTTCTCTGTGGTAGGGAAAGGCCGTGTCGAAATAACAAAAGCCTTTTTCCATAAACATATCGGTCATTTTTTTGACCGTATCTATGTCTATGCTGCCAAAGTCGTTTTTATCAGAAAGCGGCAGCCTCATAAAACCAAAACCAAGCTTTTTCATATGTATATCCTTTCCCTTAAGTCCGTGTATTCCGCGCATACTGTGTTCTTTTTTATAATTCTGTCAGCCGCATATTCTCTTTATTTTTTCGCATATACTGTACATTACACACTAATTATATTATATATTTTTTTCAGAAATCCTTTTTTATGCTCAGAATTTTTTCAACAGTCACAAATTCTATGCCGTCATTTTCAAAATCATCGCATACCTCTTTTATTGCCTCTGCGGTAATAAGCCCTCCCTCGGCTCCCACATGGCCTATACATATGGCATAGCCATTTTTTTGGGCAATTTCCTTTGTTTTGTTTAAATTATTTATTACCTCCTCCTTGCTGTCGGTCGAATCGAGAAAAACGTCCCTTTTAAGCACGGGAACGCCGTATTTTTCGCCGTATTCGCCGCTGAGACTGTCGGGAGTAGTCATACTGTCCAAAAAAATAAGTCCCCTTTCCGAAAGCTCCGAAAACAATATGTCCATTATACGCGGATCCTCCGTGGCTCTTGAACCCATATGATTGTTTGCGCCGACAAAGGGCTTTCCGTCAAGCTCAGCCGAAAGTATCTCCCTTATTTCATCATCCGACAGCTCGGTCAGAATGGGAGACTCCCCAAGCCAGCTCCTTTTTCCCTTTTTAGCCTCCATGGGGATATGCGCAAGTACAGAGTTGCCGTTGGCGATAAGCAGCGCTGCATCTATGTCGCTTCTGCTCTGTTTAGGCATAACCGCCCCCGTAAATTTTATGGGCAGGTCAAGTATCTCCTCCGTTCCCTCTGCGCCGCCTCCCATATCGTCTATAACTATGGCTATATAGGACTTTTCGTTTTGGGATATAACGGCTCTCGAACCCATATCCTCCCTGAAAAAGTTGATCCCCAAGGCTAAAACTACCATAAAAACAACAATACCTATGTTGAAACCATATCTTCTTTTCACAAAATCCCTCCAAATTTATACAAATATTTTTGCACAATTTTTACGCTTGATTTTCGTTAATAATAGACAATGGAATTATTATAAAATTATTTTTTTGTTCAATCGGTATAATTTTATGACTATAGTTTGTCTAATTATTACAAAATTAAAATCACATCTCAGCAATTTAAACAATTTTTCGCAGTTTTTTTGCTCTATATTCATATAAATATTCGTCAAACGGAAAATTATTATTAAATCTTTGATTTGACAAAACAAAAGTTTTAGTATAATATAATAGCTGTAACCAATAATTTGGAAAAAATCTATGAGGAGGTTTTTTATAATGAAGAAAATTAAAGTTAACTTGAACTCAATTGATAAGGTAAAGGAATTCGTTAATATCTTAAATACTTTTGACGGCGACTTTGATCTTATTACCGACAGATATGTTGTAGATGCAAAGTCTATCATGGGTATCTTTTCACTTGATATTTCAAAGGACATCGAGCTTGCTATCCACAACCCCAGCGCTGAGGTTGAGGCTGCTCTTGCTAAGTTCACCGTATAATTACATAACCATTTTTATACGAAATCAAAAGGCGGGTACTTCCCTTTCGGGCGGTATCCGCCTTATTTTGTTGTCTTGTTGTTTTGTTATGGTCTTCTGTTTTTTTAAGTATTTTAAGCTTTTATTTGCTTTTATTTGTTCGGAGTCTTTTCCTTCTGTTTCTGAAACTCCCAGCAGAAAAAGGTCTGCAGCGCATCGGTAGACAGGTGCGTAAGCAGAGGCAGCAGCTTTTCAAATGTCCCCGGTATAATGACGGGCTTTTCTTCAAACATTTTTTCGATGGCATATTCTGCGCAGTATTCGGGATCAATGCCCCTTTTGGCAAAGCTCACCCCTGCCCTTTTGTTGAAGTTTGTGGCTACGGGGCCGGGACAAAGCACTCCGCAGTATACCTTTGAGCCTCTCCTGCGAAGCTCCTCCCTGACTGCCATAGTCAGCCTGTATACATAGGCTTTTGTACCATAATAAACAGCCATCTTGGGCCCCGGCAGAAACGCCGCAAGGGACGCCACGTTAAGTATATATCCGTATCCCTTGTCTATGAAGTCCCCAAGAAAAAGCTTCATAAGTATGTGAACAGCCTTTATGTTGAGGTCTATCATACTGAGCTGCTTTTCTATGCTGCCTTCGTCAAAATATGAAAAATCTCCGAAGCCCGCATTGTTGATAAGCACTTCGATTTTTTCGTTCTTAAGGCTCTCATACAGTTCAAAGCATTCCTCGGGCTTTGAGAGATCGGCTTGTATGGTCTTTGTGCCAGAACCAAGCTCCTCCGACATAATGTCAAGCATTTTTTTGTTTCTGCCCACCAGTATTGTGTCAAATCCCATATGCGACAGCTTTTTAGCCATATGACAGCCTATTCCGCTTGTTGCTCCCGTTATCAATGCAGCCACTTTAAAGCCTCCTTCAATAATATATCTCTTTTGTTGTTTTTCGGGTTTTTAAGCACAAAGTCGAGGAGCCCTTCAAAAACGTCTCCCACGGCTCTGCCTTCAAAGCCCAGTCCGCCTATGTCCTTTCCGTTTATATCGAGATCAGCCCTCGTTATGGGAGCCTCCCTTTCGGCAAAGCTTTCGGCCTTGGCGATATTTTTTTCGCCCTTGGCTTTCTTTATACGCACAAGAGACAAAAAGCTTTGTTTGCCTATTTCCGAAAGGAGCCGTCTCAGTCCATAATCATCATCGGCAAGCCCTGCGTCATAATATTTTATAAGCGGCAGGGTCTTTCCTATCAGATCATTTGAAAGCCGCAGCGCCTTTAGCTTTTCTCTGACGCAGGGGGTTTTCGCGTACACGATAGCAAGAGCCTCCTCGCAGGAAACCGCCGACTTAAGGAGCCGACATATTTCGTCTCCTCTTTCTCTGAGGGCAGCCGCAGCCGCAGGCAGACAAAAATCGCCGAGACCCGTCTGCACAAGCAGCATAGCCTTTTCGGTATGTTCGGAGGTGATGAGCTTTAAAAATTCCGCCGATATTCTTTCTGCGCTGACATTTTTTATAAGCTCAGCGTTGTTTTTCAGCGCCGCAAGGGTATTTTCTTCGGTTTCAAAGCCGAGCTGAGCCGAAAAACGTATACATCGCAGCATTCGCAGAGCGTCCTCCTTAAATCTCAGATCGGGATCCCTGACTCCCCTTATTATGCCGTTTTTTATATCGTCCCTGCCTCCGAATGGGTCGCAGCAGCCGAGATCGGGATTGTAGGCTATGGCGTTCATAGTAAAATCCCTGCGGCTCAGATCCTCGGTTATTTTATCTGTAAAATATACCCTTTCGGGGTGACGGCCGTCCGTATATTCTCCGTCTATGCGATAGGTCGTTATTTCATAGCTTTCCCCATTTATCAGAACTGTAACCGTGCCGTGCTTTATGCCTGTATCGACTGTGCGGCGGAATATTCTTTTTATATCCGAGGGCAGAGCGTTCGTGGCTACGTCATAGTCGTGAGGGAGCTTTCCCATAAGGCTGTCTCTCACGCAGCCTCCCACGATATAGCCCTCAAAGCCCTCCTCATCAAGTCTGTTAAGTATGTAGAGTACATCCTTTGTTATATTCATATACATATACATTTACATCTCCTCATTTTTATAATCATAACACAAAATCAGAAATTTTACTAATACTTTAGTTGAAAATTTGTGAAAATAAGTGTATAATGAATGTGAACAAACAGCTTTCGCCGTGACCGTGTGTATAAAACAAATGCAGGCTGCGGCGATACAGACAAAATTATATAAATATAAATAAAAAATACAATAAAAAGACGAGGTGCTTTTATGGATCATACTGTTCTGGTCGTTGACGATGAAGAAAATATAGTAAATATTATAGAGTATAACCTCAAAAAAGAGGGTTATGACGTTCTGAAGGCATATGACGGAGAGGAAGGGCTTAAGCTGGCCGTAACAAAGTCTCCCGATCTTGTGATACTTGACATAATGATGCCCAAAATGGACGGATATGAGGTATGCAGGCGTTTAAGAGCCACAAGCGATGTGCCTATAATTATGCTTACGGCAAGAGCCGATGAGGTGGATACGGTCATAGGGCTTGAAATGGGGGCTGACGACTATGTTACAAAGCCGTTTAAAACAAGGGAGCTTCTTGCAAGGGTAAAGGCAAACTTAAGACGTAAGAACGGCCATATGGAATCGGCTGACAAAAACGCCTCGGCATCCACCGACACATTCAAAAACATAAGCATTGACTATGACAGATATGAGGTCACAAAGGACGGAAAAAGCCTTAACCTCACCTTGAGAGAATATGAGCTTTTGTCGTTTCTCACAAAAAACAAAAAGCAGCCCTTCACAAGAGAGGCTCTTCTCGAAAAGGTGTGGGGATATGAATATTATGGCGGAGACGCCCGCTCGGTCGATGTCACCATAAGGCGACTGAGAGAAAAAATAGAGGACGACCCGAGCAAGCCTCAGTATATAATCACAAAAAGAGGCATAGGATATTATTTTGCCGGATAAAAAACTAAGGAAGCATTATGAAAAGTATTCGCTGGAAACTGGTTTTTATGTATCTCACTCTGGTTTTTATAGTTATGCTTATAAGCGGTACGTTTATAATATTAAGACTTGACAACCAGGAAATAAGAAACGCCGAGGACGAGCTTTCGGGCTGCGCGGCATATATAGAGGAGCAGATAATTGACAGATATACCGATCCGAAGGACTTTCAGGAGGCATTTCTTCAGTTGTTCATAACAGGCTCCTCTCTTCGTAATGTTCAGGCAAATATAATCGACAGCAAGGGGCGGACCATAGCCTCATCGACAGTGGCCTCGGCAGAGGACTTCGCCACATACAACAACTCGGCTGTCATTTCGGCTCTTGCGGGAACGGAGGCCTTTGACACTGGGACGAAAAGCACCGATCTCAACTCTCAGGTCAAGGAGTGGCTTTCGTATGCGCTGCCCGTAAAGGACGAAAACGGCGGCGTAAAATATGTCATATATGTGCAGATGGACGCATCGGGCATAAAAACAAGCCTTTTGCAGACCACATCGACCATAGTCATAGCGGTTATACTGGCGCTGCTTCTGACCTGCGTCCTTGCTCTTATATTTGCAAACACAATAACAAACCCCATCGCAGTCCTCACGAGAAAGGCCAACCAGCTTGCAAAGGGAAAGCTGACAGGCAGCATAAGCATAAAAAGCAATGATGAAATAGGACAGCTTACAAAAAGCTTCAACCATATGGCGAGCGAGCTTAAAAAAACCGTGAGCGAAATGGAAAACGAAAACAGAAAGCTTGAAGTTCTTCTGCACAATATGACCGACGGCGTGCTTGCTTTTGACGAAAGAGGCAACCTTATACACGCAAACAGCCTTTGCTATGAAATGCTTGAGCTTGACAGATACAAAAAAATAACCCTTGACTTTCTTCTGAAAAAGCTTGGGGTCAGCTATTCGGATCTGCTGCCCAACACTATAACCGAGGTTGTTTTTGAAGAAAACAAAAAATATATAAACGTGGCGCTTATACCCTATGAAAGCGATAAAATAAGCATAAACGGCGTTATAGCAGTTCTTTCGGACATAACAAAGCACAGAGAGCTTGACGATATGCGTAAGGAGTTTGTGGCAAATGTCTCTCACGAAATAAGAACCCCTCTCACCACCATAAAGAGCTATGTTGAGACGCTTCTTGACGGAGCGCTGGAGGATAAAAAGACAGCAGCCGACTTTCTGCGCATTATAGATGACGCAGCCGACAGAATGTCCCTGCTTGCAAGCGATCTTTTGTCACTGTCACGTCTCGACACAAACACCGTGCGGCTCGATATGAAAAGGCTTGATCTTCTTAAGGCAGCGGAAAAATGTATAGAACAGAATATAATTACTGCAAAAAACAACAACCACACCCTTAAGCTCATACCTCCCAAGGATGACAGCTATTATATATATGCCGATGAAAACAGACTGAATCAGATAATAAACAACATCGTTTCAAACTCAATAAAGTACAGCGGCGACGGAGCTGACATCACTCTCAGGCTTTCAAGCAGCAAAACAAAACATTATCTTGAAATTATGGATAACGGTATAGGAGTTGAAGAAAGCGAATTGAAAAGGATATTTGAAAGATTTTATCGTGTGGACAAGGCAAGGAGCCGCGCCATGGGCGGCAACGGTCTGGGACTTTCGATAGCCAAGGAGCTGACAGAGGAAATGGGAGGCTCCATAGACGCATATTCGGCTCCCGGAGAGGGTCTGACAATGATACTTACATTTCCGAAAAGCAGTAAAAAAAGCAGCAGCAAATAGTGAAAATGAAACGAAAGAATGATAACGAAAACGACGAAAACGACAACAGAAATCACAGCCGCGGTGCAGCGGCAAAAGCAATATGAAAAGACAGCAGAAACTCCTTTTTCGGGAGTTTCTGCTGCCTTTTTCTTTCCTTTTTACTACCCGTCACTACCTCATGGATGGAAACGCCTTTAGGCGTTTCCTTTTTTGCGCAGCCGCCCCTTATGGGCGGCGCGCTGTCGGCAAACCGCAGATATTCGGTTTTCCGTTTTAGTTTGTCAGGCTATTTTAAAGTTATGGGCGGCGTACTTTTGCCCGCAGGGCAAAAGTACGCACCTGCTGCCGCAGGCAGCAGGTGCAGCTCTGAGCCGCTTTGCGGCTCAGAGCGCCGCCCCCTTTACGGCTCCATCTTTGGGCTGCGGAGTACCGAAGGTACTCCGAGAGCAAAGATGTGAGCAGATATTGTCCAAAAGCCGCTTTGTACAAATACAGCCGTTTTTATTTTTTGCTGTCCGCAAGAAGTTCGAGTACCCTGTTGCTTCTTTCAACAAAGTGTGTAAGTTCCTCGGCGCTCAAGCTTCTGTGGCTCATAGCCGCAAGGTCATATACCTGCTTTATTATAATATCTCTGTCGTCCTTTTTGTCGTCTCCCAGTTCAAGAAGGAGTTTTATGACATTGTTGCCCACATTGAGTATAAGCGTTTCGGCCATAGGCATCTCGCCGCCGAATCCATAAAGCTTGGACATCTCCTGCATACGTCTCGACTGCTCAGAAAGCTCTATCACTGCCGAAACCCCCGAAGTTTTGAGGTTTTCAGCCTTTATGGTGAGACTGTCGTTGTCAAGGGTCTCTTTGAAAAGCTTTTGCAGCTTTTCGCTTGTTTCCTTATCAGCCTCGCCGTTGCCGAGAATATCGTTTATATCGGAGTCAACTCTTAAGAATTTTACTCCCTCGTTATACATTTCCATATAATTCACATAGGGCGTGTCTATCTGGTTTGAAAGTATAACAGCTTCAAGCTCGTTTTCTTTAAACATACTTATATACTGAGCCTGCTGCTTTTCATCGCTTACATAGAATACCTTCTTTTCGTGCTTTGCCTCGTTTGCGTTCAGATATTCTTCAAGAGTCTTGTAGTCGCCGTATATTGACTTGTATATGAGAGAGCCCTTTATCTTCTTATAGAATTCTTCGTCTCTCAGGCAGCCGTATTTTATGAAAGCGTTTATATCCTCCCAGTTTTTTTCATAAGCCTCTCTGTCCTTTTTGAAACGTGAGTTGAGCTTATCGGCAACCTTCTTCACTATATATTTTGATATTTTGCCTACATAACCGTCATTCTGCAAAAAACTTCTGCTTACGTTAAGAGGCAGATCGGGGCAGTCGATAGTACCCTTAAGAAGGAGAAGAAATTCGGGTATGACCTCCTTGATGTTGTCTGCAATAAACACCTGATTGTTATAGAGCTTTACCTGACCCTCTATTGCGTCAAGCTCTCTGCGGAGCTTGGGGAAGTAAAGTATTCCCTTAAGCTTAAAGGGGTAGTCCATGTTCAGATGTATCCAGAAAAGCGGATCATTGAAATCCGTAAATACCTTATGATAGAAAGCCTTATAGTCCTCATCGCTACAGTCGGACGGGTTTTTGAGCCACAGCGGAGCAGTGTCGTTTATGGGAGTTGGTTTTTCCTCCTCGGAGGCAGGCTCGTTTTCGTTTATTTCGGTATTTTCGTCCTCAAGAGCCTTTTTTCTTATTTCGTCAAGATCCTCAAAATATATCTCGACAGGCATAAAATAACAGTATTTTGTAAGTATCTCCTTAAGCTTGTAGGGGCTTAAAAATTCCGCCCTGTCCTCGCTGATGTGAAGTATGATGTCCGTGCCTCTTTCGACTCTTCTGCCCTTGTCAAGCTCAAACTCTATTCCTCCGTCACAGCTCCAGTGAGCGGCCTCGGCTCCCTCCATATATGAGAGAGACTCTATCTCAACTCTGTCCGCAACCATAAAAGCCGAATAGAAGCCAAGTCCAAAATGACCTATAATGTCGTTTTCTCCTCCTATTCGATCCTTGTATTTGTCAATAAATGCGTTTGCGCCCGAAAAGGCTATCTGATTTATATATTCCTTTATTTCATCGGCGGTCATTCCCAGACCGTTGTCCGAAACAGTTATAAGGCTGTTCTCCTTGTCGAGAGATACGGTTATTTTATAGCTGTCGCAGGGCTGTGCGCTGCCCATAGAGACGAGCTTTTTATATTTGTTTACGGCGTCACAGCCGTTTGAAACAAGCTCTCTCAAAAATATATCCGTATCGGAATAAAGCCACTTTTTAATAATAGGCAGCAGATTTTCGCTGTTGATGGAAAGACTTCCCTTTTCCATATATATCACTTCTTTCTTAATAATAAATAAACTTTAATAAAATAAATAAAATGTGGGATCAGCGGCAGATACGCAGATACTATCGCCTGTGCTTACATAATGTACACAGTCCGCCCGGTCTGCCGATAACCCATAAACCATAATTATAATTATATATGTATGTATCTCAAAAGGAAACACAAAGACACCCTGAAAAGATATACGTTATGTACCGTCAAAAAGTTTCAGGTTCATAACCCGATCTTATAAAAAATTCCTTTACATATTCTTCCCACACTCTGTCGGTATCCTTATCGAGGGAAAATTTTTTCTGAGACGTTCCCGTCAAAAAAACGACCCTATCCTTTTCAAACGTGATCGTAATGTGCATAGAAGCGGCGTTTTTATGCAGCTCCTCCGTCTTTTCGGGCGGCAAAGCCAACACTGTTTTGAATATTCTGGGCTTTATGCTTCCCTTTATGAGAAAAAAGGCAGCTCCCTTAAGCTCCCTCCATAGGCAATAGCTCCTGCTTTCTCCCTCAGGCAAAAAATCGGGATTTATTCTGCCGTCTGTTTCAAAATGAGCGACAGAAAAAATCTCCATATGCCTTACGGTAAAGTCATCAAAGAGCTTTCCTTTCAAAAAATCGTTCATAAACCTCCTGACGTGATCGCCGGAAAGAAAAAATCCATACATAGTCTACAGCTCAATCCTTTCGGCGTCCGCCCATATCCTTTCGAGGTCATAAAAGCTGCGGTTTTCCTTGTCAAAGAGATGTACCACTATGTCGTTATAGTCCAAAAGTATCCAGCTTGTTCCTCCTGAGCCTTCCGCTCCCAGTTTAGAAAAGCCCTCCTTATGCATAGCCTCTTCGACACTGTCCGCCATAGCCCTGAGCTGATTCGGATTTTTTGCGCTTGCGATTATAAAATAGTCTGCGATGGTAGTCAGCTCACCTATTTTCAGAACAACTATATCCTGCGCCTGCTTGTCCTCCAATGCGTTATACGCCGCCTTGACTCCTTCAAAGTTCTTTTCCCTGCTCAAGCTATTTCCTCCCATAGTATTTTTTGTAGTATTCAAATGCTTTAAGCGACAGAGGATGTATAACTCTGCCCTTCTCTCTATTGAAGCCGATAGTTCTGTTCAATGCCTCAGCAACAGCCGATTCTAAATCATAATAAGCCAATTTCCTTATTTTGTCAAGTCCCGTATAGCTTTCTCTGCCGGGCTCCGTCATATCCGCCAGATATACTATCATTTCAAGGCGGCTCATAGCCTCCCGTCCCGTTGTGTGGTATCTTATGGCGTTCAGTACATCGCCGTCCTTTATTCCGTACTCATTTTCTGCGACTGCCGCCCCGAGAAAGCTGTGTATAAGGTCGGGCTGCTTTTTCAGCACATCGTCAAGCTCCACTCTGTATTTTTCACAAAGCTCAAAGGCTTTGTCCCTGTCGAAATTTTTTGCGCAGTCGTGCAGAAGTCCAGCTACATACGCCTTGTGAGCGTCCTCGCCGAAAATGCATGCCATTCTGAAGGCTTCTTCTGCAACTCCTATGGTATGGCGATAGCGGCTCGGCTTAAGCTCGTTTTTAAGTCTTTTTGAAAAAATGCGGAATTCGGGATAAAATTCGGGTGCAAAGCCATAAAGCCCCTTTTCGGCAATATAACCTATGACATCATCGGGAACAACATACTTCACGGATCTGCCCTCGGATATGCTTTTTCTTATTTCGGTAGAAGAAATGTCTATGGCAGTGCTTTCCACATAGTCTATTTCGGCTCCGTATTTTTCCTTGAGAAAATCTATCTGCTTGGCGATTTTTTTGTTCTTATATCCCGGTCTTGCTGCAGCGGCAAAGCTGCACAGCCCGAAAAGCCTTTCGGGGTGTCTCCATTTGTCTATTTCAAGTATAGAGTCCGCCCCCGTTATAAACACAAACTCGGTATCCTTCGGATAAAGCTCTCTGAGCCTTTCAAGCGTATCCACCGAATAGGTCTTTCCCTTTCTGCCAAGCTCTATGTCGCTCACCTCAAAAAGAGCGTTGTCTCTGCACCCCAGTACGGTCATATTATATCTGTCCGAGGCTTTGGCGATACTGCCGCTGTCCTTGTGAGGAGGATCCCCTGCAGGAATGAACAAAACCATATCAAGTCCGCATTTATCCCTTATATCCTCAGCCAAAGTCAGATGCCCTATATGAATGGGGTCAAACGTACCTCCCATTATTCCTATCTTTTTCATTAAACCTACACCTCTATATGAAATATCTCCACAAAAAATCCTTTGCCTCCTCGGCATAGTCTATACCTATTCTTTTTCCTTTTTTAATGTCCGAGGGATCCACATACTCGCCGCAAGTGATATAAAGCTCCTCCCCGTCACAGCGAAGCCCGTTGAAGTCTGTTCCGATATTCAGCGCCATACATACCTTCGCAGGCCCGTTGAGCATATTCCTTTTCTGATAAGGGCTTAAACTGTCGTATGCCTTTCCGTATCTTAAAAGGCTCACTCCATCGGGACTGCCCACTGCCTCGGCAGCTCTTATGAGAACGCCGCTTGGATAGTCCCTGCCCTCGGTTATAACATTCAGACAATAATACATTCCATAAATAAGATATATATAAAAAATTCCTCCCGCCGAAAAAAGAGGCTCCGTTCTTTTCGTCCGTCTCCCTCCATAGGCGTGACAGGCCTTGTCGGTTTCTCCTATATAGCTTTCGGTCTCGGTTATTTTAAGTACAATGTCCCCTCTGACGATGTACTTTCCCAAAAGCTCCTTTGCCACCGTATGAGTGTTTCTTCTGTAAAAATCCATATCAAGCTTATGTTTGTCCATAGTGTTTGTTCCCAAATAGTATTTGTCATCAAAATGCAGTCGCATTTTGATGAGGCCCAAATGTGCGTGCCGGACAAGCCGGCGACTTCATTTGGGTGTAGGAATATAAATTTCAATTTGTTCCAAAAACTGCGTTTTTTCGCAAATTGAAATTTATTCCTCGGACGGGCAAAGCTCGTCCTGCGGATCAAAGTCTGCGACGCTTTTTATAAACTTATTTCTCGAACAGACAAAGCTTACGTTCAGTGCTTTTCCCTGTGGAAAAGTTGCCCTTCGGGCAATCCGACTTCTTTCGGACACTACCTGCGTATCAAAGTCTGTGACACTTTTTATATTGTTAAAAAACAAAAGGGACTGCGAGGGGCAGTCCCGAAATGTTCTCATATCGTGGGCATGGCCGCCGTCACCGCCTTAAGCGGCATAAACGCAGCCGTACCTTTTTAATTTATTTCGCCAAAATCCTTCGGCCGCACAGTCTGTTATGTATGCGTTGGGATCAGGGCTGCTTGCCGATATAAGCAAGGATACCGCCGTCAACATAGAGGATATGTCCGTTGACTGCGTTTGAAGCGTCCGATGCAAGGAATACCGCAGGACCTGCAAGCTCATCGGGCTTGAGCCATCTGCCGGCGGGAGTTCTTCCGCAGATAAAGCTGTCGAAAGGATGTCTTGAACCGTCTGCCTGTCTCTCTCTGAGGGGAGCTGTCTGAGGTGTTTCGATATAGCCGGGTCCAATGCCGTTGCACTGAATGTTATATGCGCCGTACTCTGCGCAGATGTTCTTTGTGAGCATCTTAAGTCCGCCCTTGGCTGCAGCATAGGACGAAACCGTCTCACGGCCAAGCTCTGACATCATTGAACAGATGTTGATGATCTTTCCGTGTCCCTTTTTGATCATTGAGGGAATAACTGCCTTTGCCATAACGAAAGGACCGATAAGGTCGATGGTGATAACTTTTGTGAAGTCCTCAACAGCAACGTCAAGCATAGGAACTCTCTGGATTATGCCTGCATTGTTAACGAGTATGTCAACAACTCCGACTTCCTCTTCGATCTGCTTGATCATAGGAACAACCTGATCCTCTTTTGTAACGTCACAAACATAGCCCTTTGCGTCAATGCCTGCTGCAGCATAGTTTGCAAGTCCCTTATCAACGAATTCCTGCTTTACGTCATTAAAAACGATCTTTGCGCCTGCTGCTGCCATACCCGATGCGATGGCAAAGCCGATGCCGTAGGAAGCTCCCGTAACAAGAGCAACCTTCCCCTTTAATGAAAAACTGTCCATATTCATTTTAATACCTCCATTGTAGAATTTAAGATATATACAGCTCTTATACTAATCTTTAAGCCCTTGTCGGATAAAAAATTAGTAATATATTATCTTGATAAACATATTATACAACATTTACCTTCTTTTGTCAAAACCTATTATCGGTATATTGCCAAAATTTTTGCGACAGCTTTTTTGAAGGCTTTCCTGCTGTTTGCATTAAGCAATCAATGATATTCGCACTCCGCTTACGCTGCGTATCTCTAACCGACGGCTTCTGATGAAGCCTTTGTATTCGGATGGGAGCTTGCATCTCCCACCGAATACAACAGTAAGTACCCACCGCCTAAAGAGGCGGGGGACTTACTTGTCGGTTAAATCATTAAAAAGGAACAGAAAATTAATCCGGCGAAAATTTTTTACAAATTTATAAAAAAATTCAAAAATAACTTGACAACAGTTCAAATACGGTTGTATAATAGTTAACTGAATCCCTGTTCGTTTTTATGTGTGGGATAAAGTCGATATTTGTTTTTTTAGGTGACAATTTTTTCTTATTTCCACCTAAAAAAACAACATATATTCATAAATTAAACGACAAAATTAAATTTTGCCGCTATATCTGAAAAAGGAAAAAGATAATTTATGTCATATTTTATGAAAAATCTTTTTTATAACTTTTTTTAGTATCAGAAATGCCGGGCAAGCCTTTCGGAAACGATAAGGCGATTTTCGGTTAATTTTTATGTTTGGGAAACACCTTATTTAAGCACAAAGAGGATAGGAGCGCGCCGATCGGGGGTCTCTGCGCCGTTAATCAAAAGGGCGGCAGAGCCAAAGGCCTCTTATGATCGGAGCTTTTGCAGCAATCAAGAGGTATAAAAATTTGAAGGAGTGAAGGCATATGAAAAAGGACAGAATGAAGCCCATACAGCTCGGTCATGTCCGCAGAATGAGCTATGCAACTGTAAAAGAAGTGCTTGAAATGCCCAATCTTTTGGCTCTTCAGAAGGACAGCTACGAGTGGTTCAAAACAGAGGGCCTGAAGGAAGTTTTTGAAGACATATCTCCGATGAGCGACTACAACGGGGATCTTATACTTGAATTTTTGGAATACTCTCTTGACAAACCTCCCAAGTATACCATTATGGAGTGCAAGGAAAGAGACGCAACATATGCCGCTCCCCTTTATGTTAAAGTAAGACTTCGCAACAAGGAGCTTGACGAAATAAAGGAACAGGAAATTTTTATGGGAGATTTTCCCCTTATGACCGATACAGGCACCTTCGTCATAAACGGCGCCGAAAGAGTCATTGTCAGCCAGCTTGTGCGTTCGCCCGGCATATATTATGCAATAGATAAGGATAAAACGGGCAAAAGCCTTATTTCCTCACAGGTCATTCCCAACAGAGGCGCATGGCTCGAATATGAGACCGACTCAAACGATGTTTTCAGCGTCAGGGTTGACAGAACAAGAAAGCTGCCCGTTACCACCCTTGTGAGAGCCTTAAGCCCCGACAAAAACGGTTCGGACGATGAGATATTTGAGCTTTTCGGACATGAAGAGCCAAAAATAGTCGCTACCCTTGACAAGGATACTGCCTCAAACTATGAAGAGGCTCTTATTGAGCTGTACAAAAAAATAAGACCCGGAGAACCGCCTACGGTAGAATCCTCCGAGACCCTTATCAATAATATGTTTTTCGACCCCAAGAGGTACGACCTCGCAAAGGTAGGCAGATACAAATACAACAAAAAGCTTATGCTCAGAAACAGGGTAAGGGGTATGTATCTTTCAAGAGACGTTGTGGATCCCCTTACGGGAGAGATCGTCTGCGAGGCAGGCACAAAGCTTTCGAGAGAGCTGTGCGATACCATACAGAACACGGGTACGGACTGCATATATGTAAAAAGAGAGGACGAGGGCGAAAGCAAGATACTCACCAACAAGCAGGTATCCATCACCTCGTTTATAGAGGGCTACGGACTTTCTCCCGAGGACTTCGGCTTAAGAGACGACACCCTCGTATACTTCCCCGTGCTTAAGGACATTCTTGAAAACTGCGAGAACGCCGACGACCTGAGAGTATCTCTCAGAACGAATATGTCGGAGCTTAACCCCAAGCACATCACCTATGACGATATTATGGCTACAATAAGCTATTGTATCCATCTTGACTATGATATAGGAAACAAGGACGATATAGACCATCTGGGCAACAGAAGAATAAGAGCCGTGGGAGAGCTTTTGCAGAACCAGTTCAGAATAGGTATCTCCCGTATGGAAAGAGTTGTCAGAGAGCGAATGTCCACACAGGACAAGGACGCAGTCACTCCCCAGGCTCTTATCAACATAAAGCCCGTAACGGCCGCCATAAAGGAGTTTTTCGGTTCATCTCAGCTTTCGCAGTTTATGGATCAGAACAACCCGCTGGGTGAGCTTACACACAAGAGAAGGCTCTCGGCTCTCGGCCCCGGAGGACTTTCGAGAGAGAGAGCAGGCTTTGAGGTAAGAGACGTCCATACGTCTCACTACGGCAGAATGTGCCCCATAGAAACACCCGAAGGCCCCAACATCGGTCTTATAAACTCTCTGGCGGCATATGCAAAAATAAACGAATACGGCTTTATAGAAGCCCCCTACAGAAAGGTAGTAAAGGTTGACGGCGTACCCGTTGTCACCGATGAGGTTATATATATAACAGCCGATGAGGAGGAGGGCTATGTTATAGCTCAGGCCAACGAACCTCTGGACGAAGAAAACCATTTCGTACACAGCAAGGTAACGGCAAGACTCGGCGTGGACAACGTAGAGATCTCAAGAGACAGAGTAGAGCTTATGGACGTATCGCCCAAAATGCTTGTATCCGTGGCTACCGCCCTTATACCGTTCCTCGAAAACGATGACGTAACAAGAGCGCTTATGGGATCGAATATGCAGAGACAGGCCGTGCCGCTCCTCACCACCGAAAGCCCCATCGTAGGCACGGGTATGGAGTATAAGACAGCCAAGGACTCGGGCGTAGTCGTTGTGGCAAAAAGAGGCGGCTTTGTAGAATCGGTAGATGCCTCAGAGATCGTTGTGGCAGCCGACTCCGGCGAAAAGGACAGGTACCACCTCATAAAATTCAAGCGTTCAAACCAGTCAACCTGCATAAACCAAAGACCTATCGTGTCAAAGGGCGACAGAGTCGAAGAAGGCGATATAATCGCAGACGGCCCCTCCACAAAGGACGGAGAGCTTGCTCTCGGCAAAAACCCCCTCATAGGCTTTATGACATGGGAAGGCTACAACTACGAGGACGCAGTTCTTCTTTCGGAAAGACTTGTGGCAGAGGACGTATATACCTCCGTTCACATTGAGGAGCATGAGTGTGAGGCAAGAGACACAAAGCTCGGCTCGGAAGAAATAACAAACGATATACCCAACGTAGGCGATGACGCTCTTAAGGATCTTAACGAAAACGGAATAATCCGCATAGGCGCCGAGGTCAACGCCAACGACATACTCGTAGGAAAGGTTACGCCCAAGGGCGAGACTGAGCTTACCGCAGAGGAAAGACTTCTGAGAGCCATTTTTGGCGAAAAGGCCAGAGAAGTAAGGGACAACTCCCTGAGACTTCCCCACGGCGAAAGCGGCACGGTTGTTGACGTAAAGATATTCACGAGAGAAAACTCGGACGAGCTGGGCCCCGGTGTAAACAAGCTTGTAAGAGTATATATAGCGCAGAAAAGAAAGATCTCTGTCGGCGACAAAATGGCAGGTCGTCACGGAAACAAGGGCGTTGTTTCGAGAGTGCTTCCCGTTGAGGATATGCCCTTCCTGCCAAACGGCAGACCTCTGGACATAGTGCTGAATCCCCTCGGCGTTCCCTCCCGTATGAATATCGGACAGGTTCTCGAAATCCATCTTGGCCTTGCCTCAAACGTGCTGGGATTTAAGGTGGCTACCCCCGTATTTGACGGAGCGAGAGAACGTGACATAATGGATACCCTTGAGCTTGCCAACGACTTCGCAAATTCCTCCTGGGAGGACTTCGAGGCAAAGTGGAAGGGCAATATAAACGATGAAATATTTGAATTTCTCGAAAACAACAAAGAACACCGGGACGAGTGGAGAGGAGTACCCATAAACCACACCGGCAGGGTGCAGCTCAGAGACGGCCGCACAGGAGAGCCGTTTGACAACGCCACCACCATTGGCTTTATGCACTATCTCAAGCTCCACCACCTTGTTGAGGACAAGATCCACGCCCGTTCGACAGGCCCCTACTCCCTTGTTACTCAGCAGCCCCTGGGCGGAAAAGCTCAGTTCGGCGGACAACGTTTCGGAGAGATGGAGGTATGGGCGCTTGAGGCCTACGGTGCTTCGTACACACTTCAGGAGATCCTTACGGTCAAGTCCGACGATATTGTGGGACGTGTAAAGACCTATGAGGCTATCGTTAAGGGCGAAAATATTCCCGAACCGGGCATACCCGAATCCTTTAAGGTACTCCTTAAGGAGCTTCAGGCGCTCTGTCTGGACGTTAGGGTTCTTAACGAAAACCATGACGAAGTGGATATAAAAGAATCTATTGAAGAAATGGACGGTCTTTCCGTCAATATAGAGGGTACAGAGGATCAGCTTCCTCCGTTCAGAGAGCCTGTCGCTCCCGATGACGCCATTATAGAGGGTGAAAACGAAGAGGATATAGTGGGCGGCGTTCTCAGAAGCCTTGACGTCAACGACATCGACGATGACCCCGAGCTTGACGGAGAACTTAACTCTATTGACAGAGAAATAATGAACGAGGAAACGGAAGAGCTTGATTTATCCTCGGTATATGATGAAGAATAAAGAAAGGAGAGGTAAATATGTCTGTAAAAAATGCCGATCAGCAGATTGTTTTCGATTCAATCAAAATTGGACTTGCATCTCCTGAGAAAATAAGAGAGTGGTCGAGAGGCGAGGTCACCAAGCCCGAAACCATAAACTACAGGACCTTGAAGCCGGAGGTAGACGGCCTCTTCTGCGAAAGGATATTCGGCCCCACAAAGGACTGGGAGTGTCATTGCGGAAAGTACAAAAGAGTACGCTACAAGGGCATAGTATGCGACCGCTGCGGCGTCGAAGTAACAAAGTCTAAGGTTAGACGTGAAAGAATGGGTCATATAGAGCTTGCTGCGCCTGTCTCCCATATATGGTATTTCAAGGGCATACCCAGCAGAATGGGCATCATTCTCGGCATAAGCCCCAAAAAGCTTGAAGAAGTGCTTTACTTTGCCGCATATGTTGTTCTCGACCCGGGAAAAACCGACCTCGAATATAAAGAGGTGCTGAGAGAACCCCAGTACAGAGAGGCTCTCGACAAATACGGCAGTCAGTCCTTCAGGGTAGGTATGGGCGCAGAAGCCATAAAAGAGCTTCTTATGAGCATAGACCTTGACGAAGAGGCTGCCAAGCTCAAAGAGGAGCTTAAGGCAGGCGGCAAGGGCGCATCAAAACAAAAAAAGGTAAGAATAATAAAAAAGCTGGAGGTTATAGAGTCCTTCAGAACATCGGGAAACAAGCCCGAATGGATGATACTTGACGTGCTTCCCGTTATACCTCCCGAGCTTCGTCCCATGGTACAGCTTGACGGCGGACGCTTTGCCACGTCAGACCTCAACGATCTCTACAGGAGAGTCATAAACAGAAACAACCGCCTTAAAAGGCTCATTGAGCTGCAGGCTCCCGACATAATCGTCAGAAACGAAAAGAGAATGCTGCAGGAGGCCGTAGACGCTCTTATAGACAACGGAAGAAGAGGAAAGGCCGTTACGGGCCCCGGCAACAGAGACTTAAAGAGCCTTTCAGATCTCCTTAAAGGAAAGCAGGGACGTTTCCGTCAGAATCTTCTGGGCAAGAGAGTGGACTATTCGGGACGTTCCGTTATAGTCGTAGGCCCCTCGCTGAAAATATATCAGTGCGGTCTGCCAAAAGAAATGGCAATAGAGCTTTTCAAGCCCTTCGTTATGAAAAAGCTTGTTGAAATGGAGCTTGCCCATAATATAAAATCTGCTAAAAGCAAGGTCGAAAAGCTCCAGCCCGAGGTATGGGACGTACTCGAAAACGTAATAAAAGAACATCCCGTTATGCTGAACCGCGCCCCCACTCTCCACAGACTGGGTATTCAGGCCTTTGAGCCTGTTCTGGTAGAGGGCAAGGCTCTTAAGCTGCACCCCCTTGTATGTACCGCATACAATGCCGACTTTGACGGCGACCAGATGGCTATACACGTTCCTCTGTCGGTAGAGGCTCAGGCAGAGTGCCGTTTTCTTCTGCTTTCGCCCAACAACCTCTTAAAGCCCTCGGACGGAGAGCCTGTGACGGTTCCTACTCAGGATATGGTCTTGGGTATTTATTACCTCACAATGAAAAGAGGCGCCAAAAGGGACGAAAACGGAAACCTTGTCCACGTATTCAAGGACGAAAACGAGGCTCTTCTGGCATATGACAACAAGGTCATAACTCTCCACGAGGCCATCAGGGTAAGACGTACCCTTGAAATAAACGGAAAAACCGAGTCAAAAATAATCGAAACGACTGCGGGCAGAATTATTTTCAACGAAATAATACCCCAGGATATAGGCTTTGTTGACAGAACAAAGGATGAAAACCGTTTTCTCTATGAGATCGACTTCCTTACGGGCAAAAAAGAACTCGGAAAGATCATCAACCGCTGCATAAACAAGCACCCCGCCACCGAAACTGCGGTAGTGCTTGACAATATAAAGTCTCTCGGCTTCAAGTTTTCGACAAGAGCCGCTCTCACGGTATCAGTCTCGGATATGAAGATCCCCGAAGTAAAGGAAACATACCTTGCAGAGGGCGATAAGGAAGTAGAAAAAATAACAAAGCTCTACAGACGAGGACTTATGACGGACGAGGAGCGCCACGAAAAGGTCATCGACATATGGGAAAAAACCGATGAAAAAATCACCGATGCCCTTCTTGACGGTCTCGGAGAATACAACGATATATATATGATGGCTCACTCGGGAGCCAGAGGTTCAAACAGACAGATCAAACAGCTTGCAGGTATGCGAGGACTTATGGCGTCTCCTACGGGAGATACAATCGAGCTGCCCATAAAAGCCAACTTCCGTGAGGGACTTTCCGTTCAGGAGTACTTCATTTCGGCTCACGGCGCAAGAAAAGGTCTCTCGGACACGGCGCTGCGTACAGCCGACTCGGGCTATCTCACAAGAAGGCTCGTGGACGTATCTCAGGATATGATCGTCAGGGAACACGACTGCGCAAAGCATCTTGACAAGATCCCGGGAATGTGGGTATCTGCATTTATGGATGGCAGAGAAACAATAGAGCCTCTCACCGACAGAATCAGGGGACGTTTCTCCGTATATGACATATATCACCCCGAAACGGGAAAGCTTATCGTGAAAGCCGACTCTATGATCTCTCCCGATCAGGCTGAGGAGATCGCCGCCGCAGGCATAGAGAGAGTATATATAAGAAATATACTCTCCTGCCATTCAAAGAACGGCGTATGCTCAAAGTGCTACGGAGCAAATATGGCATCGGCAAGACTTGTCAGAATAGGCGAATCCGTAGGTATCATAGCGGCGCAGTCCATAGGCGAGCCGGGTACTCAGCTTACTATGCGTACCTTCCACACCGGCGGCGTTTCGGGCAGCGACCTTACACAGGGTCTCCCCAGAGTAGAGGAGCTTTTTGAGGCAAGAAAGCCCAAGGGCGTTGCCATTATAGCCGAAAAGGGAGGAAAAGTCACCGTTGACGACACAAAGGCCCAGAGCAAGGTATTTGTTGACGAGGGTGACGGAAACACGGCTGAATATTCCATTCCCTACGGTTCGAGAATAAAGGTTTCAAGCGACAGCGAAATAGAGGCAGGCGATCCGCTTACCGAAGGTTCGATAGATCCCCATGATATACTGAGGATAAACGGCATAAGAGGAGTTCAGGACTATATCCTTAAGGAAGTACAGAGAGTGTACAGACTTCAGGGCGTTGATATAAACGACAAGCATATTGAGATCATCGTCCGTCAGATGCTTAAGAGAGTCAAGATCGACTACAGCGGCGACACCGATATGCTTGCAGGCAACTATGTGGACTGGCTCGACTATGACGAAAAGGTAGCCGAGGTTGTGGACTACAACAGACAAAGCGCCGAAGAAAATATAAAATATATAGAGGGCAGCTCTGCCGAAACTATATTTGACGGAAATATGCCCAAGGATATAGACAGCTATAACAACAATGCGGCAGCCCTCAACGAAAGTATATTTGAATACAACGACAATATAATAGAGGGTATCGGCGACAATGCCGAAATATCGGAGCTTCTGCCCGGAAACAAGGGCAATCTTCAGACCTACAACAGCCGCATAGACGTATACAACCGCTATGCCGAAGAAAAGGGCTTTCCGCAGCTTCTCAGAGCCTATGTGGGACTTCCCAAGGGTCAAAGAACCCTCCTCGGCATAACAAAGGCTTCTCTTGCTACCGATTCATTTCTGTCGGCAGCCTCGTTCCAGGAGACCACAAGAGTCCTCACCGAGGCCGCAATAAAGGGCAAGATCGACAACCTTATCGGTCTTAAGGAAAATGTAATTATAGGAAAGCTTATCCCTGCGGGAACAGGTATGAACAGCTACAGAAAGATCGACCTTAAGCTGGTTGACAGAGAAGAGGCCGCAGGTCAGGCGGCGGCAGCCGAAGCCGCAGGCGTAATATCCGATGAGATCGTTTCGGATATTTCCGAATAAACAGCCGTACGCAGATAAAGCGTCAGGCACTGAAATTTTTGTACTGCTTCGGTCTTTCGTACCGAGGCAGTATGTTTATAAAGGAGTTTGTTTTAAATGAGTTTCACAAGAATAAGAAAAATGCCCACTGTCGAGGAGGTTCTTGACGCTCTGCCCCTGCCGGAGGAGCTGCAGAAAATTCGTCTTGAAAGAGACAGGGAGCTAAAGGATATTTTCGAGGGAAAGGACAGCCGATTCATCGTCATAATAGGTCCCTGCTCGGCCGACAGCGAGGAGCCTGTCCTCGACTATCTTTCAAGACTTGCCAAAATAAACGAAGAAGTAAAGGATAAGCTTTTCATCATTCCCAGAATATACACGGCAAAACCGAGAACAACGGGAGAGGGCTATAAGGGACTTATGCACCAGCCCGACCCCGAAAAACAGGCAAACCTGCTTGAAGGTATTCTGGCGCTGAGGCGGCTTCATATAAAAGCCATAAGAGAAACTCATTTTACCGCCGCCGATGAAATGCTCTACCCCGCAAACCTCCCCTTCGTTGACGATATTCTTGCATATATAGCCGTTGGCGCAAGAAGCGTTGAAAATCAGCAGCACCGCCTTACATCAAGCGGCATTTCGGTGCCTGTGGGTATGAAAAACCCCACATCGGGAGACTTAAGCGTTATGTTCAACTCAATAAAGGCGGCTCAGGCGAGCCACGAGTTTGTCTACAGCGGTTATGAGGTATCCACCAGCGGCAACCCCTACGCCCACGCCATTTTAAGAGGATATACAAGCAAGCACGGCAACAGCCTCCAGAACTATCACTATGAGGATCTTATTCTTACGGCAAATATGTACGCAAAAGGCAGCTATCAGAACCCTGCTATCATCGTGGACACAAACCACTCCAACTCGGGAAAGCAGTATAAGGAGCAGCCGAGAATCGTCAGCGAGATACTCCACAGCCGCAGATGCAACATAGTGCTTAAAAATGCCGTAAAGGGCGTTATGATAGAAAGCTACATTGAGGAGGGAAACCAGCCCATCTCCCACAACCACGTCTACGGAAAGTCCATCACAGACGCTTGCCTCGGTTGGAGCGACACCGAAAAGCTTCTGTACAAAATGGCAGAAGAAACGTAACAGAAATATAATATAGATATAATAAAAAAGGCAGCAGAGTACGCTGTCTTTTTTTGTCGGAAACTTCATAAAAGCTTTTGCGGCTTAAAATTTCGTTGGTCTATTGACATATATCCTACAATAAAGTATAATAGGAATAAATCCTAATAGTGATTCTGTATCTGACTTTGGAGCGGATACAGGTACAACACAACAAACGGAAAGGAGGGTGTCTTGTATGAGCCTTAGCCGCAGAGGAAGAAATACAAAACAGAGAAAGCTTATTATGGAGGCCGTACAGTCAAGGTGCGACCACCCCTCCGCCGATGATATTTTTATAAGCGTAAGAAAACAGGACAAAAAAATCAGCAAGGGTACCGTATACCGAAACCTCAACATATTGGCGGAAACAGGCAGCATATGCCACGTCAGAGTTCCATCCGCCGACAGATACGATTCGAGAACAGATATGCACTATCATATGTTCTGCGCCTCCTGCGGCGTTGTGGTGGACGCCCCCATACCCTACAACGAAAAATACGACAAGCTTGCGGAAGAAATATCGGGCTTCAGAATAGACCGCCACAGAACCGTATTTGAGGGACTTTGCTCCGAATGCAGAAAAAAATACGAAGAACAGGACACAAATAAACAAATAAACAAATAAATAAATATACAAATAACACACAAAATCTCAAAATCTCAACAAAGGGAGGGATCATATGTCAATTTATAAATGCAGCGTCTGCGGTATGATTTTTGACGAAGAAAAACAGGGCAAAAAAATCACCGATATAACCGTCTGCCCCGTGTGCGGACAGCCTGTCTCAAGGTTTGAGCCTGTTGAAGATGCGCCGCAAACGCCGGATATATCAGACGGAGAGCTTGCCTATGACGATACATATGCAAGGCTCGACAAAACGTCCCGTTATATGAACGAAATCCACGAAATGGCTGTTACGGGAGCTTCCTTAAGCAGCTCTATGGGTACGCTTATGCCTATGCCGTCATGGGATGACATACTCATTCTTGGGGCGCAGCTTGATCCTCAGCCCCTCAACGACAACGACAGCGTAAACACCTCCACCGTAATAGGCAAAAACGCAAAAAAACCTATGGTCATCGAAAACCCCGTTTTTATATCGCATATGTCCTTCGGGGCGCTGTCAAAAGAGGTCAAAACGGCTCTTTCAAAAGGCTCCGCTATGGCAAAAACGGCTATGTGCAGCGGTGAGGGAGGCATACTTCCCGAAGAAAAGGCTGCGGCGTACAAATATATATTTGAATATGTACCCAACAAATACAGTGTTACCGATGAAAACCTACGCACATCGGACGCCATAGAAATAAAGATAGGACAAGGCACAAAGCCCGGTATGGGCGGACATCTGCCGGGAGAAAAGGTTACTCCCGAGGTCGCCGCCATACGAGGCAAAAAAATGGGAGAGGATATACAAAGCCCCTCAAAATTCCCCGAAATAGGCTCAAAACAGGATCTTAAGGCTATGGTAGATATGCTGAGAGAGCGTTCGGGCGGCAGACCCATAGGCATAAAAATAGCCGCAGGAAGAATAGAAAGAGATCTCGAGTGCTGCGTATATGCAGGAGCCGATTTCGTGACTATCGACGGCAGAGGCGGCGCCACGGGTTCGAGTCCCTTCTTCCTGAGAGAGGCCACGAGCGTACCCACAATATACGCCCTGCACAGAGCAAGAAAATATCTCGACAGCGTAGGCTCCGACATTTCCCTCATAATTACAGGCGGTCTGAGGGTATCGTCAGACTTTGCAAAGGCTATCGCCATGGGAGCGGACGCAGTAGCCATAGCCAGCGCGGGACTTATTGCGGCGGCCTGTCAGCAATATCGCATCTGCGGCAGCGGAAAATGCCCTGTCGGGGTCGCAACTCAGGATCCTGCACTGAGAGCAAGGCTCAATGTGGACGCAGCCGCCAAGAGAGTAGCAAATTTTCTGAACGTATCCCTTAAGGAGCTTAAAACATTCGCAAGAATAACGGGACACAGGGACATACACTCCCTTTCGCCATCTGACCTTGTGACCCTTGACAAAAATATAGCAAAATACACCGAAATCAAGCACGCCGGCTGCGCCGATGCTGCTTTTGAAAATAATATTATAAAAAAGGAGAGTGTTAAAATGAAAAAATACAAATGTCTTATCTGCGGAGAGATTTTTGAGGTACCCGAAGGCACAGAGGCCGTATGCCCACGCTGCAAAGCCACGGCTGACAAGCTTCAGCTGATCGAGGACGACAAGAAAACAAAATACTCGGGTACTCAGACCGAAAAGAACCTTGAGGCAGCCTTTGCAGGCGAGTCACAGGCAAGAAACAAATATACCTACTTTGCATCGGTGGCAAAGAAGGAGGGCTATGAGCAGATCTCAGCTCTTTTCCTCAAAACCGCCGACAACGAAAAAGAACACGCAAAGCTTTGGCTCAAGGAGCTTAAGGGTATAGGAAATACCACAGAAAACTTAAAGGCTGCAGCCGATGGCGAAAACTACGAGTGGACAGATATGTATGACGGCTTTGCAAAAACAGCCGAAGAAGAGGGTTTTCCCGAGCTTGCGGCAAAATTCCGTATGGTAGGCGAGATCGAAAAGCACCACGAAGAAAGATACCGCGCGCTTCTTAAGAATATCGAAACGGCAAAGGTATTTGAAAAGAGCGAAGTAAAGATCTGGGAATGCCGCAACTGCGGACACATTATGATAGGCACAAAGGCTCCCGATATTTGCCCCGTTTGCAATCACCCTCAGAGCTTTTTCGAGATCCACGCAGAAAACTATTGATTTTATTGCCCTCCCGCTTCAGGGAGGGTCTTTGTTTTCCTAAAACTGCTCCGTTTTGCCAATATTTTTTCATAAATTGAAAATTAGACTTTTATACATATTGATTTTATTATTCTCAGGTGGTATTATATAAGGAAACACCGATCAAACGGAGGTCACAACAAACAACAAAAGAGCGCTTTGGCTTTATCAAGGAGGAAAAATATGAGCGAAAAGAAAAACAAAAAGACAAAAAAACCATATGATCCCGAAAAAAGAGCGAGAATAAAATATTATTTCAAACTCAGCGGAGGTCTTGCGCTGATACTTCTGTGCGTTGCGGCAGGTATGTTTTTTTATCTGAGGCACGAGGCTCTCGACTACAGACAGCAGCGTGTTTCGGAACTTGTCGAGGGTATGGAGGACGCAAAGGAGCTGTGCGCCGATACTCTCAGATCCTACGATGCCGAAAGCGACATACTCGAAAGCATAGATACCCAATATGAAAACGCAATGAAGGAAAGCGATATTTTTCAGCAATATTATCTTGTTGACGGAATCATCGACTATACGCTTTCAAACCTCTACACAATAATTACCTTCAAGCATCAGGAGGACGCCCGTGAGGGAAACGCATGGACAAACTATGAAGAGGACATAAACAAGATAATAGACGTCAAGACAAGTCTCGGCGCCATAAAAGAACAGATTTCAAGCATAGATCCGGATAACGTGATAAAATAAGGAGAAAAACCGATTATGATAAGAACAAGATTTGCGCCAAGCCCCACAGGGTATATGCATATAGGAAACCTGAGAACGGCTCTGTACGAATATTTTATAGCAAAGCACGCAGGAGGAAAATTTATACTCCGAATAGAGGATACCGACCGTGAAAGATATGTTGACGGAGCCGTGGACATTATTTATAAAACTCTCGAAACCGCAGGAATAAAGCATGACGAGGGTCCCGATGTAGGAGGCGACTACGGTCCGTATGTTCAGTCCGAAAGACAGAACGACTATATGAAGTATGCCCTTATGCTTGTGGAAAAGGGAGAGGCATACTACTGCTTCTGCACAAAGGAAAGACTTGACAAGCTCAGGGAGGACGGAGACACAGGCGTAAAATATGACAGGCACTGTCTCTCTCTGTCAAAGGAGGAAATAGAAGAAAACCTCAGAAACAACGTCCCCTTTGTAATAAGACAAAAAATAAGAGAGGGCAAAACCACATTTGTGGACGAGGTATATGGAGAGGTCACCGTTGACAACGAGGATATGGAGGATCAGATCCTCATAAAGTCGGACGGTATGCCCACCTATAATTTTGCAAACGTAATAGACGATCACCTTATGAATATAACCCATGTGATCAGGGGAAACGAATATCTTTCGTCCACCCCAAAATACAACCTTCTCTATGAGGCCTTCGGCTGGGAGATACCCACATATATACACGTTGCGCCCGTTATGAAGGATAAGCACGAAAAGCTCTCAAAGCGAAACGGAGACGCATCCTTTCAGGATCTTCTTAAAAAAGGCTATCTGCCCGAGGCTATTGTGAATTATATAACCCTGCTGGGCTGGGCTCCCAAGGAAAACAGAGAGATTTTCACCATAGATGAGCTTATCGAAATTTTCGACATAAAAGGCATATCCAAGTCCCCTGCTATTTTCGACCCCGAAAAGCTCAGATGGATGAACGGAGAGTATATAAAGGCTATGGACTTTGAGGACTTTTATAAAATGGCTGAGTCTGTGCTTAAAAACGCCATTAAAACAGAGGGCATTGACCTTAGATCGGTAGCCGGAATGGTTAAGTCAAGAGTGTGTACGGTATATGAGATCCCCGAAATGATCGACTTTATAGACGAGCTGCCCGATTATGACAAGTCACTCTACAAGCACAAAAAAATGAAAACTAACGAAGAAAACTCTCTTGATTTTTTAAGGCTCATAATACCCGTACTCGAAAAGGCCGAAAACTGGGACAACGACAGCCTTTATGAAGTTATGGTGCAGACGGCAAAGGACAACGGCCTTAAAAACGGTCAGATACTCTGGCCTGTGAGAACGGCTCTTTCGGGCAAACCCACCACCCCCTGCGGAGCCTCCGAGCTGTGCGTACTTCTGGGAAAAGAAGAAACATTAAAACGACTTTCTGAAGGTATAGAAATTCTGACAAAATGACTCAAAGCAAATTTATAAATAAATTTTTAAGATAATAATATAATCAAAGAAAACGGATTTTTAGGATAATTGGAGGTTTTTTAATTGGACAGAACCATTGAATTGGAGAAGGCTTCGGTATTAAAGCTGCTTATATCTTACTCTCTGCCTGCCATAGCAGGAATGGTAATAAACGCAATATACAATGTAGTTGACAGAATGTTCATAGGCAACGACCCCGAAATGGGGGCGGCGGGTCTTGCAGGCATAACAGTCTGCTTTCCCATAATGATAATTATGATGGCATTCAGCGTGCTTTTCGGTATGGGAGGTTCTATACTCACTTCAATAAAAATGGGTGAAAAGGACAACAAAGAGGCTCAGAGGGTGTTCCTCACGACCTACTCCCTTATGATCGTATCGGGCATTATAATCGCCATCGTGGGCAATATATTCCTCAGTCCTCTTTTGTTGGCTTTCGGCGCCGACAGCGAAACGCTACCCTATGCCGAAAGCTATATGAGGGTCATATTCTTCGGCGGAATCCTGCAGAATCTGGGTCTCGGAGCCAACAACTTCATAAGGATACAGGGCAGACCCGTCAGATCTATGGTGACTATGGCTATAGGAGCCGTTGTGAACATAATTCTCGACTATGTTTTTATATTCAGGATGGGTCTCGGCACCTTCGGCGCAGCTCTCGGCACGGTCATAGGTCAGGCATGCACAACGATCTTTGTGGCTCATTTTCTTATGTCCAAAAAATCCATATTGAGGCTAAGCCTTAAAAAGCTCAACCTCAATCCCGTATATGTGAGGCTCATAATAACCTACGGTACGTCCGCCGCCATACTTCAGGCAGCAAGCGCCCTTATGAATGTTATACTCAACAAGCAGCTTTTAAAATACGGCGCTATGAGCCCCTACGGCAGCACCATCGCAATTTCGGGACTGGGTATAATAAACAGCCTTGTAACTCTTTTCGTACTCCCCGTTATAGGAATAAATCAGGGTGTGCAGCCCATTATTTCTTATAACTACGGAGCAAAGAATTATGGCAGGATAAAAAAGGCTCTTATATACGCCATTATGTTCGCCACGGCATTTGTGTGTATGTCATATGCCGTTTCGAGACTTTTCCCCGATATTATAATAGGTCTTTTCTGTTCGGGAGACGAAAAGCTTATGGAATTTTCAAAAATAGCCCTGAGAGACTGGTTCCTTATGATGCCTATCGTAGGTTATCAGATAGTTTCTTCAAACTACTTCCAGTCTATAGGAAAAGTAAAAACCGCCATAGTGCTTTCGACATCAAGACAGCTTTTGTTCCTCATACCTCTGCTTTTCATACTTCCGTACTTTATGGGTCTTGAGGGAATACTCTATGCTACACCCGTGGCTGACGCAGGAGCCATAATACTTACAACGATTTGTATGTTCTTCGAGATAAAAGGTCTGCTTAAGGCAGAAAAAGAAGAAAAAAAGTCAAAAAAGGCTCAGGCAGAGCCTGCATAAGCTTGACAAAAGCAGCGAAAAACAGTGCTGCCTTGCCACAGCCGATAAATTCTTGACAGATCAAAAATAAAATAATATAATAAAAAAAGGATAAGGAAGTCTGCGTCTTTCTTTTGTGGGAACATTCTGCTTTCGGAAGGTCAGAATGTTCCTTTTTTTAAAAACCGAAATGATAACGCCTTTTATATATCTATAAATTTAATATAAAGAGAAGGAGGAAACTGTATGAAAAATACACCCCATATAAATCAGCTTGCAGAAATTGCCGAAACGGCGCTTTTGCCGGGAGACCCCAAAAGGGCAAAAATGATAAGTGAAAATTTTCTTGAAAATGCCGTATGCTTTAACGAAATAAGAGGAGCTTTGGGCTATACGGGGACATATAAGGGCAAAAAAATATCCGTTATGGGTACGGGTATGGGTATGCCGTCCATGGGCATATACTCTCACGAGCTTATAAACATATTCGGTGTAAAAAACCTCATAAGGATAGGCTCGGCAGGAGCCTTTCAGGAAAATATAGAGGTCAGGGACATTGTGCTTGCGGCGTCCGCCTCAACAAACTCCGGCTTTGGCTCGCAGTTCGGGCTTAAGGGCTTTTTTGCGCCTACGGCTGATTTTTCGCTGCTTAAGACCGCAGCCGAAATCTGCGAAGAAAAAAAGCTTTCCTACCATGTGGGCAACGTGCTTACAAGCGACACCTTCTATACGGACGATGCGAGCGCAAATACCGACTGGGTAAAAATGGGGGTTCTCTGCATTGAAATGGAAACAGCCGCCCTCTATATGAACGCCGCAAGATACGGCGCAAGGGCTTTGTCGGTGCTGACTATCTCCGATCATATGATAAAGGATGCCGAAATCACAACCGCAAAGGAAAGAGAAAATTCTTTTCTGGATATGATAGAGACCGCTCTCGAAACCGCCATAAGATCATAACCGCCAAAGCATTGTAAATTAATACTTTTTTGTTGAAAATATATAAAAATTATGATAAAATTATAATGTGTATTTGTATGGAGACGCTGACAGATATATATAGGGTTTTATGCCGAAACCGAAAAAATAAGATTTGAGGTGAAAAAAATGAGCTTGGTTTCGTACCTTTTCAACGGACTTAGCCTTGGAGCTGTTTATGCTATAATAGCCTTGGGCTACACAATGGTATACGGTATAGCCAAAATGCTTAATTTTGCCCACGGAGACGTAATTATGGTGGGTACTTACATAGCATTTACGGCAATAAGCACGATGGGTATGTCCCCTGCGGCAGGAATAATAATTTCCATAATAGGCTGTACGGTCATAGGAGTGCTTATAGAGGCTATAGCATACCGCCCCCTTCTGAATGTGTCAAAGCTGGCGGTGCTTATTACTGCCATAGGTGTAAGCTATTTTCTTCAGAACGTGGCTCTGCTTATATTCGGTTCGGACACAAAGTCCTTTACTTCGGTAGTAAGCTTCAGGGGCATTTCTCTCGCAGGAGGAAAACTCAATATATCGGGCGAAACTATAGTCACCATTGCGGTGTGCATAGTCATAATGCTCGTACTGACGATTTTTATAAAATATACAAAGCCCGGAAAGGCAATGCTCGCCGTATCGGAGGATCCCGGAGCCGCCTCCCTTATGGGCATAAATACCAACGGCACAATAGCCCTCACGTTTGCGATCGGCTCGGCTCTTGCTGCCGTGGCAGGGGTTCTGCTTTGTTCCTCCTATCCTGCGCTTACGCCCTATACGGGTTCTATGCCCGGCATAAAGGCTTTTGTGGCGGCAGTTTTCGGAGGCATAGGCTCCATACCGGGAGCCTTCGTGGGGGGACTTCTCCTCGGAGTTATAGAGATACTCAGCAAGGCATATATATCGTCACAGATGGCCGATGCGATAGTTTTTGCGGTGCTCATAGTCGTACTGCTTGTAAAGCCCACGGGACTATTGGGCAAAGATATTCAGGAGAAGGTGTGATCTATGGCAAAAAAAATTTTTTCAAAGGACAACAGCTCCTATTTTTTAGTAATAATTGCCTATATTCTGGTTGAACTCCTCCTGAAAACAGGCAGCCTGTCAAGCCTTATGAGGGGACTTCTGGTACCCCTGTGCGTATATGTTATACTGGCGGTTTCGCTTAATATCACGGTTGGCATTCTGGGCGAGCTTTCGCTTGGCCACGCAGGCTTTATGTGCGTGGGAGCCTTTGCGGGTGCCTTTATGTCAAGATATATAGGCGACTCTCTGCCGCAGGGAGCGGTATTTCTCATCGCTCTGCTTACGGGAGCCATAGTTGCATCGGTTTTCGGCATAATAATAGGCATACCCGTTCTTAGGCTCAAAGGAGACTACCTTGCCATAGTCACCTTGGCGTTCGGCGAAATAATAAAAAATATAATGAATATACTCTATGTGGGAAAGGACGCAAACGGCCTGCATATTTCGCTCAACTCCGCCTCGTCTCTCGGTCTTGACCCCGAGTCGGGCGATATTATAATAAACGGAGCCATGGGCATAACAGGCACGCCCAAAAGCTCCACCTTTACCATAGGTATAATTTTAGTACTGCTTACTCTCTTTGTAACGCTGAACCTTATTCACTCCCGTACGGGACGAGCTATAATGGCTATCAGAGACAACAGAATAGCGGCGGAATCAATAGGCATAAACATCACAAAATACAAGCTTCTTGCTTTCACCGTTTCGGCAGCCTTCGCAGGCATCGCAGGCGTACTCTATGCCCACAACCTCAACACACTTACGGCGCTGCCAAAAAACTTCGGCTACAATATGTCTATAATGATACTCGTATTTGTCGTTCTTGGCGGTATGGGCAACATAAGAGGCTCCATTATAGCCGCCGTGGTGCTTACGCTGCTGCCTGAGCTGCTGCGTGGACTTAACGAATACAGAATGCTCATATACTCCATCGTTCTCATAGCGGTTATGATATTCAGTTGGAGTCCGACAGCCAAAAACTTCAGAGAAAAATATCTGGGCTTTCTGAAATTCGGCAAAAAAAGGGAGGTATCTTAAATGGCACTTCTTGAAGTAACGGGACTTGGGATCTCCTTCGGCGGTCTCCGTGCAGTCGATGATTTCAACGTAATTATAAAAAAGGGACAGCTCTACGGTCTTATAGGCCCCAACGGAGCGGGAAAGACAACTATCTTCAATCTCCTCACGGGAGTATATAAGCCCACGGACGGTTTTATCGTTCTTGACGGCGAAAATATAACGGGAAAGAAAACAACCGACATCTCGAAAGCAGGCGTTGCCAGAACCTTTCAGAATATAAGACTTTTTTCGGATCTCACGGTTCTTGACAATGTAAAGGCGGGTCTGCACAATGAATATAAATATTCGACCCTTACGGGGATATTCCGTATGCCCTCCTATTTCAGAACCGAAAAGGAAATGAACGAAAAGGCTATGGAGCTGCTTAAGGTTTTCGATCTCGAAAAGGAGACGGACTATAAGGCCTCAAACCTCCCCTACGGAAAACAGCGAAAACTTGAAATAGCGAGAGCCCTCGCCACAAACCCAAAGCTTCTGCTCCTTGACGAGCCTGCGGCAGGAATGAACCCCAACGAGACTGCCGAGCTTATGGAGACGATACGCTTCGTGAGAGACAAATTTGATATGACTATCCTTCTTATAGAACACGATATGAAGCTGGTAGCGGGAATATGCGAAAAGCTGACGGTGTTGAACTTCGGACAGGTTCTGGCGCAGGGCGATACCTCAAAGGTTCTGAAGGATCCCAAGGTAATCAGCGCTTATCTCGGAGAATAAAGGAGGACGCTTATTATGGCTATGCTTGAAGTAAAGGATTTGAATGTATATTATGGAATGATACAGGCTATAAAAGGAGTGTCCTTTGAAGTAAACAAGGGCGAGGTCATTGCCCTTATAGGCGCAAACGGCGCAGGAAAAACAACGATTCTCCAGACCGTCACGGGACTTCTCAAACCCAAGTCGGGCAGCGTTTTTTTCGAGGGAAAGGACATAACAAAAACTCCGGGGCATAAGATAGTATCTATGGGCGTTGCTCACGTCCCCGAAGGAAGAAGGGTTTTTGCAAGCCTTTCGGTTCTTGACAACCTCAGAATGGGAGCATATACGAGAAAGGACAAGGGCGAGATCGCCGCAAGCCTTGCCGAAGTATATAAGAGCTTTCCACGTCTCGAAGAAAGAAAAAATCAGCCTGCAGGCACTCTTTCGGGCGGCGAACAGCAGATGCTCGCAATGGGCAGAGCCCTTATGTCAAAGCCTCAGATCCTTCTTATGGACGAACCTTCAATGGGTCTTTCGCCTATTTTTGTAAACGAAATTTTTGACATAATAAACAAGGTCAGCAAGGAGGGCACGACTGTCCTTCTTGTGGAACAAAACGCAAAAAAAGCCCTTGAAATAGCCGACAGAGCCTATGTCCTCGAAACGGGAAAAATAAGTCTCTCAGGCAATGCAAAGGAGCTTATGAACAACGATTCCATAAAAAAGGCTTATCTCGGCGAATAAGCGACTGACGGATAAGCCGCCTGAAATAAAGACCTGCCTCTAAGTGGGTCTTTTTTATGGGGGTGAATTTTGTGAAGGACATTTTTGAAGAAAGTATTCCCGAAAAACAGGGCATATCGTCTCGTTGTATATGCGATTTTATAAATGCTCTGTATAAGAGAAATATCACGATGCACTCCATACTGCTTTTCAGAAACAACAGGCTTTTGTTTGAGGGCTATTATAAGCCCTTTGAAAAAGATACGCTCCACAGAATGTTTTCCATAACAAAAAGCTTTGTTTCGGCTGCGGTGGGTGTTCTCTGCGGAAAGGGAATTTTGTCACTTGACAAGCCCATAATATATTACTTTCCCGAATATTGCAGCGAGGCCACACACAGATATTCAAAGGAAGTCACAATAAGAGATCTTCTCAGAATGGAATCCCAACACAACATATCGGCTTTCAGACAAAGCGATGACAAGGACTATGTAAGGGCGTTTTTTTCGGTGCCTCCAACGAAAGTTCCCGGGACGGTTTTTTCATACGAATCATCGGCAGCCCACACTCTTTCGGCTCTTGTTGAAAAGCTTGGCGAAAAGCCCCTTATGGACTTTCTTAAGGACGAATTTCTGAGGGACGCAGGCTTTTCGGAAAGCTCATACTGCATTACCGACCCTATGGGAAGGAGCAAGGGCGATTCGGGGCTTATGGCAACGCCTACGGACATAGGTATATTTGCGCACATTTTTCTCAATGACGGAAGAGTATGCGGCAGACAGGTTATCCTTTCGGACTATGTTCGCAGCGCTGTTTCGTTTCAGACCGACACATCGGTAAAGGGCAGCTTCAGGGCGGAAAAATACGGTTATGGCTATTTGTTCTGGATGCAGCCCTACGGCGGCTATATGTGCTATGGCTTAGGCGGTCAGCTCGGCGTGGTTATACCTCAAAAAAATATTGTTCTCGTTACAACCGCCGACACAATGGAACAAAAAAGCGAGGTCGGCGACATACTCGATGAATTCTATAAGCGCATTGTCCAAAATGCAAAGGACGAACCGCTGCCCACGGATATAAAAGCCTTTTCGGCTCTTGAGGACTTAAAAAATAACCTCGCGGTTTCCGCTCTTAAAAACGACCGAAAAAATACAGAAAATATAAACGCCGTCTACTCTATGGAGCCCAATGCCTTCGGCATAAAAAGCGTCTCCCTTTCGCTCTGCAAAGACGAGGGAAGTCTCTTTTTCAATACAGACTCCGAAAGCCTTGAACTGCCCGTAGGACTTGGCAAAAACAAAAGCGGAAAACTGCCCTTTTATAATTACAGCTGTATTTCATCAATGAGCTTTAAGGGCAAGGGAGATTTTTTAATAAAAACACAGGTCACAGATGAGGAAACATCTCCCATATATATGCAGCTCAGGCTTAACGACAAGGGTATCGGAACCCTTATGACAAAAACGGCTCTGCCCGATGTTTTCGGCATATTCAATACGCCATATATAATAAAAGGGTACGAAAAAATAACTCCCCTGCCGCAGATGAAAATATAAATATGGCTATGTAAATAAAAGTCATATTTATAATAAATTTATTGATATAAATATCTGGACATTTAATACAAATATAAGTATAATAATTAAAGATACACTGATTTTTGACAAGTGAAAATTTTTTCGCATAATTTTCCTGTCGGTATCAAGACTCGTTTTAAGAGGTTTATGCACAATGCTTGGTTTATTATATCCAAAGGAATATCTCGACTCCTTTAAGGAGCTTACGCCAAAAAAAATAAAGGCTATAGGGGCAAAAACCGTTATATTTGACATAGACAACACCCTTGTCCCCTATTGGGTAAAAACACCCACCCCAGAAATAATTTCTTATTTTGAGGCACTTAAAAGTGAGGGCATAGATGTTGCGGTACTTTCCAACAGCAGAAAGGAGCGCTCGGAAATATTCTGCCGAGGGCTTTCGATACCCTACGTCTGGAAGGCAAAAAAGCCCTTTAAAAAAGGCTTTTCAAGGCTTGTTAATAAGCTTTCGATAGATCCTGCCAAATGTATTATAGTGGGGGATCAGATTTTTACCGATGTTCTTTTGGGAAATCTCCGCGGCGTTTATTCCGTGCTGGTCAAAAAAGTCAACAAAAAAGACGAGCTTGTTACCGCAGTAAAACGTCCTCTCGAAAAAATCGTGCTTTTCTTCTACTTAAGGAGCAAAAAAAATGAATGAGAATGAAAACATATTAAACATATTATCGGGAAAAACAAAGGTTTTCGGCATAATAGGCTATCCCGTGGCTCACAGCTTTTCTCCCGAAATACATAATACGATCTTCTCTCTCACAGGCGAACAGTCCGTGTATGTTCCGTTCAGGGTATCTCCCGAGGGTCTCGAAAACGCCATAAAGGGAGCATACGAGCTGGGCATAAGGGGGATCAATGTCACTCTGCCCCACAAAATCGAGGTAATTAAATTTCTTAAGGATACAGACCCTACGGCAAGGGCTGTGGGAGCGGTAAACACCCTTAAATACACAGAGGAGGGTTATATAGGATATAACACTGACGTGATCGGGGCGGAATATACATTCACACTGAGAAACATAAGCCTTGAAAACAAAACAGCCCTTCTTCTGGGAGCAGGCGGAGCAGCCGATGCGGTATGCTACAGTATGCTTAAAAACGGCGTCAAAAAGCTTTACATAGCCAACAGAACCCTTAAAAGAGCCGAGGAGCTTAAGGAACGTATGTCAAAAATCTTTGGAGCCGAAATAATAACTCTGCCCCTTGAAAGGGCTTATACGGCTCGTGATGCGGATATAGTCCTTAATACGACCACTCTTGGCTTTGAGGGGCAGGAGGAATATACTCCTCTTGAAAAGAAATTTTTTATAGAAAACAATGTGGAGATCTGCTTTGATGCGATCTACTCCCCATGGGAAACAAGACTTCTGAGAGAGGCAAAGGACTGCGGCGTGCAGTGTATAAACGGCTTTGATATGCTTATATATCAAGGGGCAGCCTCCTCCGAGATATGGCACGAAAAAAAATACGACAGAGATTTTCTGAACAGCTTAGAAAAAAATTTAAAGAAAATATATAAAGAAAAGAAGAAAGGAAAATAAAAATGAACAAGATCTATACCGAGAAAAACATTATTTTCATAGGCTTTATGGGCAGCGGAAAAACAACCATCGGAAGAAAGCTCGCTTTTATTCTGAAAAGAAAATTCATTGATATGGATATGCAGATACAGGATTTTTATCATATGTCCATAAACGATATGTTCAAGGAATATGGCGAAGAATTTTTCCGTGAGCAGGAGTCAAGCCTTTGTCAGAATCTCGGAAAAGCATATAAAAAGATCATCGCAACGGGAGGCGGCGTAGTAAAAAAGCCCGAAAATATAGAAAACCTCAAGAAAAACGGAATTGTTATATACCTTAAAAGCACTCCCGAAAGCATATATGAAAACACAAAATTTGATAAAAACCGTCCTCTTCTGAATGTTGAAAACAGGCTTGAAGAAATCGAAAAGCTCCTTTCGGAAAGAGAACAGCTCTATGAGGACAACGCCGACCTTGTAGTCGATGTATCGGAAAGAAATATAGATAAGTGCGTACAGAATGTTATTGACGCAATAACCGAATATCTGAATGACGATGAGGAAGGACGCATACAGGGCAAAAAGGTGAGGATAATAAACGGCCCGAATATAAACTTTACGGGGCTGCGTGAAAGAGGTATTTATGGAAATCTGAACTACAGCCAGATAATGGACAAGGCAAAGGAAAAGGCCATTGAGCTGGGCTATGATATAGAGATTTTCCAGTCAAATCACGAGGGCGAAATAATAGACTATATTCAGAAGTGCTATTATGAAAAGGTTGACGGAGTTGTAATAAACCCCGGCGCTTTTACACACTATAGCTACGCTATAAGAGACGCTATCGCTTCTGTTTCGCAGATACCCTTTATAGAGGTACATATGAGCAACATACACAAGAGAGAAGAATTTCGCCATACATCTGTGACTGCTCCCGTCTGCGCAGGACAGCTTTGCGGTTTTGGCTCTCTGGGCTATGAGCTGGGTCTTATAGCTCTGAACACTCTGATGGTATAAGATAATCTTATGAAATAATGAAATAATACAATAATACAATAAAAACGGTATTGATCCTTTAAATCTTCAAACAGACAATTTGAGTCGTCCAGACCTCCCATTTTCTATAAGTTTACAGGAGGTCTGTTTTGGTGTTATGCTTTATATCGACAACATAGGCTGCAAAATTTCCGGTTGACAAAATTTGGATTATACATTATAATATGGATATTGCAAATATGATTTGTCTCAGTAGCTCAGCGGATAGAGCGACCGCCTCCTAAGCGGTAGGTCGGAGGTTCGATTCCTCTCTGGGACGTAGGCCGGAAGTCACTGATATGATTTTCCGGCTTTTTTATAAAAGGAGGTCAAAAAATGTATGAGCTTGTGCAGCTTGGAGAAAATACATATTATATCAACTGTCCCGCAAGAATAGGCATATACAGGACAAACGGCTCGGACGTATATCTTATTGACAGCGGCGGCGACAAGGACGCAGGCAGGCGTGTTAGGAAGATATTGGATCAGAACGGCTGGAGCCTAAAAGCTATAGTAAACACCCACTCAAATGCAGACCACATAGGTGGAAACAAGTTTCTTCAGGACAGGACGGGCTGTCAGATTTTTGCGCCCGGAATCGAGGCTGCTTTTACTGCCCATCCCATTCTGGAGCCTTCTTTTCTCTACGGAGGCTATCCCTTTGGAGAGCTAAGACACAAATTTCTTATGGCTCAGGAAAGTAAGGTATTTGACATAAACCATCCCGATTTTCCCAAAGAACTTGAAGCGATACCCTTAAGAGGACACTTTTTTGATATGTATGGCTTTCGCACTCCCGATGACGTTGTTTTCCTTGCGGACTGTATAAGCAGCAAAACAGCCATAGAAAAATACAAAATTTCATTTATATACGATGTAAAGGAATATCTGAACACCCTTGACGCAATTAAGGATATGAAAGCAAAAATATTTGTGCCATCTCACGCTGAGCCTGCAGAGGATCTTTCGGAAATTATTGAATTTAACAAAAAGGCAGTTTTTGAAATCATTGATAAAATAAAAGATATTGCAAAAACTCCCATTTGCTTTGAGGACATACTTAAGGCGCTTTTTGACGCCTATGGACTTATTATGACATTTGAGCAATATGCTCTTGTAGGCAGTACAGTCCGCTCATATCTTTCATATATGAAGGACAGCAGGGAAATAAATGCTGAATTTTCCGAAAACAGACTGTTATGGCAGTCATAATGTAAAGTATAAAAAAGATCTGTTGTGTTCACACACAAATAAATACATACATATATACATATAATGATTAAAGCTCCGAAAATTCTTATACGGAGCTTTTGTGTTCTTCTGAATTTTGCAGTTTTTATAAAAATGTGCTGCTCACGCCTTTTTCCTCATCTGCCTGCGGCAGACAGCGGATCAAGGCGGAGCCGTAAGGGGCGGGGCGGCGCAGAAAAACGCTCTCAGCGTTTTTCTGCCGAGGGCGAAATGCTTGCCTGCGGCAAGCATTTCGCCCCCGCGGGATTTTGCCGCTTTAGGCCGCTCTCTGTCCGCAGGACAGAGGGAGCGGCCGCGCGGCAAAATCCGCCGCCCCGCCCGCAAGCAGAATTACCGCACGACTGAATTTTGAGTTCACAGATGTTGTACTGCCTTTTGCTGTTCTTATGCTTCGGCAGTCATATAGCGTCTACGGCCCGCCGGCACGCTTTTACGGCGGCGAACGCCGCTTTTACTTGCGCCGTACTTATATCAAAAGCAGCATTATTTTCGTGTGTCTGAAAGTAAAATTTTCATTCTTTCTGTCCTTGTCTTAAAGCTTGGTCTTTGATGCGTTTACTCTATCGAATGTATCGGTTATCTCGCTGTCGGGTGCAGGAGTAAGCAGACTCACAACAATAAGAACAAGTCCTCCTGCCAGAAACGCAGGGAGAAGCTCATATATGTCAAGTATCGTTCCCGCAAAGGCAGGTTTAATGAGATATTTATATATAAATACCATAGCTCCGCCCACTATCATACCCGAAATTGCTCCGTATTTGTTGGCACGTTTCCAGAAAAGAGCAGCGAGCATAAGAGGTCCGAAAACGGCTCCGAAGCCTGCCCATGCAAAGGACACTATTCTGAATACTCCCTCATTGTTGGGGTCGGCAACAAATATTACCGCAACAACAGCTATTGCAATTACGGTAAGTCTTGCCGCAATCATAGTTTTCTTTTCGGAAAGCTTTATACCGAAGAAGTCCTTTATTATATTTTCCGAAACCGAAGATGACGCAGCCAGAAGCTGAGAGTCGGCAGTTGACATTGTGCAGGCCAGAATACCCGAAAGTATTATTCCTGCGCAGATTATGGCTATAATTCCGTGTTCCTTCAAGATACTCGAAATGTATATAAGTATTCTCTCAGAGTCAAAATCGGGACCTGCCGCAATAACGCCGTTCTGTACAAGGCTGTAGCCTATAACACCTATAAATATAGCTATTCCCATAGATATAACGACCCATACGGTAGCAATTCTCCTTGAAAGAGAAAGCTTGTTTTCGTCCTCAATAGCCATAAATCTGAGAAGAACGTGAGGCATACCAAAATAACCCAAGCCCCACGCAAGGAGCGACGCCATAGTAAGCTTTCCATAGGGAACAGTTTCTCCGCCCGAAAGGGTCTTTGTTATCGTAAGCATCCAATCGGTGTTGCTTGCATTTGCGATCACGCTGTCAAGCCCGCCTGCCTGAGAAATTCCAAAAAATACTACTATTATGAGCGCCGTTGTCATAAATATACTCTGTATAAAGTCCGTTGTGCTGGCAGCCAAAAATCCTCCCAAAGCCGTATAGCCCACAATTATAACTGCGCTGGCTACCATAGCGGGAAAATATCCTATGCCGAAAAGACTCGAAAAGAGCTTTCCGCAGGCATTAAAGCCAGATGCTGTATAAGGTATGAAGAAAATAACGATAAATACCGCAGCAACTACAACGATCAGCTTTGACTTAAATCGGTTTGCAAAAAAATCGGGCAGTGTTATGGAATTTGTCTCATAACTGTATCTTCTGAGCTTTTTAGCCACTATGAGCCAGTTCAGATATGTGCCTATGGCAAGTCCGAGAGCAGTCCAGAAGGCCTCGGCAATACCCGTTGCAAGAGCAACACCCGGCAGTCCCATCAAAAGCCAGCTTGACATATCGGATGCCTCTGCGCTCATTGCTGTGACATAAGGTCCCAGCTTTCTGCCGCCCAGATAAAAATCACTTGTACTTTTATTCTTCTTTGAAAAATTCCAGCCTATAAAAAGCATCATTAAAAGGTATAATACTATTACAATTAAGACGCCTATGGTTGAGCCTGTCATTTTTTTACCTCCTTTAAAAAATATAGAAACATTATATCACAACAAAACGGATAGGTCAAACATAAATTTAACAAATTAGCGTATTAAAGTGTTAAAATAGCTTATTATTGATCGGAGGCTATGTAATATGACAAAAAAAGACATTATAAATATTTTTCTGGGAACATTTCTTATGGCAGTCGGCATATGCTCTTTTTTTGATCCCCACGGACTTATTATAGGTGGAGCCTCCGGACTTTCGATTCTTCTGTCGGAGGTTTTCAAAAGAATATTTGGCGAAGGCCTTCCCCTGTGGCTGCTCTTTTCCGTCATAAACATTCCCCTTTTCGGCGCAGGATTCAGAGTCCTCGGCTTTAGCTCCTTAAGGCGGAGCTTTTTTGCGGCGACTCTGCTTTCGGCAATGATATGGGCAGCCGACTTTTTGCCTCCCGTAGAGTCGGATCTCCCCATAGCGGCTGTTTTCGGAGGCTTTATTGAGGGGATAGGTCTGGGGCTTGTGCTTAGGTCGGGGTCTACAACAGGCGGCAGCGATCTTCTGGCTATGATATTGACAAAATATATTCCGGGGCTTTCCCTTTCAACTCTTATACTTGCGACTGACTGCGCTATAATAGCCCTCGGCTTTCCCGTTTTCGGCTCTATAAATGTTTTTTATGCGGTTGTGTCGGCTTATATAACCTCTAAGGTGATCGATCTTTCTCTGACAGGCGCAGGCTATACTAAGGCAGTATATATAATATCCGACAAATGGGAAGATATATCTGAAAAAATAATGAATGAATTTGAAAGAGGCGTCACCACGCTCAAAGGCAGAGGAGAGTATACAAAGGACGAAAAAAATGTCATTCTGTGCGTTATTCCCAAAAAACAGCTTGCAGGGCTGAAAAAAATGGTGTCAGACGCAGACAAGAGGGCATTTTTCATTATAACAGAGGCTGCGGAGGTCGCAGGCGAGGGTTTTTCGGACAAAAAATAAAATTATCTTTGTTAAAAATGTGAAAATTGCATAAAAAGCTTTATATGGGGTTTAAAAATGTGAAAATTGCCCTAAAGAACGGCTATTCAGACTGTATAATACCTGTTGAATATAAGCAAATTGACTAAAAAAATTGTGTGGTGTACAAATTCCACAAAATAAAAAATTTAATTTGTATAATTAATCTATGGAATTTTATTAAAAAATACTGTATTATTATATCAAGCTTTTAAGGGTACGGAAGTATCTCGGACTATTGTCTGTTTATTTTCTACAAACCCTTCGGTACGTAAAATAAATATAAGGAGGAAGTAAAATGTCAAGTTTAAGTTTAAAAAATATCGTTAAAAAGTATCCCAACGGTTTCGTTGCTGTTCCCAGCTTCAACCTTGAGATCGCCGATAAGGAATTCATCATCTTCGTAGGTCCTTCCGGCTGTGGTAAGTCAACAACTCTTCGTATGATCGCAGGTCTTGAAGAGATCTCCGACGGCGAGCTTTATATCGGCGACAGACTTGTAAACAATGTTTCACCCCGTGACAGAGATATTGCGATGGTTTTCCAGAACTATGCTCTTTATCCTCATATGACGGTTTATGATAATATGGCATTCGGTCTTAAGCTGAGAAAAACTCCCAAGGACGAAATCGACAGACAGGTTAAAGAGGCTGCTCAGATCCTCGAGATCGACCATCTCCTTGACAGAAAGCCTGCAGCTCTTTCAGGCGGTCAGAGACAGAGAGTTGCCATGGGTCGTGCAATCGTTCGTAGACCCTCTGTATTCCTGTTAGACGAGCCTCTTTCAAACCTTGACGCAAAGCTCCGTGTTCAGATGAGAACAGAAATCGCAAAGCTTCACCATAAGCTCGATACAACATTCATCTACGTTACACACGACCAGACAGAGGCTATGACCCTCGGTACAAGAATCGTTGTTCTTAAGGACGGTCTTATTCAGCAGTGCGATACACCTCAGACACTTTATCATGAACCCGCTAACCTCTTCGTTGCTGGCTTCTTGGGAACACCTCAGATGAACTTCATCGAATCAAAGGTTGTTAAGGAAGGCGACAAGGTTGCAGTTACTGTAGGCAGCCAGAGACTTATGCTTCCCGAAAGCAAGACAAAGGCACTTGTAGACGGCGGATATATCGGAAAGAACGTTCTGCTCGGCATCAGACCCGAGGACGTACATAACGAGGACGTATTCCTTAACACAACTCAGTCGCCCGTATTTGACGCTCACATTGATGTTACAGAGCTTCTCGGCGCAGATACAAACCTGTACCTCATCGTAAACGGCCAGAAGATCACCTGCCGTGTAAACGCTCGTAACAACTACAAGATCGGCGACGACGTTAAGGTTGCTTTCGATGTAAACAAGATCCATGTATTCGACAAGGATTCTGAGCTTACTATCACAAACTGATCCGCAAGCTGATTGTTGATTATAAAGGATCAGATAATCAAAGCTGATTTTAACGATAATTTTTAAATCAATCGGAATTTAAAACGGAGACGCACTTCTCCGCATTGATCGTAAAGGTCCCGCTTTCATAAGGAAAACGGGGTCTTTTTCATGCTCAAATATCAAGAATATAAAACATATATAGCATATATAACATATAAAATATATTACAAACCGTCAAAAAGTAAATTGACCGATAATTAAGAAAGTATTTGACAAATTTATTATATCTATCATCGATAACTTTGAGCCACAGACAGTGTCCGTTCGGATTGTACGAAAAAACTTTCAGCAGGAAAAGCGCCGAACATGGGCTTTGCCCGTCCTGCTTCCAGATAAAGTCGCTTATCTTTCCGACATACTAATATATAAAATATATTAAAGCCCGTCAAAAAGTTAATAAGCCAATAATTAAGAAAGTATTTGACAAATTTATTATATTATCATTGATAACTTTGAGCCACAGACAGTGTCCGTTCGGATTGCCCTAAAAAACTTTCAGCAGGAAAAGCGCCGAACATGGGCTTTGCCCGTCCTGCTCCCAAATAAAGTCGCTTATCTTTCCTACATACTAATATATAAAATATATTAAAGACCGTCAAAAAGTTAATCGCCCGATAATAATCCGCAGAAACAAACTGTATTATTTCAGCATAGCAACGGTAATGCCCGAATCGCCTTCGCCGTACTCTCCAAGTCTGAAGCTTTTAACGCCGCTGTGCTTTTTAAGAAAGTCGTGTACTGCCACACGCAGCACACCTGTACCCTTTCCGTGAATAATGCTCACGGGGCTTACTCCTGCCAGAATTGCGCTGTCGATATACTTGTCCAGCTTTTCTATAGCCTCATACACGCTAAGCCCCCTCAGATCGGTTTCGGGAGAAATACTCTGCATATTGCCGAGCCGCATACCTGCGCTGTAGCTTGCCGAATATCTGCTATAGTCGGGTCTTTCCTCCTCGGCTGCCGACAAACGGCTCAGATTTGTCTTTATCTTCATTATGCCTGCCATAACATAAAGATCGCCCTTACTGTCGGGCAGTGTTGAAACCGTCCCCGTTGTACCCAGATCGTCAACAAAAACGCTGTCGCCTATGCTGACTTTTTTGAGACTTCGCCGAACGGCTTTCTTCTTTTCGCTCATTTTGCTTAGGCGTTTGTCGGCCTTTTCCAGACTGCTTTTGAGGCCCTTTCTTTTTTCCTCCAGTTTCATGGTATCAGCCGATTCCTTGGCGAGCTTTCTCATATCCTTTATGATGCGGTCGCTTTCATCCTTTGCGGACGATATTATTCTCTTTGCCTCTTCGTTTGCTCTGAAAATTATTTTTTCTCTCTGCTCCTTAAGCTTTTCCCTTTGCTCCTTTATTTCGGCACGGTACTTTTCGGCCTCCGCACGATATCCCTCGGCTCTTTCCCTTTCAAGCTCAAGGCTTTTTCTGCCTGTTTCAAGCTCTACAATAATGTCCTCAAGCTTTATATCCTCGTGAGAAAGTATGTCCCTCGCCCCGTCTATTATAAAATCCTTAAGCCCAAGCTTTTTTGATATTGCAAAAGCGTTGGACTTTCCCGGTATGCCTATCATCAGCCTGTATGTCGGGCTGAGTGTCGCCACGTCAAACTCGCAGGAGGCGTTTTCTATTCCCTCGGTGGCAATGGCGAAAAGCTTAAGCTCGCTATAGTGCGTTGTAACGGCTGTCCTTATACTCATATCGTGAAGATATTTTATAATTGATGTGGCGAGAGCGGCTCCCTCCGTAGGGTCGGTGCCTGCTCCAAGCTCGTCTATGAGTACAAGACTGTCTCCATCGGCGCTGTCGAGTATCTGCACAATGTTGCTCATATGTGACGAAAAAGTACTGAGAGACTGTTCAATACTCTGTTCGTCTCCTATATCGGCAAATATCTCGCTGAATATGCCAAGCTCCGAGCCGTCAAAGGCAGGTATGTGAAGTCCAGACTGACCCATAAGAGAAAAAAGTCCTATTGTTTTAAGCGAAACCGTTTTTCCTCCGGTGTTTGGCCCCGTAATAAGCAGCATGGTAAAATCTCCCCCAAGCCTTATGTCGGTGGCTACTACCTTGTCCTTGTCAATAAGAGGATGCCTTGCCCTTTTCAGATCAATATATTTCTTTTCATTAAAAATCGGCTGTGCGCCCTCCATATCAAGCGACAGCTCGCCCTTGCCGAACACAAGATCAAGATGTTCGAGTTCGGCGCTGTTTTCTCTTATTATATCGCTGTTTTCAGCTATTTTGCCGCTCAGCTCCAAAAGTATTTTTCTTATTTCTTCTTTTTCCTTTATTCTCAGCTCTGCAATTTTGTTGTTTGCCTCCACAACAGACGCAGGCTCCATAAAAACCGTTGCACCCGTAGAGGATCGGTCGTGAAGAATACCCTTAAAGCTTGAGGCGTACTCCTGCTTTACGGGGACGCAGTATCTGTCGTTTCTTATTGTTATGACGGGATTCTGAAGCATCGTCCTGTTTGACGCCGAGTGTATTATTGAGCCGAGAGTCTCCCTTATTCTGTCGTTTGCGCTGCGGATAGACTGTCTTATATTTATAAGCTCCCTGCTTGCTGTGTCAGAAACCTCAGTTTCCGAGATTATCTTTGAGGTTATTTCCCTTTCAAGCGCAGGCAGCTCCGTTATCATATCGAAATATCCGTCTAAGAGCCCGTGGGGGTTGTTTTTTTTGTTATTTTCGTTTTTTGAGCCGTCTCCTCCATAGGCTTTTACATTTTTGCAGGTGTTCAAAAAATCGGCTATATCAAGCAGCTCCTTAAGGGACAATATTCCCCCTGCCTCGGAGCGTCTCAGGCTGTCGTTTAAGTCTCTTAAGCCTCCTGCGGGCAGAGAGCCTTTTTTCAGTATAAAGCTGACTGCCTCGGTGGTTTCTCTCTGGTTCAGGTTTATTTCCTCAATACTTCCATAGGGTTCAAGACTGAGAGCCGCCGCCTTTGCCATAGGCGATATGCAGTTTTTTGCAAGTCTTTCTCTTATCTTGTCAAATTCCAGTGTGCTGTACACTTTTTTATTCATATTTACTTACCATAGCCTCCAGCGTTTTTTGCTCCGTTTTTCGCTCTGAAACTCGATATACTTGCCCGTTCCTATGGCTACGCAGCTTACGGGATCCTCCGCAGCATACATAGCCTTTATGCCTGTAGCCTTTGTGATAAGCTTGTCAAGGCCATAGAGCATAGCTCCTCCTCCCGTCAGCAGTATACCCTTATCCGAAATATCTGCCGCCAGCTCGGGCGGAGTCTGCTCCAGAACATTCTTTATGGTATCGACTATCTGAGATGTACACTCCGACAGAGCCTCCATTATCTCGCCCGATGACACAGTTATGGTCTTTGGCAGCCCTGCCAGAAGATCACGACCCTTTACATCCATACAGACATCCTCTTCTCTGGGGAAAGCCGTGCCAATGGAGATCTTCATCTGCTCTGCCGTTCTCTCTCCTATAAGGAGCTGATGAGCCGACCTCATATACCTTACTATGGCTTCGTCAAACTTGTCGCCTGCCATTTTGAGGGAGTCGCTGACAACATTTCCTCCCAGCGAAATAACAGCCACATCACAGGTGCCGCCGCCAATATCCACTACCATACTTCCGCTTGCTCTGCTTATATCTATGCCTGCGCCTATGGCTGCGGCTATGGGCTCTTCTATTATATAGACTTCTCTGGCTCCTGCCTCTCTCGTAGCGTCCTCAACTGCGCGCTTTTCAACGCCCGTGACCTTGCTCGGAACGCAGACGGCTATCCTTGGCCTCAGAAAGAAGCGTTTTCCCACAGTTTTTTCGATAAAATATTTAAGCATTTTTTCCGTAACGGCATAGTCCGAAATAACTCCGTCCCTTAAGGGTCTTATGGCAACGATATTTCCGGGAGTTCTTCCCAGCATACGTCTTGCCTCCTCGCCTACCGCCAGTACGGAATTGTCATTTTTGTCGATCGCAACAACAGATGGCTCCTTAAGGACTATACCATAGCCCTTTACATATACCAAAACCGTTGCGGTGCCAAGATCTATGCCTATGTCTGAACCAAAAAACATATTATTCCCCCGTTTTAGAATCAACAGTTATCCTGAGCTTTTCAACTCTGTTTTTATTCGTTTCTTCAACAAAAAATTTATATCCCTCGTACTCTATGACTTCTCCCACCTTCGGAAAGCGCCCTATTACGCCCGACACAAAGCCCCCTATGGAGTCAAAGTCCTCATCGTCAAATTCCGAGCCTATTTCATTGTTTACATCCTCTATCCTTGCGTGACCCAAAGCAATATACTCCGTGTCGGATATTTTCATTATTTCTTCCTTGTGTTCATCGTTTTCGTCCGATATGTCTCCCACGATCTCTTCAAGAATATCCTCAAGGGTAACTATACCCGATGTTCCGCCGTATTCGTCAAGCACGATAGCCATAGGGATCTTGTTTTTTCGCATTATTGCAAGCAGATCCTTTGAAGGCTTTGACTCATAGGTAAAATACGGCTCTCTCATAAGTCTCCTTATGCTGAATTTTTCGGGATCGGGGGCAAAGCCTATATCCTTTACAGAAAGTATGCCCACTATGTTGTCGGTGGTATCCTCATACACGGGCATCCTCGTAAACTGCGCCTCCTTATATATCCTGCTGATATAGTCAAGATCAGCGTCAATAGGCACAGCCACCATATCGACTCTGGGTATCATAACATCCTTTGCATCGCAGTCGCCGAAATCGACCACATTGTTTATCATTTCCCTTTCGTCATTTTCTATTACTCCTTCTTCGTGGCTTACGTTGACCATTGTCAGAAGCTCCGCCTCGGTCACTGACTCTACCTCGTTTGCGTCCTTTCCCGTAAGCAGCTTTATTATAAAGCCCGTAATAATATTGAGCAAAAATATGACAGGAGTGAGAACAACAGTACACAGATAAATTGGCTTGCATACAAAAAGGGCAATTTTTTCACAGTTTGCCACAGCAAGATTTTTGGGCGTTATCTCTCCGAAAATAAGCACTATGACGGTTATTATACCCGTAGCTATGCCCACTCCGCTGCTGCCGAATATACTTATGGCGAGAGACGTTGACATTGACGTTGCAAGAATGTTGACTATATTGTTGCCTATAAGTATGGCTCCCAAAAGCTTTGACCTGTCGTCAAGCAGCCTGCCTATGAGCTTTGCGTTTTTTACGCCGTCATCTATCATACTGCGCAGCTTGACCCTGCTTATAGAGGTCAGCGCCGTTTCGGAACAGGAAAAAAATGCCGATAAGCTGAATAATAATATCAATACTATAAACTCCAATAGATGCCCGTGACTGCCGTCCAAAAAAATCACTCTCCCTTATAGCTTAAAATTTTTCATTTGTCACATCGTCAAGGCGGTTTGCTGCGGGCGCAAAAGCAGCCCAAGCAGTTTTAGGATACCGCTTTTCAGGGCTTTTTCGATATATTTTGTATATCTCCCCCTAAGCGTACCAATATAACTATTATATCACCACAAATACTCCATTTCAATCACTTTTATCAAATTTCCCCCAAAAACAACACAGCCCGAAAGTGAAAGAGACTGCGCCCCTTCACAGTCTCAAAAAGCTTTATAATATCAGGCTCTCTGATATTTTGATATATTAAGCACAAAACCCATCGCCAGAAGCATAATTATAATAGACGTGCCTCCGTAGCTTATGAACGGCAGAGGTATACCCGTGTTGGGCATTGTGTTTGTTACAACGGCAATATTCATTATTACCTGAAGACCTATCATTATTATTATGCCGCCTGCCGTAAGCACTCCAAACTCGGAGTCTGCACACATAGCCGTTCTGATACCTCTCCATATAAGTATCATAAAGAGTATTATGACTATGGCTGCCCCGAAAAATCCAAGCTCCTCGCACAATATCGAAAAAATAATGTCGTTGTGCGCCTCGGGTATATATCCGAGCTTTTGTCTGCTGTGACCCAGACCCAGACCCAAAAAGCCACCCGAAGCTATGGCATAGAACGACTGTATAGCCTGAAAGCCCTTTCCCTGAGCGTATGCAAAGGGGTTGCGCCATGCCAGTATTCTCTCCATTCTGAATTGCGCCGCAAATATGCCTCCGACTATCGCAACGGGTATCAGTATAAAAAAGGGCGCAAAAAATTTCTTGTTGGGAGTTGCTATAAAAAGCATACCTATACCTATGGCGGCAATTACAACGGCGGTAGACATATTTTCAACGCCTATCAGAACAGTAGGTACGGCTATTATTCCGAGACACTCAATAAAGCCGTTTTTGTCGTTGAGTATTCCCTTGTGTTCGTCAACGAACGCCGCCAGATAGAGTATAAGCGCAAGCTTGGCTATCTCTGACGGCTGAAAGCCCCAGAGCCATCTTTTTGCGCCGTTTACCTCCGTTCCGAAAAAAATAACAAGCACCAGCAAAACAAGGGACAGTATATAGGTATATCTGAAAAATCTCATAAAAAAGCGATAATTTATATTGCTGAGGACTATAAGCCCTATCATACCTATAAAAACGCATCTCAGATGCCTTTTCAGAAAGTAATATATGTCGTTGTTGAAGGCCTCGCTGTTTCCCGCTGAATAATAGCTTGCGGAAAATATCATTATAGTGCCTATTATAACCAACAGAAGTACCACAAAAAGAATTATAAAGTCAACGGAGCCTATTATAAGCTTGGACCCGCCTGCATTTGTTTTTTTGTTTTTTTCGGTTCTTCTGCCGTTGTTTTTATATGAAGCTGTTTCTCTCAAAAAAATCAACTCCTTACAGGCTCTTTACTATATCCTTAAAGATTCTGCCTCTCTCCTCATAGCTTGAAAACATATCCCAGCTTGCGCAGGCAGGCGACAAAAGCACGCAGTCGCCGGCGGCTGCCCTGTCCCTGCAGGCATATACGGCATCCTCAAATGTGTCGAAAAGCTCATAGTCCTTAAAGCCCTGTCTGTCGCACTCTGCCTTTATGTCGTTTCTGACCTGACCTATAAGCGCAAGGTACTTGACCTTGCCCTCAAAAGAGTTTATCCAACTGCCGTAATCCGAATGCTTGTCATATCCTCCGCCTATAAGACAAATGGGTCTTTTCATTGCATTTATTGCCTTGATAGCCGCATCGGGGTTTGTACCCTTGCTGTCGTTATAATAATCGACCCCGTTTTTGTTGTCCACAAACTCTATTCTGTGTTCTACTGCCTTGAACTCCTTAAGGGTCGTCCTTATGTCCTCTGCGCTGACTCCGCCGCACACCGCAAGAGCCGCCGCAGCCATAGCGTTTTCGACATTGTGTTCGCCGAGTATATTCATATCGTCAATATCCACAAGCTTTTCGTTTATTCCGGGCATATTTACATATATGCTCTTTTCATCGGCCCATATGCCCTCTTTGAGGGGTCTTTTTGACGAGAAGAAGTATACCTTCGCCCTCGTGCGGTTTTTCATATCCCGAACGGCATCGTCCTCTCCGTTGAGAATAAGAAAGTCCTCTTCGGTCATATTCTTGAATATATTCTCTTTTGCCTTTATATAATTTTCAAGGCTTTTGTGTCTGTCAAGGTGATCGGGGGTTATGTTGAGAACGGCGGCGTATTTAGGTCTGAAGGTATCTATGGTTTCGAGCTGAAAGCTTGAATTTTCTATGACTATCATATCCCTCTCGCTAAGCCCCTCTATTTTTTCCGAATAGGGTATGCCTATGTTGCCCACGGTTTCGGTCTTGTATTTTTTTGAAAATATCTCTCCTGCAAGGGCTGTCGTGGTGGTTTTTCCGTTTGTTCCCGTTATGGCTGCAACAGGTGCCCTGCAAAGAGTGAACGCAAGCTCCACCTCCGAAATGACGGGTACTCCTGCCGCCCTTGCCTTGTGCACAAAGTCAAGATCGGTAGGTATGCCGGGGCTTAATACTATAAGATCCTGCTCCGCCGCTATATCATCGGGGTTTTTGCCCAAAAGGAGGGTTATTCCGTCAAGTCTGTCAAAATCGGCTTTTATTTTGTCCCTTGTTTTGAGATCCTGAAGTATAACCTGCGCTCCCTGTGATTTAAGCAGCAGAGCCGCAGCTATGCCGCTTCTTGCCATACCGCAGACAAGAGCCTTTTTTCCTCTATAATCCATAATTCATTCCTCCGTCAGAATATTCCCCTTGCAGCTAAAAAGCCCACAAGAACGCCAATCGCCGTAACTATGTAGAAAACTGCCACAACCTTCGTTTCCCTCCAGCCGCACTGTTCAAAATGATGGTGCAGCGGAGCCATTTTGAATATTCTCTTTCCATGGGTCAGCTTGAAATATCCTACCTGCAAAATAACCGAAAGAGACTCGCACACATATATTATACCTGCGATAAGCAGAAAAAGAGGCATTCTGAAAAGCACAGCCATCGCCGCAATAAAGCCTCCCAAAGCCAGCGAGCCCGTGTCTCCCATAAAGACCCTCGCAGGATATGAATTGAAAAGCAGAAAGCCCAGAAGCGAGCCTGCCGCAGCCCCTGCCACGGGGAGAACGCCGCTTTTCATTCCGTACGCCGCAAACATAAAGAAAAGCGTCACAAGCACGCTTACGCCGCTTGCCAGACCGTCAAGTCCGTCTGTAAGATTGACTGCGTTTACTGTGCCTAACACAACGCAGATAACAAACGGTATAAAAACTATGCCGAGGTCGATGGAAAGTCCTCCCATAAAGGGTATATATACCGCCGTGCCTATATCGGTAAAATTGTATATATAGTATATAAACATACCCGTCACAACAAGCTGCAGCGCAATCTTCTGCCACGCTCTCAGCCCCAGACTTCTCTTTTTGACCACCTTTATATAGTCGTCAAGAAGTCCTATAAGCCCATAGCCCACAGTCATAAAAATAACCATAATGCCGTCATAGTTTCCCTTAAGGAAAAACGCTGAGCTTATGAGCATACTGAGAAGTATCATTATGCCGCCCATAGTAGGGGTACCTGCTTTTATAAGATGGCTTTCGGGGCCGTCATCTCTTACATTCTGTCCGAATTTAAGCCTGCGCAAAAGCGGTATGGCCGCAGGACAAAGCGCAACATTGGCGGCAAAAGCAATCAGAATGGCATATATAGCCCTTGTCATATCCGTATCCATAAAATTCTCCTTAAGTACCGAGGGAGCCGTTGACTAATTTTTTTTGACAAGTCCCTCTGTAATTTCTTCAAACCTTGCCCCTCTCGAGGCCTTTATAAGTACAGTGTCGCCGCGTTTGAGTATTTTTTTCACATTAGCGAAAAATTCCTCTTTTGTTTCATAATAGAATACCTTTTTTGCGCCCTCAAACGTGGCTGCCAAAGCCAGATCCATAACATTTTTATTGCCTATGGCGCATATAACGTCTATGCCGAGCTTTGCTGCATATCTTCCCACATCCTTGTGATATTCGGAGGAATCCTTTCCGAGTTCAAGCATTTCTCCCAAAATGGCTGCCTTTCTGCCCTGTATTTTTGCCAGAACGTCAAGACCTGCCTTTACCGACTGAGGATTTGCATTGTATGTATCGTTTATAATGGTGTATTTTTCGGTTTTTATGACATTCATTCTCTTGTCGGCAGGAACAAAGCTCTCTATACCCTTTTTTATTTCGTCAAGGCCAAGCCCCAGCCTTTTGCCTACGGCGGCTGCCGCAAGAGCGTTTTTTATCATATGTTCTCCCGATGCGTTCATTCTTACGGTAATTTTTTCGCCGTCCGCAACGACAGAAAACTCCGTTCTGTCAAGGGATAAAAACCTTATGTCCTCGGCATACATATCGTTTTCGGCTCCGAGACCGTAAAAATATGCCGAAGGCTCCTTATCCCTGAGCTTTGACAGCATATCGCAGTCGCCGCAAAGTATTTTAACCCCGTCGGGAGAGAGACTTTCAAATATCTCGCACTTTGCTTTTAATATGCCCTCTCTGCTGCCAAGATGTTCGATATGCGACACTCCCACATTTGTTATGACTGCTGTCTGCGGTTTTGCTATTCTGCCAAGATAGCTTATTTCGCCGAAGTGGTTCATACCCATTTCAAGCACGGCCGCCTCGGTTGACTCGTCTATGTTGAAAACGGTCAGGGGAAGTCCAATGTGGTTGTTGAAGTTGCCCATTGTCTTTATAGTATTGTATCTCACCGAAAGCACTGCCGCTATCATATCCTTTGTGGTTGTCTTGCCCGTACTTCCCGTAACTGCCACAACGGGTATGTCAAAAAGGCTCCTGTAATAAGCCGCAATATTCCCCAAAGCCTTTGTGGTATCGTCCACAAGAACATATACGCTGTCGGTATCTATCTCCTTTTGGGATATAAAGGCTGCCGCCCCGTCCCCGACAGCCTGACGGATAAAGCTGTGACCGTCAAGCCTTTCTCCCACGATAGGCACAAAAAGTGTGTTTTCGTCTATTTTTCGGCTGTCCGTGGAAATATTTTTTATGGTGATGTCTTTTTCGTTAACTATTCTGCCGCCTGTGGCTGCGGCTATCTCTTTTATACTTAAAGCTTTCATAATTTTCCCGAAGCCTTTTTCATAATGGCCTCTCCTGCCGCCTCTCTGTCGTCAAAGTGAATTGTTCTGTCCTTGAATATTTCATAGTCCTCGTGACCCTTTCCCGCAATTATTACAGAGTCGCCGTCACGAGCCATACTTATGGCTTTTTCGATAGCCTCCTGCCTTGACACAAGTATCTCATACCTGTCGGTTATGGGCTTTACGCCCTCTTCTATCTCTCTTATAATATCCATAGGCTCTTCCGTACGTGGGTTGTCGGAGGTTATAATTGAATAATCCGACAGCTCTGCCGATATTGACCCCATAATGGGTCTTTTCTTTTTGTCCCTGTCTCCGCCGCAGCCGAAAACGGTAATGACTCTGCCCTTTGTGAAAGCCTTTACCGAGCTTATTATATTATACACTCCGTCCGGAGTATGGGCATAGTCCACAAAAACATTATAGCTCTGTCCCTTTGCGACATTTTCTATTCTGCCGGGGACGCCCTCAAGGTCTCCCAGAGCGTGGATAATGGTTTTCATAGGCACTCCCACGCAGAGGGCGGCTCCTATGGCTGCCAGAGCGTTATATACGCTGAACCTGCCGGGTATCATAAGTACAACGGGGTATCTCTCTCCTCTGCAAAGCACGTCAAAGCTGACCCTGTCCATTGAATATTCTATATTTTCGGCCTTTATGTCACAGTCGTTTTCAATGCCGTAGGTAACTATCCTGCATCTCGACAGAGCCTTCATCTGAGGAAAGCTTCCGTCATCGGCATTCATAACCCCCGTGCGGCACATTCTGAAAAGCCTTGCCTTTGCTCTCAGATAATTGTCCATACTGCCGTGAAGGTCAAGGTGATCCTGCGTCAGATTTGTAAAAACTCCCACCTCAAATTCTATGCCGTCCACCTTATAAAGCTCCAGAGCGTGAGAGCTGACCTCCATAGCCACGTCGCTGACTCCCCTGTCTTTCATATCGCACAAAATAGTATTAAGCTCTATGGTGTCGGGGGTGGTGCTTGTAGCAAGCTTATAGTCAAGCTTTTCTCCGTCAGCCCTTATTTCGACCGTGCCTATGACGCCCGGGTGTCTTTTATCCTCTTTGAGTATCTGTTCCAGAAAATAGGTGGTGCTGGTCTTTCCGTTTGTACCCGTAACGCCTATGACCCTCATACCGCCGCCGGGATCCCTGAAAAAGTTCTTTGCGCAGTATCCGAGAGCGAAACGGGAGTTTTTGACCTTTATATATGCCGCATCTCCGGGATATTCCGTCAGATTTTTTGTACAGATAACAGCCGCAGCCCCGTTTTTCACGGCTGACGGTATAAATTTGTGGCCGTCCACCGTAAAGCCCTCTATGGCAAAATACAAAGAGCCGTCCCTGACCTTTCGGGAATCTATGGTGATGTCGGTTATTTCTCTTTCATCGTTTCCGGAAAGCACCTCATATTCAAGATTTTTCAGTACACTGCTTAGCTTCATCCAAGCCCCTCCTTCACACGCATCGACTTACTTTTATGTATAGAGTATGACCTTGCTGTTTATATATATTTTTTCTCCCTTAAGGGGAAACTGATTTTTAACGGTATCTCCTTCGCCGTGAATCTCGGTTTTCATACCTGCTCTTTCAAGCTTTTCCTTTGCCTCCGAAACGCTTTCTCCCACATAGCTTTCAAGCTCATAGGGAGCAGTCTCTTTTTTTGAAAGCTCCTCTGCGTTATACTGCCGCTCTATCCCCAGATAGGGCAGACACACCGAAAGCAGATCCTTCATAACGGGGCCTGCCACCTGACCGCCATAATATACCCCTTTCGGCTCGTCAATAAGCACAAGGGCTATGACCTGTGGGTCGTCCGCAGGCGCAAACGCCATAAATGAGGCTATATATTTTCCGCTGCCTCTCGGCAGCTTTTCGCTTGTGGCTGTTTTTCCTCCTATGCGAAACCCCGGAATATAGGCCTTGTTGCCCGTGCCCACATATACCACAGATTCGAGTATGCCCCTCATGGTGTCGGAGGTCTCCTTCGATATGCTCCTTTCATCCGAAGAGAATTCGGGTTCATAAAACATACCGCCGTCAGGCTCCAGTATAGCCTTGCCCACATGGGGTACTATGAGCCTGCCGCCGTTTATGACGGAGGACGCAGCCCTCAGAAGCTGCATAGGGGTTATCTGAAAGGTCTGTCCGAAGCTCATTGTGGCAAGCTCCACAGGGCCTATATTTTCCTTCTTGTGCATTATACCCACGGCCTCGCCGGGGAGATCTATGCCTGTTTTTTTGTCAAAGGCAAATTTAAGCATATATTCATAAAACCTGTCGGCTCCCAGTCTTGCCGCCACGTCCATAAAAACGGGATTACAACTGTTTCTTACGCCCTCGACAAATGTTTCGGAGCCGTGACTTCGCGGGGAGCGCCAGCATTTTATATATCTGCCGCCTACCTCTCGGCCTCCCGAACAGTCAAACCTGTCGTTCGGCGAAACCACACCTTCTTCAAGTCCTGCCGATGACGTCACTATCTTGAATGTTGAGCCGGGTTCATATGTATCGTTTATATTGAAGTTTCTCCACATTGCGTTAAGATACTTGTTTTTATCCTCCTGTGACAGACCGTCCCATATTTTTTCAAGCTCGGCGTCATTTATTTCAAAGGGCTTGTTAAGGTCAAAGTCGGGCTTCTGAGCCATTGCGTATATTTCGCCGTTCTGAGGGTTCATAACTATTATGGAGCCTCTGAGAGCCGATTTTGCTTCGATAGCGTTTTCAAGTATCTGTTCGGCATACCTCTGTATGTTTATATCGAGGGTCGTCATAAGGGTCTTTCCGTCAGAGGGAGGCTTTCGTATTTTTTTGCTGAAATTAAGCTCCACGCCCCGCCCATCGGTTTCGGTGAGTATTTTCCCCTGATCTCCCTTCAGATATGCGTCATATTTGGCTTCAAGACCGATTATGCCTTGGTTGTCTCTGCCCGTAAAGCCTATGACACGGCCTGCGAGACTGCCCTCGGGGTATGTTCTTTTAACGTCCTCATCGACAGCCACGCCCTTAAGATTCATATTTCTTATTTTTTTGGCTGTTTCCTCATCGGTCTGGGTTTTTATGCGTTCAAGAGCCACATTTTTTTCTATTTTCTTGAGTACATAGTCATATTCAAGCCCCAAAGCCTGAGAAAGGCTTTCGGCTGTTTTTTCGGGCTCGTCTATCTGGGCGTGTATAACGCTTATGGAATACACCGTTTCTGTCCCTGCAAGGAGAGCACCGTTTCTGTCAACAATATCTCCCCTCCGTGACTTGATAAGCCTGTCTCGGCTCTGCTGCTCATACGCAAGCTTTTGCAGCTCCTCACCTCTTGAAAACTGTATATAAAACACTCTCCCCATAAGGAGCGCAAGCATAAGCTCATACACAACAAGTCCGAAAAGCAGCGACCTTTTTTCCGACAAAGAAGCTCTGAACATACGGCTCATAACCTTTCCAAACATATTCTGTAATAATTATATTGGAAAAGTTTCGGAGGTATGCTTGCAGCCGATCTTTATTCAAGCTTTATTCAAGCTTTATCTTTATGGTAGTACCCGTAGGCACCTTGCTGTCGGCCGCAGGCGACTGACGATATACGATCTTTACCTTGTCATTATCCCCGGACTTTTCGTTCGGCTCTTTGTCGTCCGAGCTGTCAGCCTTTTTGTCGGAGCCTCCCGAATCATCCGAAGATTCTTCATTTTCGCCCTGTCCGCTGCCGTCTGAGTCTGTGTTGCCCTCTTCGCCCTCAAAGGCCGTGTCATCGGTCTCGACAAGCAGCTCAAAGCCGAGAGCCTGCGCCGCCTGATAAGCCTGTTCCTCAGTCAGATTCACAAGATCCGGCACAGGCGTAAGGCTTGCATTCGGGTCGCCTATGGTAATATACAAAAGCACCTTTGTGGTGGTATCTATTCTGGAGCCTGCCTCGGGGAACTGTTTCAGCACGGTATCGCCGCTGTCCCCCACAAGCTCATAGTCAATGCCGAGACTGTTGAGCTGTGAAATTGCGTTTTCAAGGCTGTATCCCGTATAATCCTCAAGAACGATCTCTCCGCCCTCTATGCCGACAACCTCATAGGCGGCATCCTCATCGGCAGGAGAAATATTGTATGTATTTATAAGGTCAATAAGCAGCTCTTTCATCTGGGGAGCGGGAGAAATACTGTCGCCGCCCTCGGGTCTGTCCACAACAACCATACAGATAAGGTTGGGATTTTCGATAGGAAGATACGCTATAAAGTCAAGCACCCACTGATTCGAGTCTCTGGGGCCCTGCTGCGCCGTACCTGTCTTTCCGCCTATGGCATAGCCGTCTATCCTTGCCTTTGCGCCTGTGCCGTCTCCTTCAAGCACGCTCATAAGATTTTCTCTCATCCATGCCGAAGTCTCCTCCGATATGACCTTTCTTACCACTGTAGGCTCCGTCTCTTTTATGACGTTGCCATCGGCGTCTATTATCTGCGAAACAACATAGGGCTTAAGGAGGTTTCCGCCGTTTATGCAGGCAGAAAATGCCGTAAGTATCTGAATAGGCGTACAGTTGAAGCCCTGTCCGAACGAATATGTCGAAAGCTCCGTTATGTGCATTTCGTCAAGGGTGTTTATTACGCTTGCGGCGCTGGCTTCATTGGGAAGGTCTATTCCCGTGACCTCGCCGAAGCCCCAGTCCTTGAAAAACTTGTAGAACTTGTCTATACCCATTGCATAGGCAATATCCATCATACCTACGTTGCACGAATGCGCCAGAACCTCCTGCACTGTCTGTGTTCCGTGGCCGTTTTTGTTGTGACAGTGTATCTCATAGTCCGCTACGATCTTTTTTCCTCCGCAGAAAAAGCTGTCGGTGGTCTTTATGGAACCGTTGTCAAGAGCTGCGGCAACAACAAGGGGCTTCATTATTGAGCCGGGTTCAAATGTGGAGGTTATGTTATAATTCTTCCACGCAAAGTTATAGGCCTCGCTTTTCTGTTCATCGGTCATAGCAAGCTCCCAGTCCTCTGCAAACTCCTCGTTTTCAAGCTGGGTTATCTCTGTGGGCTCGTTCAGATTGAATGACGGATATGCCGCCATAGCCAATACCTCAGCCGTGTTGGGGTTCATAACAAGCACAGACGTATTCTGAGGGTTATACTCGTCATAGGCTGCCTTCGCTATATTTTCGGCATACTGCTGAACGGTAGTATCAATGGTGGTGACAAGGCTGTTGCCCCTTACGGGTTCCTCACGCCTTGTCTCTATGGAGTCGTCAGCCTCATATGTTCTGAAAACCCTGCCGGGCTTTCCCGTCATTTCATCATCATAATAGTCCTCAAGCCCCCACTTTGTATCGCCTCTTATAAAGCCTATAAGCTGAGACGCAAGATGCTCGTTGGGATATGTCCTCTGGGTATCCTCCTCCAGATATACGCACTTAAGCCCCATTTCTTCAATCATCTTGCCCGTGTCATAGGGTACCTTTTTTGCGACTATCTGCCAGTTTGTGTCATAGCGCAGCGAGCCGTCCGCTTCTGTGGCAAGATATTCGTTCAGAGTGTCGGCAGGTATCGAAAGAGCCGTGCCAAGTCCCTTTATGGTGTTGTCCCTTACTTCGGCCTTTTCGCCCGAGAGAACCCTCACGTCTAAAATGACGTTGTATACGGTGTTGCTCACCGCAAGGGGCTGATGATTTCTGTCATATATATTGCCTCTGTTGGCGTTTATGACCTTGTCCTGTATACGGGACACCTGATTGTTGATTGCTCTCGTCTCATACTCTGCGCCATGAAGATAAATTATGGTGAAAATTCTGAAAAAGCCAACAAAAGAAAGGCAGATTATGAATATAATAAAAATAAACTTAAGTCTGCCCTGATAATTAGCTTTAGGTATTCTTCTTCTTTTTTTTCTTCTTACAGTGCTTATAGTGTCTGCCATTATAAAAGCTCCTCCTTATGCACTTAAAAGCTCCTTAAGGGCAGACTTTATGTCAAGCTTTTTAAGATAGCCCAAAACGCTCTTATCTCTGTCCTCGGTATCATAAAGGATCGTATAGCTCTGTTTAGGAACATTTATGTACTTTATCTGATATGCAGAGGGCTTCTGCATTCCCAGTCTGTTTACGGCGACCTCTTCGATGTAGTCAAGATTAAGATTGTTTTCAAAATCCGACTCCAGATAATAGTTGTCCTCCTTAAGCTCGTTGAGCTGTGTCTGAAGCTCCGATATTTCTGACGAAAGCTTATAGTTATAGCCGTAGAGACACAAAAATACAATGGCGAGAGCCGCCATAAGGAGCATAACCGCAATAAGGGCTGTCCTGTATGCAACGCTGTATTCCTCCACTCTTATGGTCTCGGCAGCCGCCTTTTTGTTTCTTTTATTTGATTGTCTGTCATATGAATTTGAATAGGCTCTTGCGGTACTTCCATAATTGTATGAAGGGTATCTGTAGAGCGTTCTTCCTCTGTTTGCCATATATCTCACTCTCCCCTTTCGGGCAGGCTCAGAGCTTTTCGGCAGTACGCAGCTTTGCGCTGTGAGCCCTGTTGTTTGATAAAAGCTCCTCTTTTCCGGCCGTAATGGGTTTTCCGTTTATTATCTTAAGCACAGGTTTTTTTCCGCATACGCATATGGGAAAATCTCTCGGACAGGTGCAGGGGTTTTCAAGCCGTCTGAACGTCTGTTTGACTATACGGTCTTCAAGGGAGTGAAAAGTGATTATGCTTATTCTTCCTCCCGGCTTTAAAAGCTCCGACATATCCTCTATTGCGCCTTCAAGTATGCCAAGCTCGTTGTTGACCTCTATCCTTATGGCCTGAAAGGTACGTTTTGAGGGGTGGGCGCCGCCGCTCCTCGCCCCTTTGGGAACAGCCTTTTTAATTACCGAAGTAAGCTTAAAGGTAGTGTCTATCGGCTCGGTCTGTCTTTCTTTAACTATAAATTCGGCTATTCTCTTAGCCCATTTTTCTTCTCCATAATCTCTTATTATTCTGAAAAGCTCGTCACGGCTGTAGCCGTTTATTACATCATAGGCAGAGAGCCTTGAGTCTCTGTCCATTCTCATATCCAGGGGAGCGTCATAGTTGTATGAAAAGCCCCTCTCTCCCTCGTCAAACTGATAGGAGGATACTCCGAGATCCAGCAGAAAGCCGTCCGCCTTGTCTATGCCCAGATTTTTGAATATTTCTTTTATATTGCAGAAATTGTCGTGTATAAGTATTTTGTTTTCAAAGTCTGCGAGTCTTTTTTCGGCGGCTCTGAGGGCGTCCTTGTCCCTGTCGATACCTATGAGACGACCGCCTCTTTTAAGTATCTCCAAAGAATGGCCCCCTCCTCCGAGGGTACCGTCCACATAAAGCCCGTCCTTTTTTATGCCGAGACTTTCGATCGTTTCGTCAAGCAGCACCGATATATGCTTAAACTCCATAGGCTTTTTCCAGTCCTTCGGCAAACTCGTTGCCCATAAATTCCTCAGAGGTGGTATAAGCCTCCCAAAGGCTCTTGTTCCATATTTCGATATGATCGTTTACTCCCACGGATATTATGTCCTTTTCGATCTTTGCGTGTATCCTGAGACTTTCGGGTATAATGATCCTGCCGTTTGCGTCGGTCTCACAGGGAGTGGCTGCAAAAAACCTTATAAGCTTTCTTGCTTCGGGTCTGTTTATGGAATATGTGCCCACATTCTTATCGAGAAAGTCCTTATATCCATCGTTTGTAAATACATAAAGGCAGCCGTCATATCCTCTTGTGATGACAAAGCTGTCGCCCAGCTCCTCACGGAATCTGACAGGCACGATTATCCTGTTTTTCTTGTCAATAGAATGTATAAATTCGCCCATAAACATAAACATCACCGCCTTTTGGCTCCTGAAACGGGTGTCTGATGGTCTTTTCAACCACCAAAAACCACTTTTCTCCACTTATGATTAAATTTTAATATAAAATCGTCAATAATTCAACCCCTAAAATAAAGAGGCCGAAAAAAAACCGAAAATACTCAAAATTTAAGCGGCAACTTATTTAGTTTTAAGGCAAAATAAAAAATCTACATATAGTTATTATATCACTAATCGTAACTAATTTGTAGATTTTTTGTAATAATTTCGTAACAATTTGTAAATTATTATTTTTTATTAACGATAAATTAAGATATATTTAAGATTTGTCCCTCCCCAACACAACTACGTTCGCAGCGTGTCGCCTGTTTTCGTCGGATATTCTCGCATAGTGCTTTTTTGTGGTATTTACATCGTTGTGACCCAACACGTCAGCCACGAGATAAATGTCTCCCGTCTCTCTGTAAAGGGCTGTTCCATAGGTGGAACGCAGCTTGTGAGGTGTTATTTTTTTAAGACTTGTTACCATTTCTGAATATTTCTTAACTAACATCTGCACAGACCTTACGCCCAGTCTTTTCTTCTGTATGGACAAAAAAAGTGCATTTTCACTGCCCGGCAGAGCCTCAGTCTTTTCTCTTTCTTCCAGATAGGCATACAGAGCCTCCTCAACCTCGCTGCCGAAATATATAATGACCTGATTTCCGCCCTTGCGTGTTATCCTTATGCCGTTTGTGCCAAAGTCTATGTGGTTTATATCTATGCCCACACACTCCGAAACTCTTATGCCCGTGCCAAGCAGCAGGGTTATGATAGCGGTGTCTCTGGCAGCCATAAGGTTGTGAAAGCGTTTTTCTCCGGGAGACAGCCCCTCGCCGCTTTTTACAATGTCAAGAAGTCTCGACACCTCGTCAGGCTCCAGCGTCAGAATGCTCTTGCTGTGTATCTTCGGAGTATCCACAAGCTCTCCGGGGTTTGAGGTTATGCGCCCCTTTTTGTACAGATACGAAAAAAGCCGTCTCACCGCCGAAAGCTTGCGGCTTTTTCCCTTTTCGCCGTTGAACCTCTCCTTGTCGTTCTGTCTGTAATAGCTCAGATATTCAAGATATTCTTCAAGATCGTCCGCCGTTATCATATTCATATTTTCAATGCTTATTTCGGAGATCTTTTTGCCCTTAAGCTCTCTGTTCCTCTCAGTGAGAAAGCCGAAAAATATCTTAAGATCCCTTGCATATCCAAGCCTTGTCCTTGCTGATGCGGTCTCGGCTATATATCTGAAAAATCCATCGCAAAAGCTCGGCAGCTCGTCTATTATGCTTCTTGCTCTTTCAATGTTTCTTATTTCTTCTTCTTTATAATATTCCATACGGTCACCACCCGTCTATTCCCGCTCTTTTTATGGCTCCGAGTACCTTTTCTTCAAATCTGTCATACATAAGAGCCTGTTCTTTTATAAAGGCTTTCATACTCTCCCTTTTTGTGTTTCCGTCCGCAGGGCATTTGTTCTTCATAACAGGCAGCCCATACAGATTGGCAAACCCCTTTATATCTGCCTCGGGAACATACAAAAGCGGCCTTATGGACGTAATGTCCTTTCTGCTCAGATATGTTACGGGGCTGAAGGTATGTATGCGCCCCTCAAAAAAAAGGCTCATAAAAAAAGTCTCTATGCAGTCGTCCCTGTTGTGTCCCAGAGCCACCTTTTTACACCCCAGCTCAGCCGCCGCATCGTGGAGAGCTCCCTTGCGCATTTTTGAACAGAGAGAGCAGGGATTTTTTTCTTTTCTTTCGTCAAATATTATTTCGCCTATGTCGGTATGCTTTATATGCAGGGAAATGTCATTTTTTTCGGCAAACTCCCTTATGGCGGAAAAATCCGAGCCGTCAAACCCCAGATCCACGCATATGCCCGTCACATCGAATTTTTTGGGATAAAATCCCGACAGATGCTTAAGAGCCAGAAGCAGCGCAAGAGAGTCCTTGCCTCCCGAAACGCCGACAGCCACCTTGTCTCCATCGTCTATCATACCGTATTCATCTACAGCCCGCCTTACATAGCTGAGCAGTCTCCGAAGCTTCATAAGCCATACACCTCTTTAGTCTATATTATCACCGTGACAAAAAAATTTCAACCGCAATAAAGTATAAATTCGGAATAAAAGGAAAAAATTATAAATAAAAAACCGAAAGCTTCATAATAAAAAAGGAGGCGCAGCCCGTGAGTATAAAAGAAAAGGAATTTCTTAAATTCATAAAAAGATTTGACAAAAGCCCTTTCAGGCTCATACTTAAGGACGGAGAATATATAATAGGAGACGGCGAGCCGTCCTTCACCGTCAGCATAAAAAACCCTCCTTCTCTCAAAAGCCTTATGCGAGGAACATCTCTGGCTCTCGGCGAGGCCTATATGGACGGAGATATTGAGGTGGAGGGCGATCTCTACACCGTTCTGGCAGACCTTCTCTCCCAGATAAACAATTTTTCGCAGGAGCCGCGGAGGCTTAAAAAAATACTGTATCCCTCTGCGTCAAAAAAGGATCAGGCGGCTCAGGTTTCGTCCCACTATGATATAGGAAACGACTTCTACAGACTGTGGCTTGACGATACAATGAGCTATTCCTGCGCTTATTTCAGAGACGAAAACGACTCTCTGAAAACAGCCCAAAAAAACAAGGTACATCTCATACTTGACAAGCTCTATCTCAAAAAGGGAATGACCCTCTGCGACATTGGCTGCGGCTGGGGCTTTCTTCTCATAGAGGCTGCAAAAAAATACGGCATAAAGGGACTTGGCATCACCCTCAGCCGTCAGCAGAAAACAGCCTTTGAAGAAAGAATAAAAGAAGAGGGTCTTGAGGACAGCCTTGAAGTAAGGCTTATGGACTACCGAGAGCTTGGGTCTCTCGGCATAAAATTCGACAGAGCGGTGAGCGTAGGCATGGTGGAGCATGTAGGCAGAGCCAACTATGAGCTTTTTATGTCGTCAGTCAAAAGCATACTTAAGCCGGGAGGACTTTTTCTTCTGCACTTCATAAGCTCCCTTAAGGAGTCCCCCGGCGATCCATGGATAAAGAAATACATTTTTCCGGGAGGAATGATCCCCAGTGTAAGAGAGCTTGAATCCATAGCAGGCGAGCTTGACTTTTATACCATAGATCTGTGCAGCCTCAGACAGCACTACAACAAAACCCTCCTTTGTTGGCGCAGCAATTTCGTCAGAAACAAAGACGCCATAAAGAATATGTTTGACGAAAGGTTTGTCCGTATGTGGGAGCTTTATCTCTGCTCCTGCGCAGCCGCATTCAAAAACGGAGCCGCAGACATACATCAGCTTCTGTTGTCCCACGGAATAAACAACTCCCTTCCCCTTACTCCGTGGTACTGACAGACAAACAAAAGAGTCTGCGGCAGCCGAAAATTTTATTCCCTTATCTGTCCGTTTCCGAATATTACAAATTTTGTGGATGTAAGAGCCTTAAGTCCCATAGGCCCTCTTGCGTGGAGCTTCTGGGTAGAAATGCCTATTTCCGCTCCATAGCCGAATTCGTTTCCGTCCGTAAATCTTGTGGATGCGTTGACATATACGGCGGCGGAGTCCACCTCTCTCGTGAATTTTTCGGCATTTTTATAGCTCTCGGTAATTATGGCCTCCGAATGACCCGTAGAATACTCTGCGATATGGGCTATGGCCTCGTCAATATCCTTAACGACCTTTACGGATATTATATAGTCAAGATATTCTCTGCCATAATCCTCCTCGCAGGCAGGAACCACAGGCAGTCCGCCGCATATCTCCATAGTCCTTTCGCAGCCCCTTACCTCCACATTTTTTTCAACAAGAGCCTTCACCGCCGCAGGCAGAAAGCTTTCGGCGGCCTTTTCGCTCACAAGCAGGGATTCTGCCGCATTACAAACGCCGGGTCTCTGGGTTTTTGCGTTTATGAGTATCCTTATGCCCATTTCAATATCGGCGCTGTCGTCTATATAGATATGGCAGTTTCCCACGCCTGTTTCTATTACGGGTACGGTGGAATTTTCCACCACGGCTTTTATAAGCCCCGCCCCTCCTCTGGGTATAAGAACGTCCACATACCCGTTCATCTTCATAAGGGCTGCGGCGGCCTCTCTGCTCGTGTCCTCTATGAGCTGCACGATGTCGGGGTTCGCTCCGAGAGACTTCGCCGTATCTCTGAACACGTCCACAATGGCCTTATTTGAGCATATGGCATCTGAGCCGCCTTTGAGAATGACCGCATTTCCCGATTTGAGACAAAGCCCGAAGGCATCGCTCGTCACATTGGGTCTCGCCTCGTATATAATGCCTACAACTCCCATAGGCACACGTCTTTTTCCCACGGTGAGACCGCTTTTCAATACTGACATTTCCACCGTTTCGCCAATGGGATCCGAAAGCCCCGCTATCTGCAAAAGCCCATCGGCCATACCCTCTATTCTTTTGCGGTCAAGGGCAAGTCTGTCCATAAGGGGAGCAGGCATACCCGCGGCCTCGGCTCTTTTGAGGTCTTCGGCATTGGCAGTCAGTATGCTGTCGGCATTTTCAAGCAGAGCCTTTGCAGCCGCGCAAAGAAGCTCGTTTTTTTCGTTTGTAGTCATAAGCGCCGCAAACCCCGAGGCTTTTTTGGCTCTTTTTCCTATTTCGGTCATATCCATATTATGCGCCCTCTTTCCTTTGATTTCATTTTTTTCACGCAAAAATAACCCTATCCACTATTATGTCGTTTTCGTCTGTCGGTATACTGTCGCAGAGCTGTTCGGAAAAGCAAAGTCCTATACTTGCCCTTATTTTTCTGCGGCAAAAATATCTGTCATAATATCCCCCACCGTATCCGAGACGCCGCCCGTCCTCCGAAAAGGCAAGCCCCGGCACGACTGCCGTTGTATTTTCATCGGGAGTGAAGATATTATTTTCCCGAGGTACAGGCTCATATATTCCAAAGCTGTTTTTAACAAGTCCTCCGAGAGACGTTATTTTTATAAAAAGCATTTCCCCTCCGCCCCGCATAAAGGGGAGCGCAGCGGTCTTTCCGTCACGCAGAGCCGTTTCCGCTATCAGAAATGTTTCCGTCTCCGAGCGGAACGCCCAATATACAAGCACTGAGGCGCAGTCTCTGTATTCGTCAAGAGAAAGAAATTTTTTCTGGATTTCAAGGCTTTTTTTATGTCTTGTTTCCGAAGGTATGCCGTCTCTTAAGGCTCTGAATTTTTTTCTTAAGTTTGCCTTATCCTCTGCCGTCATATCCGTCATATCCCTCATATTATCCTCTCCCCGAAAAAAGCGTCCCTACGGATTCTCCCTCGGTTATGCTGTATATTATCGAAGGATCGTCTCCCTTTGCGATAACCATATCGCAGTTTGCCGCATTGACCTTCATAGCCGCCTTTACCTTTGTGACCATTCCGCCTGTACCCAGAAGAGATGCCGACCCTTTGGCGCTTTTTATAATATCCTCGTTTATATTTTCGATAACGCTTATGAGCCTTGCGTTTTTGTCCACGTTGGGGTCGCCCGTATACATTCCGTCTATGTCGGAAAGTATTATGAGGAGGTCGCCCTCTATAAGCTCGGTAACATATGATGCCAGAGTGTCGTTATCCGAAAATTCGTTCAGCTCCTCAGTAGCCACGCTGTCGTTTTCGTTTACGATAGGTATGACATTCATTTCGAGAAGTCTCTCGAATGTATTTCTTACGTTGGTTCTCTTATGCTCATAACTGAAAATATCCTTTGTGACAAGTATCTGCGCCACCTTCTGATTAAATTCGTTAAAGCTCTTTTCATAATACTGCATAAGCACAGCCTGTCCGACAGCGGAGGAGGCCTGTTTTCCTATAATGTCTCTGGGGCGTTCGGCAAGGCCCAGCCGCTTTGCCCCGACAGCTATGGCTCCCGATGACACCAGTATGATCTCCTTGCCGCTGTTTCTTATGTCGGTCAGAACAGCCGCAAGCCTGTCAAATCTGCGGAAGTTTATGTTTCCGTTGGGGTATGTCAGGGAGGTCGTTCCTATTTTTACGATGATCCTTCTGCGATTTTTAAGATCACGTCTCATTTTGTTTTCCATAACGGTTCAATTCCTTCGGTATTTTTATTCTTTGCATAATTTTATAATAATTTTATAAAAAACCGCAGCAGCCTGAGCTTTCTGCGGTTTTGGGGTGTGTCGTATAAATCAGCACATATCGTCAAAGGATATTATATCATCACAGGCAGCTCCTGCAGGTATCATGGGAAGAACCATCTCGTCCCTGTCGATAATGCAGTTTATAAGGCAGCTTTTGCCCGATGCTATGGCCTCTTTAAGAGCAGGCGCAAACTCCTCCGGCTTTGTCACTTCAAACGACAGCGCGCCATAAGCCTCGGCAAGCTTGCAGAAGTCCGTTCCCTTGTTAAGCGTAGTATGGGAATAGTGCTTTTTATAGAGGAGCGTCTGCCACTGTCTTACCATTCCGAGTACCTCGTTGTTTATAAGTATTTCGATAACGGGCAGTCCACCGAAAACAGATGTGGCAAGCTCGTTGTTGTTCATATAGAAACAGCCGTCTCCCGCTATGTTTATGACTGTTTTATCGGGGTTTCCCGCCTTTGCTCCTATGGCTGCGCCAAGACCGTAGCCCATGGTGCCGAGGCCGCCCGATGTAAAGAAATATCTGGGATATTTCACCTCTAAAAACTGACATGCCCACATCTGATGCTGTCCCACCTCTGTGGTTATTATGGCTTCTCCCTTTGTGATCTCGTTTATTTTTTCTATAATAAACTGAGGTCTGAGATTTTCGTCTTTTTTGTATTTAAGGGGATGCTCCTTGTGGAAGTTTATCATTTCGTCCTTCCACGATGTAAACCTCTTGCTGCCTATACGGAGCTTAAGCTGCTTGAAAATTTCCTTAAGGTCTCCCGTGACAGAGGCGTGAGCCTTTATATTTTTGTTTATTTCGGCAGGATCTATGTCAAGATGGATAATTTTTGCGTTGGGAGCAAAATGCTTAAAGCTTGTAGCCACTCTGTCAGAAAATCTTGCCCCTGCGGAAATAAGCAGGTCGCAGTCGTTTGCGGCGACATTTGCTGCCACAGTGCCGTGCATACCTATCATACCCAGATAATTTTGGTGATCGGAGGGCACTACGCCAAGACCCATTGACGTGGAGCATACGGGCATATCGGTTTTGTCAAGAAAGCTGAGTATCTCATCTCTTGCGCCCGATGCAACTGCGCCGCCGCCCACATAGAGGAGCGGTTTTTCTGAATTGTTTATAAGCTCCGCCGCAGCCTCAACGTCCTCGTTTGTTATGGTATCCACATGAGGAAGTATAGGCTCGGGTACCTTGTAGGTATATTCGGCCTTGTTCGCCGTAACGTCCTTTGTTATATCTATGAGGACAACGCCCTTTCTTCCGCTTGCGGCGATCCTGAAAGCCGAACGTATAACATCGGCAAGCTTGTTTACGTCCTTTACTATATAATTGTGCTTTGTTATGGGCATTGTGATGCCTGTTATGTCAACCTCCTGAAAGCTGTCCCTTCCGAGATAGGGCAGCCCCACGTTGCAGGTCACGCATACCATAGGTATGGAGTCCATCTGCGCCGTAGCGATACCCGTGACGAGGTTTGTGGCGCCCGGGCCGGAGGTAGCAAAGCAAACCCCCACCTTTCCCGTTGATCTTGCATATCCGTCTGCCGCATGGGCAGCTCCCTGTTCGTGAGAGGTCAGATAATGCTTTATTTCCTTTCCATGCTTATAAAGTGCGTCATATACATTCAATATAGCGCCGCCGGGATAGCCGAAGATCGTATCGACTCCCTGTTCTTTAAGACACTCTATAAGAATTTCGGAACCCGTTAAAAGCATATTCCATTTCAATCCTTTCTTATTTCAAAATTGCGCCCTTGTCTGCCGAGGTAACAAGCCTTGCATATCTTGCAAGCCAGCCCGTCTTTATTTTCGGTTCGGGAGCAACAAAATTTTTCTTTCTCAAAGCCATTTCTTCATCGCTTATTCTCAAATTGATGCTGCCTTCGTTTATATCTATGTCGATAATATCCCCCTCCTGCACAAGACCGATAGGGCCTCCTGCCATAGCCTCGGGAGATACATGACCTATTGAGGCTCCTCTCGATGCGCCCGAAAATCTTCCGTCCGTAACAAGAGCTACCTCCTTGTCAAGCTTCATACCTGCAAGAGCCGATGTGGGAGAGAGCATTTCTCTCATTCCGGGGCCTCCCTTGGGGCCTTCATAGAGTATGACAACAACGTCCCCCGATATTATTTTTCCGCCAAAGATAGCCTCGATAGCCTCCTCCTCCGAGTTGAATACCCTTGCAGGGCCGCTGTGCTTAAGCATTTCGGGAGCAACCGCCGATCTTTTGACAACGCAGCCGTCGGGAGCGATATTGCCTCTGAGAACGGCTATTCCGCCTGTTGTGGAATAGGGATTTTCAACGGGACGTATAATGTCGGTGTTTGCGTTAACAGCCGTCTCTATATTTTCGCCTACCGTCTTTAAGGTGCAGGTGAGATTGTCAAGCTCCAAAAGTCCCAGCTTGCTTATTTCCTTCATTACCGCAGGGATACCTCCCGCCTCGTTAAGCTCCTCGATATAGTTGGGGCCTGCAGGCGCAAGGTGACAGAGGTTGGGCGTTTTTGAGCTTATTTCGTTTACTATGTCAAGATTTATCTCAACTCCTGCCTCGTGAGCGATAGCAGGAAGATGAAGCACCGAGTTTGTTGAGCAGCCCAGAGCCATATCCATTGTGAGGGCGTTTCTGAAAGCCCTTTCGTTCATAATATCCCTTGGCTTCACGTTCTTTTCGACAAGCTTCATTATCTGCATTCCCGCGTGCTTTGCAAGGGTTATTCTGTCGCCGTAAACTGCGGGTATGGTGCCGTTTCCCGGCAGAGCCATACCTATGACCTCCGAGAGACAGTTCATAGAATTTGCTGTGTACATTCCCGAACAGGAGCCGCAGCTTGGACAGGACTTGTTTTCATATTCCTTAAGCTCTTCTTCGGTTATAAGACCCGCTTCGTATGCTCCTACAGCCTCAAATGTCTTTGAAAGGCTCAGCTTTTCCATATTTTTTCCGCAGCCCTTATGACCTGCAAGCATAGGCCCGCCGCTGCAGAGAATAGCGGGTATGTTGAGTCTTGCGGCAGCCATAAGCATACCGGGGACTATTTTGTCGCAGTTGGGTATAAGCACAAGACCGTCAAAGCCGTGAGCCAATGCCAGCGACTCGGTAGAGTCCGCAATAAGCTCTCTTGAAGGCAGCGAATAGTGCATACCTATATGTCCCATAGCTATACCGTCACATACGCCTATGGCAGGCACCTCAATGGGCGTTCCTCCTGCGGCAAGTATGCCCGCCTTTACAGCCTCGGCAATATTGTCGAGGTGCATATGTCCGGGAATTATCTCGCTTTTTGCGTTTACAACGCCTATAAGAGGTCTTGACAGATCCTCATCGGTATACCCCATAGCCTTGAAAAGTGAACGATGGGGAGTCTTGTCGGGTCCTTTTTTCACTCTGTCGCTTATCATTTATTTCTCCTCCTTATTTGTCCATGCGGATTTTACCGCTTCTTCGCCTTTTACTGTATAATATCTGCTCTCGCCGTCTGCGAGAGTTACATCCAAAAGTCCGTTTATAAATTTAAAAGATGATATTTCCGCCGAGGGTATAAGTATTTCGCCGCATATGCTTTTATCGTCAAATATGACCATATGGTTTGGCTTATCCCTATAAGCTATAAACCCCATACAATAATCCCATGTACCTGCATCCCCCGTATTAAGGTTCAGGCTTACTATTTCTTTGCCGTTTCTGTTCATTACGCTGTATGGGGCAGTATAGCTCCAATTGCTTTTGTCAATGCCGCAGGCGAATATAAATCTTCCGCAGACTGTATTCATATAGTCAAAGCCCTTGCTTTTTGCGTCTATTACTACCTTTCCGTTTCTGTCAAGAAGATAGTAGTCTCCCTTCTGGGCTTCTATATCTCCTGCTTCGTTAAAGTTAAGATATACATAGTCTCTTATATATTCCTCGCTTGAAGCTCTGTAAAGCACACATCTGTCCGTCTGTTTATCCATAAGTATCATATTTGTACCACAGACACTGTTTACATTATATCTGTTTAAGTCAAGGCGAAAACTCTTAAAGCTCTCTCCCTTTGAATTTACTATTACAAAGGAATCGTCGCTTTTCTGAAAAATGCAGTAGCCGTTTAAAAACCTCTGCTCCAAGTTCTTATATTCAGGCAGAAAAACCGTGTTAAAGCTCTCGTCCATATAGCCTGCGCCGTTTTCGTCAAGGTACTTGAACATACCGCCGCCAACATACTCAACTAAAGTTGCCGGGTAAAAGCTCCTTAAAACCTCTCCTGTCGAAAGATCCACAAGAGCTGTCTGTCCATAATCCAATACAATGGCTTTATCTCCCGATATACCGATAATTGTGTCGTAACCCTTTATAGGCTCATTTTTGTCCTTGTCAATAACGGAATAAGTCTTTACTCCTGTGCCCTGAGTTTTGGAAACCTCCATATATGACGCTCCCGGAGGATAAACATAGCCCTTTTCCTTTGCGGTATATTCATTTCCGAAAGCGTCATAATATACAGGCTCATAGCTTTTTTTAAACTCCTCGGTCCATAGATGGGTTGAATCAATGCTGTAATAAGTGCCGCTTCCTATCAGCGGATTGTCTGCCGAGGGGTAAAGCTCAGGGTCAGGCTTTTTGACCTCATCGGGAGCTGCATACGCCTTGTACAGCCTTAATACGGTGCTGACGGCTTGTTCCTTTGTATATGTTCCCAAGGGATCGAATCTGTTTTTCGCATCTCCCATCATTATGCCCAGATGATAAACCGTAAAAACGCTGTCCCTTGCCCATGGATCCATATCCGTAAGATCATCAAAAACATGGGGAAGAAATATGCCGTTTACACCGTTTTCGCTGTCTCTTTCATACTCCTTCAGAACAGGCGTCAGAGAAAGTGTATTGCAGAGCATAAGAGCCGCCTGTTCTCTTGTTATGGGATCCTTCGGGTGAAAGGTTCCGTCACCCATACCGCTTATTATGCCGAGCCTTGTACAAACTTCTATATTGTACACATCCGAGCAGTCCGAAAAACCTTCAAAGCTGCTTCTTCCGAGCCTCTCCTTAAGCTCCTCAACATTTTCTATATCTCTGTACTCGCTTAAGCCGTACCATTTCATAAGCACATTTGCGCAAAGCGTACAAAAATCCTCTCTGCTTATGGCGGAGCTGAAATCTCTTGCCATATAAGGGTCAAGTATTTCTTGGCGGTAAGCCTCCTCCATATCCGAAAGCGCCCAGCCCGATGCCGTAGAATAGTCGGGGTGATCTCCCGGCTGTGCAAAAACTCCCACAGGCAGCGCAAACAGAACGCACAATAAAACGCATATAGTTCTTTTTTTCATATTATATCCTCCTGCAAGTTCCCGTTTTTCAGTCGGGGATATTCGTACTCCGCTTATGATGCGGCTTTATAAATATCCGCCTTTTTTCCGTTCGGCAGATAATATTCACATTTTCCGTTAAAATCATTGCCTACTCTTATAAGTCCGTTTATAAAGTCGCAGTAGTCGGGATTCAGACCCTTATTTACCGGTATTTTTCCCAATATTTCGCCTTTTCTGTTGAAGGTGACAAACTCTCCGTCCATATTACTGCATGCGTATATTCCTCCGCCGTCAGTCAGCATTTCGGTAAAAATCGTAACTGCGTTAAGCCCGTCAATAATTACATTTCCGTTTTTATCCATGAGAAAACAACTTTCATCGGATCTGTCTCCCACATAAAAGCCGTTTTTGTATCCAAAACTTGCGCAGCCCTTGTCTGCTGTGGAAAACCTGGGCTTTCCCATATTGTCAAGCACATACATAATACGCTCGCCCTTCTCATCGGCAGCGCCCTCGGCATATATATCACCGTTTTCAAAAAACATAAAAAATCCGCCCATTCTTATGCGCTCACCGCTCACAAGTCTCAGAAGTTCTTCTTCCATTCCCGATGAAAGGGTATATATCATATTTGTGCCGAAAATCCGACCTCCGCCCGAAAGGTTGTCAATCTTTGCCTTTACATTCTGCAGTATCTTTCCCGTAGTGTCCAGAACGTCAAAGCTGCCGTCATCACTTCGCCTTGCCGCCACAAGACCGTTCAGAAATCTGTTTGAATCATAGCGGTAGATGCTTTCGGAAATTTTTTCAAGCCTGCTGTTCATAAAATAACAGTGGTCGGGGTCGCTTGGTACCTCCACCATATACATACCCTCTCCCACAGGGTATACATTACGGTCATTGGTCTTTATTATGCCGAAAATCTCATTGCTTACGGGCTTTCCCGTTGTCAGGTCATAAAGCTCGGTTCCCGAGCCTGTTTCTGTCACCTCTGCCAGATCACCGTTTATATGTTCTACCATACTTATACTGCTGCCCGAAAGTATATCGTCTTTGTTTTTGTCTATAACAGTCTCTCTTCCTACGCCTGCGCCTACCGATGTGAGAACCGTCATATATTTTTCACCTATGGGATACACATAGCCAAGCTCATCGGCGCCGTGTATGTTTCCGTAATTATCTATATACTGCGGCTCAAACTCGGCATATTTTTCCTGCCACTGATATGACATATCAATTCCATGATCATTAAGCATTTTTTTGCCATATTCGCCGTAGGGATAATATTCGGGGTTTGCGCATATATTGTCTTTTTCCCACAAGTGATACAGTCTCAGAAAGGTAGCCGTTGACTGTTCCTTTGTGTAGGTTCCGTCAGGGGCAAAGCTGTTGTCAGCATTCCCCATCATAATTCCAGTATGATAAACCGCAAAAACCGAATCCCTCGCCCACGAGGATATATCGCCGCCGTCACTGAAAACGTGAGGATAGAACAGACCATCGGGAAGCTCCCTTCCCTTGTCCCGGTCTTTGCTGAGGTCAGCGTACAGAAGCTCAAGGCTTTTGCAGAGCATAACCGCCGCCTGCTGCCTTGTTATGGGATCATCGGGACGAAAGGTTCCGTCACCCATGCCGCTTATAATGCCCAGACCTGCGCAAAAATCCGCCGCTGCCGAATCGCAGTCCAAAAATCCCTCAAAGCCGCTTTTGTCAAGCTTTTCCTTTATATAGGGTACATTTTCAAGCTCCGTATAGTCGGCGCAGTCGTACAGACATAAAATAACATCTCTGCATATACAACAAAATTCTTCTCTTGTTATAGGCTTGTCGAAATTTCTTGCCAGATAAGGCTTAAGTATCCCTATCCTGCAGGCCTCCTCCATATCCGAAAGCGCCCAGTCCGATGCTGTAGAATAGTCGGGCTGATCTTCGGATTGCGCAAAAACGCCTGTTGGCAGCGCAAACAGAATACACAATAAAACGCACACCAATCTTTTTTTCATACTTACCCCTCTGTTTTTAAGCCTATCCACATTGTGATATTTTAAATTTTTTTTAAGTTTTGGGCGGCATTTTTGCCCTTGGGCAAAAATTGTTTCTGCCGCATTCTGCGGCAGGAACACACAAAGAAACGCCCGAGGGCGTTTCTTTGTGCCGCCCCCTTGAGGCTCCGCCTTTGTCACACAGACGCCGCAGGCGAATAAGTGACAAAGGTGCGAGCGACAGATCAGGTTCCTCTGCCGCAAAAACGACATCGGAATATTTTTTATAAAAACCTTTTTATTAAAGCCTTTCTATTATAAGTCTGCCCATTTCCTTTGTGCCTACCTTTTTCATACCCTCGGAGTAGATGTCCGCCGTTCTGTAGCCCTCGTTAAGGACCTTTGTAACTGCGTCCTCGATGTCCTTTGCCTCCTTGTCAAGGCCAAAGCTGTATTTAAGCATCATTGCTCCCGAAAGTATGGTAGCTATGGGGTTCGCAATATCCTTTCCCGCAATATCGGGCGCCGAGCCGTGTACAGGCTCATACATACCCAGACTTCCGTCACCAAGGGATGCAGACGGCAGCATACCTATTGAGCCTGTCATCTGACTTGCCTCGTCCGAAAGAATATCGCCGAATATATTTGAAGTAACGATAACGTCAAATGTTGTGGGGCGCATTATGAGCTGCATAGACGCATTATCCACATAGAGATGATCGAGAGTGACCTCGGGATAATCCTCAGCGACCTTATTCACAACAGATCTCCAGAGCCTTGACGATTCAAGTACATTCTGCTTATCCACGTTTGTAAGGTGCTTTCCTCTCTGCATAGCGATCTCAAAGCCCCTTCTTGCTATTCTTTCGACTTCCTTTTCGGAATATATCTCTACGTCATAGGCAGCCTCGCCCATATCAGTCTGCTTTCTGCCCTTTTCTCCGAAGTACATACCGCCCGTAAGCTCTCTTACGACCATTATGTCAACTCCGTCTGCAACCAGCTCGGGCTTTAAGGGACATGCGCCTGCCAAAGCCTGATGAAGTGTTGCGGGGCGGAGGTTCGCATAAAGTCCCAATGCGCCTCTTAAACCCAGAAGAGCTCTTTCGGGTCTTTTGTCTCCCGGAAGGGTATCCCACTGCCAGCCGCCTACTGCTCCCAAAAGAACAGAGTCGCTTGCCTTGCATACGTCTATAGTCTCCTGCGGAAGAGGCTCGCCATATTTGTCTATAGCGCAGCCGCCGCCCAGAACATAGTTATATTCAAAGGAATGTCCGTACTTTTCGCCCACTGCGTTAAGTACCTTTATGTTTTCTTCCATAACCTCGGGGCCTATTCCGTCCCCTGCAACAACAGCAATTTTAAAATTCATTTTCATTTCTCCTTTTATAAAGTAGGATCATCCTAAAATTTCGCTTTTTCTTTCAAGAATTTCACTTATGGCGCTGCAGGCGGGACAATCGCAGAATTTTGCGCCGGCTGCCTTTCTCTCCTTGCTGTGAGCGTTAAGCTCTGCCGCTCTTTCTTCGCCGAAAATCCTTTTGCCGTCCTCCGATGCGCTAAAGGCTATAAGAGAATCTATCGGCATAATGCAGTCCTCTATTTCGGCAATATATTTCTTTGTTTCGTCTGCCTCCCTGTCGGTTCCCACGCAGTCAAGCCAATCAAGAGCAGCCTTTTTTGCCTCGGGGCAGCAGGACGGAGCATCCATAAGGTCATGAGTCTTTTTCGTCAGAAAATCAAGCGTTTCCTTTTTCATTGACAAACCTTCTCCCTTTATTACTTTATTATTTTATTATTTTATACCAAGCTTTGATTTTGTCTGTTCAACAAGTCCCCCTGCCGAAAACATCTCCTGCATAAATTCGGGAAACGGCTCAGCCTTATAGGTCTTGTTCTTCGTGAGATTTTTTATAACTCCCGTGTCAAAATCCACCTCTACCTTATCTCCCATATCTATATCCTCGGCTGCCTCATCGCACTCCAGAATGGGAAGTCCTATATTTATGGAATTTCTATAAAATATCCTTGCAAAAGTCTTTGCTATAACGCACGAAATACCCGATGCCTTTATAGCTATGGGGGCATGCTCTCTCGATGAGCCGCAGCCGAAGTTCTTTTCTGCGACTATTATATCGCCTTCCTTTACATTATCCGCAAACTTAACGCTCGAATGTATAGCGTCCTCCATACAGTGCTTTGCAAGCTCCTTGGGGTCGGATGAGTTCAAGTATCTTGCAGGAATAATTACGTCAGTGTCAATATTGTCGCCGTATTTGAAAACCGTTCCGCAAACCTTCATATTATATAACCGCCTTTCTTACGCATTTTCGGGATCCGTTATTTTGCCGTGTATAGCCGAAGCTGCCGCAACCGCAGGCGAACAGAGATAAACCTCCGACAGAGGATCTCCCATTCTGCCTATAAAGTTTCTGTTTGTGGTAGAAAGCGCCCTTTCTCCCTTTGCCAGTATTCCCATATGTCCGCCGAGACAGGGGCCGCAGGTAGGAGTTGAAAAAGCGCAGCCTGCTTCAACAAATATCTCGGCAAGCCCCTCCTTGACACACTGCAAATAAATAGCCTGTGTTCCGGGAAGGATTATACATCTTATTGAAGGATCTATCTTCTTTCCCTTTAAAATTTCGGCTGCTATTTTAAGATCCGAAAATCTTCCGTTCGTGCAGGAGCCAATAACTACCTGATCTATCTTAAGACCCTCGGCCTCGTCAACAGTCTTTGTGTTTTCGGGCAGATGAGGATAAGAAACCGTAGGTTTGAGGCTCGATAAGTCGATCTCTATAACCTCGTCATATTCTGCGTCTGCGTCGGCCTCAAATATCTTATACTCCTTTGAAGAATGCTCTTTCATATATTCGACAGTCTTTTCATCAACGGGGAATATGCCGTTCTTTCCGCCTGCCTCGATAGCCATATTTGCTATAGTAAAGCGGTCATCCATCGAAAGATACTTAAGTCCGTCTCCCACAAACTCCATAGACTTGTAGAGAGCGCCGTCAACGCCGATCTTTCCTATAATGTGGAGTATTATATCCTTGCCCGATATCCACTTTGCAGGCTTGTTTTTAAGCACAAACTTTATTGCCGAAGGCACCTTGAACCAGGCTACTCCTCTTGCCATACCTGCCGCCATATCCGTAGAGCCTACGCCTGTCGAAAATGCTCCGAGGGCTCCGTATGTGCAGGTGTGGGAGTCAGCGCCTATGACAACGTCTCCCGCAACGGCAAGACCCTTTTCGGGTATAAGACAATGCTCTATACCCATCTGACCTACTTCAAAATAATTCTTAATTTCCATATTGTGAGAAAATTCTCTTACCATTTTGCAGTGTTCGGCAGACTTTATGTCCTTGTTGGGCGTAAAGTGATCGGGAACAATGGCGATCTTTTCTTTGTCAAACACCTTGTCAATGCCTATTTTGTTAAATTCCTTTATGGCAACGGGTGTAGTAACATCGTTGCCCAGAACAAGATCAAGCTTAGCTTCAATAAGCTGTCCTGCCTTTACGCTGTCAAGCCCTGCGGCCGCAGCCAATATTTTTTGAGTCATTGTCATACCCATATCTTTTTCCTCCTAAAAAATGATTTATCAATAGAACTGTATGAGTTTTTCAATTTCCTTTATAAGCTTATATTCTATAGAATCCGTAAGAGCTATGAGGCTCGCCTCTATAATATCTTGGGATACTCCCACGGTAGACCAACTGTCCTCCTCATCGGCGGATTCGATAACTACCCTTACCTTTGAGGCTGCGGCGGCTTTTGAGTCAAGCACTCTTACCTTATAGTCCGTGAGCCTTACGGTTGAAAGCTGGGGATAAAACACTTCAAGAGCCTTTCTCAGGGCTTTATCCAGAGCGTCAACGGGGCCCATACCTTCGGCGGCAGTAATTTCCGACCTGCCCTTTACCTTCACTTTTATGACTGCCGTTGCAGTCTCTTTTTCAAGCTCCTCGGCTGTCAGCCTTGCCTTCGCCTCATACTGGCTTATTATTTTGAATGTTTCAAGCTCAAAAAAAGGCTTATATTTGCCTATTGTTTTTCTGATAAGAAGCTCAAAGCCCTGATCTGCGCCCTCATACTGATAGCCCAGATATTCCATCTCCTTAAGCCTGTCGATAACCGCCTGACATTCCTCCGAATCCTTTTTGATGTGGGGAGCTATTTTCTGTATGATGGATATTATGGTGGACTTTCCCGAGACCTCACTCGTAAGAAATCTTCTTCTGTTGCCCACCGTGTCGGGGTTTATATGTTCAAAGCTTTTGGGCGCCTTTGAAACTCCGTCTATGTGCATTCCGCCCTTGTGCGCAAAAGCATACTTGCCCACAAAGGGTTCTCTCTTGGACAGCTTGCAGTTAGCTATTTCGGATATTTCGGCAGCCATTCTCGTAAGCATCGAAAGATTTTCGGCGGGTATGCACTCTATGCCCATTTTTACCTGAAGGTCGCCTATCACGTTTGTGAGACAGGTGTTTCCGCATCTTTCGCCAAAGCCTGTAAAGGTACCCTGTACATGATCCGCTCCTGCTTTTATGGCAAAAATAGAATTCGCAACAGCGACTCCGCAGTCATTGTGACAGTGTATGCCTATGGACATATCCAGCTCCTCCACGGCCTTTTTTGTGATCTCATAGATCTCATCGGGAAAACATCCGCCGTTTGTGTCGCACAGCGACAAATGATCGGCTCCTGCTGCCTTGGCGGTTTTTAAAACCTCTATGGCATATCCGGAGTTTTCTTTATATCCGTCGAAAAAATGCTCTGCGTCAAAAAATACCTCTTTGTCGTGAGCCTTGAGAAATTCTATCGTATCCTTTATCATGGACAGATTTTCTTCAAGAGTCGTTCTTATAATATCGGTAACGTGAAAATCCCACGCCTTGCCGAATACTGCCGCCGCAGGGGTCTGCGCTCCGAGAATAGCCCGAAGATTCATATCGTCCTCTGCTTTTTTGCCTGCGTGTCTTGTGCTGCCGAAAGCAACAAGCACGGAATTTTTAAGCTCTATACCCTTCATTCTCTCAAAAAATTCCGCATCCTTGGGGTTTGAGCCGGGGTTTCCGGCCTCTATATATGAGATCCCCATAAAATCCAGATCCTTTACAATTTTGATCTTGTCCTCTACCGTAAAGGAAATGCCGTTGCTCTGAGCGCCGTCTCTCAGTGTGGAATCAAAAATCTTTATCTTTTTTTCCACTGTTATCTTCCTTCCGTATAAAATATAATAAGTATATGTCTGTGGAAGGATTCCCCCAAAGCTTAACGCTTTAAGCCCTCGGGGAATCCCTCCCTGAAAAGTCGGAAAGCCGTTTTTCGGGGAAGGGGTTAGGTCAATACCGCATAATTATGACTTCACAGCTTTGTTTTGTCCTATTCTGCGGTATCGCCGCACCCCTTGCCCCTATTATGGCACAGATATTATTTTATCAGTTGTTTATAAGCTTATCCTCATCGCTCCAGCTATAAAGGCTTCTTACTTCCTTTCCTACTATTTCCGAAGGATGCTCGGCAGCTAACTTTCTCATAGCCTTGAAGTGAGCCTGTCCGCCTGCGGACGACATATCGAGGAGGAATTCCTTTGCGAAGGAGCCGTCCTGTATGTCCTTGAGGATCTTCTTCATTGTTTTCTTTGTTTCTTCGGTTATGATCTTCGGACCCGTAATATAGTCGCCGTACTCAGCCGTATTCGAGATGGAATATCTCATACCTGCAAAGCCGCTCTGATATATAAGGTCAACGATGAGCTTCATTTCGTGGATACATTCAAAATAAGCGTTTCTTTCGTCATAGCCTGCCTCAACAAGAGTTTCAAAGCCTGCCTGCATAAGAGCGCATATACCTCCGCAAAGAACTGCCTGTTCGCCGAAAAGGTCTGTCTCTGTCTCTGTTCTGAATGTAGTTTCAAGTATACCTGCTCTTGCTCCGCCGATAGCGAGTCCGTATGCAAGCGCAAGATCGAGAGCCTGACCCGTTGCGTCCTGTTCTACAGCCACAAGACAGGGAGTACCCTTGCCTGCCTGATATTCGCTTCTTACAGTATGACCGGGAGCCTTGGGAGCTATCATTGTTACATCGACATACTTGGGAGGTACGATCTGACCGAAGTGGATATTGAAGCCGTGAGCGAACATAAGCATATTGCCTTCTTCAAGATTCGGCTCGATTTCTTCCTTATAAAGCTTAGCCTGAAGCTCGTCATTGATGAGTATCATTATTATATCGGCTCTCTTTGCAGCCTCGGCTGAGGTATATACCTTAAAGCCCTGCTCCTCGGCTCTCTTCCATGACTTGCTGCCTTCATACAAGCCTATTATAACGTCACAGCCGGATTCCTTTGCGTTAAGCGCATGAGCGTGACCCTGGCTGCCATAGCCTATGATCGCTATTGTCTTTCCCTTAAGCAGGTTAAGGTCGCAGTCTTCCTGATGAAATAACTTTGCCATTTTAAAAATTCCTCCTTAAATATTGTGTGAATAATTTTTTATGGGGTTGTTACCCCTGCAAAGAGCAGTTAGCCCTGTTCTTACAACTTCTTTTATGCCGAAAGGCTCCATAAGCATTATAAATGATTCTATTTTCTGTTGGTTTCCCGTCATTTCGATAGTCATGGACTCGGCAGTCACATCAATTATGTTTGCTCTGAATATATCAACTATGGAGACTATTTCGCCTCTGTTTTTGTCGGTGCAGCCCACCTTTATGAGCGAAAGCTCTCTGAAAACCGCGCGTCTCGTACTCATATCCACAACACGCCTTACATCTATGAGCTTTTCGACCTGTTTTATTATCTGGTCGATAGCGTCGTCGTCACATATAACGACTACGGTTATTCTGGAGATGTCCTCCGTTTCAGTCCCTCCCACACTAAGGGAGTCGATATTGTATCCCCTTCTCGAAAACAATCCCGTTATACGGCTAAGAACGCCCGCATGATTGTCCACAAGAATGGAAAGCACGTGTCTTTTCATATCAAAACCTCTTTCTTGAACATCAATAATTTTTGACAGTGATCGGGTTTCCCCGATAAGTAATCGCAGATTTCGCCCGATTTTTCCTACACCACAGCTTTCGGAAACGCCGTCTTTGGTTATAAAAAATCCTTTTGCGGTAAATTCCTACGCTACAAGGTGTTTTCTCCTCTTTTCTTTCGGACAAAACACCACTTCCGCTTGAATTTACCTACGCCGTGGGCTTTGGAAACGCCGTCTTTGGTTTTAAAAAATCCTTTTGCGGTAAATTCCTGCGCTACAAGGTGTTTTCTCCTCTTTGCCTCGGATAAAACACCACTTCCGCTTGAATTTTCCTACGCCGCGGGCTAAAAGGATTTTTTATTTTGAATTGAGCGGCGTTTCCATTAAAGATTTTTTATTTTGAATATATCGGCGTTTCCACAAAAAAAAATCGCCGCTATCCTTAGATAGGGACGAGGCAATTCGTGGTACCACCCTAATTTATCCCCCGTCCGAAAAACAGGGAAACTCATGAGGTTCTATCAAACCTTCTCCTGTAACGGGGATAACCGTCTTTTCTTAATTGGCTTTAAATATCGGCTGTTCGGAAAAGAAGCTTATGAGTGATAACAAAACAGGGGGCTGCTGTCTCGCACCAAAGACCCACCGAGGATCCCATCCGACAGCTCTCTGAAAATACCTTACCTGATCAAGTTCATTTCTCAGTCATCGCTTTTGAACATCTACAAGCTATTTTATCAAATACGTTCTCTCTTGTCAACAGTTTTTTATAATACATTTTAAATTTTGCAAAAAATTTTTTTGGGAAAAAACCGTTGGTATGCGACCCCGTCTTTAAAGCGGTTTTTTCTTTATCCTTGCGGAGCTTCTCGGATAACCCGAAGGCGTAGGTTGGGTCTTTTTTATAAAAACAAGGCTGTGAGTAAAGTCTGCCAACGAATAAGTCTCCGTTCTTTCGATAGTTCCTCCGAGTATTTCGGCGGCTCTTTCGGCGCTCTGTATCTCTTTTTCAGGCTCGGGGCCCTTCATTGCAATAAAATACCCTCCCTGCTTTACAAATGGCAGGCAGTATTCCATAAGCACAGGCAGCGCAGCAACGGCTCTTGATGTGGCTATGTCAAAGCTCTCTCTCATATCCCTTGCAGCGTCCTCAGCCCTTGCGTGCATAAGCCGTACGTTTTCAAGCCCCAGCTCTGATATGACGGAGCCTAAAAAAACGATTCGCTTGTTAAGGCTGTCAAGCAGCGTCAGTCTGACGGAGGGTTCCGCAATTTTGATAGGTATACCGGGAAAGCCTGCCCCCGTGCCTACGTCTATGACCGACTTATTTTTAAAATCCGCATATTTCAGAGGAAAAAGACAGTCCAGAAAATGTCTGAAGGCTATGTCCTTTTCCTCTGTTACGGCAGTAAGGTTCATACTCTTGTTTTTTTCCGCCAAAAGCTCCTTGTAGACCTCAAAGGCTCTTATCATATTTTCGGGAACGCCGTAAGCCGACAATATTTCTTTCATTTTAAAACAAGCCTTTCTTTTGTGTCCGTGGTCGAAGCGTGGGAAATATATCGCCGCAGCTTAAATATCTCCCGATGTCAGCCTGATATGGCGGCTCCGTCATCTGCCTATTATGCGATAATCATTCTATTATAGTTATTATTCCGAAAAATTAAGTATTCCTATGTAGGGGAGGTTTCTGTATCTCTGGGCATAGTCAAGACCATAGCCCACCACAAACTTATCGGGTATCGTAAAGCCCACATAATCGGGAACAATCTCAAATTCGTGCTTATCGGGCTTGTTGAGAAGAGCGGCAAGCTTAAGGGACGCAGGATTTCTGAGCCTCAGTCTTTCCATAAGCATATGCAGCGTCCTTCCCGTGTCGATAATGTCCTCTACTATAATAACATGGTTGTTTTTTATGGAAATATCCAGATCGAGATTTATTTTTACCTCTCCCGAGGTTTGTGTATCGTCATAATAGCTGGATACGTCCATAAAGCATATAACGACATTCATATCAAGCTTTTTTGCGAGATCGGTCATAAAAAATGCCGAACCCTTAAGTATGCCAAGAAGCATTACCTTGTCTATGCCTTTCGCCTTGCAGTCCGCATTGATCTGAGCGGCTATCTCGTTTACCTTTGCGTTTATTTCTTCCTCCGGGATAAGAACTCTTACATTTTCTTTCACCCTACAGCACCTCCTTAAAAGCATTCTGTCTGTTCGGGGTATGCGTCTGTTTTTCGACCCCTGTTTTGCATATTTCCGCAGCATAGTTTATGATAGTGTATAATACCATTATACAGCAAAACAAATTTTTTTCAACAATTTTTTTGATATTTTTTTAAATTTTGCCCCGCATCGGGTTTTATTTTGCGCCTGTCCCCGACAGAAAAATCCAAAACATTTATCATACTCATAAACAAAAAAGGCGCCTTGTCCGAAGTGAGCAAAACGCCTTTTCCGCTTCTTTTTCCTTTTTATTTTCAGGCCTGTTTTCTGGCCGAAAAATCACCCGAAAGCTCGTTTAAAAATTTTCTGAATATCTCCGATGAGTTTTCCTTCCACTTACGGCAGATATACTGAGCCATATCCCTGTCCACAACCGAAACATTGACCTCCATAAGTATGGCCTGTCCCTCATAAAGACCGCACTTAACGATAAAATCTGAGTCTGCGTCATAAAACCAGTCCGCCGAAACCGAAAGCTCCTCTTTTATCTTCTTTTTATGGCGGCTTATGTATCTGTGTATCCTGCCGCTTATGTCAACAGAAAGCATTTCGTTCTTGAAGGATCTGAGGATCTCCTCCCCCTCCTCCGTGATGGTATAGTATGTCTGGTGTTCGGTGCAGCTTTCTTCTATAAGCTTTGTTTCCGTCATATCGCCGAGGCACGATCTCAACGCCCAATAATCCATTATATCCGTTTCAGAGGCGAACTCCTCAAGCTGAGCGTTTGACATTGGCATATCTATGGTATATAATAAATAAAGGATGCTGATTTTCTTTTCACCCTGATTATCCACATAGTTTTTCATTTCTATCTTACTCCTTTTCCTTGGCTTCAATTATAAACCACTTTTACAGAATTTACAACTGGCTATTGAGCTAAAAAACCGTTGAATATTTTGTAGAAAATAACTATTTTTTACAAATGCGCAACAAAACCGTAACAAATTTTACCCCTCGGTCATTCTCAGACATACTATATTTGGCATTCGCCGCCTGTCTTACGAACTATATTTAGTATTTTGTTTCATAAATGTTTCAAATTTTACATCTTGTGCATTTTCAACAATTTTTCTTAAAATTTTTGTGCAACTTTATTTTTCCGACTGCAAAGCCCCAAAAATATATTCAGACTGTCAATACTTAAACCCCGTGACACTTCTTTCGGGACAAGCTGTGCCGCCGATAATATTATATATACAAAGCTTCCAAAAAAGACCCCCTTTATGTATCATTATAATTTATAACTCAGGGACATATACTGCCTCATTTATACGGATTTCGGACAAAACAAAAAAATTTAAAATATTTTATAAAAATATGTTGACACATAGGTACCGAGGGTATATAATAAACATATGAACATTTGTACATATGTTCAAAAAACAACAGAAAGGACATTTGCCTATGTATAACAATGATCTTCCGCCCGAAGAAATATTTTATGATCTTGCCGATTTTTTCAAGGTATTCGGAGATCCTTCAAGAATAAAAATGCTTTACAGCCTTTATAAAAAAGAACTTGCCGTAGGGGAGCTTGCGGATATACTGGATATGAATCAGTCGGCAGTATCCCACCAGCTCAGGATACTCAGACAAAGCGATCTTGTAAAATTCCGCCGTGACGGAAAAGCAATAATATACTCCCTCGACGATGAACACGTTTTTTCTGTTCTGGAACAGGGTCTCAGACACATAGCCCACAAAAACGGATTGGAGGAGGATGCGTATGAACCGCAAAATTATGCTGAAAGGTCTTGACTGCCCTCACTGCACGGCAGTAATAGAAGAAAAAATTTCGTCTCTGCCCTATGTGAGCGCAGCGGTGTTCAATCCCGTAACAAAGATAATGGACATAAGCCTTGACAAGGACAGCGAAAAGCTTGACGGCGATGTTAAAAAAATCGTTGCCGCCACAGAACCCTCCGTACAGGTTCTTGACTATTCGGAAAACCAACAGGGCACCCACGCAGATGACGATGATGACGAGGGAATAACTCCCGTCCATATAATAAGACTTGTATCGGGTCTTGTGTTTCTTTTTGCAGCCATATTCTTCAAGACCGAGGCTGTCAGGATACCTCTGTACATAGTCTCATACGTCATATTCGGCTGGGACGTTGTGCTGAAAGCCTTGAGAAACATTGCCAAGGGACAGATTTTTGACGAAAATTTTCTTATGTCCATAGCGACAATAGGAGCTTTTCTCACGGGGAAGTTTGCCGAGGCCGTATCGGTAATGCTCTTTTATCAGATAGGAGAGCTGTTTCAGGATATGGCAGTAGGAAAAGCCTCCCGTTCTGTCAAGAATCTTCTCAACATTATGCCCGAAAACGCAAACCTCATTACGGAGGAGGGCATTTCCGTTGTGCCGTCCGAAAAAATAAATACGGGAGATATGATACTTGTCCGCCCGGGTGAAAAGATCCCCCTTGACGGCATCGTGGCCGAGGGCAGCTCCTATGTGGACAAAAAGGCTCTTACGGGAGAATCTCTCCCCGAGGAGGCTGTCTGCGGCAGCGCCGTTCTGAGCGGCGAAATAAACGGCAGCTCTCCCCTTAAAATAAAAGTCACAAAAATAAGCTCCGACTCGACAGCCCAAAAAATAATAAGGCTCACCCGGGAGGCAGCGTCAAAAAAATCAAAGGCAGAACGTTTTATAACAAAATTTGCAAAGATATATACCCCTGTAGTAGTGTTCGCAGCCGTTGCCATAGCCTTGATACCCCTTATTTTTGCAGGCCCCGAAAGCTTTTTTGTATGGTTTGACAGGGCGCTTATATTCCTTGTGGCATCCTGCCCCTGCGCACTTGTAATTTCTATTCCTCTGGGATTTTTTGCAGGCATAGGCAGAGCCTCGTCAAAGGGCATACTCATAAAGGGAAGTACCTTTGTGCAGTCTCTTGCCGAAACCGATACGGTTGTTTTCGACAAAACAGGCACCCTGACCGAAGGCAGCTTCAGCATAGAAAAAATCGAGCCTGTGGGAGTGTCCGAAAAAGAACTTCTTTCGATATGCGCATCGGCTGAAAGCCTTTCAAGCCACCCTATTGCAGCCGCCATAAGCAATACCTCCGAAGAAAAAATACCCCTCGGAGACTATGAGGAAACAAGCGGAATGGGCATAAGAGCCATAACAAACGACAACAGGGAAATACTTGTGGGAAATCTCGCCCTTCTTAAAAAGTACAATGTGTCGGCTCCTGCGGCAGACGACTCAATAACCACCGTTTATGCTGCGGCAGACGGAAAGTATATAGGAAAAATAGTTTTGAAAGACACCGTTAAAAAAGACAGCAAACAAACTATCGCCAATCTCAGAGCCAAGGGAATAAAAACCGTCCTTCTGACAGGCGATAAAAAAGAAAGCGCCGAGGAGATCGGCAGGACTCTGGGACTTGACAGCGTTCGTTGGGAGCTGCTCCCCTCCGACAAGCTTAGCTGCCTTGAAAAGCTATATGACGAAGGCTCAAAAACCATTGCCTATCTGGGAGACGGCATAAACGATGCTCCCGTTCTGAGGCGAGCCGATATAGGCGTGGCTATGGGCGGTCTCGGCTCCGATGCAGCCATAGAAGCCTCCGATTGTGTAATTATGTCGGACGAACCTTCAAAAATACTCGAAGCTGTTTCGATATCAAAAACCGCTATGTCAAGGATAAGACAAAACACTGCCTTTGTCATATCCTTCAAGATCTTCGTACTGGTCATTTCTGCCATAGGCTTCGGAAATATGTGGCTGGCTGTTTTCGCAGATATAGGCACAGCCCTCCTTGCCGTTCTGAATTCCATAAGATAACATAAGCCCAACATAAAGGGAAAAGATTAAAAAGCTCCGCGCAGCCAATGCGGAGTTTTTTTAATTCAATGCGGCACGGCTCATAGAACTGTCGGTTTAAAGATATAAAAAAAATAATTTTAAGACAAATTTCAAACAAAGGTGTTTATTCATATAATGCATTACAAAAGCGAGGTGAAGGCTATGGCAAAAATAATAGTTGAAAAAACCGACCCCGTCTGCCTTGCACTGTATATGAAGGCAGGCAAATTTATAAAAGACCTGCCTATAATAAACTCCTGCATAATCGACATAGACGAAAAAAAGCTCGGCGAGCTTAAATGCAAAAACTGCAAAATAAATATATCCGAGGAGGCTTGCGTCACAGCTCAGATAAACAGAGCAAAGGAAAAAGTGTCTTATCTGAATACCGAAGGTCTGACGGGAAGAAACATAACAGCGGCAGTCCTCGACACGGGCATAAGTCCCCTTCCCGATTTCGGCGGCAGAATAAGAGCCTTTGAGGACATCATAGGCGGCAGGGATCATCCCTATGACGACAACTCCCACGGCACCCATGTAAGCGGCATATTGGGAGGAAGCGGAAAGCTTAGGGGTATGGCTCCGAATATAAATATAGTTTCGGTAAAGGTTCTGGACAAATACGGCAGAGGCTCCTCAGCCGATCTTCTGGGTGGCCTCCAATGGGTATATGAAAACAAGAAAAAATACAACATAAGGATAGTCAATCTTTCGGTAGGCACAGGCGTAAGCGAAATTTTTGATCCCCTTGTTTCGGCGGTCGAGGCACTGTGGGACGATGGCATAGTCGTCACCACCGCCGCAGGAAACAACGGTCCCGACCCCGGTTCGGTCACCTCTCCCGGCACAAGCCGCAAGGTAATTACCGTAGGATGTCTGGACGATGACAAAAAATGCAGCATATGGGACACAGAGATAAAAAATTTTTCGGGCAGAGGCCCCACCAGAGAATGTATAGTAAAGCCCGATATTCTTGCGCCCGGAGCTTTCATATATTCCTGCTCAAACACGGGAGCATATATTCCCCTGAGCGGAACCTCTATGTCAACCCCCATAGTCACAGGCGCAGTAGCTCTGCTTATGGAAAAATATCCCGATATAACTCCGAATCAGATAAAATATCTTCTCAAAATAACCTGCGATGACCTCAATATGCCCGTCAACCGTCAGGGCTGGGGACTTCTCAACGTAGAAAAGCTGCTTCACACAAAGCCTATAAAAATCTGAACATACAGGGAGGTATAGCATGAACAGCAACGTATTTGAAATTCTGAGCGCTATGGGGAGCGGAAGCTCTCTCAGACAGGACGTATATGAAATTCAGACCCTTATAGCGGATCATTTCAGAAAAAAATATATAAACAGACTTGCAAAAATAATAAATTCCGAAATAATAAGTCTCAAAACGAACCCCTCGGACGATCTTCGGCTGCTATATGCCCTTAAGCCCTATGCAAAGGGTTCGGGCAAGGGCATTATGGACAATATCATAGAGGCAACGGCTATGGTAAGGGCGATCGGCAATATAAGAGGCTCTCTGCCGCCTTCGTCTCCCGTAGTGACCGCCGCCTCTCCCTCGTCCATAAGACCCGATGGCGTATACGACATTGACACCGAATGCAGCATAAAAGCCTCCTCACAGACAGGGGACAACCGCGATCTTGTTTTTTCGCTGATACTGCTTTGCCTTTTCATAAACGCCTTTGATATGTAGGTCAAAACCATAATACTCCCATACAAAAAGGACGCTTGCGCCATCTTTCTCAAAATGTGCCAAACGTCCTTTTTTATTCCCGCCGACAGGCTTATACCAAAAATGTAAAAGCCGTATTCTGTTTATACGTCAGGAATTATCAGTCGGGGATTATCAGTCAAGGGTGCCGAAAATAAGATTCGGGTCATAGGACTCATCGTTGTGAGTAAGATAAAACTCAAGGTGGGGTCCCATTGCCGACTGAAAATCCGTAGGCTCTCCTATTCCTGCAATTATATCGCCTGCGTTTACGATGTCACCTACAGCAACCGGAACATTCTCCTCCAGTTGACTGTATGTAGACATCCAGCCATTGCCATGATCTATAACAACGAAGTTTCCGTTTATTTCGTCATAGCCTGCATCATAAACCACTCCATCGGCGGAGGCTGCCACAGGCGTGCCTATCTCTCCTGCTATACATATAGTATCGTTAGTTCTGTACTGTTCAAGAGTCGGGTCAAATACGGCCACTTCGGGACTGTAATCCATAACTATTCTGCCTTCCACAGGCATAAGCATCTCCTGACTGTTTTCGTCAAAAGCAAACAGCTCATGAGCCGAGGCCGTTTTTGTATCGCTTTCGGACTTATTCTCGGACTTATCGCCTGTTTTGTTATCCTCTGCGCCGTCACGGGGCTTTTCCGCACTATTCGCCTCATTGTTTGCAGTGCTTTTGGCATTGTCGGCAGGCTCTCCCGAAGCTTTGTCGACAGGCTTTGACGATGCGCCCGATGTCTTTGACGAACTGTCGGGAGTGGTCTTTTCCGAGCTTTCTTCCTTATAGCTTTTGTCTCTGCTGTTGTTCACAGCCTCGTCATAGCCCGTAAGCCCCTCCTCCTCATATCTTCCGACTGCGCTGTCAAAAACAGCAACCCCCGCCGCAAGAACGACAACAAGAGCGACACAGCAATAGATCGCAGCGGCATAGCCGTTTTCTCTGAAAAACTTTTTTATTTTTTCTTTCACTTAAAAAACACCTCCGTACAAGTATTATTGACAGAGGTGTCTGTTAATATTCAGTTTAAATATATTTTTTTGGCTGCCGACCTCATTATGTCCTCAGATCCTCAGCTTTTTTATTGCGTCAATAAATTCATCGTTGTTTTTTGTCTTAAGCATAATATCGTTAAAATTTGTCATTATATCCGCAGTGCCTGCGCTTGCGGCAATTTTTCTTATGGAATATACGCAGTCAAGCTCTCCGGGGCTTAACAGATCCTCCTCACGTCTTGTGCCTGACTTCATTATATCTATGGCAGGAAAGATCCGTCTTTCAGAAAGTCTGCGGTCGAGAACAAGCTCCATATTGCCCGTTCCCTTAAATTCCTCAAACACGACATCGTCCATCTTGCTGCCTGTTTCCACCAGAGCGGTAGCGAGTATAGTCAGACTTCCTCCGTCCTCAATGTTCCTTGCGGCTCCGAAAAATTTTTTCGGCATATAAAGGGACGCAGGATCAAGTCCACCCGAAAGCGTTCTTCCGCTGGAGGGTACGGTGAGGTTGTAGGCTCTTGCAAGCCTTGTAATGCTGTCCAAAAGAACAACTATGTCCTTGCCCTGTTCAACAAGTCTCTTTGCTCTTTCAAGCACCATTTCAGCCACTCTCTTGTGATGCTCGGGCTGTTCGTCAAAGGTCGAATATACAACGTCCACATTTTCTCCTTTTATAGAGCGCTGCATATCTGTGACCTCCTCGGGTCTTTCATCTATTAAAAGTACAATAATATAAACATCGGGATAATTCTTTTTGATCGCATTGGCGATTTTTTTGAGAAGTACGGTTTTGCCTGCTTTGGGCTGAGCCACTATCATACCTCTCTGGCCTTTGCCTATGGGTGAGATCAGATCGATCGTTCTTGTGGAAATATTTTTTTGATCCGTTTCGAGCCTGAGTTTCTCCGAAGGATATACGGGAGTAAGGTTTTCAAAGCTCGGACGGCGGATTGCCGCTCCGGGGGAATCCCCGTTTACGGTCTGTACATAAATCAATGCGTTATATTTTTCTCCCTCTCGCTGAGGACGTGTTATTCCCTCGACATGATCGCCCGTTTTCAGATTGAAACGCTTTATCTGAACGGGTGATATATATACGTCCTTTGGCCCCGGAAGAAAATTCTCCTGTCTGAGAAATCCATATCCCTCGGACAGAACCTCCAGAACTCCGCCCTCGATCGAAGAGCTTTGAGATGCTCCTTCTTTTTTGTCATCGGCGGAGGTTTCCGAAGCTTCGTTTATTTCGTCTTTTTCATTTTTTTCGATTTTTTCGTCTTTTTCGTATTTTTCATCCTGTGGGGCGTTGTTTTCCGAAGGATTATAGGCCTCATCGGGATATTTTGTCGCCTCCTGCCGTTCAGGCTCCAAATCCGATGAAAGTCCACCGTTATACGGCGGACTTTCCTGATTATCATCCTTAACGACATCTTTTAATTTTTCAATAAGGCGGGCCTTTGAATATGTTGTAACACTTTTTACTCCCTTCGATCTGGCGAGACTGCGCAGCTCGGGAAGCGTCATTTTTTCAAATTCCATAGGTGCTCCTCCCTGTATGCGAACACCGAGCCGAAAGCGAAATTTTCTGCCAATCCCGTCATAAACAATGATATTTTCGCAGCTTTGCCCCTTCGGGCAGTTTTACGCCAAGGGGATCATATTGAAAATCCCTTTTCGGCATTCGGCGCAGCGCATATTTTATGATGTCTTTTTATAAACCTATGAATATTATACCATAAATCAATAGGGTAAATCAATAGGGTTTTTCAAGCCCTATTATGCCCATTATGCTGCCGGAATAATAAGCTCCTGACCGATCGAAAGATTTGTGCTTGAGCCCATATTGTTTGCCTTTTGTATGAGATCGTACTTTGTCTGATCTCCAAGCTCGTTTGCGGCTATCTTATAGAGCGTGTCTCCGGGCTGTACGACATATTTTGTCTGACCGTCCGAACCTGCAGCGCTCTGAGCCTCTGAGGTAGGCTCCGAAGCATTGGGATCCGAAACCGCTGCGCCTGCGGCTACCGTTTCGGGTTCTGTGAGTTCTGAGATCTTTACATTGAGCTGTTCGACCTTCTGGTTGTATTCGTTCAGCATATCGTCATACTTTGTCTTTTCCTCCGCAAGCTCTCTGCTGAGACTGCGGTTGTTTATAAAGAGGGCTGTCATAACAAGAAGCACTATGACAAGAAGTATCGTAAGAGCCACTACCTTGAGTGAAAATTCTACTCCGCCGCCCGACTTTTCATAGTCGTCATCGTCATAGTCGTCATAATCGTCGTCATATTCGTCCTCGTATATGTCATCGTCATACTCGTCCTCATATGTATCTTCGTATGAGTCCTCATATTCGTCCTCATAATATTCTTTTTTCTTGGGCTTTGATCTCTTTTTCATACCTGCTGCCGCCTTTCTTTTTCTTGTGGGTGCCTTTGCAGTCTCCTCGGACGGCTTTTGGGCTGCCTCGTCAGAGGCCTCCTCCTCCGTCTCTTTCTTCTTAGTCTTTTCAGGGCTGACTTTTCTTATTCTTTTTGTGGGGATACTCTCCACAGCGTCTTCCGAATCTGCAGAGCTGTCCGCTTCGGGTGTTTTGTCGGCGTTTTCGGCGTTTTCGGCATTTTCGTCTCCGACCGTCTCTGCTGCTATTTCTTCTGCTGCCTCGTCCTCATCGGAATAAGAGCCGTATTCGGATCCGCCGTCATCCGAAAGCTTTTTATTTATATCTTCAAGAAAATCCTCATGCTCTCTTTCGGATCTTTCGTCTCTGCTGCCGGTATAAAAATTTTTTCCGTCATCAGAGGCGTATTCTTCAAACAGACTTTTAACTATATTTTTTGTTTCATCATCGGCATGGAAACCATAGGAGCTTTTGCCCTCGGTTTCGCCCTGACTTCCTCGCTGCCCGCCTCGTCTTCCAAGCGAGCGCACCTTAGGATTGCTCATTTTATAACCTCCATATATTTAACACGCTGCACAAAAGTTCTTGTTTTGACATTCTGCTGCTTATACCATTTTATTATTTTACAGACAAATTGTCAAGCAGATTGATAAAATTTTAAAAAATATATGTTTTTTCCTGCCGTTTTTTTATTTTTTGAGGTATTTTTTAATTGAATTTTAAAAATAAACTTAAATATCCACTTTACATCCGACCAAAAAAACTTTATACTATATATACAGAGACTTGATCCAAGGGTCAGGTCATAAATAAGGAAGTGAATATTATGAAAATGGAAAAGATTAGCGAGAATCAGGTTCGCTTTACCCTTACACGCAGCGATCTGCAAACCAGAAATATAAAACTCTCCGATCTTACATATGATTCCGAAAAGACTAAGCTTCTTTTTAAGGAAATGCTTGACGAGGCTCACAAAACCTGTGACTTTCGTCTTGAAAACACTCCCCTTATGATAGAGGCCATGCCTATCGAGGACGGTATAATTATAATTATTTCAAAGGTCGAAAACAACAAGACCATCAAAAACGGCTTTGACTTTCTTCCCGAAAGCAAAGAGGTCGGGAAATACCGTCCCGGAAGCTTTATAGACATAAAAGAAGAGGCTCCCGAGCTTAAGGATCCCAAAAACAGCAAAATATCCGTATTTTCGTTCAGATCCATTGACGATGCGGCTTTCGGCGCAAAGAGAATTTCGGCGTCCTTTTTCGGAAAAAGCTCTCTTTATAAGAGAAAAAGCCTGTATTATCTTATTCTTGTAAGAAACCGCCTTGACGCGCAGCTTGAAGAAGACAACCTCGAGGTACTTCTTTCGGAATATGGGACAAAGCAGGTCTCTACCAATGTTTTTGCGGCAAGCATAGCCGAACACGGCGAAGCAATAATAAAAAGCAACGCCGTAAACATTCTTTCATCAATATTCTGACCCACAAAGCAAAACCTACAGAAAAGGAGATATTCAAATGTTTTTACCAATCAATCTGCTAACGGACGTTACCGAGGTGACAAATGCCTCGGGGGGCGGCTTTCATCTTTCCGGCACCGACATACTTCTGATACTCGTTATGGTATTGGCTGCCGCCGTGGTGGGGCTCTTCTTTCTGAGCCGCTGGGCAACAAACAAGTATGACACCCAACAGGAGACCATCGAAAAAATAAAGCAGTCCGCAACCATCTATGTCATAAGCAAAAAGCACGACAAGGCCTCAAACGTAAACCTCCCGAAGGTAGTTATGGAGCAGATGCCCAAAATGGGAAAAATGATGAAGATGTACTTTGTTCAGGCAAAGATAGGTCCCCAGATAATGACGCTTATAACAGACAAGAACGTATATAACGCCATACCCGTCAAAAAAAATGTAAAGGCGGAGCTTGCGGGACTTTATATAGTGTCCATCGCAGGGCTTAAATCCCCCGAAGAAATAAAGAAAATCAAAAAAGAAAAAAAGAAAAAAGAAAAGGAAGAAGCCAAGGCTGCGAAAAAATCCAAAAAATAAGGTATTTTTCGGGAATTTTTCCGTATGTAAAATTTTTCAAAAAAACTCTTGACAAATCATTTACTATGCACTATAATAATTCTTGTCGCTGAGAAAAACCCCATTCCCCCCTTCCCGTTTCTTGGCGGCAAAGATGCCCAGGTAGCTCAGTTGGTAGAGCAGCGGACTGAAAATCCGCGTGTGGGCGGTTCGATTCCGTCCCTGGGCACTTTATAATATGCGGGTGTGGTTCAATGGTAGAACATCAGCCTTCCAAGCTGAGGACGAGGGTTCGATTCCCTTCACCCGCTCTTATCAAAAATATTTTATGTTTTTATTTTGCGCGAATGGCTCAGTGGTAGAGCATCGCCTTGCCAAGGCGAGGGCCGCGGGTTCGAATCCCGTTTCGCGCTCTTTTTATGCCCGGATTTATTTGAAACAAAACAAAAGCCGTATTCCCTCATCAAAGAAATACAGCTTAGACTGTCAAAAAAGTAATAAGTATATAAAAAGTGTCGCAGACTTTAATACGCAGGTAGTGTCCGAAAGAAATCGGATTGCCCGAAGGGCAACTTTTCCGCAAGGAAAAGCACTGATGGTGTCCGAAAGATGTCGGATTGCCCGAAGAGCAGCTTTTCCGCAAGGAAAAGCACTGAGCGTGAGCTTCGCCTGTCCTTCATCCAAATGAAGTCGCTTATATTTACGGCACGCACATTTAAGCCGCATCAAAAGCCGTATTCCCTCATCAAAGAAATACGGCTCTTTTTATTTATCTTAAAACTGATTTTGCGTATTGTTTTTATGTAGAAACCGACTTTGTATGTCACTCGCCTTCGTGGGTGCCGGGACGGTGCATATTTACCAGAGAAATACCCGTGTCGTCACAGGTCTTTATTACCTCCTTGTTGGCTGTGGCCTTAAGCAGAGGCTCATAGTCCTTCTTTATTTCCGAAAGTGACCTTGCCTTGCCGGGGCCGTTTATACAGCCGCCGTCACATACCATACCTTCCATTACGTCTGCCTGGAAACGGTTCACCTTAAGCAGCATAAGATTCTTTTTGCACTCGTCCACGCCGTTGCAGAGAACTCCTGTGGGAGGCTCCACGCCCTTCTCCTGGCACACCTTTACAACGGCTCCGAATACTCCGCCGCTTTTAGCAAACTGTTTTCCGTAGAAAGAAGCCACTTCTTCCTCGGGCTCGTATTTTGAAAAGTCGATCTCCTTTGTATATATCATGGCTCCCATTTCGTCAAATGTAAGGCAATAGTCTATCTCCTTGGGATAGCGGCTCTTTACCTCGTTTTTCTTTGCGATACAGGGGCCTACAAAGACTATCTTCGCATCGGGATAAAGTCTTTTTATATGTCTTGCCACGCCAACCATAGGCGAAACCGTTGTGGAAACATTTTCCATAATGGTGGGATAGTGTCTGTCTATGAGGTTGAAAAACGCAGGACAGCAGGAGGTAGTGGTCTTTTTGCCCTCGGCAACTCTTTCAATAACCTCCTCAGCCTCTCTGTATGCGGTTATGTCGCCTCCCAGAGATACCTCAAAGCAGTCGTCAAAGCCCAGATCCTTTATGCCCGCCTTAAGCGCCTTTACCGAATAAGGCCCGTACTGACCTTCTACCGAAGGAGCCACCATTGCGATTACCTTTGTTTTGGGATCCATTATTTCGGCGATTACTGCGGAAAGCTGAGACACATCGGCTATTGCTCCGAATGGACAGGCAACTGCGCAGCGGCCGCAGTTGATACATTTTTCTTCATTTATAACGGCTATTTTGTTTCCCTCGGCTATCTCGATGGCCGACACGGGACAGCTCTTTTTGCAGGGTCTTTCGGTATCAACTATTGCGTTGTAGGGGCAGGCCTTCATACAGGCTCCGCACTCCTTGCATTTTGTCCTGTCAATGACTGCGCCGTGAGCCGTCTTTGTGATAGCCCCGAAGCGGCAGGCCTTTACACACTTCTGCGCAAGGCAGGTATGACAGTTGTTGGTTACGGTAAATCTTTCGATGGGACAGCCCTCGCACGCAGGAGGAATAACATAAACTATCTGATGAGGATCCTTGTTGTCGTACCACTCGTTTATGGGCAGTCTGCCCATAGCGAGCCGCACTCTGTCCGCCATAACCGCTCTTTCCTTATAAACGCAGCACCTGAAAACAGGGCTGAGTCTGTTTGTAAGCTCAAAGGGTATAGACTCATAGTGACTTAATATAGTCCCCTCATATGAATATTTGGCTACCTTTATGAGGATAGCTCTTTTGATATCGCTTATATCGGTAATATCGTTTAAAATACCTATATCCTTCAACAATTTTCACTCCCTTTTTTAAATATTCCTTCTTGTATATATCTGTCTATATAATACTATATATCGGTTGTTTTGTCAACAGCGCCGAAAGTCTGCGTTGGGGTCGTTTCGGGTATTTTTCAGCTTTCTTTGTTTTTGAGAAGTCCTGCAAGCTCAGCCATAAAGGAGTCTATATCCTTGAACTGCTTATATACCGATGCAAAACGCACATACGCCACCTCATCGACCTCCTTAAGCTTGTTCATAACAAGCTCGCCTATGTCTCTGCTGAAAACCTCCTTGCCAAGGGTGTTATATACGGTGTTTTCGATCTCTCTTACCATATTTTCCATCTGTTCCATAGAAACGGGACGCTTGTTGCAGGAGCGCTGTATGCCGCCGAGAATTTTGTTTCTGTCGAAAGTCTCCCTTGTGTTGTCGCTTTTTATAACTACAATAGGCACTATATCGACTCTCTCAAACGTAGTGAATTTTTCTCCGCATTTTTCACATTGTCTTCTTCTCCTTATGGCATTGCCTTCGTCCATTGTCCTTGTATCCAGAACCTTTGAATCTACGCTGCCGCAGAACGGACATTTCATTCTATACACCTCTTTATTATAAATTATAATTTATTTATATATATAACCGAAAATAATTGTCTGAACATACAGACTTATACCCCGCAGCAAAGTCTGTGCCAAAAGCCGCATAGGTTCTTATCGGCGGGGTCACGCCTTGTCGGTCAAATCCAGCGAACACATATCCTCTATGACCTCCCACAGCTCGTCTCTGCCCTGTTTTGTGACCGATGAAAAGGGTATTATGATCTCTCCGGGGACAAGTCCCAGAGAGGTTCTGAGGGTTTTTAAATACGAGGGGAGCCTGTTGCGGCTTATCTTGTCGCATTTTGTTGCGGCTATGACGATCCTGTATCCGTAGCAGCGGAGATAGTCAAGCATAATTATATCGTTCTTGCCCGCCTCGTGGCGTACGTCCACAAGAAGAATTATGCCCTTAAGCTCCTTGCGGCCAAGGAGATATTCGTCCATCATAGGCCCCCACTTTGCCTGTTCGGCCTTTGATGCCTTTGCATAGCCATATCCGGGAAGATCCACAAAATAGAGCATATCTTCGGCGATATAAAAATTTATTGTTCTTGTTTTTCCCGGGCTGCCGCTTGTTCTCGCAAGGGATTTCCTTCCGAGCATTGTGTTTATAAGGCTGGATTTTCCCACGTTAGACTTTCCTGCAAAAGCCACCTCGGGCAGACCGTTTTTGGGATATTGGGATTTTTTAACGGCTGTTTTGTCTATAGACGCTTTGTTTATAATCATATTCTGCTCCCTATGCGAGGCTCACCGCTTTTTGAAAGTACGGGAGAGATGGCAGGCTGATTCAGTGCGCTTATATTCTGAGGTTTTTCTCTCAGCGCAGCCCTCAGCACCTCGTCCACATTTTCGGCAAGCACAAATTTCATATTTTCCTTGGCATACTGCGGCAGTCTTTCGAGATCGGCAGAATTGTCCATAGGCAGTATGACCGTATCTATGCCCACAGCCTTTGCCGCCAGCACCTTTTCTTTAAGTCCCCCTATGGGAAGGACTCTGCCTCTTATAGTGACCTCTCCCGTCATAGCCGTTTTGTTTCTTACTCTCATACCCGTAAGAGCCGAAACCATTGCCGTTGTCATTGTTATGCCTGCGGAGGGGCCGTCCTTCGGCACTGCTCCCTCGGGAATATGTATGTGTATGTCGGTTTTTTCAAAATCCGCATATATTCCGAGTTTTTCGGCATTTGCCCTTATATAGCTATAAGCTGCATAAGAGGATTCTTCCATCACCTTGCCCACGTTGCCCGTGAGCTTTATGTTTCCGCCGCCCTTAAAGATGTTGACCTCTATGCGGAGAGTCGTGCCGCCCATTTTTGTCCATGCAAGCCCCGTAACCTCTCCTATGGGGTCTTCGGCCGATATTTTTTCATCGGGGAATTTTCTCGCCCCGAGATATTCAAAAAGCTTTTCACCGTTGACCGAAACGCTTTCGCATTCTCCCTTAAGAATTTCCCTGAGAGCCTTGCGGCATATTTTTCCTATCTGTCTTTCAAGCTCCCTTACGCCTGCTTCTCTCGTATAGCCCTCTATTATGTCGGAAAGCACCGAGGGCTTTATTCTGAGCTGTTTTGCCGAAAGGCCGTGAAAATCCCTCTGCTTTTTCAGCAGGTATTTTTTTGCTATTTCAAGCTTTTCTTCGGGAGTATAGCTCGAAAGCTCTATTATCTCCATTCTGTCCCTGAGCGCATCGGGTATGGTGTCAGCCGAATTTGCCGTGCATATAAAAAATACCTTTGATATGTCATAGGGCAGCTCTACATAATTGTCTCTGAATGAAAAATTCTGCTCCGTATCCAATATTTCAAGAAGAGCCGCCGCAGGATCGCCCTTGTAGTCCTTGCCCACCTTGTCTATCTCGTCAAGCAGTACAAGGGGATTTGACGTATCGGCGCTTTTAAGGGCGTTTATTATTCTGCCGGGCATAGCGCCTATATAGGTTCTTCTGTGACCCCTCAGCTCAGCCTCATCGTGGAGACCTCCGAGAGACATTCTCACATATTTTCTGCCGAGCGCCCTCGCAACGGACTTGGCTACCGATGTTTTTCCCGTTCCGGGAGGGCCGACAAGACACAGCACGGGCGCATTTCTGTCCTCTCTGTAAAGCTTAAGAGCCAGATACTCCGAAACTCTCTCCTTTACCTCTTCAAGACCATAATGGTCTTTTTCCAATATTCTTTCGGCTCGTTTCAGATCCCTGTTGTCTTTTGTATATTTTCCCCACGGCAGAGAAAGCACAAGCTCTATATAATCCCTGCAGACAGAGGCCTCGGCAGTCATAGGCGGCAGCTTTTCGTATCGTATAAGCTCTTTTTCAAGTTTTTCTTTTGCCTCTGCCGAAAGAGCCGATTTTTTGATTTTTTCTTCAAGCTCTGCGACCTCGCCGCCGTCCTTTAGCTCATCGGAGATTATTTTGAGCTGTTCTCTCAGTATGTTTTCTCTCTGCATTTTGTCAAAGCTTATTCTGACTTTTTCGTCTATTTCCCGCTTTATTTTAAGGACTGCGTTTTCGGATCTGAAAAGCCTTAAAAGCTCTATGGCTCTCGCCTTTATGGGTACGGTTTCCAGAAGTCTCTGCTTATCCTCTATTCTGAAGTCTATTCTGGCTCCCATTATGTTTATTATAAGGCTCGGATTTTTCACTCTCATAAGCTCGTCAAAAAATTCTCTGTCAAACCTTCCCGATGAAACGCAGTATCTTTCAAAGTCCTCCTTTATAAGATCGAGTATGGCCTTTTTTTCGGTTTCGTCCTCAAAATCATCTATGGAGCCTGAAAGATACGCAAACTCTCCCATAAAATAATCTCCCGTATCGGACATTGAAAAGAGCCTTATTCTGTCCGTGCATTTCACTACCGCTCTGTCTGTATCCGATGACACCTTAAAGACCTGTTTTATAAAGGCTTCGACTCCCACGTCGTAAAGATCTCCCCTTACAATATCCTCTTTTGTTGTGTCGTTCTGCGAAACAAGCAGTACTCTCCTGTCCGAGGCCATAGCCTCCGACAAGGCGTTTTTTGAGGCTTCACGTCTTAAGTCAAACAAAAGCTCCACACCGGGAAAAGGCACTATCCCCCTGAGAGGTACAAGAGGCAGCAAGGAAGTTTCTTTCTTTTTCATATCCGAATCACCTGTAATAAAAATAATACTTTTTTATGCCGTATATACATTGAGATCTTATAGGAACAGACAGCCATGGGCATATACATAAAAGCCTGTCTGCCGCATATTTAAAATTTTCGGGACGCACACAGGTCTTTATTGTATAATAACAAATTTCAGCCAATTTTACAAGTCTTTTAAAAATTAAAGTAAAATTTTTGTCATACAGGGTTTTAAGTCCGACGGCAGTTCTTTCTAATGTAATTTTAATATTGTATTAATAGGTGTATAAAAATAATCCTATAAAATAATTGTCAATAGTGAGGTTTTGTTATATATGGATTTTTGATGTATTCGGGTGTATAATAAATTCAGCTTTATATAACGAGAAAGGAGAAAATAAGTGGAAGGTAAAACAAAGGTATTGATCGTGGAGGACGAGGCAAAGCTTTCAAGGTTTGTGGAGCTTGAGCTTAAGCACGAGGGTTATGACGTTGTTATTGCATCGGACGGAAGAAAGGCCATAGAGGTTTTTGAGGAGGAGGCTCCCGATATAATTCTTCTTGACCTTATGCTGCCCGGTCTTAGCGGAATAGAGGTATGCCGCAGGATAAGAAAAACCTCGGCGGTTCCCATAATAATGATAACGGCAAAGGGCGAAACTATGGACAAGGTCATGGGGCTTGACAGCGGAGCAGACGACTATATAACAAAGCCCTTCGCCATAGAGGAGGTTTTTGCGAGGATAAGGGTTGCCCTTAAGCATAAAAGAAAGGACGCCGACACCTCGGACGAAAACAGGCTTAAGGTCAGAAACCTTACCCTTGATCTCGGCTCCCGTACCGTAAGACTGGACGACAACAATATAGAACTGACAAAAAGAGAATTTGATCTTCTTGCTTTTCTTGTAAAAAACAAGAACATTGTAATATCAAGGGAACAGATCCTCAACAAGGTCTGGGGATATAACTACTTCGGAGAAACCAATGTGGTAGACGTTTATATAAGATATTTGAGGACAAAAATAGACGATAAGTATAATCAGAAGTTTATTCATACGATTCGTGGTGTAGGATATTATGTTAAAGACGATGAAGAATAAGATCGCAGAAAAATTCAGAAAAATCCCCATAGGAAAAAAAATCACCGTGCTGTATGCAGGCGTTTTTACTGTGGCTCTTATTCTCACCTCGATATTTATATTTACAAATCTGTGGTATTATTATCGTGACAACTCAAAAAAGGAGCTTCTCGATACCATAAAAAAAATCGAGAGCTTTATAACAGACGGCGGAGATGTAACCGTAGAAAATATAAACGGGCTTATCAGAGACAAGAACATAGAGGCAAGAATCGTCATAAAAAACGGAATAGACTCCTGGTCGGACACAAACCCCAAAATGAACCCCGGAGACGATGGCGAGTCAAGCGGCAGAGCCGTGCTTAAAAGCTATAAGTTTATGGGGGAGAAGTATCTGTATTGTGAAAAGACAATAAACTATAACAACAGCTCATATATAATACAGGCTTTCAGGCTGTATGAGTCGGAGGCTCAGATATTGGGATTTCTGGCGTTTGTATTTGTGGGAGTAAACATACTCGGCATAATATCCGCCTATCTTTTAGGGGTTCTCATAAGCAAGAAATTTCTTAAGCCTGTTACAGATATTACCGATACTGCCGAAAAAATCAGTATTTCCGATCTGAATCTGCGGATTGAAGTTCCCGAGGCCGATGATGAGATAAGGACTCTCGCTCTCACATTCAACGATATGATAAAAAGGCTTGAAACATCGTTTGAGAGCCAAAAGCAGTTTATATCGGACGCATCTCACGAATTCAGAACGCCCATAGCGGTCATACAGGGGTATGCAAACCTTATTTCACGCTGGGGAAAAAGCAATCCCGAGGTTCTCGATGAGGCTATTTCTTCTATAAAAGCCGAATCGGAATATATGTCCGGAATGATAAACCAGATGCTTTATCTCGCAAGAGGCGAAAAAAAGGGAACCGAGGTCAAAAGGACCGCCTTTTGTCTCAACGATCTTATTTCGGAAATATTGAAGGATTTTGAGGTTATGGACGTAGACGCCGAAATATCATTTGAGGAGGAAGGCTCCGTATATATTCTGGCAGAAGAAAACCTCATAAAGCAACTGATACAGATATTTCTTGAAAATGCCGTAAAATACGGCAAACCCGAAGGAAAGATAATTCACCTATCGCTTAAGCGTGACGGAAACGGAAGCGTTGTACTTGTCATAGCGGACAACGGCATAGGTATCTCGGAGGAGGATCTGCCGAGGATATTTGAAAGATTTTATCGTGGAGACAAGTCAAGAAACAAAGAAACTCCCGGAACGGGTCTGGGACTTTCGATAGCAAAGACCATAGTAAACAACCACGGCGGCAAGATCACCGTAAAAAGCAAGGTGGGAGAGGGTACTGCTTTCAGTATATATCTGCCCGAATATACACCCGATGAAGATAAGTAACAATAAATAACAATAATAAATAACAAAAGCCGAAGGGGGTTGAGAAACTCCACCCCCCCCCATATAGATCTTATGGACTTTTACGTTTGTGTAGACATTACGGTGTGGCAGAGAAAAGGTTCGCCTATGGAAGTCTCTCTTGATATGCCAAAACAAAACCGACTCCGCTTGAATTGCGAAGCCGGTTCGTTGTTTAATTTAATTCACCATAGGGGCTATTTTGCACTGTACCCACAGAATAGTTCGGTTCACATTTTACCGGAGGGTACTTATTGTTTTTTATTTTTATAAACAGGTTTAATCCTCTTTGCTTTTGGTATAATAGCTTTTAAGCTTTTCGTATGCTTTTTTGTGAACGTCCGCAGCCTTTTCGCCTGTCAGAAGCTCTATGCCCTCGTCTATGGTTTCTATGGCATATATGCTGAAGTTGCCGTCCTTTATGGATCTTAGTATTTCGTCCTTAAGCACAAGCTCATTTATATTTTGGGCGGGTATTATGACCCCTTGGGTACCCGTAAATCCCTTCATTTTGCATATGTCATAAAATCCCTCTGTTTTGTGGGTCACGCCGCCTACGGGCTGTATCTCTCCGAACTGGTTGACGCTGCCCGTTACCGCAAGATCCTGTCTCAGAGGAGTGTCGGAAAGGCTTGACACGATCGCATATATTTCGGCGGAGGATGCAGAGTCTCCGTCTATGCCGCCGTAGCTCTGTTCAAAACAGAGCCTGCCCGAAAAGCACAGAGGAAAATCCTGAGCGTATTTCTGTCCCAGATAGCCTGTGATGACCTGAACGCCCTTTGTGTGTATCTCGCCCGAAAGCTCGCTCTCTTTTTCTATGTTTACAAGTCCCGCTCTGCCCATATATGTTGTGGCGGTGATCCTTGTGGGTCTGCCAAAAACCGAACCGTATGCCTCGGACACCGAAAGACCGTTTATGCGGCCTGTTTTTTTGCCACATACGTCAATGAGCATTTCTCCGTCACGATACATTTCGTCCAGCTTATCCTCATAGAGGGATATTCTTTCGTGAGAGCGCTCAACCGCCTTTTCGATATGCTCTTTGGTTATAGCCCTGCAGCCCTCGCCACAGGCGATAGCGTCAGCCTCGGTTATAATTTCGTTGAGACCCGTGAAAACAGCCGTCAGCTTATCTTTTTTTCCGCTGATTCTTTTTGAATATTTTATTATCTCCGTTATGGCTGTCGGGTCGGAGGGGAGAATGTCGTTTTTGTCCGAAAAATCCCTTATATAGCCTATGAGCTTTCGGAGGTTTTCTTCGGATCTGTTCATTTCATAGTCGAAAAACGCCGAAACCTTGAAAAGCTTTGGCACCTCTTCGTCATATTCTCTCAAAAGCTCATAATGAATACCCGATGCCACGACAATTATTTTCCCCGTAAATTTCACAGGCTCGGGCTTAAGGGTCGTTATTGAAATGCCCGAAAACTGATAGTCCTTTATGGGCTCTATGGCGATTTCTCCCGTTTTGAGGACTCTTTTTATGGTTTCCCACGAAAAAGGAGATGCCAGAAGATCGCCAAGCTGAAGTATCAGGTATCCTCCGTTTGCCTTGTGGAGCAGACCGGGCATTATTTTCATAAAATCTGTGGTATAGTTTCCGTATTCGCTGTCAAACTCTATCTCGCCCACAAGGCCCATATAATTGGGGTTGTAGCTGACTATGACGGGCGCTCCTTCAAGAGAAGAATTGTCCACAAAAAGATTGACGTCATATTTATGAAGCGCTTCTTCGGGGGTTTTTCTCGACATAAAGGGCATCACGGCGGAGAGTATGTCGTCGCTTTCATCGCTGTCGCTCTGTGTAAACATATCCAGATTTGAAAGCACGTCCTCCTTAAGGTTCATAATATATTCCGAGACTTTTTTGTTCTCCTTGTACCTCTCCTGAATAGGTGAAAAAAATCTCCCCAGAGTAAAAAGCCCCACGTTATAGTCCATATCGTATATTTCTTTTTTTATTTCATTTTCTGCGTCTCTTGCCTCTTTGATGTATTCGTCAGCCATTTCCATAACGAGGTTTGTTTTTTTGCCAAACTCCTCCTTGACTTCTTCGCTCAGACTGTCATACTCATCGTCCGATATGACTTTTCCGTCAATTATGGGAGTAACCGTAAGACCGCCGCCGCCGTTTTTGACAGAAAAGCCCTGTTCTCTTGCGGCATCGTTTATCTGCTTTACGGCGTTGTCTCTTTTTGACTGTATTCTCCTTATAAAATGCTCCTTGTCCTTTTCGTATGCGGCGGTTGCGTATGCTTTCGGAATCTCCACGGTCAGCGTGTTCATAAGCTCGGAGATCTCGGCTTTGAAAACCTCTCCCTGTCCTGCCGAAAATTCCAGCATAAGCGGACGTCTCGGATCCCTGAAGTTGTATACATAGCATATATCGGGAGGCACGGCCTCTTTTGCTGCCGCCGCCTCGGCTGCCTTTCGCGCAAAGTCGGTTCTTCCGCAGCCCGTTCTGCCAACTGCGAATATGTTGTAGCCCTTTTTCTTTATGTCAAGGCCGAATTTCAGAGCTTTGAGAGCACGCTCCTGACCTATAGGCTCGTCTGTTTTTATTTCTCCGAGCTGCTGTATATCCTCATCATATAAAAGCTCGCTGTATTCAAGTTTTTTTACCATAGGCATATACACCCCTTATATAAAAAATTATATTTCGTCATCAAAATGCAGCCGCATTTTGATGAGAGCCAAATGTGCGTGCCGGGCAAGCCGGCGACTTCATTTGGATAAAGGAATATAAATTTCAATTTGTTCCAAAAACTACGTTTTTTCGCAAATTGAAATTTATTCCTCGGGTGGGCAAAGCTCACCCTGCGGATTAAAGTCTGCGACGCTGCATATAATATATTTATTGAATATTTTTCTTTTTATTAAGTGGATTTACTTTTTCGACACGCTGAACCTGTCAGAGTTTTTTCCACATTATGACGGCGCTTTCGTGATTGTCGCTGTAATAGTCGGGTCTTAAGCCCTCGCTTCTGAAACCGTATTTTTCATAGAGCTTAAGAGCCTTTGAGTTGCTGACTCTTGCCTCGAGGGTTATGCCGATCATTTCTTTTTCTTTGGCAAGCCTTATGAGAGCCTCCATAAGCCTGCCTCCGAGACCCTTGCCCTGTTCTTCGGGAGTTATGGCTATGTTGGTAATATGCCCCTCGTTTATGACGTGCCACATACCGCCGTAGCCCACTATTTTTCCGGCCTTTTCACATATAATATAATATGTAAGCCCGTTTTTATAGTCGTCCTCTATCATTTTTTTTGACCATGGCTCGGCAAAGCATTTTTTTTCGATCTCGGCTATGCCGTCTATGTCGCTTTCGTTCATTTCTCTGAGGATTACGCTGTTCTGCCTTTCTTCAAGCTCTCTTTCTGCCTGAGATTTTCTCAGATACATAAGCCTTACGTCCTCGGGAGAGGCTGCGTTTGTTATGCTTTTTTCGGCAAGAACGCCGAGACAGGCCGCTCTTTGTATATTTGCGGCGGGGTTAGCCGCCGAAAAGCCTGCATCCTCTATTTCCTTTCGGAATGCGCAGGCTCCGTCCCCAAGAAAAACTGCGTTTTTGTCTATATTCTTTACTATATCTATGACCTCGTTTATGTCCTTTGCGTCATAATCCCATATTCTTTCGATATTGCCGCAGCAGGTCTTATAAATGCTGAAATAGACCTGATTTCTTCTTGCGTCCATAACGGGCACCGCCAGTCTGCCGCTTTCGGCTGCACCCATAGCTATGACGTCAAGAGTGGGAACGGGTATGAGCTTTTTATTCAGAGCCGCAGCCAGCCCCTTTGCGCAGCCCATACCTATGCGCAGACCCGTAAACGACCCCGGCCCCGAGGTTATGGCGATAAAATCTATTTCGTTTTTGTCAAATCCGAGAAAACCAAGCAGATTTTCGACAAGAGGCATAAGTGTCTCGGAATGTGTCTTTTTATAATTCAGAAAAAATTCTCCCAAGACCTTTCCGTCCGAGACAATAGCTGCGCTCGCCGCAAGTCCGCTTGAATCAAGAGCCAGTATGTTCATTGTTCCACCTCAATTCTTCTGTAGCCATCTCCCTTTATGCCGTCCTTGAAAAGTCTTATTTTTATGGCATTTTCGGGCAGGGCTGTTTTTATTATATCGGACCATTCTATGATACATACTCCGTTTTTATAAAAATATTCGTCCGCTCCTATGGCGTACAGACCTTCCTCGTCTCCCAGTCTGTATGCGTCAAAATGGTAAAGCGCAGGATCTCCCTCATATTCGTTTATAATTGTGAACGTGGGGCTTGTGATGTTTTCGCATATACCCATTCCTCTTGCGAAGCCCTTTGCAAAGCAGGTCTTTCCCGCTCCAAGCTCTCCGTCAAGACAGTATATGTCTCCGCCTGCGGCTTTTTTACCCATTTCAAAGGCAAGCTCGTAGGTTTCTTCGGGAGAGAATGTCTCGTATGTTTTTTTCATTTGAGCGTCATTCCTTTTTGTTCTAAAAGATCTATAAAGTGATTGTCCATTATTTCGACTCCGCTGTAGTTGAGATGAGCATCGTCTCTGAAATTTTCGTTTCCGAAAAGGTTTTCTTCTCTGTTTATTATATTGTAGTCAAAGTAGGGAATACCTTTTTCTTTGCAGAAATCGCTGATTTTTTGATTTATGGAGTCATAGTTTTTTATATAGTCCATAGATACCGGAGCTATGGGAGCCGTGACAAAAATGAGCTTTACGCCCTTTTCTCTGCAAAGGGTGCTTATCTTGTCAAGATAAAAGAGCTGTTCATCAGAAAATTCAAAGCTTTTTCCGTCAAGGTTTCTGAACTGATTTGTCCTGTCATACTCTCCGGGGAGCAGCTCATAATCGCAGTATACGAAGCCCTTGTCGCCGTAGCTTTCGCTGCCTGTGGTATGATACTCTCCCGCAGGCTTTTGGAGATCCAGCATTTTTCGCAGCTTTTCGTCATACTCATCGCTTTTATATGCGAAATAATCGCTTTGATATTTGAGAGCGTCTACGGAATATTTTATTTTTTCCGAAAAAGGAAATACCTTTTCGATATATTCCTCCTTAAGAGCATCGTTGTCAAGCACCTGAAATAGCTGCGTGACTTGGTTTATCTGAAAGTCCTGCTCCATAACACCCCAATAAGCCTCCATAATGACTGTTTTTGGATCCTGATACGAAAGAATTTCTCTCAGCTCATAGTAGGTCGACGCGGGGAGCTGAAGGGGCATACCCATATTATAGCTGTTTGTACCCAGTCTTTCGTCAAAGATCTTAGGGTCAAAGCTACAGTATGCGTGGGAGCTGCCTATAAAAATAAGATCGTATTGAGAGTCGTTTTTATAAAATTCGTCAAACCTCTGCTTGTTGTAGCGGTTTATCTCGTTTTCTTTCGAGGCCTGTTTATATGTGTTTCCCAGCCATACTGCGGAGGGTATTATAAGACCGCAGAACAACAGGGATTTTATAATAAACAAAAACAGCTTTCTAAAATTGAAAATATATAAACGCTGCTCCACTGTCAAACACTCCTGTTCCTAAAATAAATAAAGCCAGTATATAATAAAAGGCAAGCCTCAGCACAAAGGGAGCCTTTTCCATAAGCGCCGCAATATTATATCTGAAGCTTATAAGCTCCATAATAAAAAGTATAGCCACCGACGCTGCGGTACACGCAAGGGGATACAACCCCACGCCCCAGCTAAGAGCGGTTTCATAGAGGTACTGCATATCGCCGATCCTGCCTATATCGCTTGTGAGGTTCGTGATTATATATACTGCGTCCGACAGTGAGTTGGCTCTGAAGAATATCCACGCAAACGCCACAAGACAGAATGTGATTATGCAGCTCATTATGTCAGATATAAACAGCTTTGGTCTGAAACGGCCGAAAAGTCTGTTTTTGATTCTGCCTATTATCTGAAAAATTCCGTGGAGGCCGCCCCATACAAGAAAGGTGAGGTTTGCGCCGTGCCACAGTCCGCTCAGAAGAAATGTTATCATTATATTATATGCCCATCTCAGACCGCTTACCCTGCTGCCTCCGAGAGGTATATACACATAGTCCTTAAACCATGCCGACAGCGAAATATGCCACCGTCTCCAGAATTCCTGAATGGATTTTGAAAAATAGGGTCTGTCAAAGTTTTTAATAAGCCTTATGCCCATTGTGCGCGCAGCGCCTATCGCAATATCGGAATATCCCGAAAAATCGCAGAATATCTGTATCGAAAACAGAAACGCCCCCACAATGAACGATATGCCGCCGAAGCTTTTGGGGTCGTTGAATATGGTGTCAACGACAATGGCAAGCCTGTCGGCTATGACGACTTTTTTGAAAAAGCCTATGAGCATCATTTTAAGACCGAAGCTTATATTTTCTATTCTGAACGGGTGATATGAAAAAAGCTGCCTTATGAGGTTTTTGGCTCTTTCGATAGGACCCGCCACAAGCTGAGGAAAGAATGTTATAAAAAGGGCAAACCTGAAAAAGCTTTTCAGCGGTCTTATATCGCCTCTGTAAACGTCTATGGTATATGCCGCCGCCTGAAACGTATAGAAGGATATGCCCATAGGCAGTATTATGTCAAATTCGCCTATGGGATAGTCCGCCCCCAGAAGTCCGCATAGCTGCATAAGAAGATCGCTCAGAAAAACGAGATATTTGAATATGATCAGAAGCCCGAAGTTTATGACCATAGCAAGTATAAGAAACCGCTTTTTTGAGCTTCTTTTTCTCGCCTTGTATATTTTCTTTGATGCCGCAAAGTTCACAAAGGCCGAAAACAATATAAGCAGAACGAGGGAGGGCTTCCACGCCATATAAAAAATAAGGCTCGCTCCCAGCAGCATTGGCCATCTGAGTCTGTAGGGCAGAGCGTAGTATAAAAATAGCACTGTTACAAAGAATATTATAAAATCGGCTGAATTGAAAAGCATATCCTCTACCTCAAACCCTTTTATAGAATACTGCACGGGGAAATGCCGATCCGATAATAATTTTTTTTGCGTCATTCGGATTTCCATAAATTATTTTAAACTAATTCCGCAAAATATACAATGCTTTTTTTATCCCGCAAGCAAAATTATTTTTTATATCGGTATGTCGGGACGAAAATGCCGAGTTTGTCTGACCGCAGCCCTCCCGTTGATATGCCCTATAGAGGGTTTTGTTAAAATTTAGTTTGATATGCGGACAAATGTATGATATACTTAATATGATGTATGCAAACAGAAGAACAGAAGAAATAAAGACGGTATAAATTGCGTATGAAAGGAAGTGAGGGCATATGGACGGTCACAGTCAGAGTGATAACGGTGAATATGACAATTTCGGGGCTGCGGCCGCAGCCTGTTATGCTTTCATATATTGTACGGCAAAAATTTAGTATGGCGATCCGATAATATTTCTTTCCGCCGTACACAGTATTGCATTATGCGCCGTACACAGAGCAGGAAAGGAGTATAAAATGAACGAAAATACAACCGATTTTGCTTATTTGCTTTCTCTTGCGCAGGAAAAGAGATTTGTTACATTAAAGGAACATCTCATAAAGATGAACGAGGTGGATATTGCCGAATTTATTTGTGAGGCGGACGATGAAAACAGCGTTATTATATTCAGAATGCTTCCCAAGGACATATCCGCCGATGTTTTTGCAAATCTCCCCATAGAGATACAGCACCATATTATAAAAAGTATTTCAGATAAGGAAATCTCAAGCATTATAGAGGATCTGTTTGTGGATGACGCCGTGGATATGCTGGAGGAGTTGCCTGCAACCGTTGTAAAGAGGGTTATGCAGCTTGCCAATCCCGACACGAGAGAGCTTATAAACAGGTTTCTTAAATATCCCGAAAACAGCGCAGGCAGTCTTATGACGGCCGAATATATAGCGCTTAAAAAACAGATGACGGTAGGCGGTGCCATAGAGTATATAAGACTTCACGGTCTTGACAAGGAGACTATATATACCTGCTATGTGACCGATTCGACAAGGATACTTCAGGGAGTTGTTTCGTTCAGGGAACTTATAATGAACACTCCCGAGACAAGACTTGAAGATTTTATGGATACAAATGTCATAAAGGCATATACCACCGATGACAGGGAGGACGTGGCGGAAATTTTCAACAGATACGACCTCATATCGCTTCCCGTTGTGGATATGGAAAACCGCCTCGTGGGTATTATAACCGTTGACGATGCCGTTGACGTTATGGAGCAGGAGGCTACAGAGGACTTTGAAAAGATGGCCGCTATGCTGCCCAGCGAAAAGCCCTATCTCAGGACGGGGGTGTTCCGTCTTGCAGGCAACAGGATACCTTGGCTTCTGGTACTTATGGTAAGCAGTATGCTTACGGGCAAGATACTGGCTAACTATGAAAACGCCTTTGCCGTTATACCTCTGCTCGTCACATTTATACCTATGCTGACCGATACGGGAGGAAACGCAGGCAGCCAAAGCTCCACAATGATAATAAGAGGTATGGCTGTCGGAGAAATCAGGAATAAGGACATTCTCAAGGTATTCTGGAAGGAATTCAGAGTGGCTCTCATATGCGGAGCCGTTCTCTGCGCCGTGAATTTTTTGAGACTTATGATAACAAACAGGGGAGGCGGACTTGTGGCAGTCACAGTATGCTTAAGCCTGTACGCTACAGTTGTGCTTGCAAAAACCATAGGAGGGCTTTTGCCCATGGCAGCCAAGGTACTTCGGCTTGACCCCGCAATAATGGCTGCGCCTCTCATAACTACGATAGTGGATGCAATAAGTCTTGTCGTATACTTTAATCTTGCGTGTCGGATGCTGAATATCTGAGAAATATGTTCGGATAGCCGCAAACGGAATCTTTTCGTTGTGGAATCCGAGAAATACTTTCGGGTAGCCGTGAACGAGGCCCTGCGGCGCCGAAAAAGCCTTGGCTTTTTCGGCTTCCCGTCCGCCCCGCAAGGGGCGGACGGGTCGGGATTTTGCCTATAAGCCCTGCCCCTGCCGAAGGCAGGGGAGCAGGGCGGGGCAAAATCCGCCGCAGGGCTTTTTTTGGCGGCTGCGCCGATATTCTTACGGGAAAATCACAGGAAAACATACGCAGCAAAAAACCGAAGGAAACCCCCTTCGGCTCAGCGTGTCGGTAAAGATTAGCGACTTCATTTGGCTGTAGGACGGGCAAAGCTTATGCCCGGCTTTTTTTGTGCCGATTTTGCGGTGATTTTTGAGGATATGCCTGTCTGCCTCCAAAAAATTGTATCGGTACAATTACTGTTCCGTATTGAAAACACAAACCCGGGTATTATAATTGAAAATATGAAAGCCGCAGCAATACAGCCAAAGGCTTTCGCAAATATAACAAATATAATTTCGGAGGTTTTTATTATGAACGTACCCTTTGTACTTACTCCCGGCCCCACATACATAAACGACAGCGTAAGAAACGAAATGAGCAGGGAGCTTTCAAATCCCGACATAGATCCGAGCTTTTATGATTTCTATAAAAACACCTGTGAAAAGCTCCAAAGGCTCATGGACACCAAAAACGATGTCCTTATAATGTGCGGAGAGGGCATTTTGGGTCTTGAAGCGGCCTGCGCCTCTCTCACCGAGGAGGGCGACAGAGTTCTTGTCATAGACAACGGCATTTTCGGAGCAGGCTTTTCGGATTTTATAGAGCTTTACGGAGGAAACTGCGTATTTTTCAGATCCGACTATAAAAACGAAATAAACGTTTCTGAGCTTGAATCCTTTCTCAAAAAAGACAGTGACTTCAAATATGCTACAGTGGTTCATTGCGAGACTCCGTCGGGAATCTCAAACCCCGTGGACAAAATATGTCCCCTGCTCAAAAGCTTCGGCATACTTACGGTAGTTGACAGTGTTTCGGGAATAGGCGGAGAGGAGCTTCACGTAGACAAATGGGACATGGACATTGTTCTCGGCGGCTCCCAGAAATGCCTTTCGGCTCCCGTAGGGCTGACATTCCTCAGCGTAAGTCCCGATGCCCACAAGGCCATCAGCTCACGCAAAACACCCATAAAGAGCTTTTATTGCAGCATAGCGGCATTTGACGGCTGGTACGAAAAAAAGTGGTTTCCCTATACAATGCCCATACATCTTATATATGCCCTCGACAAAGCCGTTTCGCTTATACTGGACGACAACTATACAGAGCGCCACAACCGCATAGCTTCGGCTATAAGATACGCCATAAACAAAGCGGGACTTGAGATTTATGCCGAAAGCGGATTTTCAAATACCGTTACTGCGGTAAATGTTCCCCCTCAGACATCGTTTGAGGAAATACAGAAATATATACTGGAAGACTTCGGCATACTCGTAGGCGGCTCCTTCGGCTATCTTTCGGGAAAAGTCATACGCATAGGCCATATGGGAGAAAACTGCAAATATGAAAATATGTCTCTTATGCTAAAGGCTCTTGATGCGGCTATGAGAAAAGCGGGAGTCCCCCTCAAAGGCAGCCTTCCCGAGCTGTTTGAAAAGGGTTATAACGAATATACTTCAAAATAACGGTCTGTCGGTCGTCCGCAGCATAATATCATTCGACAGTCAAATTTAAGTTGCATATACGTCCTCTTTAATGTATAATAAATAGGGAATTGTCTGTTTAAGAAAGCGCCTGTCAGATCGAAGCCAAGGGTGTATATCTCCATAATTCCGGAAATTTCTTCCGCCGCAGCCCCCACAGACTGTGACGAAAGAATCTGAACGGGAGATACTCCACACACATACGAATGACGATCTGACGGATACTTTCACATTAATTTCATAAGGAGGACGATAAAAATATGAAAAAAATAAGCGCAGTTATATTGGGTATTATATTTTCGTTGTCTCTGTTTGTACCGGTCGTATCAGGCTCATCTGCCAACTCAATCAACAAGACGAGAACAGTCAGGGACAATACCGAGATCACGGACGTATATCTGAAAATAACCCCCAGAGACGAGGTTGCCACGGGTGACACTATCTTTCTGACATACAAAAATGCAGAGGTACTGGACATACCCCAGTTCGGTTCTGTCTTCGGAGGCGGAGAAACATGGGAAAGCCTCGAAAACTCTCTTGTGTCGGAGGGCTCAATGTCTACCCTCGATTCTCTCTGGTCCCGTATAGGCAGCAACTATCTGCCATGGAACATATCGAGACTTTCAAAAACTATGCTTAAGGTAGAGCTGTTTCCCATTCCCGATCCCTACTGCAATCGCAATGTAGGCAAAAATGACTCGGTACCCTTCTACAGCATACCTCTCCATGTACTGGTTTCGCACACGGGAGGAAACGAGATCTCGGTCTATCTTGACAGCAACAGCACATCTATATCAAGCGGAACCTATGTTTTCGGCAATATGCCTCTTGAGGCAAGCGACAAGCCCGAAGCCGAAAAAGCCACCGAAAAAACCGAGACCACCACAGAGGACTATCAGGCTGCCACAGATGCAGCCTCCGAGACTGTCACCGATACGGCATCAGTCAGCAAAAGGGTTCCTCTTTCGGTAAGGGTAGCCATAGGCAGCAACTCGGTGATGGTGGACGACAGGGTATATACTATGGACGTTGCCCCCTATATTCAGACAGACAGCAGCTCAACGCTCGTTCCTCTCAGATTTGTCGCACTCGCAATATGCGGAGAGAATATAAAAAGCGCTGACGCAAGCGAAATGATACTCTGGGACGCCGAAACAAAAACTGCCGAAATACGCACCCTTGACGGAAATAGCATATGCTTTACCGCAGGAAGCAACATTATGACAATAAACGGCGACAGCGTAGCTATGGACAACGGAGTCCGTGCAGAGATCACCGATGGAAGAATATTCATACCCTTCAGAGCCCTGGGAAATGCCCTCGGCGTAGGTGTAAGCTGGGACAGCGAAACAAAGACCGCTATATATTCACCCGAATAAAATAATCCGTGGAGCGGCGATAACATATACAAAAAATGCCCCTTCGGTCAAAGCATCATAAAAAATTATAAAAATCTGTGACAACTCAAAAGGACAGCGCCGAAAGACGTTGTCCTTTCAGCATATCGGAAATATAAACAACTTCATTTGGGTGTAGGATGGGCAAAGCTTATGCTCGGTACTTTTCCTTGCTGAAAAGTTGACCTTTGGGCAAACCGATTTCTTTCGGACACCGCCTGCGGATCAAAATCTGCGATGCCGTATATGATATACTTGCCGAATTTTTTTATTATATTATAAGTGGATTAACTTTTTTGACAATCTAAAAGGACAGCGCCGAAAGACGTTGTCCTTTACGTTGTTCTTTAAAATTTGATGAAATTCAGTGATTTATGCCGTTGCCTTATCAAGGGTTGTGTCATAGAGTATCTTTTCGGCCTCGGGCTTTTCTATGTCATTGGACAATATTATCTCGCTTACGATTATCTGCTTTGCGCTGCTGAGCATTTTCTTCTCAGCGCTGGAAAGACTTCTTTCTCTTTCTCTGTATATCAGAGTTTTAAAGACCTCTACCACCTTTTTAAGCTCGCCTGTTTTCATTCTCGCCATATTGTCCTTATATCTTTCGTTCCAATTGCTTGACATTTCTATGGGGCCTACGTTCGTGATCGTATCCAGCACCTCGTCGGAGGTTTTGATATATCTCACTCCCATACATTCGGCCTTGGCAACAGATACGGTTATTTTAAGTCCGCCTACCGGCATATGCATAGCATAATAAAGACATTTTTTCCCATCGATCTCCATCTCTTCAATTTCCTCAATGACGCCCGCACCGTACATAGGATAAACAATCTTATCACCTACGTTAAACATTAAAAAAATCCTCCTTCCTCTCTTATCCAAAACGCCATCAAAACATAAAACATATTATCCGGACGGGATTGAGTTGCGTCTTATACCGACACCGTTTTTTAAATCTGCATAAGTATCGGTACGAAAAGCTTTCCCTCTTTTTTTTGGCAAGCGCCGACCGAAAATGCAAATGATTTTTTATCGGCGCTCCATAATAATGATTCTTCTTTAAAAATCGCTGCATCGAGGGGAATATCCTGCCGCCTTTTTCCGCTTTCGGGCTGTCTGCCCTGCCCCGAAGCCTTTGATCCGGGACACATACGGCACTTTTTTCCCTTATATGCAGCTTGTTATACATTGTGTTGTCTGTGTTGTCTGTGTTGTCTGATATATGATTTCCCTTCAAAATTTTCTAAGCTGCTTTACTTATAGTATTTCCCTTAAATTTAAAAATATACCTTTTCGCATTATTTTGACTGTTTGTTTGTAAAGCTGACAACCGATTCATAGGTCTTATAGGCTTTTCCGCTGTCTATGGATTTTTCTGCGGCTTTTATGCCCTCTGCGACAGAGGGAGCGAGTCCGCTGACATAAATGGCTGCGGCTGCGTTAAGAAGCACAATATCCCTCTTGGAGCCCTGTTCTTCGCCTTTAAGGATCGAAAGGGTTATTTCCTTGTTTGTTTTTGCGTCTCCGCCGAGAAGCTCCTCTTTTTTGGCTCTCTTAAGCCCAAACTGCTCGGGTGTAAGAGTATATTTCTTTATATCGCCGTCCTTAAGCTCCGCAACAAGTGTCTCATCCGCTGTGGTGATCTCGTCCATACCGTCTTTTCCGTGAATGACAAGAGCGTTTTTAACTCCCATCTTCTGCATAGCTTTTGAAAATGTATCCACAAGCTCGCTGCTGAAAACGCCTACTACCATATTTTCTGAATTTGAAGGATTTGAAAGAGGTCCCAGAATGTTGAATATAGTTCTTATCCCCAGTTCTTTGCGAACCATACCCACGTTTTTCATAGATTTGTGGAATATCTGAGCAAACATAAAGCCTATGCCTGTTTCTTCGATACATTTTTCAACAGCATCTGCCTCAAGCATTACATTTATGCCCAGCTCTTCAAGCACATCTATCGAACCCGACTTTGAAGATATAGAACGGTTGCCGTGCTTTGCGATATTCACACCTGCGCCTGCAGCTACAAAGGCAGCAGTGGTGGAAATGTTGAAAGTGAAAGTGCCGTCTCCTCCCGTACCCACAAGATCCACATAATTCGGTCTGTTTTTGGGAGCGACATGCTCTGCCTTTTCTTTCATAACATCGGCGCAGCCGACAATTTCGTCAAGAGTTTCGCCCTTCATCATAAGAGCCGTCAAAAAAGAAGCCCTCTGAGCCTGTGTTGCTCCGTCTCCCAGAAGAAATTCCATAGCTCTTCTTGCTTCTTCATAGCTAAGATCTTTTTTCTCGACTACTTTTTTAATAAGTTCCTTCATAATACGTCAAAGCCTCTCTTTCAAAAATTTACCTATTTTTTATTATAGCTCAATTTTTGCTTAAAGTAAAGGGGTTTTTGGTTATTTTTTGAAGTAAAAAAGTACCAAAAATCACCGTTTTTAAGACCTTTTTTTGTCATTAAATCTATATAATAAAAAGAAAATTAAAAATAAAAAATAACTATTGAAATGCTTGGTAAAAACAGTTATAATGTAGCTAATAAAGCTTTTGCTTTACACGGAACCCACCGTGTCTTAAAGTATCGGAGGAATATAATGTGATTGATGCAGTAAGCTGCGGAGGTGTAGTTATATTCAGAGGAAAAATTTTGCTTTTATACAAAAATCAGAACGGTAGGTATATGGGATGGGTAATGCCTAAGGGTACTGTAGAACCCGGCGAATCATTTAAAGAAACGGCACTCAGAGAAGTAAAAGAAGAAACCGATGCAGATGCCAGAATAATTAAATATATAGGAAAAACTCAATATACCTTCAGAGGCGCAGAGGATATTATAAACAAGACTGTCCACTGGTATTTTATGATCGCAAACTCTTATCACTGCAAACCGCAGGCAGAAGAATTTTTTGCTGACGCAGGCTTTTATAAACAGCATGAAGCCTATTATCTCTTGAAATTCCACGATGAAAAGCAGATCATGCGGAGAGCCTACGCAGAATACCTTGATATGAAAAACAAAGAATCGTCATTCAGGTATTTCAAACGCAGTATTTATTAAGGAGGTCGAAAGGTTATGGATAATTCGTACAGAGCTTCGGTTGAAGAAATCAAGACAACGCTCAAAAAACTTGAAAAGTCTTCGGGATTAAAGTTTATCTTTTTTGCCGTTATTGCCGTTTGTCTCATCACGCTTGCTGTCGTTCTGCTGGTGCTTAAGCTTAAGAGCGGCGACAAGTATGAGATCTATGAGGATTTTGATGAGGACGATGCAGACGTATATCCCTTTGACGAGGACGAATACGAATCCGAAGACGAATCTCCCTACAAGGAAGATTGATTTCGGATTTTTCCTACACAATTCTTAAACAATTCCCAAAAACCAAAAGCCGTATTGCTCATTTCCGAGCGGATACGGCTTAAATTATTGAAAAAATCGACTAATAATAAGAGAAATGCATTTAACAAATGTATTTATATATATCGTTGCAGACTTTGATCCACAGGTAGTGTCCGAAAGATGTTGGATTGCCTGTCTGTGGAAAAGTTTTCTAAGCAGCATCGCAGACTTTAATCCGCAGGTAGTGTCCGAAAGATGTCGGATTGCCCAAAGGGCAACTTTTCCGCAAGGAAAAGCACTGATGGTGTCCGAAAGATGTCGGATTGCCCGAAGGGCAACTTTTCCGTAAGGAAAAGCACTGAGCAATGAGCTTCGCCCGTCCGAGGAATAAGTTTATAAAAAGCGTCGCAGACTTTAATCCGCAGGACGAGCTTCGCCCGTCCGAGGAATAAATTTCAATTTGCGAAAAAACGCAGTTTTTGGAACAAATTGAAATTTATATTCCTTTATCCAAATGAAGTCGCCGGTTTACCCGGCACGCACATTTGGCCTCATCAAAATGCGACTGCATTTTGATGAAAGCGTGTCGATTTTTCGACACGCTGCTTCAGCCTAAAATGGCGCTGTCGCTTGTAAACTCCTCGCCTGCAGCCTCGGCAAACTTGCCTAAGAGCTGTTCTACCGTGAGGCTGTTTTTTTCTTCTCCCTTTATGTCCAGTATGATCTGCCCCTTATTCATCATAATGAGCCTGTTTCCGTGGGCTATGGCATCCCTCATATTGTGAGTTACCATAATTGCCGTAAGGTTGTCCTGTTTTATTATACGGTCGCTTATTTCAAGAACCTTAGCCGCCGTTTTGGGGTCAAGAGCTGCGGTATGCTCGTCAAGAAGAAGTATCTTGGGCTTTACCAGCGTTGCCATAAGAAGTGTGAGCGCCTGTCTCTGTCCGCCCGAAAGAAGCCCAACCTTGTCCGAAAGCCTTGTTTCGAGCCCAAGACCAAGGCTTGCAAGCAGCGCCCTGTATTCCTTTCTCTCCTTAGCGGTTATCCCCCACCTGAGAGTCCTTTTTCTGCCTCTTCTGAAGGCAAGGGCAAGGTTGTCCTCTATGTTCATACTTGCGGCGGTACCCGTCATAGGGTCCTGAAAAACTCTGCCTATAAGAGACGCCCTTTTATATTCCGAAAGCTTTGTGACGTCCTTTCCGTCTATGGTGATAGTGCCGAAATCCACAGGAAAAACCCCTGCAACGGAGTTGAGCATCGTGCTTTTTCCCGCTCCGTTTCCTCCTATTACGGTGACAAAATCCCCCTCTTCAAGGTGCAGAGATATACCGTTTAAAACTCTGTTTTCGTTTATGGTGCCGGGGTTGAATGTTTTAAATACAGAATCTATTTTAAGCATCGTCATTTCTCCCCCCGTTTAAGTGATTTTGTAACAGTCATAAAATACTCCCGTCCTACGGGCAGCGCAAGACAAACGGCAACGGTTATTGCGGTGAACAGCTTGAGATCGTTGGGATTCATACCTGCCTTAAGCACAAGGGCGATTATAACTCTGTAAAGTATTGCGCCCAGACATACTGCCAGAATAACCCTCTTGAAGCTGTTTGTTTTCATAGCGAAAAGAACCTCGCCTATGATGAGTGACGCAAGACCTATGACTATGGAGCCTGTACCCATCTGTACATCGGCAAAGGACTGGTTCTGCGCAATAAGCGCCCCCGAAAAAGCCACCAGACCGTTTGAAATAACAAGTCCTATGTTTATGGTGGTGGAGGTATTTATGCCCTGCGCCCTTGCCATCTGCGGATTGGAGCCTGTGGCTCTGACTGCGCTGCCTATCTCGGTGCCGAAAAACCAATATACAAAGACCGAAACCAAAAAAGCGCATATAAGTCCCACAATAAGTATCGACAGATTTTTATCCGCTATGCCGAACGCCGTTGCAACCCCCGTATACACCGTATTTGTCCTCAGAAGCGGTATGTTTGACTTGCCCATTATTCTCAGGTTTATAGAATAGAGAGCAATCATTGTGAGTATGCCTGCCAGAAGGGGCGGTATTCTGAGCTTTGTATGAAGAAGCCCCGTAGCAAGTCCTGCCAGCATACCTGCAAGTATGGCTATGCCTGTGGCAAGCCACGGATTCATTCCTCCCACTATAAAGTGAGCGGCAACGGCTGCCCCCGTAGCTATGGAGCCTTCTACCGTCAGATCGGCAATATCGAGTATTTTGTATGTTATATATACTCCGAGAGTCATTATAGCCCAAAGAGTCCCAAGAGAAATGGCTCCCAAAATAATAGCTCCCATAAAATTCCCCTTTCTGCTGTCAAAAGAGGGAATGACTCAACAGTCATTCCCCCATGACAAATCTCATTAAACGCTGTATTTATTCAGTTTTATCTGAAGCCTCGCTCGGATAAACAACCGAATCGGCATAAGTCTCGGGTATCTCGATGCCAAGAGCCTCGGCAACCTCGCCGTTTATGCAATATTCAAATTCTGACGAACCCTTTATAGGCATTTCAGCGGGATCTGCGCCGTTAAGAAGAATATCGACAGCCATAAGACCCGACTCATAGCCAAGTGAATAATATGTGATGCCAAGAGTAGCAAATCCACCCGATTCTACCATTCCGGATTCTCCGCAGTATACGGGGATACCTGCTGCAACGGCAACTTCGTTTACGATAGGCATTGATGATGCGAATACGTTGTCTGTGGGGATATAGATAGCGTCACATTCGGTAACTATATTCTGAGCAGCCTGCTGTACTTCGTTTGTTCCCGATACGGTCTGCTCTGTTGTGGCATAGCCCATTTCTTCGCAGGCAGCCTTTGCCATCTCTACCTGAAGGATAGAGTTTGCTTCGTTTGAGCAATAAAGGAAACCTACCGTCTTCACATCGGGAGTAAGCTCTCCGATAAGAGAGATCTGATCCTCAACGGGGTTCATATCCGTTGTACCCGTTATATTTCCGCCGGGTGTTTCGTCACTGTCAACAAGGTCTGCCTCTGTGTACGATGTGATAGCGGTACCTACTACAGGTATGTCGGTAGTCTTGCCTGCTATAGCCTGAGCAGCGTTTGTAGCTATGGCAAATACCAGATCAACATTATCGGCAACAAACTGGTCTGCAATCGTGCTGAGGTTGTTTGTGTCGCCCTGACCGTTTTCATAGTCGATAGTAAGGTTCTGTCCGTCAACAAGGCCGTTTTCGGCAAGAGCGTCAACAAAGCCTTCTTCGGCAGAATTGAGAGCAACGTGATCCATCTGCTTGATGATACCTATGGTATAATTGCCCTCAACGGGAGTTTCCTGAGCGTTCTCCGTGTTGTCGCCTTCTGTCTCGGCAGGCTCTTTGGAACCCGAGCACGCAGCCATCGAAAAAGCAAGAACGCCGGCGGTAAACAAAGCAGCAGCTTTTCTGAATTTTAACATTTGTAATAATCCTCCTTAAAAATATAATTATTATATATAATTTTATAATATACAGAATTTTACTCTGTCATTCAATACAATTATAAGGGCTTTTTTTCCAAAAGTCAATAGCAAGATTGACACGCTCTGCGGTGTTTTTGTCCCCTCCGCCCTGTCGGGATTATTTATTCGGTATTTTATAATATGAATATAAATATTTTCTAATACAAATGTAAGTTGACCGCGGATATACGGTCGGTTATAATGTAGGAAGGAACCTGTCAGACAGAGTATCCTCAATAAATATGCAAAGGAGTTGACTATAATGAAAAAATTATCCTTAATATGTGCCGCATTGTGCATAAGCGCCTGTGCGCTTGCTCTTTCGGGCTGCAAAGGCAACGCTGCGCCTCCTGCCCCAAACACAGGCGGAACAAACGATATACAGACCGAGACAGCCTCGGCAGCCACTTTTTCGGGCGGCAGCGCCTCATCGGGAGAGCTTTCTGTCGATGATGCAAAGCAGATCGCTCTCGACTATGCCTCGGCAGATGCTGCGACTGCCGTATTCACAAAGGAAAAGAAGGATATTGATGACGGAAAAGCCGTTTATGAACTGGAATTTGTCTTTGGCGAAAAGAAATATGACGTTGACGTGAGCATATCGGACGGAAGCATCGTAAAATATGAAGAAGAAAACATTTCGGGCGGAGCTGCGGCTCAAAATGGCTCTGAGCCTGCCGCCTACGGAAATACCTCAACCGGCGGAGAAATAACCGAAGATGACGCTCTTGAAATTGCCCTTTCCCACTTCGGTGTTAAAAGAGATGACATAAAACAGGCAAAAGCCGAAAAGGATTTTGACGATGGTATAACTGAATACGAAGTCGAATTTTATTATAACGGCGAAGAATACAGCTGCACCGTAAATGCCGCAACGGGAGAAATAATGGGATCAGAAAAGGAAAAAGCCGACGGCATAATTTTCGACTGATAAACACCTGCCCTTTCAGAACACAGAATATCAAAAAAAGCCTTCCCCCTCTTGTTTAACATTTTTGGGGAAGGTCTTTTATATTTAAAAATTATTTGATCGTTAAATCATCTGTGATCATTCGCCGCCTGTGACCGCTCGGATTCGGCTGTATTCACAAAAGCGTTTCCTTAAGAAACTCAAAAAACGAATATACAAGCTCCTTGTTGTTTTTTATCACAAACAGGAGTATAACAACTGCCGACACAAATGCAGCCGCAAAAGCCAGCGATATTATTCCCAGATATATTTTTGTTTTAAGTGGTATCTGACCGTTCACCTCATATTTCATAAAATGCTTTTTATAAAATTTTCGCCTTCTGACCCACAGTCTGAATCTCTCCGAGGCCTTCATAAAGCATATAAGCGCCATAAGAAGAAACGGCACAGTCGGAAATATGGGAAGAAAAAGTCCTATCAGCCCTGTGACAAGAAAAAAGATCCCCATACCGATATAAACAATTTTCATAAATTATCCTCTTTTATTCTTTTTAAGCAGGCTTCTGCGTCTCCCTCCACAATTATGCAGCAGCAGCCGGGCATAAGGTTTATGCTCATACCGAAATCCTCCACCGAAAAGCCCTGTCCGTCACGCTCTCCAAGCCTGTCTCTTAAGGGTTCAAGGCTGTCTCTGTAGCCGTAGAGGGCTTTTTTTCGGGCATAGGCATACCCCAGCTCAAAGGTCGTCCCCGAATCGGGGTCGTTCCCTCTGAAGTCGTTGAGATTTGCGGCGATAATATCCGCCTCGTCTATAAGTCCTATGTTTGCCGAAAAAATCTCCTCAGCCGTCTTTGCCTCGCTGTCAAGGGGAAAAAGCCCCTCAAAGCCATATTTTCGGCACAGAGCCTTAAGCTTTTTTCCTCTTTCTGCAGCGTCCTCATAAAAAACATCATAGCCTGCCAGATAGATTTTCTTCATAATTTATTCCCCATTTATTTTATACAGGTATGCTTTTTATAGCCCTCTGCCTCGGCCTCCTCCACAGAAGAAAAATATACCCTGTTTTTTTCATCGGGCAGACTTCCGCAGTCCTCTCTGTGGAGGGTTCTGCTGTTTTTATTGCCTATATAGACCGTCTCGGCATCACCACTCGTTTTTTCAGCCGCCGAACCCTTTGGAAGATCCTCCTCCGTAAACACCTCTATGTCCTTTCCGTCCGAAGTCACGACAATGTCTCCGCAGTCCTTCGTTATATAAACGGGTATGCCGTCAAGACGTCCGAGCGTGAGAGGAGACGGATGGCCGTAGCTGTTGTCCTCGCCGCAGGATATGACTGCGCAGGAGGGCTTTACCTCGTCAAGAAACTCTCTTGTGGTGGAATATTCGCTTCCGTGGTGACCCACCTTAAGCACGTCAGCCGAAAGGTCAAAGCCCCTGTCTATCATATTATACTCGGAGCTGCTGCCTGCGTCCCCCGTAAACAGAAACGATGTGTCTCCCCAGTCAAGCCTCATAACAAGCGAATATTCGTTGCAGTCCTTTGTTTCGTTTTCGACAGGCCCCAAAAACTCGCAGCTTGCCCCGTCAAACATAAACTCTGACGGCACCTTGGGATATACGGTATTCACATTATATTCTTCAAGCTCACTAAGCATTTTTGTGTATGTGGAGCTTGTATAGGATCCTTCCGTATCCGGAAGATAGAACGTGCCTATATCATAATTTTCGATAACATCGTCCATACAGGCTATATGGTCATAGTGGGGGTGGGTTGCAATAACAGCGTCAAGCCTTTCGACCCCCTCGGCCTCAAGAGCAGGTATGACATCGTTATTCTCGCTGCCAAGCTCCGCCCCTGCGTCAATGAGCATATGACCGCCCTCGGGTCCCGTTATGAGTATGCTGTCGGCCTGCCCCACGTCTATATATTTTACACTTAAAACCCCCGAACCGCCCGAAGGAGCCGCCTTTGCCGCCTGTTCGCTTTCGGAGCAGCCTGCGGCGGCAAGTGCAAACAGAAGTATTAACAGAACAGAAAATTTTTTCATGGCACAATTATTCCTCTTGCGGCAGGTCTTCATGCTCGCTTATATCGTTTACGGGCTTTTCAAGACCCTCTATGACAATACCGTTTTTCTCCGCATAGTCCCAGAGAGCCGCATGGAGAGCCTCCTCTGCCAGACAGGAGCAGTGTACCTTTATGGGCGGAAGTCCGTCAAGAGCCTCCATAACGGCCTTGTTTGTTATTTCAAGAGCCTCTTTTATGGTTTTTCCCTTTATAAGCTCGGTAGCCATAGAGCTTGTGGCAACCGCAGCTCCGCAGCCGAAGGTCTTGAACTTTGCGTCAAGAACAACTCCGTCCTCTATTTTGAGAAAGATCTTCATTATGTCGCCGCACTTTGCGTTTCCCACTGTGCCTACGCCGCTGGCGTCCTCGATCTCTCCCACGTTTCTGGGATTCATAAAATGATCCATTACCTTTTCACTGTACATCATAATATATCGACCTCGCTTTTTTAAGTTATGCCGTATGATCGGCGTTTTTTCAATATATTTTATTTTTCTCCGTTTTCTTTAAGATACTGCTCATAGAGCGGAGACATCTGTCTCAGTCTGTCTATAATGGGAGGCAGCTTTTCAATAACATAGTCCGCCTCCTCCTCGGTATTGAAACGTCCTATGGTGAGCCTGAGAGAGCCGTGAGCCTTTTCGTGGGGCAGCCCTATGGCAAGAAGAACATGGGACGGGTCGAGTGAGCCCGATGTGCAGGCGCTGCCGCTGGATGCGCATATACCGTTCATATCCAGAAGAAGAAGTATGGACTCTCCCTCCACAAACTCAAAGGATATGTTTACATTTCCCGGCAGTCTCTTTGTTCTCGAACCGTTGAGACGACAATGGCTCACGCTTTTGAGGACAGAGTCGATTATTTTGTCTCTTATCCTTGCCTGACGTGCCGTCTCCTCCTCCATATGGGATACTGCGTCCTCAATGGCTCTGCCCAGACCCACAATGCCGGGGACGTTTTCGGTGGTGGCTCTTCTGCCTCTTTCCTGCTGTCCTCCGTGAAGAAGGTTCTTTATCTTTATGCCCTTTCTTATATAGAGCGCGCCGACTCCCTTGGGAGCGTAGAGCTTGTGACCCGATATGGACATAAGGTCAATGTTCATTTTGTTTACGTCAATGGGAACATGCCCTGCGGCCTGAACCGCATCGGTGTGAAAGAGTATGCCTCTCTCCTTCGCTATGGCTCCTATCTCCTCTATGGGCTCTATGGTGCCTATCTCGTTGTTTGCAAACATTATGGATATTAATATGGTGTCGGGGCGTATGGCAGCCAGAAGATCCTCCGTGCGCACAAGGCCGTCCTCGTCAACGGGAAGATAAGTCACCTCAAAGCCCTTCGATTCGAGATATTCGCAGGTGTGAAGAACCGCATGGTGTTCTATGCTGCTTGTTATGATATGCCTGCCCTTGTGACCGTATGCATCGGCGATACCCTTTATGGCCCAGTTGTCGGCCTCGGTGCCTCCCGATGTAAAATAGATCTCCTTCGGGTCGGCTCCCACCGCATCGGCAACCCTCTTTCTTGCCTTTTCAACAAGCTCCTTGCATTTCTGCGCAGGAGTGTATATGCTCGATGGGTTATAATAGCTTTTTGTAAAATAATCCGAGATCTCTTCCATGACCTCGGGGCTGACCCTCGTGGTTGCAGCATTGTCAAAATAATATACCTTATCCAATTTGATAACTTCCTTTCAGAATATTTGAAGAGCGGCCGCTCCGACAGAGAGACCCTCTTTATAAAGCTTGTTTTCAGCGGGAGCAAAGCTCCTTAAGAGTAATGGCTCCGGCAGTCTCCTTAAGATTTGTGCTGAGTCTGCGCCATACCTCCTTTGTATTGCAGCCAAGGCAGTCGCCGCTGCCGCAGGAACCTCCGTTTTCTCCGCACTCTACCAGATCAAGCGATCCTTCGAGCGCCTCCATAAGTCTGAGTACGGTAATATCCTCGGGCGCCTTGCCCAGTCTGTAGCCGCCTCCCGCTCCCCGAACGCTCTTTACAAAGCCCGCCTTTTTAAGAGCCGCTATGAGCTGTTCGAGATAATTTTCGGATATGCCGTTCCGCTCGGCTATCGCTCCGAGAGAAACTGCGCCACAGCCTTCATTTTCGGCAATATCTATCATAGCCTTCAGACCGTATCTCGTTCTGGTGGAAATTTTCAAAAAATCACCCCTCTTTTTCGGGAATAATCCCGACCAATTTACTCGGTATTTATATAATATACCATATTCACTCTCTTGTCAAGAGCGGTATTCGAGGGCTGTCAAAAATAAACTTCTGTCATCAAAATGCAGTTGCATTTTGATGAGGCCAAATGTGCGTGCCGGACGAGCCGGCGACTTCATTTGGATAAAGGAATATAAATTTCAATTTGTTCCAAAAACTACGTTTTTTCTCAAATTGAAATTTATTCCTCGGACGGGCAAAGCTCGTCCTGCGGATTAAAGTCTGCGACGCCACCTGCGGATTAAAGTCTGCGGCGCTATATATAATAAATTTGCCAAATACTTTTCCGATTATATGTCAATTTACTTTTTTGACAGTTCGATCCATATTTTTCCCAAATTATTTTTTTAAGTATTCTGTACTGTTTTGTAAAATTGTGATATAATAATTAAGTAAACGCAGAATAAAAGAATAAATATTATCTAAGGAAGGATCGTTATGTACACAGCAGATTATCATATGCACACCAACGCATCGTCCGACAGTGATGCCTCGGCAGAATCCATGATAGAAAGAGCCATAGAGCTGGGGCTTGACGAGATAGCTCTTACGGATCATGTAGATTTTGACGACAGATATACATACCCGGACTATAACGAATATATACCAAAATTTCTTTCCCTGAGAGAAAAATACGAAAAGTATATATATATCGTCCTTGGGGTCGAAATAGGCCTTGACAACAGAATAAAAGACAAGGTAAACGATTTTGCAAAATCATTTCCTTTCGATTTTATAATAGGCTCCTCCCACAGCGTTATGCTGTATGACCTGTATTTTGACAGAAAAAAATACTTCTCTCTTTTCAGGACGAAAAAAGAGGCTTATTCCTGCTATTTTGAGGAGCTTATAAAAAACATAGAGACCTGCCGCACATTCAACGTATACGGTCATATAGACTTTGTGAACCGCTACGGTGTCTATGATGACAACAGCCTTTCCTACAGCGACTATACCGACTATGTGGATACGGCTCTCAGACTGCTCATAGAAAAGGGAAAAGGCATAGAAATAAACACATCGGGCTTTCGCTACGGTCTGGGACAACCTCACCCCTCCGCCGATTTTGTCAGACGCTATAGGGAACTTGGCGGCGAAATAATCACCGTAGGCTCGGACGCTCACCGCCCCGAGGATATTGCAAAAAATTTTTCGGCGGCATATAGTATACTTAAAGAGGCAGGCTTCGTATATGCTGCCTCATTCAGAAAACAAAAGCCCGTATTCAGAAAACTGTAACGCCAAAGGAACATAAATATGGAATTTTCACCTACTCAGAAAAAAGCGATCCTCACACGGAACAAAAACATACTTGTATCTGCGGCTGCAGGCAGCGGAAAAACAGCCGTGCTGACAGAAAGGATAGTCAGTATAATAAGCTCTCCCGAAAACAGCATCGACCGTCTTCTTGTGGTTACGTTCACAAACGCCGCAGCCGCCGAAATGCTTAAGCGCACCGAGGACAGAATAAAGGAGCTTCTCGGGGATCCCAAAACAAAAAACAAGGACCATTTGAGAAAACAGCTCAGGCTCATAAACAACGCCGACATAACTACCATAGATTCCTTCTGCGGAAAGCTCGTGAGAAAGTTTTTTTATAAAACGGATATGGATCCGAGCTTTACGGCAGCGCCCGAAAGCAGACTGGTCTCCATAAGGCAGGAGGCTATGGACACGGTTATAGACAGAGCGTTTAAGGCTATGGAAGAGAACGACCCTCTTTTCGCCCCTATGAATGCCCTGTGCGAAATGTTTTCGACAGACAGCACCGCCACTCTTGAATTGGAAGAAGAAATAATAAAGGTATACCGAAATCTTTCGTCTCTGCCCTATCCCGAAAAATGGCTCGAAAACGCAAAATCCGCCTTTGAGTTCGATACATATGAGGATTTTTTCAGATCTCCCCTATGCAAAATACTCAAAAGCTCCCTGCGGCTTGACGAGGCTCTTTTCTGCATAACCGAGTCGGACAAAATACTTTCGTCATATTTCGGCAGCAATATTCCGGAGGACGAAAAACAGACCATAAGGAACGCAGCCGAAGAGGAAGACCCCGAAAGGATACTTAAATACTGCAGCGAACTTAATTTTTCGGTATGGCGGCTGAGAAAAAAGACTTATCCCGATCTTGCGCAGGAGGCAAAGGCTCTGAGGGACAGGGCAAAGGCCATAGTCAAGGCAGCCATACCCATATGCTCCCTTTTGTCCCGCCAAAGCTATGAAATACACAAAAAAGCCCTCCCAGCCCACAGACTGTTCTGCTGTCTTGTGGAGGATTTTATGAGAGAATACGGCAGAAAAAAGTCCGAAAAAAATATATATGAGTTTTCGGACGTAGAGAGAGCCTGTCTCGGACTTCTGAGGGACGAAAACGGCGGCGAGACCGAAACGGCGGCATATCTCAAAGCCCACTATACCGAAATACTCACAGACGAATATCAGGACACAAACCCCCTCCAGGAGGAAATTCTCAAGGCTCTCAGCCGCAGCGCCAATCGCTTTATGGTAGGCGACATAAAACAAAGCATATACGCCTTCAGAAACGCCGACCCCGGCATATTCACAAAAAAATACAATCTTTTCAAGGACGAGCCCGAGAGCTCCGAAAACTGCCTTATACTGCTTTCTGAAAACTACAGGAGCAAAAAAAGCATACTGGATTTTGTAAACCTCTCCTTCGGAGGGATAATGTCAAAGGAGCTTGGCGGCGTTGAATATGAGGCGCTTAACTTTCCCAAAAGCAAGCCCGAAAGCGATAACGATCCAAAGCCCGAAATATGTATACTCAACAGAAACACAAGGCTTGATCCCCCCGAAATATCCTCCGAAACCGAACAATTAAGGGAATTATGCGAGGACAAGACGGCTGCGGAGGCTCTCCTCATAGCCAAAAAAATAAAGGCGATAATGAAAGAGGATGTGAGCTTACGTTTCGGAGATATAGTCATACTTTTAAGCCGTCTCGAGGGAATAACCGAAACCCTCACAGACGTTCTGGAACGGTGCGGAATACCCACCGTCACGGACAAGCCTGCCGACAGCACAAACTTTATCGAAAACAAAACCGTCCTGAGCTTTCTCAGAACAATAGACAACCCCCTTTCGGACATCGACCTTGTCACGGTTCTCCACAGCCCCATATACCGCATAAGCGCAGAGGAGCTTTGCAAAATAAAGCTTTCGTCGGACAAAAACGAAAAATATTTTTATGAAACGGTAAAAAAATATTATTCCGAAAACGATGACGAAACGGCTGAAAAGCTGGGGAAATTTTTCTCCCATATGAAATACTTCCGCGACAGGTTCCTTACAGAGCCTGCAAGCTCCGTGCTGTCGGAGATATACAACGAGACGGGATATTACAGCTATCTCAATCTTCTGAACGACAGCGAAAAAAGACGAGCCAATCTCAACCTGCTTCTGGAGCTTGCCGCCGAATATGACGACACGGGAGAGTCGGGGCTTTATGGCTTTCTCACCTATCTCGGCTCCATACAGGAGGGCAGGGAGTTCAGACAGGCCATGACGGCCTCCCCCACAAGAGACAGCGTGCATATAATGTCCATTCACGGCAGCAAGGGGCTCCAGTTTCCCGTGGTTTTTGTCTCTCAGATACAAAGACCCTTCAGAAAGGCCGACAGAAAACAAAAAATACTGCTTGACAGGGACATAGGCATATGTATGAGCTGCTTTGACCCCGAAAAAAGAGTTTTTTATGACACGGCGATGACCGAGGCGGCATATATAAAATACAACAAAGAGCAGATCGCCGAAAATATGAGGCTGTATTATGTGGCTATGACAAGAGCCGAAAGCAGACTTATAATAACAGCCTCCGAAAATCCCAGATCCACAAGGGCTGCATCCTATGAGGAGCTTGTGGATATAATGAAAAACAACCTCTGCAAAAACAGCGGCCGAAATGGCAGAAGTCTTGCGGCTGAGGATATTTACGGCTCAAGGAGCTTTCTCAGCGTGCTTATGTCGGTGCTGCCCTCGGAGGAGCATCCCCTTTTCAATATGGAATTTTCAAACTGGTACGAGCTTGAGGGAGTTATTGAAAACAACGGAGCCAAGGTATACAGAGAAGATCCCTCGCCCACAAAAAAGACAAGGGTCGAATACCCCTATGAGGCTCTTGTTACGCTGCCCACAAACCTTTCGGTAACAGAGATAAAAAAGCAGTACGCCGAAGAAATGTTTACGCTGAAATACGGCAAAAGCGGCTTCGCCTGCAAAAAGCCCAAATTTCTCAGGGGCAAAAAAACGTCCCTCACCCCTATGGAAAGAGGAACGGCATATCACACCCTTCTTTCAGCCATCGACTACAAATCTCCTCCCGAGGATATTGACGTATTCAAGCGTGACCTTGCCGCAAGGGGACTGCTCACAAACGAGGAGTCGTATATAATAGACCCCGCCTATATAACAGCCTATCTCGGCTCTCCTCTGGCAAAGAGAGCCGCCTCGGCGCTGTACTTCAAAAAGGAGCATCCCTTTACAATGGGGCTTTCGGTGTCGGAGGTCTATCCCGATATGCGCTCCCTTAAGGGAGCCGAAAAAGAGGTCATACTCACTCACGGCGTGATCGACCTTTTCTTTGAAGAAAATGACGGACTTGTGATAGTGGATTTCAAAACCGACCGTGATGAAAACGATGAGTATCTGAAAAAATGCTACAGACCCCAGCTCGAAATATACAAAACAGCCCTCGAAGAGGCCACGGGCAAAAAAGTAAAAGAGCTTTGGCTCTGCCTTATCTATCGAAAAAAATCCCTGCTGCTTTAAGAGCGCCAAAAGCTTTGCAGACATAAGGCAAAAAAAGATAAAAAAAGACAAAATAAACAAAAACATAAGACCATATACAAACCCCTGTCAAATAAAAAATTTTCCGATTGACACGGCTGCTATATTTTGTTATAATGCGTAGGTACGTTAAAGTATTATAATAAATATTATGGATCACAAGAGGGTGGCTGCTCCAAAGGGTTTTGAGGAGTAGTCCTTTTAACTGTTTCGAATATGTCGGGTTCGGGATTATGCCGACACAAAAAACAGTTTTCGGGGATACCCCTTGTATAATAAGGAGTTGTAGCTATATGGCACAAATAGCCGCTTTGGCAATATTTTTAATTATGTTTTTGCTCATAATCTCTGAAAAGATCGAAAGGCACATTGTCGCCCTTTCGTGCGCAGGTCTTACGATCGCAGTTGTTTTCGGCATATGTATGCGCAGCTTCAGCGCATTCGCCGCCACAATGAATATAAAAACCATATTCACTGCGGGATTCTGGTACCAGAGCGAAACCGTAAGCGAGTCAAGTTCAGGCATTAACTGGTCAACCATTATATTTGTAATGGGTATGATGATAATGGTGGAGGGTATGGCTAACGCAGGCTTTTTCAGATGGCTGTGCTTACGCATAGCAAAGCTTGTAAAATACAAAATAATCCCCATTTTCATTACTTTTATGATTATGTCGGGCGTGCTTTCGATGTTTATCGACAGCATAACCGTCATACTCTTTCTTGCGGCGGTCACCGTTGAGCTGGCTATGACGCTGAGGTTTGACCCTGTGCCTATGATACTTGCCGAAATATTCTGCTCCAACCTCGGAGGCTCCGCCACTATGTGCGGCGACCCTCCCAATATAATAATAGGTACGTCACTCCACTATTCTTTTACGGACTTTCTGACAAACACAGGCGTTGCGGCAGGCATTTCTATGGTTGTGGTCATATTCTTCTTCTATTTCACCCTGAGAAAAGAGCTTGTCAGTGACGTTGCCGACAACAGCAGCATAAAATACCCCGATCCTAAAGACGCAATAAACTCAAAGAGAGACTTTTTAATAAGCACCTTTATTTTTCTTCTTGCGGCTACACTTCTTGTTACCCACGAAAAAACGGGGCTTACGGTATCCCTTATAGGCGTCATAATAGCGATCCTTACGCTTCTGGCAGCAAGAAGCAAAGCCCTTGACATAATTAAAAAGGTAGATTATAAAACCCTCCTTTTCTTTATAGGACTTTTTGTGGTCGTAGGCGGCCTTGAACAAACGGGAATACTTGAAGTAATAGCCGCCCTTATCGAAAAAATAAGCGGCGGAAACACAAATATAATTATAGCCATAATACTCTGGATGTCGGCTCTTGCCAGCGCATTCATAGACAATATACCCTTTGCCGCAACAATGATACCCGTCATAAAGAGCCTTGCGGAGACACAGGGCGCAGGGCTTGCGGCGTTTGCATGGACTCTCTCGATGGGTACAGACATAGGCGGCAGCGCAACCCCCATAGGAGCATCGGCAAACGTAGTCGGCACGGCGGTTTCGGCAAAATCGGGACATCCCATAAGCTGGAAGAGATACTGTACGACAGCCGTTCCTGCGACTATACTTGTGCTTATGATTTCTATGGCATATATTTATATAAAATACTGAATATATTTATTTTGAAAAGCTGAGAGGTGATTTTTATGGAAAAAGACATCGAAAAAAACGGTCAGCTCATTATTTCGGTAGGACGTGAGTTCGGCAGCGGCGGCAGAAGAATAGCCGAAATATTGGCGGAGGCATTTGAGCTTCCCCTTTATGACTACAATCTGCTGCAGCAGATCGCAGGAGACAAAAACGTCAATGTCGATGAAATGAAAAAATATGACGAGCTGCCTCATGTGAGACTTGTTTCAAGAAGGGTCAAGGGACTGACAAACTCTCCTTATATAAATGTAGCCATAAAGGAGTTTGAGTTTATCAAAGACCTTGCCGACAAGGGAGAATCCTTTGTGATAGTGGGGCGCTGCGCCGAAACCGTTCTGAGGGACAACAAGGCTCTTATCTCTATATTCATACTTGGGGATATGAAAAACAAAATAGAGAAGATACAGGCATCCCACGGAATTTCAAAGGATGAGGCAAAGGCTCTCATATACAAAACAAACAGACAGAGAAAGGCATATCACAACTATTATTGCGATGTGTCATGGGGAGACTCGCGAAACTATGACATTTCCATAAACAGCAGCAAGCTGGGACTGGAAAAAACCGCCGAGGTCCTCATAAGCTACATAAAAGACAGGCTTGACGCAAGGCAGGCATAAAACAGACATAAAAAAAGGGAAAGATTTTTTATAACTTTCCCTTTTTATTATACATATTAACTCAGCCGAAACAAAAATTTTTAATCGGCGAATTTCAAAAAATATTTGACATATCATTTTTATAGTTTATAATTAATATTAAGGACTTTGTATTATCAATCTTTAAAAGCAGAGGTTTTATATGAAAAAAATTGTTTTGTCTGTTTTTGTTTTTATAATGTGTTCATTGCTTTCGGCCTGCTCATTTTTCGGATTTGGAGGCGGATCCTCCGACACAGACTATGCAATGACCGTAGACGGCAAAAAAATCTCTATGGGAGAGTTTTCCGTCTATCTCTACGAACAAAAAACCACCTTTGAACAGATGGGCGGCAGCGACATATGGGACACCGACTTCAACGGCGTTCCTGCGGCGGACGTAGCTAAGGAAAACGCCTATACCTCCGTTGTATATGTGAAAACAGCCTGCAAGAACGCAAAGGATATAGGCGTTTCGCTGGATGATGAGGACAAGGCCGAGGCTGCGTCTCTCGGAGAGCAGATATATAACGAAATGGGCAAAGACTACTGCCGCAGCAAAGGTCTTTCTCCCGAGGATGTAAACGGCATAATGGAGGAAATACTCCTGCACCAAAAGGTCATGGACTATATTACAAAATCCTATCAGCCAAGCGATGCCGACTACAGCGCATATATAGACGACTATATAAAAGAACATCCCGATGACAAGTCTCCGAGAGCCACTCTCGAAAGCAAACTCAGAGAGGACTATATCCGTACGAAAAAAGAGGCCATATATCAGGAACAAATCGAAAAATGGTGCGAAAACACAGATATAGAAAAAAATGAAGCCGTCTGGGATCAGATATCCGTTGTTGACTTTTGATAAAATATATTTAAAAGGGAGACGCATTTTCGCTGCGTCTCCCTTTTTATAACTGAAGTATTTGAAATTTTATTTTTTACAGTCTTTCCCACAGCGGCGGCTTTGTATTTTCGGCTGTTTTTTCGTTTGTTTTTATAACAGACGGCTTAGCGTCCGAAGGCACGGGAGCCGTCTTTATCATATTTGTCATAAATCTGCCTTTCTGCTTGTAGGAATATTTGAAATTTTTCATATTATACTCCAGAACGGCGCACTGCAGATACCCCTGATAGAGAAAAGCCTTTGACTTGCTCGGCACCGAAAAGCTTATCGTTTCGGACTGGCTGCTGTTCCACTGTTCGGTAAGGGAGATCTCTATATTAACGCTCAGCTCGGCTTTCTGAAACAGCACCCCTGCGGCGTACTTTGCCCCTCCCGCTATCTTCTGTCCGAATGTAAATGTAAATCCGCTTGTAACGGTTCTGGAATACTGAGCCGAACCTGCCGAATCTGTATTGTCAATGCAGCCTATGTTCTGAAGATCGGGAGCATAAAACACCATGACCGAAATGCTGTCGTTATCCGTCTGTTCAAGAGGCAGAGAGTGTATGAAGGTATCAGCCGCCTCGGGAGGAAGCTCACCGTAGATTTTTACCTCGGGTTTCAAGGGAATATCCATACCGAAAAACAGATTTCCCTTGAAATGGGTCTTTAAAAAAATATCCTGTTTTTCCAGCTCATCCGTATCGGTATACAATGCTGTGCGTATAGTCACATCGAGGCTATAGTTGGTCTTAGCCGACTTTTTTTCCTTATAGTTTTTGATAATCAGGTGATATTCCACATTAAGCACGCCTATGGCTCTGCATTCTGTACCATCATATCCATCCACCAAAAATATACAGCGACTTAAATCTCCGCTGTCGTAGTCGCTGCTGCCGGGGTCAACGGGTTTTATGATCTTTTTAAAGGTAGCCTCCATCTGATATTTATTCAGATCTTTTATAAGAACGGAGGATATGTCTGTGGCTATCTTCACAAACTGATCCTTTATGGCTTCTGCGGTGGTACCCTCCCCCTTGTCGCCGTCACTGTGTTTTACGCCCGAAAAACCCATATAGTGCTTCATAAGATAGTCGAAATGTTCGGGATAGCCTACATTGCTGAGCTGCGCCATATACGGTGCGGCGTCATAGGGCTGCCAGTTGTTGTGAATATCATTAAGCGGAACGGCTATATCCCATATATCCCGTGAAGTATAGCCCTTTTCCAGCAGCTCCTCCTGTTTGGGTCTGTCATACTCAAACATACCGAATCCCTGTATGCTGCCGTCGGGAAACTGCTTTACGGTTTCGTCAATATACCTTCTGAGGTTTTCGACACGGGTTTCACTGCAATAAAGACCTATGCTGTTCAGCTCGGCTTTAAGCTCCTCGGGCGTGACCCTTGACGGAGTGTCCGCCTTAAGTCTTATAGGTATTTTTGGGATAGGAATGTCCTGTACAGTCTTCATAAGCATTCTCCTTTCTTATACTGAATATTTTGTGTTGCAGCTTGTTGGCTACATTTATAATTATACATAACTTATTTCATAATTTCAATATAAAATTAACAATTGCAAAACACTATGTTTATTTCATTCACAAAGGAGAATGTCTTTTGGTGACAAATGTCATATCTGGCGGTTCACTATCTTATATTCGTTGTTGTAACGGAAAAAAGGACAGGTTTCGGGCTTTTGCACAAGCCATCTGCGATAGTCGTCCTCATCTATCGAAAAGGTACATTCTATGCTGTCGGTCTCATCGTCATAATCGCCATAAAGACAGTTTTCACAGTCATACATCTCTGTCACCTCTCTCTTCTGTCAGCCTGATTATATTAACAATAGTCTGCACGGCCTTTTCCATAGACTCCAGAATAACTATCTCAAAGGGGCCGTGAAAATTATACCCTCCCGTAAAGAGGTTCGGACAGGGCAGCCCCATAAAGGAGAGCCTGCAGCCGTCCGTTCCCCCTCTTGTGGGGCTTATCTTTGGCCTTACTCCCGAAAGCTCCATAGCCTTTTTTGCCGTCTCTATGACCTCGGGATGACGGTCGATTATTTCTTTCATATTATAATAGCTGTCCTTAAGCTCGAGAGAGACTGTTCCGCCGCCGTATTTTTCGTTCATTTTTTCAACTGCCGCGCTTATAAGTCTCTTTCTGTTTTCAAAGCTCTCCCTGTCGAAGTCCCTTATTATATATTCCATATGAGCCTCCGACACGTTTCCGCTTATTTCGCAGAGATGAAAGAATCCCTCATAGCCATCGGTATGGGCGGGGGTTTCGTTCTCAGGCAGAAGTCCCGAAAGCTCTGCGGCTATAAGCCCTGCGTTTTTCATTATGTTTTTTGCAGTGCCGGGGTGGACGTTTTTCCCTCTTATGCTTATTTTTGCAGAGGCTGCGTTAAAGTTCTCCCACGAAAGCTCCCCAAGCTCTCCTCCGTCCACGGTATAGGCAAAATCACAGCCAAAGCCGTCAACATCAAAAAAATCCACTCCCCTGCCTATTTCCTCATCGGGCGTAAAGGCCACCCTGACCCTGCCGTGCTTTATTTCGGGGTGTTCCGAAAGATATCTGAGCGCCGCAAGTATCTCTGTTATGCCCGCCTTGTCGTCCGCTCCCAAAAGAGTTGTTCCGTCAGCGCTTATAATGGTTTTTCCTATATGATCTCCCAGAAAAGGAAAGTCCCTCTTCCCTATAGTGATATTGTTTTTGAGCGCAATATCCGAGCCGTCATAGTTCTCGTGTATGACGGGCTTTATCATATGCCCGCAAAAATCGGGGCTTGTGTCAGTATGAGCAATAAAGCCCACCGTCCAGCACGGCTTGTCGGTGTTCGCAGGCAGCGTTGCCGTAAGGTACGAATGAGAGTCAATGTTTATTTCTTCAAGCCCCGACTCCGTCAGCTTCATAGCCAATATCTCGGCAAAATCCGAAAGGCTCTCCGATGACGGAAAGTCCCCCGCCTCGGGGTCTGACCCTGTGTCAAAGCGTACGAGATCCAAAAATGTGTTTTTTATATATTCCTTCATTATTCTTTTATCCTCCCTGTGCCGACTTGCTGTCGGCTTTATTTATTGATTATAACATCTGTCGGGACTTTTTTCAAACCCTTGTATGATTTGTATGCAAGCTGCACTAAAAACAAAACCATAAACAAAAAAAGTTGTACAATAATAAGATTATGATTGACTATTTTTATTAAAAATGGTATTATTATATCATAGGTCAAAATATTTTTTTATGTATAATTTAAAAAGGAGGAGAAAACGTGAAAAAAGAAAACCGAAGATTTCTGGCCTTCATTCTTGCGGTCATAATGGCATTTTCCACATTTGTTTATGTCGGCGCAACCGATGAGAATGAAGATCCTTCCGCAGTAACAGCGGAGGAAGTTATCGAAACAGACGAAACGGCTCCCGAAACGGCAGAGGTCGTTGACGAGGCTGCTCCCGCAGAGGAGATCGCCCCCGAAGAAGAGGCAGCTCCCACGGAAGAGGATGCCCCCGCCGCTCTCGAAGAAGAGGCTATTCCCGAAGAGGAAATTGCCCCCGAAGAGACTGCTTTGCAGGACGACACAAACGCAGATCTTGCAACAGAATGGAGCCTTCAGAATCTTAAAAAGGACACTGTCATAGCTGATACCGAAGATGTCAAGATCACAGCTCTGGCAGATACAAAGGCTGACGGAACGGGCAGTGTTGATAATTTTTATTACATCGACAACGCAACCGAAAACAAAAATCTTGGCTCCACAAGACCTTATTTAAAGATAGAGCCCAAGGTCAACGGAAACCTGACCGTATATGTTACACTTGACAGCGGAAAAGCCGCATATATTCTCGAACCCACGGGAGTTATGGGAAAAACTACGGTCGGAATCAAAAACGCCGCAGGCGAAAGCATTCCTACCGAAATAGATGCTGAAAAAGCAAATGTTAAAACCAAAAAAGACGGTACTGCGGCAAATATAAAGGCTTTTCTCGATGCAGGAAAAACCTATATTTATGCTCCCGTAGGCACAAACCCCAAGCATACTACAGTCTCTTTCATTGCAGGCGATACGCCGGAGGAAGAAAAAGACCCCGAACCTGTGGTACCCGGTCAACCCGATCCTACGCTTGAAGACATCAGAACCGGCGCAACAGAGAGAACCGCTCCTTCCGAATTTGACGGCAGCGCAACTCATACCATCTGGGTACTCGGCGATTCGACAGGCTGCTATTACGGAGAGGACAAAGGCTACACAGTAAAGAGAAACGGTTTCGGTATGGCTTTGGGAGACGACAGCGCAAACAATTATACAGCGCCCTATAAGCTCTTCGGCAACAACGCCATAGTCAGAAACATCGCCCTTTCGGGAAGAAGCTCCAAGAGTTTTCTTACGGAAGCAAACTATCAGACGCTCATAAACAACTGGAAGTCCGGAGACTATATGATTCTCGCTTTCGGACACAATGACGAGAAAAATGACAAGCCTGAAAATATTGAAAAATTATTTACCAACGCTTCGGAAGGCTCAAACGGTTGGAATATAGACGGACAGTTTGCAAACTCGCTTTATAAGAATTATATTCTGCCTGCTGTCAAAAAAGGCGTAACCCCCATACTTGCAACTCCGATAACAAGAAGAAGCACAAGCGCATCAGGCCCCACCGGCAAGTCTCTGCATAACTGCGGCGATATAGGCGACTACAGACAGACTATTATTGATCTCGGCAAGGCATTTGACATACCGGTACTTGACAACACATATTATACATATGCTGAGCATATCGCTCTCGGCGCAGGCACTTATACGCCGGCATCGGGTACAGAGGATAAAGGAACATTTACGGGATATGCAGCATATCACAGTGTAAAAACAGACAACAGCATTGACAACACCCATATAAGCGCAGAAGGAGCAAAATTAGTGGCTTATCTTATGGGTCAGGCTATGCAGGGCAAGCTGGACGATACCGATTTCGGCGATGGAAAGACAAAGCCCTCTATTACACCCGTTATTTCAGACTGCACCGCAGATGATACCAGAGGATCTCTCAAGGCTCTTTCGACATTCCTCGGCGAAGATGCGGCAACAGACCCCAGAGGCAGAGAATATGACGATGGCTCTATGAAGCCCGATGATTTTGCCATTTACTTTGCTTATAATGATGAAGATGTAAAGCCTGCCAACCAAATCAAGCCCGGCGATAAGTTCGCTATGGATTGTATGGTCCAGAACAACAAGGGCATAAGCAAGGTAGATATAACCATAAAATACAGTCCTACGGAGATCCTTCCCGATACGGAAAGCCCCATAACAGATGCAAGCGGCACGATCACAATTATGTCGGCAGCCGACTACAAAGCTGCCGTTGAAGCAGGAAAAGCTGACAACTCCATACATATCGTGGCAGATCTCAGCAATGTTCCTAATCCCGCAGCGATAACCGCAGCTAATGCAACGCTTTTCAAGATTCCCCTTGTACTTGTATCAAACGGCGAAACCACGATCACTCCCGTTGAGGCAAAGGTATATGACGCAGACGGTCAGATATACGATGATATCAAGGTATTCGGCGGCACAGAAAATCTTGACTTCGATCCTAACGCAGATCCTAATCCGGAGCAGAGCGGTCTTAAGATAACGATGAAGATAAGCGCTCCGAGCGAAAGCGGCGAGTTTGATGTTGATTATGAGCTTTCGGGCAACGATGACGAACACGGTATCAACAATCTTACTCTTGCTGTAAACTATGACCCCGCAAAGGTAATGGCAGTCGGCCCCGCCGATAAGGAATACGCTGTGGGAACAGAAGACAGACTCCTTATTTCAAAGGATATAGTAGAACAGCAGATCAATACGCTTAAGCCTATCGAAGGCGACCCCGACTATGCTGATGCAAAGGTTCAGCCTGACGGAACAAAGACGGCTGCAGAGCTTGGAAAGATCAGACTTGCAGGCTATCTTGAAAACAGCGCTCACGAAACCGTAAATTCCTATAACAACGGTATAATATTCTCCATAAAGTTCAGACTTGTGGATCCTGCGGCTGCTGATTCGCTTAAGGATATAATCACAACATCAATTCCCGCAGCAGGCGCTTTCGGTCTTGCAGACGGCAGCGACATTACCGACAAGGTAGAGATCGAAGCAATCTCTGAGGAAATTGTAAAGGGACTTAAGGGCGACATAGACAACAATGGCAGAATCACCTCAAATGATGCTTCCATACTGTTGACATACGTCAAGAACCCCAACACCAACAGAGACGAATGGGTGATCAACGACTGGAATGCAAACCTTGTCCGTGATTATGACAGCGAAGGAAAGCCCATCTATGACGGACAGGATGTAGCCCAGATAATGCTTAAGGTTCTCAACTCGGCATATGTATACGATGTTGACAAGGATCCTGCAAAGGTAACTCATTATTGATCCTCAACAGTACAATAAAAAAGCAAAAATAACACAAAAATAACATAAACTAAAAAAGGAGTATCGGTAAATTTCCGATGCTCCTTTTGAATTGTGTTTTTTGGGTGAATTTTTAGATAAATATAACCTCCGCCTACTGTCCGTCCGACTCAAGAAAAGGATTTGCGGACTTGTCCTCGTCCTTTATAAAGCGGCCTGCGCAGGGTATTTTCGTACTGCGATAAAAAGCAGGATCCTGAGAAACAAACTCCTCTGCGGAGAGTATCCTTGTAACGTAGGAATTTTTTTTGAGGGTAAAAACCTGTACACCCTGTGAATTTTTTGTGGTTTTTAAAGGTATAATGTCCGAATCTACGAGTACGGCCTTATCTCTGTCCCTTATGAGAACAATTCCGCCGCCCTCCGTAAGGTGTCTTGCCCCCGCAAGCGGCGATTTGTCGGAATATGCATTGAGCATTTTTTTGCGGTTAGTCTTTGTTCTGTAGGCTTCAAGAGGTACTCTCGACACCTTTCCGTTTTGGTACGCAAAAATTATTTCTCCGCTGTAATCGGTGGTGGCAAGCATAAATACGATAGTTTCATCGGCGTCAAGGGGAAGAAGATTGTTCAGATAGCCGCCCATAGTGCTGGCCTTGCACTCGACGAAATCATATACTCTCGTCTTATATACATTCTGCTTATCCGAAAACATAAGCAGCTCGCTTTTGTTTGTTGTGTCCAACTGTTGGACTATCTCGTCATTTTCTTTCAGCTTGTGTTCGCCCGAAAGTCTCAGAGAGCTTGGGGTGATCTTCTTGAAATAATTCTCCCGTGTGAGGAAAAGATGTACGGGATAGTCGTCAATGTGATCCTCAGCAGCAACCGTCTTTATATCCTCGGCAAATATTATTTCGGTTTTTCTTTCCTTTCCGAATTTTTTATCTACCTCTTTAAGCTCGCGGCATATGATATTTCTTATTTTTGTATCGCTCGAAAGTATGCCGAGAAGCTCCGCTATATCCTTTTCAAGCTGTCTCATATCCTTTGTCTTGTTGAGAAGATACTCCTTATTGAGGTTTCTGAGCTTTATTTCGGCTATATACTCGGCCTGCGGCTCGTCTATGTTGAATCCCTCCATAAGATTGGGAATAACCATTGAATCGGACTCTGTCTCCCTGATTATGGCTATGGCGAGATCAATATCCAGAATTATTTTTTCAAGCCCCAAAAGAAGATGGTACTGCTCCTTCTTTTTTTGCAGATCATATTCCGTACGTTTTCTTATGCAGTCCATACGAAAGGCGATCCACTCGTCAAGTATGCCGCCTATGCCCATAACCCTCGGAGAACCGTCAATAAGAATATTGAAATTGCAGCTGAAGCTGTCGCAGAGTGGCGTAAGCTTAAACAGCTTGTCCATAAGGACATCGGGGTCGGCGTTTCGCTTTATGTCGATGGCGATCTTAAGACCCTTAAGATCCGTTTCGTTGCGCACATCGTTTATTTCCTTTATTTTGTTGGATTTGACGAGCTGAATTATCTTGTCGATGATGGACTCTATGTTTGTTGAATAAGGTATCTCATAAACCTCTATGAGCGAATGCTTTTTGTCATAACGATATTTTGCCCTTACTCTGAAACTGCCTCTGCCTGTGTCATATATTTTTCTGATTTCTTCCCTGTCGTATATGAGCTGTCCCCCTGTGGGAAAATCGGGCGCCTTTATATATTCCGCAAGGTCGGTGTTTTTGTTTTTGATATATGCCACAGTGCCTCTGCACACCTCGCTCAGATTGAAGCTGCACACAGAGGATGCCATACCTACGGCAATACCTAAGTTTGCGGTGACGAGTATGTTGGGAAAGCTCACGGGGAAAAGTACAGGCTCCTTTGTTGTGGAGTCAAAATTGTCGGTAAACTCTACGGTGTTTTTTTCTATATCCGTAAATATCGTGCGGCAGAAGGGATCAAGCTTTACCTCTGTATAACGCATTGCGGCGTATGCCATATCCCTTGAATAGTGCTTTCCGAAGTTGCCCTTTGAGTCTATGAACGGGTGCATAAGGGTCTCGTTGCCTCTTGTGAGACGAACCATCGTTTCATAAATGCCTGCATCGCCGTGGGGGTTTATTTTCATAGTTTCTCCCACTACGTTTGTGGATTTTGTTCTTGCCCCGGTCATAAGCCCCATTTTGTACATTGTATAGAGCAGCTTTCTGTGGGCAGGCTTAAAGCCGTCGATCTGCGGTATTGCCCTCGATACGATAACGCTCATTGCGTAGGGCATAAAATTTTCTTCGATCGTGTCCGTAATTATCTGTTCGGTGAATCTGTTCGGAATTTCTTTATCTGTTTTGTTTTGTTTTCTCGGCATAGCTGCGGTCGTCTCCTTATGAAAGCTCTGTAAGGTCAATATACTTGTGACCGTGAACCTCAATGTGTTCCTTTCGTTCCTTTATGTCGTCTCCCAGAAGCATATCAAAAATGCGAGCCGTCTCCTCAACGTCTCCGGGGCATACCTGTATTAGCCTGCGTGTGGCAGGGTTCATTGTGGTCTGCCACATCATTTCGGGCTCGTTTTCGCCAAGTCCCTTTGAGCGCTGAATTTTGTATTTTCCCTTTATCTTTGAAAGAATGTCTGTTTTTTCTTTTTCGGTATATGCAAAATATGTGTTCTTGCCTGCGGTTATTTCATAAAGAGGAGATTCGGCTATATATACCTTCTTTTTGTCTATGAGGGTAGGCGTGAGCCTGTATAGCATAGTAAGCACCATTGTCCTTATATGAAAGCCGTCCACATCCGCATCGGTGCATATAATGACCTTGTTCCAGCGGAGATTGTTCAGGTCGAAGGCGTTTAGATCCCTGTTGTGCTTTGTGGTTATCTCGACTCCGCAGCCCAGAACCTTAAGAAGGTCGGTGATTATGGGGCTTGCGAATATCTTGTCATAGTTTGCTTTGAGACAGTTGAGGATTTTGCCCCTTATGGGCATTATGCCCTGAAACTCGGAGTCTCTGCCCAGAATGACCGAGCCCATTGCCGAATCGCCCTCCACAATATAGAGCTCTCGTCTGTTTGTATCCTTTGTGCGGCAGTTTACAAACTTTTCGACCCTGTTGTTCATATCGAGACTGCCCGTAAGCTTTTTCTTTATTGTGACCCTTGTTTTTTCTGCCGTCTCTCTGCTTCTTTTGTTTATGATTATCTGAGAGGCTATTTTATCCGCATCGGCCTTGTTTTCGATAAAATATATGTCAAGCTGTTCACGCAGATAAGCTGTCATGGCCTCTTGTATAAACCTGTTCGTTATGGATTTTTTTGTCTGGTTTTCATAGCTTGTTACGGTTGAAAAGGAGTTTATAATGAGAACGAGACTGTCCTCAATGTCGGAAAACTGTATTTTCTTTTCGTCCTTTTTATACATATTGTTGTTTTTGATATATTTGTCAAGCGCATACACAAATGCCGAACGCACAGCCTTGTCGGGAGAGCCTCCGTGTTCGAGATAGCTTGAATTGTGATAGTATTCGATGGAATTTACATCGTTGGAAAAGCAGAAGGCAACCTGATATTTAAGCCTGTATTCGGGCTTGTCCTCTCTGTCCCGACCCTTTGTCTGGGTTTCGAGATAAACTATATCCGAAATGGTCTTTTCGCCGGTGATCTCCTTTATATAGTCCTTTATGCCCTGTTCATAACAGAACGTAAACACCTCTCCGGTCTCCTCAACGGTAAGTATAAACGTAAGCCCGGCATTGACTATACACTGTCTTTTCAGGGTCTCTTTAAGATATTCTGCCGTTATGTCTATATCGGTGAACACCTCTCTGTCGGGGCGCCATTTTATAAAGCTGCCTGTGGTTTTTCCCTTAAAAGGAACTTTTTTAAGCCCTCCCACATTTTCGCCCTTTTCAAAATGGAGCAGATATTTGTTTCCGTCTCTTATTATTTCAACATCCATATACTCAGAGCTGTACTGAGCGGCGCACAAACCGAGACCGTTAAGACCCAGACTGTATTCATAGTTGTCGCCTTCGTTGTTCAGATATTTGCCTCCTGCATAAAGCTCGCAGAAAAGCAGCTCCCAGTTATATTTTTTTTCATTCGGATTGTAATCAACGGGAATACCCCTTCCGAAGTCCTTTACCGAAACGGATTTATCCCTATAGAGAGTAATTTCTATTCTGTCTCCGAATCCCTCTCTTGCCTCATCTATTGAATTTGAAAGTATTTCAAAAACACAGTGGCGGCAGCCGTCTATGCCGTCCGAACCGAATATTACCGCAGGGCGCAGCCTGACTCTGTCGGCGCCCTTCAGGGCAGTTATACTTTCGTTTCCGTATTCGGTCTTTTGTTTTTTATCCATAAAATACACGCCCTAACCTTTGCATTATTTATATTAATTTGTATTAATCAGTATTATTTGTATCGCGAATAACCGTTCTCCGCTGCGAAAAGCAGCCTATGACCCACCGCTGCTGCCGCAAACCCCAAAAAACAATGAACCCTTGTCGGTCACATTCAAAACAAGCGGAAATCCTCCGCCCGACAAAATCAATATTCTTATTATACCATAATTTTTTTATTTTTCAATATATGTTTTTTTGCGTAAATAATGCCTTTTTTCGGCTATATTGAGACTTTTTTTGCATCTGCCCGCGTTCTCTTACTCGTCTGCCTTCGGCAGACAACGCATGAGAACGGAGCCTAAAAAAAAGAGGGGCGGCCACGAAAAATGCCTTCGGCATTTTTCGTGGCTTTTCCTGTGCCTGCGGCACAGGAAAAGCAGGCCCATACCCCGACTGCCGCATCCTTTGGATGCGGCAGTCGGGGTATGGGCCGCCGCCCCTCTCTGCGATGGATAGTTCGGTGGTCAAAGCCGTATATCTCTCAGCGAGATGCCTTTATTTTTTGCAGCAGCGGCAAGATCCTCATATTCGGCCTTTGTTTTTGTTGTTCCAAAGCCCTCTGAGGTCTTTATTCTTATGTCTCCGTATTCTGTGGAAACGGTTTTTTCTTCTCTTTTGAGAACATATCTGCGGCATATGCTTTCTCTTATGCCTATGGTGGAGGTGTGCTTGAATATTGCCTCCAGAACGGCTTTTTTGTCGGCCTGCCTGCATATTACCTCCAGAATTATGCCGGGTCTGTTCTTCTTCATAAACGCCGGAACGGTATAGACCTCCAGCGCTCCCGACTCGTATATTCTTTCTGTGGCAAAGCCCATTTCCTCGCCCGTCATATCGTCTATGCAGCAGCGAAGCTCCGACACGCTGTCATTCTCCTCCCCATCGGTACCCAGAAAAGCCCTGAGACAGTTTGCTGTTTTGTACTCTCTCGTACCCATACCGCAGCCTATTTTTTCGGTTTTCATAGGCGGCATATTTGAAAATTCGTCCGCAAAATATCTCAGAAGCGCAGCCCCCGTAGGGGTACACATTTCACCTTTAATATCTCCCGAATATGTAGGTATGCCCTTAAGTATGAGAGCCGTTGCGGGAGCAGGTACGGGAAGTATGCCGTGGGCGCACCTGACCGTGCCGAAACCTGTCCTAACGTCCGAGGCGATTATTCTGTCGGGGGCTATCTCCTCCACGAGCATACAGCAGCCCACAATATCGGCTATGGCGTCCATAGTCCCCACCTCGTGAAAGTGTATGTTTTCGGGCTCTCTGCCGTGAACCTTCGCCTCAGCCTCGGCAATTATGCCGTATACCGCAGCCGCATTTTTCTTTACTTCCTCCGACACGTCAAGACTGTTTATAATGTCGAGTATGTCCTTATAGCCGCTGTGATGATGAGTATGGCTGTGACCCCCGTGGTTATGGGCGTGATGAATATGATGGGCGCTTTCGGAATGATCGGAGTGTGCAGGCTCTTCAAACATATCCTCGTTTTCTTCCCTACCGCCTACGGTTATATTTATGTGGGAGCCTGTTATGCCACATCTCTCAGCTTTTGATATAGCCGCCTTTGTATCGGGTATGCCCAAATCGTTAAGCCTGCGTATAAAGTTGTCAGGCTCAGGGAGCAGCTCGGCAAGAGCCGCCATAAGCATATCGCCCGAAGCCCCCATATTGCATTCAAGAAAAAGTGTTTTCATACGAATAGTCCCCCTTATACTTCATAGGTTTTCATTTTGTTTATCATACCTGCAAGATAGCCTGCCCCGAAACCGTTGTCGATGTTTACAACGCTTACTCCGCTGGCGCAGGAGTTGAGCATCGAAAGAAGCGCAGACACTCCCCCGAAGGAGGCTCCGTAGCCTATGCTCGTGGGCAGCCCTATGACGGGACACGACACAAGTCCGCCTATAACGCTTGCAAGAGCGCCCTCCATTCCCGCAACGGTGATTATGACCCTCGCCTCTTCAAGATCCTTTTTATATCCCAGAAGTCTGTGTATGCCTGCGACTCCCACATCGTATATTCTTTTTACTCTGTTTCCATAAAACTCCGCCGTGACAGCCGCCTCCTCAGCCACGGGTATGTCGCTTGTGCCTCCCGTAGCCACAACAATGCAGCCCTCGCCGCAGCCATCGGGCATATTTCCGTATACGCCTATGTTTCCGCTGTCGAAATATTTTATGTCGATATGTTTTTTTATCTCCTCGGCCTTTTCACGGTCAAGTCTCGTTATAAGCACCCTCTCCTGCCCGTTTTCGGCAAGAGCCTTTGTTATTTTTATTATCTGCTCCGAGGTTTTGCCGCTTCCGTATATGACCTCCCCTGCTCCCTGTCTTTTTTCCCTGTCAAAATCGGGCTTTGCAAACCCAAGATCCTCATATCCCTTTTTTCCGTTTTCTTCCATAAAACTCATTCCACCTTATTTTTTTCCTTATTTTTCGGACACAAGTCACAATTATATTATATCATAGAATAAAAACTTTTCAATCTCGTAAATATCGAAAAAATAAAAAAAAGCTGTTCCTTTTGTTCAAAATATGTGCTATAATTATAATGTTAATGAAAAAACATAAAAAAGGAGGAAAAATATTAATGAAAAAACGACTATTGGCTCTTCTTCTTTCGGGAGTTATGGCCGCAGGCACATTGGTCGTATCGGGTGTGCCGACACTGGCAAGACCCTTTGACCAGAATGCGCTGCCCATTGACATAGGCTATAACTTCAGAGATACAACAGATCTTCAGGCCGATTATTTTGAAGACAACAACGTATGGATACTGACATGGCCCTCTGTCGCAAAGGACGGCTCTCTCCTCAATCAGAATCCTCTCAGGGCATCCGACTCCATTTATTCGGCTCCGGGCGATCCTGCAGGCAGCTTTACGCAGCCCTCTCAGGGTCTTATCGTAAAATATAACGGCTGGTTCAAGGAATACAGCCCCAGCAAATTGTCCATAAGTCTTACGGGCAATGAAGAGGTAATGAAGGGTATCGTTGCGGGAGAAGGCTCGGCGGATCAGCAGACGATACTTGACTATGCCTATGATTCAAACACCAAGGCATACCTCACAGGCACCAAATCCCACATTGACGAAGAAGTCGTTGCTGTCGGATACGCAAAGTCCTACAAGTTAGAGTATAAGGAAAGCACCTCCGACACATGGCTTGACGCAGGCAGCATCGGAAAGATCGACCATCAGAAAAAGCTCTTTATGTCTCCCGACACCGAGGGAGCATATCCCAAAACCGATCCGAACGGTCTTCAGTATGTAGAGGACAACAAGGGTACGGTATTTCTTATTACTCAGCAGGTCGAGACCTTCCCCACAAACATAGAGCTTGAAGAGGGCAAGGAATACGACATAAGAATTTCCGCATATGACGGCAGCGGAAACAAGATCAACATTGACGAGGACGCATTTTCAACCACCATCACCGCAGGAAAAAGCAACGTAATAAAGAAAGAGGCCTTTCCTACGGTCGAAGGCGCAGGAAAATATACATCGGGCGGACGTACTACTCTCACCTCAAAGGGCGAAGTCTATGTGGTAACAAACCTTGAGGACAGCGTGAGCAATCCCCCCGAAGGTTCTCTCCGCTACGGACTTAAGAACAGAAAGGGCGCAAATGTTCCTCTCACCATCGTGTTTGCCGTAGGAGGCACAATACATATCGACCCAACGGCAACAAAGGGCGACAGAAAAATCGAATTTGGCAACAACACCACCGTTGCGGGTCAGACGGCTCCCGGCGAGGGCATAACCATAGCGGGAGGCAGCTGCAAAATCACGGGCGACAATATCATTATGAGATATATGCGTTTCCGTACGGGCGAGGGATATGACATTGACGGAGCCACCATAAAGGGCTCGAACATTGTCGTTGACCACTGCTCATTCAGCTGGGGCATTGACGAAACATTTACGGCAAAGGAGCTCCTTAATTCGTCAGTATCCTATAACATTATATCGAGCGGCCTCACTATGGTCAATAAAAACGGCGACAACAACAACGATGCAGAGCTTATGGCAGGCGAAAGCGAGTTCAAGCACGGTATGGGCTCTCTCCTCAACGGATATAACGCCACCATAACCCACAACGTATGGGCGCACAACGGCACGAGAAACCCCAGATTTGAGGGAGGCTTTGAATATCTCGGCAAAAACTATGACAATCTGCTGACATATGCAAACAACGTAGTTTATAACTGGGGTCACAACTCCTCATACGGCGGCGAAAGAGGCAACGGAAAAGTCAACTTTGAGGGCAACTATTATAAAGCAGGCCCCAATACCCTTGACAAGTGCAAAAACCGAATAATGGACTTCGACTCATCATCAACGGGAAAGAGTACATATTATATCAGCGACAACTATATAAACGGTTCTGCGGCAGCCGACACCGACACAAACGCATGGTATGACAAAACTCAGGCAAACTTCTCAAACTCACGCTTTGAGATCGAAAACGACTATACTGCCGAGTCTGCTCTCACTGCATACGAAAAGGTTATGGCAGGCGTTGGCGCAAGCCTTCACAGAGACGCTCAGGACGACAGACTTATCGCTCAGATAAAGAACGGCACGGGTCGTTTCATAAACAGCGAAAAAGAGGCAGGCGGATATATTACCATTGAAAATGCAAAGGGTCCCGCCGACTCCGACAGTGACGGTATACCCGACTTTTATGAGACTCTTCTGGGAACAAGCTCCTCCGACAAAGAGGATTCGACAGTTCTTATAGAGGACGAAAGCAGCCCTTATTACGGATATACAAACCTTGAAGTATATATAAACGACATCACAGGCGAATGGGGTGACAACAGTCTCCTTAAGGACAAGGCTGTTGAAGGAAGCGCATCGGATCGTACGTTCTCAAGCGATGATATGGCAATTGTCGAAATAATCGACAATAAGGGCAGCAACGTATTTAACGCCACAAACACCGACCTTATCGCAGGAGAAGAATATACCGTAAAGCTTAAGAGCAACCTCCCCGATCTGGGACAGGGATATGTACTGCTTAACGATCAGAAGCTTGAGGGCAGCGAAGATCTTGTAATAAAGCCCACCGAAACAGGTTCTTATCTCATGCAGGCAGTATACAGATCCACAGAGGCAAACGCACCCTTTACAATGTCCGATCCCATAAATGTTACGGTACTTAAAAACAAGGATAACATGCCGGAATTTACGGCACAAGATATAGGAAATGTAAAGGCAAACGGAACGGTTTCTTATGATGCGGACGACAAGTCCCTCATAGTCGAGGGCGCAGGCCTCATAGGTTATACATCGTCCTCGTCAAAACAGACAGACGACGCTTTCTTCTATGACTATAAGGAAGTCGAAGGCGACTTTGATATTTCCGCAAAAATCGAAAATTGGGAAAAGATCGACTACTATCAGAAGGCAGGCCTTATGGTAAGAGAATCGGCGGATCCCAAGTCAAAATTCTATATGAACACATTGACATATATAAAGGGTGAGGAATACAGCGATAATAACGCAGGTACCGATGTTGAGGGCAAAAGCGTATGCGCTATGAACGTAGGTCCCGTTGTGAGAGAGACAGACGGCGCCAACGTAGTCGGCACAAGCTATGCGACCATAAACAAATATCTGAGTATCCCCAAAAAGAGAGCAAGTCAGACTCCCAACCCCGTATATATGAGGATAGTCAGAAGCGGCAATACAATAGAAATGTATGCGTCAATGGAAAAGAAGAGCGTTTCGGGCTCTGCAGGCGGCAGCACAGGCGGCACCGCCGAGGAAAAGGGTCTTGTGGGCGATATTGACGGAAACGGAAGTCTCACCGCAAACGATGCGGCTGTACTTCTTGCAAGCATCAACGGAACCAACAGACCGGAATGGAATACCTCAGACAAATATTATACCGATGTAAACGGCGATGACGTTGTGGATCTTTCGGACGTAAACGGCATAATAAGCAAGGTTCTGGATTCTTCATACAAGTTTGCCGACAAGAGCGGCGGCGAAGGCGGCAGCGGCGATGAGGAAACGGAAACAGAGGAAATCGCATGGATAAAGCTTGGCAGCTACGAAACTACCCTTTCGGGCAAATGTCTTGTGGGCTTTGCAGTTGACGCAGCTCAGGATACCACGGACATAGTTAAGTATAACAAAGCTAAATTCAGCGAAATAACCATAAAATAATCAAATAATTTTTATCGGCATCTGCGGCGCAGTATGTGCCGTGCCGACAACAGAAAAACAACAACTAAAAGGGAGAGGTCTTTAATATAAGACTTCTCCCCTTTTTAGGTTTTTGCACATTTTTTAAGTGGGATAAACATAAGACTTATCTTTCGCATATGGCAGATATGCGCGGAGCCGAAGGTTAGGGTACAAAAAACAGTCTGTCAGTCGGTATATAAAATATATATAAGTCGCTTTTATAAGTCATTATCCCCCGTAAGGTTGTCTATGGCTTTGTCTGCCACTTCAAGCCCCTTTATAAGAAATTCGGGGACCTTCACCTCCAGCTCCACTGCATTTTCAAGAACGCTCCTTATCTCATTCACAAGGTATGACGCCAGTACAAACCACCCAATACCTATGCAAAAATCCAGATTTATGCCCAGAAGATCACCCAGAAGCGTAAAGGAATGAGATATGAAGAACGAAGCAAGTATAACTACCCAATACAAAACCTTTTTAACTATGCCTCTTGCGCCGGTGACGGAGTTCTCTCTGCATTGAACCCTTGCGAGATACCAGCCTGTCAGCCAGTCGAGTATATTGAACATAAGAAACCCCGCAAACAATATCCTGTATTTTCCGAATACCGTAGTCAGGGCGGCTGCTGCTATACCGCCCAAAAGATTTATTTTATTGAACACTATATCCGTCATATTGACTGCGCCTCCCGAAGTTTTTCAAGTTCCTTTTCAAGCTCTTCTTCAAGCCTGTTTATATTGCTTCTGTAAGCGGCTCTCTTTGATTTTATCTCTGAATATTCTTCTTCTCCGAGCGCCCCGTCAACATACTTAAGGGTTTTATAGTCGGTCTGACACAAAAGCTGTTTGTAGGCGTTTATTTTCATTAATATTTCTTCCGTTTTTCCTTCGGTTAAATCCATTTTATACACTCCTTTCTTTTTCTACTGTGCCACTCTGAAACACAGCGGCATAGATTTGTACTCTGTCACCATGCCGAATCTCGCTCCGTAGCCTGCCACCACAGCCTCTCCCGTACTGTTTCCACAAATTGATGCCGTCCACCAATCTACACGGGTCAGACTGCCGTCAGGCTTATATTTGTACTTAAGCAGATTTTTATATGTGTGGGCAAAAAGGGGATACTGCAACGCAAGTCCTGCTCCGTGTTGCAGAGGGCTTCTCACCAGAGCGCCGAAAATCTCAAATTCAAGAGGCGCCCAGACTTTTCCTAAGCTTCGCCATTTATAGCCTAACGGATCTTTCAGGGGCTCTCCGTCTTCCGAATATCTGAATTCCATAAGCATTCCCTTATCGGTTATGACGTTTTTTACGTTTTGCGGCAAGGCGTCATATACCTCTGAATTGAGGTGGGAATATACATTCGATGCCAAATATGGACACTGGGTCTCTACGGTTCCGTTGTTGTTCCTGACGTCTTTCCATGTGACATCGTTGCCATAGCATACCTCCGACATAAAATCAATATGATGTCCGAGGGTTCCCGTTCTGTCTGCGTTGTAGGTGCCTGTATAGGTATCTATGCCCATTATCTGTATTTTGTAGGGCTTTTTTCCGCCACGTTCATTGTCGGTCATTTCTATATTTATATAGTCTCCCGTCATTATGCCCTTATAATTTCCACGGGATATTCTCGACTTTATCCACGCCCACGGATCGCCGCCGTGTTCTTCTATCTCGGATGCAAATTTCTCGGTAAGATCAGTATTTTCGTATGTATGTCTTAAAATGCTGTCCCTGATCTCAAAGCTGTTTTCTACCTCGGTTTTGTCGGACAGCCTGAGAATGTCGTTCTCTATTTCTTCTATTCTGTCTCTTGCTCTCCGATCGCACAGAGGGTGAATGTCTCCCTTGCCGTCTCTGATATATTCGGCTTCAAGCTCATCCGAAGGCTCATAGATCATATGAGGATTGTTTTCCATAGTCTTCACTCCTGTCTTTTTAAAAATTTTGTTTTCGCTTTGTTTTCACGGATACAGCGGCAGACCGCAGCCAAAATCAGCCGCAGTCCGCCATGGCCTGTATAAGCTTTCCTGCTTCCCCTAAAATATAGCACGTTAATACTGCAAAACAGTGACATTTTGCCCTTTATATGCGACATCACGTCACAAATAAGCCTTTTGCCCTCAAAAAAATCCATTCCATAAAAAAATCACCTGCTTATTTGCAGATGATTTTAGATTTAAAAACAGATTGTGCCGGAAATTACTCTCCGAGATATACTGCCGACTCCACAGCCGCTCTGACCTCGGCGATCTCGTTTTCGTCGGCATCGTGCATGATCGTTCCGTCAGCCACAATAACCGTACGTTCGTCAAGTATCTCTGACGATGCCACAAGAATGCGTACATCTCCGTTGAATTTTTTTGACTTTGCGGTATATCTCAGCAGCTCCGTACCCTTTTCGGTAGGTTCACGTTTAAAATCAAGCACCTCTACCTCGGTATCCTCGCTGCTGAAAGCCTTTATGACGTCCTCCGGAGATTCGGGAAGTCCCGAAGTATCCGTATCGTCAACAACAGACGTTGTTATCGTAACATCGTCTTTGACATAGGCTGTACTTTTTGAATTGTTGAAGTTGATTCCCCAGTCGCCTTGGGGCAGCTCTATGCTTATGTTTGTCTGTCCCGTGTTGTTCCCCTGAACCGTTTCTATGATTTCTCTTTCTTTGCGTTCATTGTTTACGCCGTGCTGCGTAGTCTCGTTTGCAACCTCGCCGCATGCCGACAGCATGACAGCCGCCGCAGCAGCAAGTATAAAGCCTTTAAGCCTCACTGATCCCAACTCCCTTCGTAACAGGTATTTTTATTTCTTCCGATATGCCTTTATTCAGATTCTTGTTTGCGACCGAAAGCATAAGCTTTATTCTGTTAAGCTGGTTTACTTCGCTTGCTCCCGGATCATAGTCCACCGCAACAATATTTGAAAGAGGATAACGGCGTTTCAGCTCCTTTATTATGCCCTTTCCCGTTACATGATTCGGCAGACAGGCAAAGGGCTGAGTGCAGATGTTGTTCATTACTCCCGAATGTATAAGCTCCACAAGCTCCGCCGTCAGAAACCAGCCTTCACCCGTCTGATTTCCCAACGATACTATGGGAGCGGCAAGCTCTCCAAGCTCTTTTATATCGGCGGCAGGCTCAAAACGGCTGCTTTGGCGCAGAGCGTCCTGCATAGGCTTTCTTACAGCCTCTATGAATTTTATGCCCAGACGTGTAATAACCGTTGTGGAATGTCTGAAACCCAGATATTTTTCTTTAAACGTACAGTTATACAGACTATAGAGGAAGAAATTCAGAAGATCAGGCACAACCGCCTCGGCTCCCTCGGCCTCTAAAAGTCCCACAATGTCGTTGTTGGCAGTCGGGTGAAACTTAACAAGAATTTCTCCTACCACGCCTACCTTCGGCTTTTTTATATCTCTCAGAGGAAGTCTGTCAAATTCTTCGACTATAAGCCTGCAATTCTTCTTGAACTCGCTGCTTTTATGCTTTACAACAGCCTTTTCGCATATGCCGAGCCATTTTTCGCAGAGCTTGTCCGCCGAACCCTTTTCGGCCTCGTATGGACGTGTGGCATACAGCACCTTTGTGAGAAGATCGCCGTAAATACATCCCTGAAGCGCCCCTATAACCATATTGGGACTGTATACAAAGCCGGGATTTTTTTCAAGCCCCTGAGCCGAAACACTTACAACGGGGATATTGGGATACCCCGCTTTTTTAAGCGCCCTCCTTATAAAGCCCACATAGTTTGACGCGCGGCAGCCTCCTCCTGTCTGGCTCATAAGCAGAGTAGTGTTGTCGGGGTCGTACTTGCCCGAGTTTAAAGCCTCCAAAAGCTGTCCCACAACAATAAGCGCAGGATAGCAGGCATCGTTGTTTACATATCTTAAGCCTATGTCAATGGCTTTTTTGTCTATGGCAGGCATAACCTCAAGGTTATAGCCCACCGCCCTGAGCGCAGGACGTATTATTCTGAAATGATAGGGCGCCATCTGAGGCATAAGCAGAGTGTGGGTCTTTTTCATTTCCTTTGTAAATATCACTCTGCCTACGGCCTTTGCGGGAGCGAAGGGCTTTATGCTTTTGGCTTTTCTGTCCTCTATGGCAGCCAAAAGCGAGCGTATCCTTATTCTGGCTGAACCGAGGCTGTTTACCTCGTCTATTTTAAGCACAGTATATATTTTTCCTGCGGCACGAAGAATATCCGACACCTCATCGGTCGTTATGGCATCAAGACCGCAGCCGAATGAATTGAGCTGAACAAGCTCTATATTCTCCTTTGTTCTGACAAAGGCTGCCGCAGCATAAAGTCTTGAATGATATGCCCACTGATCCCTTACGTTAAGGGGACGGGGGACCTTTCCGAGGTGAGCCACCGAGTCCTCCGTAAGTACGGCGGTGTTGTAGGCTGTTATCATTTCGGGTATGCCGTGGTTAATTTCGGGGTCGAGATGATAGGGTCTGCCTGCAAGCACTATGCCCGTTATGCCCATTTCTTCAATAAGTCCGAGAGTTTCCTCTCCTTTTTTTCTTATGTCCGCCCTGAAAAGCTGCTGCTCCTGCCATGCGGCCTCGGCTGCCTTTCTTATCTCGGCGGCAGGTATATTGTCAAACTCCTCTTCAAGCCTTTTTATGAGAAACGCCTTGTCGTTCAGACTGAAAAACGGATTTTTAAAGTCTATGTCCGAGCCGTGTATTTCTTCCATATTGTTCTTTATGTTTTCGGGATAGCTCGTGACTATGGGACAGTTGTAGCAGTTGTCCGCATCGGCTATCTCCTTATGTTCATATGGAACGCAGGGATAAAAAATAAATTTGCAGCCCTTATCTATAAGGTATTTTACATGGCCGTGTACAAGCTTTGCGGGATAGCACACCGACTCGGAGGGTATGGACTCTATCCCCAACTGATAAAGATCCCTGGTCGATTTGGGAGACAGCATAACGCTGTAGCCCAGCTTCGTGAAAAACGTGAACCAGAAGGGATAGTCCTCATACATATTGAGAACCCTCGGTATGCCTACAACGCCTCTTTCAGCCTGTTCTTCGGGCAGAGGTATATAGTTGAAAAGTCTTTCGTATTTATATTCAAACAGATTGGGGACGCAGCTTGACGAAGCGTCCTTTCCCAGTCCTCTTTCGCATCTGTTGCCCGATATAAAGCGCCTGTCGGCTCCGAATCGGTTTATGGTGAGCAGACAGTGATTTCCGCAGCCCTTGCACCGTGTAAACGAGGATGTCACCGTGAGGTTTTCAAGCTCCTCCTCCGAAATTGTCCGGGACGTCTCTCCCTCGGTATATTTTTCTCTTGCCACAAGCGCAGCGCCAAAGGCTCCCATTATGCCCGCAATATCGGGGCGTATGGCATCTCTCTCCGAGATAAGCTCGAAAGCCCGCAGGACGGCGTTATTATAGAATGTGCCTCCCTGCACGACTATTTCATTGCCAAGCTCCGATGGGTCTGTTATTTTTATGACCTTCTGAAGTGCATTTTTGATGACAGAATAGGCAAGTCCCGAAGAAATATCAGCGACCTCGGCTCCCTCCTTCTGAGCCTGTTTTACTCTCGAATTCATAAAAACAGTACATCTGGAGCCTAAGTCTATGGGGCTTTTGGCATAGAGGGCAACTCTTGCAAAGTCCTCGACCCTCATGGAAAGGCTTTTTGCAAAAGTCTCTATAAAAGAGCCGCAGCCCGCCGAACAGGCCTCGTTCAGAAGAACGGAGTCTATTACGCCGTCCTTTATTCTTATGCACTTCATATCCTGTCCGCCTATGTCCAGAATAAAATCCACCTTGGGATTGAAAAATGCGGCAGCCTTATAGTGCGCCACGGTTTCGATCTCTCCCAGATCAAGGGTCAGGGCAGCCTTTATAAGTCCCTCACCGTAGCCCGTGACGCAGGATTTGCCTATTTTAACATTTTGGGGCAGCTTTTTGTATATATCGCCGAGCGCCCTCATAACCACCTTAAGCGGAGCGCCCTCGTTGCTTGCATAAAATGAGTGAAGAAGTGTTCCGTCCTCTCCTATGACGGCAAGCTTTGACGTGGTAGAGCCCGAATCTATGCCAAGAAAAACCGTCTTTCCGTCATATGCGCCAAGATCGCCCTTTCTGACTACGGCTCTGTCGTGTCTTTTTATAAATTCGCCAAAATCCTTCTCATCGGCAAAAAGAGGCGAAAGACGGTTTATTTCCATGCTGAGGTGCTTGTCGCCCTTGAGGTTTGAAATAAGTCTGTCGAAGGTAAAGCTTTTTTCGGGGTCGGCGCTGAGAGCTGAACCCATTGCGGCAAAAAGATGGGAGTTTTCTATCTCGACAACGTCCCCCTCTTCAAGCCCTAAAACGTCCACAAATCTGGCCTTAAGCTCCGTCAGAAAATGCAGGGGTCCTCCGAGAAAGGCTACTCTGCCCTTTATGGGCTTTCCGCACGCCAGACCGCTTATGGTCTGAGAGACTACCGCCTGAAATATTGATGCGGCAAGGTCGGGCTTGCTCGCTCCCTCGTTTATGAGAGGCTGTATATCCGACTTTGCAAAAACGCCGCAGCGGGCGGCTATGGGGTATATAATATCGTATGACTTTGCATATTCGTTAAGACCCTCTGCGTCCGTCTGAAGAAGGGTAGCCATCTGGTCGATAAAGGAGCCTGTTCCTCCTGCGCAGATGCCGTTCATTCTCTGTTCAAGGCCTCCGCTGAAATATATTATCTTGGCATCCTCTCCGCCTATCTCTATGGCTACGTCACAGCCCTTCGCCTTTTGTTCGATACATTCGGCAACTGCGACAACCTCCTGAAGAAAGGGTATGCCTATCCAATCTCCTATCGAAAGTCCGCCCGAACCCGTTATCATAGCTGAAAACTCACATTCGGGGCAGCTTTCGGCAGCGTCCTCCAAAAGCTCCAGCAGGGTCTGCTGTATATTCGAGAGATGTCTCCTGTAATCGCCGTAAATAAGCAGGCCGTTTTCATCAAGACAGGCTATTTTTATTGTGGTGGAACCTATGTCTATGCCTACTCTCATTTTGTTCATTCTATCAACCTCGGTTTCGTATAAATACAATATTTCCTCAGATTAAACACTATAATAACACAATCCCTTATTTTTTGCAAGTCATTATTAATGGAAGTCCTCTCAAATCTGTCTCCGACTGAAGGTCACTGAAACGCCCTGACGTGTACAGCACCGCCCCTCCTCCTATACATACTTGTCCCTTTTCCCTTTTATACCGACAAAAGCAAAACAAAAACATTTTTAAAAACTATTTACAGAAAATAAATATAATGTTATAATACCTAAAAATGAATTTTTTGAAAAAGCGCCGACACAAGCCCCATACGCCGAAAAAGACTGTAAATACCGCATAAAACCCACGGTATGAGGTCTTGGATACGGTAGACTTGTTTTCGGTCGGCAGCTTTTATGGCGTTGTGACGGAGGCGTTCGGATACGTCCCCGCACATAAGCGACAGCATCGGGAGGCAGAAAAAAATGGGAATATATTTCGGTACAGACGGCGTAAGAGGTGTTGCCAACACCGAGCTTTCGTGCGAGCTTGCTTATAAGCTCGGCAGAGCCGGAGCCTATGTTCTGACGAAGAAAAACAAACACAGAGCCGCTATAATTGTCGGTACGGATACAAGAATATCGGGAGGAATGCTCGGAGCCGCCCTCTGCGCAGGCATATGCTCGGCAGGAGCCGATGTAATAGACCTCGGGGTAGTTCCCACGCCGGCGGTGGCATACCTCGTAAGGCTGTATAAGGCCGATGCGGGAGTCGTTATATCGGCATCTCACAACCCCGTCAAGGACAACGGCATAAAATTTTTTAACGGAGACGGCTTTAAGCTGAGCGATGAAATAGAAGAAGAGATCGAGGACATAATGCAAAACCATATGAGCGATATACCTACCCCCACGGGTACGGACGTAGGCTCTATGACAACAAACGAAAAGGGAATAAGCGATTATGCGTCCTACATATCCTCTCAGGCAGAATGTCCTCTTGATGGCATAAAAATGGTGGTTGACTGCGCAAACGGCGCAACCTATAAGGCTGCCCGTCTCGTTTTCGGTTCTCTCGGAGCCGATGTGACCTATCTGAGCGCAGAGCCTGACGGCACAAATATAAACTTAAACTGCGGCTCAACTCATCTCGAAAACCTTAAGGCAGAAGTCATAAGACAAAAGGCTGAGATAGGCGTGGCATTTGACGGAGACGGCGACAGATGTCTCTGCGTTGACAAAAACGGAGAGACCGTTGACGGCGATATGATAATGGCTATCATAGGCACGGACTATAAGGAAAGAGGACTTCTCAAGGACAACACCATCACCGCTACCGTTATGAGCAATCTCGGTTTTATGCTTATGGCAAAAAAACACGGCATAAACATTGCCGTGACATCGGTGGGCGACCGCTATGTTCTTGAAGAAATGCTGGCTAAGGGCTATTGTCTCGGAGGAGAACAATCGGGACACATCATCATACTCGACAAAAATACCACGGGAGACGGACTTCTGACGGCTGTCACCCTCCTTTCGGTAATCAAAAGAAAAAATAAGCCCGTTTCGGAGCTTAAAAAAATAATGGAGGTTCTGCCGCAGGTGCTTATAAACGCCGAAGTGGACAACCGAAAAAAGTACGAATACGAAAAAAACGAAACCATCAGAAAAGCCATAGCCGAGCTTGAGGCAAAGTTTTCGGATGACGGCAGAGTTCTTATCCGCCCGTCCGGCACAGAGCCTCTTGTCAGAGTTATGATAGAGGGCAGAGATCTGGAAAGCATCACAAAAGAGGCTGAAAAGCTTGCAAGGCTCATTTCTGAAAATCTGGCCTGAAACAAGGAGGTAAAATTATGTGCGGAATAGTAGGATATATAGGCAATAAAAACGCTGTTCCCATACTTTTGCGCGGACTTGAAAGACTTGAATACAGAGGCTATGACTCCGCAGGAGTAGCCGTATACAGCGAAAAAGAAAAGGAAATCATAGTATGCAAGACAAAGGGCAGAGTAGAAAATCTCGAAACAAAGCTCTATGACAACCCCATCAAGGGAAGAATAGGCATAGGCCACACGCGCTGGGCGACCCACGGCATACCCTCCGACACAAACGCACACCCTCATTTCAGCAAATCGGGCAAAGTGGCGGTGGTGCATAACGGCATAATCGAAAACTATATGGAGATAAGAGAAATACTCGGATCAAAGGGCTATGACTTCGTATCCGAAACCGATACGGAGACGGTGGCTCAGCTCACCGAATATTTCTATAATCAGACGGGCGATCTTCAGCAGGCTGTTTTCAAAACCCTCGAAAAGGTGGACGGCAGCTATGCTCTCGGCATAATATGCAGCGATTTTCCAGATATGATAGTCACCACAAAGAAAAACTGTCCCCTTATAATAGGTCTCGGACAAGGCGAAAACTTTATCGCCTCGGACATAACCGCCATACTTCAGTATACGAGAAACACATATATATTGGAGGACAATGAGGTCGCTTTTGTTTCAAAGGACAGCATAAAAATCTATGATGACAAAAAGGAAGAGATCAAAAAGGACGTATATGTTGTAGACTGGTCAATAGAGGCTGCCGAAAAGAGCGGCTATGACCACTTTATGCTCAAAGAGATATATGAACAGCCTAAAGTCGTGGCGGACAGCCTCAACCGCCGTTTCAAGCCCGACGGAACAGGCATACAGCTTGACTCCATAAAGCTTGGCAGGGAGGAGCTGTCCAACATAAACAAGGTCTATGTTGTGGCCTGCGGAACTGCATATTATGCAGGACTTGTGGGAAAGGCGCTTATAGAAAAGCTTGCGAGGATACCCGTTATATCCGATGTGGCAAGCGAATTTCGCTATAAGGATCCCCTTATTGACGAAAACACCCTCGTTATAGTCATTTCACAGTCGGGCGAAACCGCCGACACCCTCGAGGCCATGAGACTTGCGAAAAAGAAAAACTCCCGCATACTGGCTGTTGTCAATGTCGTTGGCTCCACTATTGCGAGAGAGGCCGATGATGTTATATACACCCTTGCAGGCCCCGAAATAGCCGTAGCGTCAACAAAGGCATATTCGGCTCAGGTGGTGGCGATGTTTCTTCTTTCGCTCCACATAGCTCTTGAAACGGGCAAAATGACCGTAGATCAGTTTAAGGAAATAAAAAAGGAGATGGAAAAGCTTCCGTCCCACATAAACAAAATACTGACAAAGGCTCCCAATGTAAAGAGGTTTATGGAAAAATATATAGGCTCGAAAAACGTATTCTATATAGGCAGGGGTCTTGACTATACGGTGTGCAGAGAGGGTTCTCTCAAGCTTAAGGAGATAGCCTATCTCCACAGCGAGCCCTATGCCGCAGGAGAGCTTAAGCACGGGCCCATAGCCCTTATCGAAGAAAGCACCCTTGTTATTGCGGTGGCTACTCAGGAGCATCTCTTTGCAAAGACTATGAGCAACGTCAAGGAGGTAAAGGCACGAGGAGCGAAGGTACTCATTATCGCCATGGAGGGCAACCGAGAAATCGAAAACTATGCAGACGACTATATGTATATCCCCAGAACCCACCCCATACTCACTCCCCTTCTGGCAAACATACCTCAGCAGCTTTTCGCCTATTATATGGCTCTCGGACTGGGCAACGATGTTGACAAGCCCAGAAACCTCGCAAAGAGCGTAACGGTTGAATAATTTTTTCGGAGGAGACGCCAATGAAAACCATAGGTATAATAGGGGCGATGGATCTTGAAACCGAGAACATAAAAAAGCTCATAAACATCGCCTCGGTAAGAAGAATTGCGGGAATGGATTTTTCTCTGGGCAGCTTTGAAAAAAACAGCGTTGTTGTTGTGCGCTGTGGCGTGGGAAAAGTAAACGCCGCCATCTGCGCCCAGATACTCATCGATCTGTACGGAGTTGACTGTATTATAAACACAGGCGTTGCGGGAGGGCTTGACTCCAATGTGGGCATAGGCGATATAGTAATTTCGTCTGATGTTATGCACCACGATATGGACGCATCGGGTCTGGGATTTGCTCCCGGGGTCATTCCCGATATGGCTGTCTCGCTGTTCGAGGCCGACAAGGAGCTTGTATCCCGCGCAAAAGCAGCCCTTTCGGAGTGCGCTCTTAAGGGCGTTGTGGGCAGAGTGGCAGGCGGAGACGTCTTTGTATCGGACGACTCACTCAAAAAACATATAAGAGACTCCTTCGGAGCGGTATGCTGTGAGATGGAAGGCTCGGGCATAGCCCAGACCTGCCATCTGAACGGAGTTCCCTTCGTTATAATAAGAGCCATATCGGATTCGGCAGACAACGCCGGAAGTATGGACTATCCCGTTTTCAAGGCTCTTGCGGCAGAAAATTCACAAAAATTGGTACACTGTATAATAAAGGGGCTTTGAGCCGTTTGTTTCGGAGGAAAATATGATCGAATCTTTAAAAAAGGGACTGAAAAAATACACGGGGCTTATCGCCGTAATATTCATAGGGCTCCTGCTTTACAGGGTCATAACGGAGATAGACTTCAAAAGCATTCTCGACTGGGCGGCAACCCTTCTCAAGCCCTTTATAATAGGCGTTCTCATAGCCTATATACTCAATCCCATAGTAAGATTTTTTGACGAAAAGGTTTTTGCAAAGGCAAAAATTCTCGAAAACAAAAAAAAGCTTACAAAAACGCTTTCTATGATAATAACCTATGTTCTTGTAGGTCTTATCGTGTATTTTATAATAAGAAGCATTATGCCCGAAATAATATCGAGCATTCAGAACGTGGCCTCGGCTCTGTTTACCTATATACCAAAAGTGGAGGCGTGGCTCAACAGGGCTTTCAATGAGCTTGCCATCAGAGAGGGCGGCGCAAGAGAGATCGTCAATGCCTTCAAGGACAGCATAAACGCCGTATTTGACGCCATACTTCAGGGCGTTCAGTATGTGCCGGGAGTTATGTCAAAGGTCGTTTCGGGCACATTCAATGTGGCGGGCTGGCTTTTCAACTTTGTTATAGGCATAATAATATCACTCTATCTGCTTCTGGACAAAAACAACCTTATTGATCTTTGCAAAAAGACATTTTTCCTTATGCTGCCCGAAAGCGGATATAAATCGCTCCGTGACTTTATAGCGGACGCAAACAACACATTTGAAAGCTTTTTTATAGGAAAGGTAATAGACTCAGCCATTATAGCGGTAATATTCTTTTTCGGCTGCATATTTATAAGCCCCGACTACGCCCTCCTTTTTGCCTGCGTAATAGGCGTAACAAACATAATCCCCTATTTCGGACCGTTTATAGGAGGCGTACCCGTAGTCATACTGTGCCTTATGCAGAACCCCTATTCGGCTATATGGATGACTATCTTCATATTTATGATACAGCAGTTTGACGGCTATATACTGGGGCCGAGAATACTGGGAGACTCCATAGGCATAAAGCCTCTTGGCGTCATATTCTCAATACTCATAGGCGGAGGACTTTTCGGCGTTTTGGGAATGTTCTTCGGAGTGCCTGTTTTTGCTGTCATATCCAGAACCTACGGCAATTTTATAAATAAAAGCATAGACAGAAGACTTGCCGACAGACAGCCGTCATACGAGCCGTCCGCCGCAAAGCCTGATAATGTCGGGGAGGATTCTCATGGACAACCCTAAATCCATAAACCGATTTATGTTTCTTTATCTTCTGTGGGAGATGCTCCCTATGCAGATAATTCTTATAATACCCGCTTTGCTTATAAACAAGCTCAGCCCCAATATGGATGACTCGGTCTATTATGTAAATATGTTCATAGTGCAGGATTTTTTTCTCGTGCTTTTGCCAATACTTTTATGTATGAGTATATTCAGGGACAGACTTTCGGAAATAATAAGCCTTCGGGGACTGTCTCTGTGGAACATAATTTTCATAGTAATGATAGGATTTCTTATGGATCCCGTTATGGAGTTTATATCGGCTGTAACGTCTCTGCTGTGTCCCGATACAAATATAGAGGTAGAAATGGCTATGATGCAGACTCCCCTGCCTATAGGGCTTCTCGTTATGGGGATCCTGCCTGCGATATTTGAAGAAACCCTTTTCAGAGGCTTTGTTTTCGGGGCAGCGAAACGCTTTTCGGTCAAAAAATCCATGCTGCTTTCGGCGTTTTATTTCGGACTGTTCCATCTGAACGGCTATCAGATACCCTACGCCATGTTTGCAGGACTTATTCTCGCTCTTGTGACATATACAACAGGCACAATACTTGCGCCTATACTGCTGCACCTCGTCATAAACGGCTCACAGGTCATATCCGTATATATCTATCTCAACAACGTTTCGGATGCGGCTGCACAGACGGCGGATACGGCGCTCACAGGCGACTATATACTGACGCTTTGTGTTTCCGCCCTTATATTCGGCGTTCTTCTGGCGCTTATGCTGAGAGCCTTTGTGAGATATAACAAAAAGCACAACAAATACTGCGAAATAACGGCTCCCTTGCAGAGTGAACAGACATACGGAGAAAATAAGCCGAAATTCGTTGATCGCTATTTTCTTCTGAATATCGCCTTGTTTGTATTGTATATGATAATAACGCACTTTCTGTCAAAAAATTTTCCTGCTTGACATAGGTTAAAATTTTTCATAAAATTTAAAATAAAAAAACACTTTTCATATCGTCAAAAATGTTGTACAATATTATGGAAACACCGATCGGACGATCATCCCCATTTGTGGGAGGTATTTCGCAGCGCATATACTTAAAATGAGCCTGTCGGTGCTGCCACAACATCAAACCTGACCCACGAGGGGTCACACATAGGAGGAATCAGATTGTTTACCCAAATTTCGTTACAGCTATTGAGGGGTATGGTACAAAAGGACCCCGGCACACTTACCGGCACCATCGCTTATGTTCTCGGTATTCTTCTGAACTGGATCTATGAGGGAATACTCTTTCTTTTCGGCGAGGGAAACTCCCTGGGTCTTGCCATTATCGTCTTTACTCTCGTAGCAAGAATACTTATGACCCCCCTCACCTACAAGCAGCAGAAATCAATGTACGTTATGCGTAAGATACAGCCCGAAATAAATGCTCTTCAGGAAAAATACAAAAACGCATCAAACGACCCCGAGGTACAAAAAAGACTGGCTGCCGAAACACAGAAAATATATTCAAAGCACAACTACAACCCCTTCAGCGGTTGTCTGCCCCTCATTATACAGCTGCCTATATTCTTTGCTCTGTATTATATAATGCAGAATGCCTTTCTCTATATAAATCACATAAAGGATATATATACTGAAATCGCAAATATAATAATCAGCAATTCATCTCAGGATTTTCTGGATACAACTCTCATACCCATAGCGCTTACAAAGGTGCCCACAAGCCTTCACGAGACATTTAATGTTGTTAATATAAATGACCTGTGCAAGCTTCTCAACAAAATCACTCCCGATCAGTGGACATCCATAGTTTCGGCGCTTCCCTCAGCGGCAGGCTCTCAGATAGAACCCCTTTATACAAGCCAGACGGCAATAGAGACGTTTTTGGGCGTTCGTGTGACAGAGACCGTGGGCTTTGACATAAGAAGCATAAAGATTCTTATACCTATACTTTCAGGCGTTACAACGTGGCTGTCATCATATCTTATGACGAGGAAAAACGACATCTCAAATCCTCAGATGGCTCAGCAGCAGAAGATAATGAATATTATTATGCCTCTTATGATGGCATACATCACCATAAGCCTCCCTGCCGGCGTGGGTCTCTATTGGATCGTGGGAAATATTTTTATGATGGTACAGCAGCAGCTTTTGAATATGTATTTTGAGAGACTTGCCGAAAAGGATAAAATCAAGGAGGAAAAAAATAAATGAACAACTATATCGAAATGAGCGGAAAGACTATTCTCGAGGCTGTGGAAAAGGCCAAAGAGATGCTTGGTCTTGACTATGACGAGCTTGAACATGAGGTTTTAGAGGAGGCCAAAAAGGGCTTTTTGGGATTCGGAGCAAGAGACGCAAAGGTTCTTGTATGGAAAAAAGGCTTCGATGTGAAAAAAGCCATGGCGGACGAAAAGAAAAAGGCTGAGAATGCTGTCGAAAGAACAGAAAAAACAGCAAAGTTTATCGAGGAACCAAAACCCAAGGAAAAGCCGGAGGTCAGAACCGCACCCGCAGCAGATACAAAGAAAGAAACTAAAAAGGAAATAAAGGAAACTAAAAAAGAGGTCAAAAAGACCGAGAAGTCGGAATACAAGCAGGAGAAAAAGGCAGAAAAGGCTGAAAGAGCCGAAAAAGCCGAAAGAACAGAAGTCCGCAGGCCGACATTCAGGGAAGAGCCCGCCGAAACCACAGGCGCAGAGACTGCCGATGACAAAACCGAAAAGGCTCCCATAAACATAGACAAGGCCGCAAAGGATGCAGAGGTATTTCTGAGCGAGGTATTCAGCGCCATGAACCTCGGAAAGGTTGCCATAGAGAAAAAGGACGAAAGAAGAAACCAGCTTTATCTTGATATTACGGGAGATGATATGGGCGTAATAATAGGCAAAAGAGGCCAGACCCTCGATTCTCTTCAATATCTCACAAACCTCGTGGTAAACAAAGGCTCAGGCCCTTATATAAGCGTACATCTTGATACAAGGGACTACAGAAAAAAGAGAAAGGAAACTCTCGAAAACCTTGCCAGAAACCTTGCAAAAAAGGCAAAGCATTTAAGACGTGATCAGCCCCTCGAACCAATGAATCCATACGAAAGACGAATCATTCATTCGACTCTCCAGAACGACCGCTATGTTACCACATACAGTGTCGGAGAGGAACCCTATCGTCATGTGGTAATATCACCCAAATACAAATAATTACAGATAAAATAAAAAGACTGCTTTTGCGGTCTTTTTTGTATTTACGGAAGTTTATGACGGGTGTGATTTTTCCCACAGGATTCCCAAAAAGACCTTAAAATTCTGTTGAAGTTGACGAGGATTTGTGATAGAATTAAGAAAACACAGATATGTCTGACAGGAGGGATATGTTTTGAAAAGAAAAATGTTGGCTCTGGGGCTTAGCTTTGTTCTGGGGTTTGGCTCCGTTGGGACAGTTTTCGGCGCAGAGGATCTGCCATTGACGGCGGATATGAGCGAGGACGTCACAAGCGGACAGGCTATTGAAATAACATCCGAAGAAGATAAGATACCGTCACAAACCGACGACGGCTCCTTTTCTTCGGCGGACAATATCGTCACCGAGGACAGCGATATTTCGGCATTTGACTTTGACGCATACATTGCGGACAAATCAAAGGGCATAAGTCCTATAAGCATAATATCGCAGTACAGCTACAGGGCGCTGCTTGACGATACACAAAAGGAAATATATGACAGTATAATTGAAAAGCTCGTTCCCGAAAATATAGAGGAGGACGTTCACAGGGGAGCCGAAGGCAGAACGCCCGAAAAGGGTATCCGTGTGGACATAAGTCTTTCGGGCGATGTTTTCGGAGGAACCGAACAGGAGCAGAGAGACGCAAGAACCGCCGTGGGCTGGGCAATACTCAGAGATTATCCCGAATATTTCTGGCTCAACAGCGCAAGACTCGGCACAGCCAAATCCTATGACAGCGCCTCCGACACGACAACAGTGACATATTCTTTTTATGCCATGTATGATACAGATACGGTGAAATCCCGGATCGAAGATATGGACAGGCTGAGAGCCGAAGTAAAGGCAGCCTGCGACAGCTTTGGCAGCGAATATGAAAAAATAAAATACATACACGACTATGTATGCGATGCTGCCGACTATGACAACGAGGCAGCCGATGAGCTGAACCGCACGGGTACTGTAACGAACTTTGAGCCTTTTTCGGCATACGGAGTTTTTGTCGGCAAAAAAGCTGTATGTCAGGGCTATTCGCTGGCATTCAAGCTGCTCTGCGATGATTCGGGCATAGAATGTCTTTATCAGCAGGGAACCTCTTCAAGCGGAGTGAACCACGCATGGAACTGGGTGCTTATGGAGGACGGAGCATGGTACGGCGTTGACACCACATTTGACGGGCAGACAAGCGCAACCTCATCGACATATTTGCTTCTCGGAACAAATTCCTTCAACAACAACCATAAATATACAAATACCTTCGGAGTAAATCTCTCCGAAAACAATTATGAATACAAGGATACCAAAGATGCCGAAAACAAAATGAAGCTTCTCATAGAGAAGATGAAAAAGGATGACAACCCCGAGGACGGATCTCCGTGGAACACCGAAAGTCCCTCTCAGTTTAAGTGGTCGTATATAAACGGCTGTATGATTTCGGCATTTATGGATATGGCAGAGATTACGGGCGATAACTCCTACAAGGACTTCTCCGAGACATATATGAGCCGTTTTGTGGATTCGGGCGGAAAGATACGTCCTAACGGCGTAGGCCACGCCCTTGACGATATAAACAGCGGAAAGGCTCTCATCGACCTTATTGTATCGGGGTCGGAAAACAGCGATAAATATACATCGGCAGTAAGCAGCTCTCTGTATGACGGCATTTATGGATATATGTCCCAAAATATGACCACAGCGGAGGGAAATCTGTGGCACAAGTCAAACTATCCCTATCAGGTATGGCTTGACGGAATATATATGGAAACGCCATTCATTCTCCAATATCAGCTTGAAGTTAAAAAGGATGGTCAGGGTTTTGAAAGGGCTGCCGAAAACGTAACAAATCAGATAACAAATGTCTATAATAAGCTGAGAGACAAAAAAACAGGTCTTTATTATCACGGCTATGACGCTCAGGCAGACCCCGAAAGCGGCAGCTATGACCCAAGCAACGCTCAGAGCTGGGCGCTTAATACAACGGGCAACAATACGGGCGCAAGCTCGGAGTTCTGGCTGAGAGGCACAGGCTGGTATTCTATGGCTCTTGCAGACGACATAGAGCTTATTATGAAGGCTGAGGAAAGATTCGGACTTGACCTTGGCGATGAAAAAACAAAGCTTATAAATATATATAAGGAGCTTATGGACAGTCTCCTCGGATACAGGGATCCCGATACGGGTCTTTGGTATCAGGTAATTGACAAGCCTGACGGAAAATATAATTATACCGAAACAAGCGGCAGCGCCGCCATAAGCTATGCTCTTATGAAGGGAGCAAACATAGGGGCGGTATCTTCCGAGTATTATGATGCGGGATACAGTGTTTTTCTTGCTCTTTGCAGCGAAAAGCTCACATATACAAGCTCGGAAAAGACGGATGTAAATCTTAAGGATATTTGTCAGGTCGCAGGCTTGTCGGGAAGCTCAAGTTCGGCAACTTCGGGCCCCGGTCACAACAGGAGAGACGGCAGCTATGACTATTATGTTTCGGAAAAGACCGTTCAAAATGACGCAAAGGGCGCAGCTCCTCTCATTATGGCATATGCTCAGGTACTTCTTAAGGAAAAAGGCGGAGCGGCAGTAAAGCCCACAACGACCGAAACATCGACAGAGACATCAACCTCAACGACTACGACAACTACTACGTCTGCAACAACAACTACCACCACAACCACCACAACAACTACTACGACTACCACCACTACTACTACAACTACTACAACAACCACTACAACTACTACAACTACTACAACTACGACTGCTGCAACAACTACTACAAATTCTACCACCACAACGGCAGACACAACGACCACAGACGCCTCGGAAACCACAACCAAGGCAGCCTCTCAGACTTCAACAACTGTTGAGGCAAACACCGAAACCACTACAAGGGCTGCATCTTCTTCCTCCGGCGGCAGCAGCGGCGGCGGCGGTGGCGGCGGAGGTTCTTCAAGAACAACAACGACCGCAGCAACAACCGAGGCAGTTACCGAAAGCGCTGCCGAGTCAACGACAGAAGGCTCTGTGAAGGATGAGATTGTTTCGGAGGAGAATGAAAATTCTGCCGATACTGCCGAAAATGCAGAGGACATAAGACGTATTTATGTACCCATAGGGCAAAAGATTATAATTATTGACGGTGTTGAATACGGCATAGACGGAGCGGCTTATATTCAAAAGGAAAGCAGCTCTACCCTCGTGCCTCTGAGGTTTGTTGCTCTCGCCCTTGCAGGAGGGGATATTTCCACAGAGGAACAGGAGGATATTATAAGCTGGATACCCGAAACAAAAACGGCTGTGCTGAAGGTGGGAGGAAAAGTTATTTCCTTTACATCGGGCAGCAATATAATGGACATTGACGGCGAAAAAATTCCTATGGCAAACGGCGTAAAGGCTGCCATTACAGAAGGAAGGATGTATATACCGTTCAGGGCTTTGGGTGAGGCTCTGGGAATAGAGGTTACATGGGATCCTAAAACAAAAACAGCCGTATATACAGCCAAGGCAGACATCAAAAGCGAAGCTTTGCAGCCAAAAAACAATGAATAAAAACACGGCTTTATAAGCAGCAAAATTCAAAAACCGCAGTACATCTTGTGTATTGCGGTTTTTTGCTGTCTTTTATCATCTTTCAAAAAGCTTGCAGTCTGTGGCATCCGTACGGATATTTTACATTCGTATCGAACCGACAGCTTTGCGGCAGGCTCATATTATGGGCTGCTCACACCTTTGCTCCGTGAGTACCTTCGGTACTCATGTTGCAAAGGCGGAGCCGCATAGGGGCGGCGCTCCGAGCCGACAAAGTCGGCTCGGAGCTGCGCCTGCTGCCTGCGGCAGCAGGCGTGTAATTTTGCCCCAAAGGGGCAAAATTACGCCGCCCATAACTTTTATATAACCAAAAATGTAATTCAAGCCGAGAAATTCAAATATTTCGGCTGCAAGAGAGAAGCTCAACCTCCTCGGCAGTCATGGGGCGGGCTGAGCCTTCGGCAAGCAGAGGGTCGAGCGAGAGGGCTCCGAATCTTGTCCTTTTCAGGGTCGTTACTGTAATTCCGACTTCATAGAGCATTCTTTTTACCTGATGGTATTTGCCCTCGCTTATTGTCACCATAACCTTTGCCTGCGTTTCGTCACTGAAAAGCACCCGCAGCCTTCCCGGTCTGAGCTTCAGCTCTCCGAGAGACATACCCTCTCTGAAAAGCTCCTCGGCATTTTCGCACAGCTTTCCGCTGCCCTCGGCATAATACTCCTTTTCGATATGCTTTGACGGTGAAAGCAGGCTGTGCGAAAGCTCTCCATCATTTGTTATTATAAGCAGCCCCGTTGTGTCCTTGTCAAGTCTGCCAACGGTAAAAAGCCCCTTGCGCACAAGCTCCTGCGGCAGAATATCAAATACCGTTCCGACATTTTTGTCTTTTGCGGCGCAGACTACGCCCTTTGGCTTGTTCATAACAATATACACGAATTTTTCATAGCTTATTTTTTTGCCGTCAAGGGTGACGTTCGCATCCTCCCCTATCCTATGATCCGAGGATGTCACTATATGTCCGTCTACACAGACCCTGCCCGATTTTATGAGAGCCTTAGCTTCTTTTCTTGTTTTTGCGCAGGCATCGCTTATAAATTTGTCAAGTCTTATCATGGTTCGTTCTCCCCAAAGTTCAGGAAACGCCGTTTTATGGTTCAGCGTTCAGTTTAATAAAATTTTTAAAATTTTTCGTATACAAAAAACAAATTATTTGGTATAATCGTATTATAAGAAAGAAAAAGTAGGGCGTTCTTCAGATGACGCTCCGATGATATTATGGTCCGCAAAAAGAGCTTTACCATAATAATAGCATAAATCAGGAGGAAATACAAATGGCAATAGTTCAGGAAGGCATAAGACTGGAGGATAACAATACTATCAGCTTCGGCAACTATGAAATAGCAGAAAAGCTTAAGGTAGAAAATTTCGAGGTCAACGGCGATCTGTACAAGGTAAGAACCCACAGTCTCGTCACAAGGTTTTCAAAAAACGGCAAGCTCGTGCTTGAGGCTGTTCCCGGCGCAGCTGTTTTCAACTTTTCTACAAATGAAAATACAACAAAATTCAAAGCCGCAGGCAAGGGACAAACTCAGTTTACTCTTGAATTGGAGGACGACACAAACTATGATCTCTCGGTAGACGGTATAAAAATAGGTACGGTAAAAGCTCGTTTTGCCGGAAAGCTGAGCTTTTCCGCAGGACTTGGAGACGAGCCTGTGGAAATAAAGCTTAAAAAGAAAAAGAATGGCTAAGCCGAGGACAAAGTTTGTCTGTTCGGTCTGCGGATATGAAACGGGCAAATGGCTGGGAAAATGCCCCTCCTGCGGTGAGTTTGCCTCTTTCACGGAGGAAATAAGGGAGGAAAAAACGAGATTCGGGGGAGTTGTTTCTTCGGCGGAAGCTTCGGAAATGCGCCCGAGAATACTTTCGGAAATATCGGCCTCCGACTCCGAAAGAACCGATACGGGGATAGGAGAGCTTGACAGGGTTCTGTCGGGAGGTCTTGTGAGAGGTTCCTTTACTCTTGTGGGAGGCGACCCCGGAATAGGAAAGTCCACCCTTCTCATACAGATGTGCAGACATATAGGAGAAAAAAACAAAAAAATACTCTATGTGTCGGGAGAAGAATCCGCCGCTCAGGTAAAGCTGCGGGCGGAAAGACTGGGCATAAGATCCGACAGCCTTTATATAATGAGCGAAACGAGCCTGAGCATTATAGAGGACTGCATAAAGGAGCTTAAGCCTGAGCTTGTTATAATAGACTCTATACAGACTATGTATTCTGACAGCATTACATCAGCTCCCGGCTCGGTCTCTCAGGTCAGAGAAAGCGGAAACAGGCTTTTGGGGCTGTCAAAGAAAAACGGAATAACGGTCATAACCGTGGGACACGTCACAAAGGACGGTCAGCTTGCCGGTCCGAGAGTCCTTGAACATATGGTGGATACGGTACTCTATTTTGAGGGAGACAAAAACTTTTCGGGACGTATTCTGCGCTGCGTCAAAAACCGTTTCGGCAGCACAAACGAAATAGGCATTTTCGATATGACAAGCCGAGGACTTGCCGAAATAAAAAATCCCTCGGAGCATCTTCTTAAGGGCAGACCCGTAGGGGTTTCGGGCACGGCGGTCACCTGCTCGGTAGAAGGCAGCAGACCTCTGCTTTTGGAGGTACAGGCTCTCGCATCACGAAACGGCTATGCAGTCCCAAGAAGAATAACGGCAGGAACGGACTTCAACAGAGTGAATATGCTCATAGCCGTTCTTGAAAAAAGGGCTAAAATGCCTATGTCAAGCTTTGACGTGTATGTGAATCTCACGGGAGGCATAAGGATTTCGGAGCCTTCGCTTGACGCCTCGATAGTTGCCGCCATAGCGTCAAGCTATAAAAATGTCCCCATAGCATCGTCTATGGTCATAATAGGCGAGGTGGGGCTTGCGGGAGAGCTGAGAGCGGTCACAATGTGCGAAAAGCGCATCAGCGAATGCTCAAAGTTAGGCTTTAAGAATATAGTCATCCCGACAGCAAACATAAACGATATTCCACAGAATACAGAGGTGGATATAAAGGCTGTCGATAATATAAACAAACTGCTTGCGTTGGCTTTGAGACCTCATTGACCAATGCGGCATATCAGGAGGAAAATTTAATTATGACTTTATATGAAACATGGTACAGAACGGCATATACTCCCCAAGGGGGCATAAATCCGCAGGTGTGGAACGACTATATGCCAAAGGAGCAGAAAATATACGAATACCTTTTGGGAAACAAGCTCAACTCGCTTTCGGGTACGATAAAGGAGCTTGCCGAAAAGTTCGATATGACTCCCGTATATTTTATAGGCTTTATGGACGGCATAAACGACGCTCTTGACAAAAAAGCCGACCTCAAGGAGATGGACGAGGACAGCGAAATAAGCCTTTCCTTTGACTTTGAGGCGCTTTATAAAAAAATGGTGGAATACAAGGCGGATCACCTTTATGGACTTCCTATGTGGAGGGATATTTTTACACAGGAGCAGCTCGATATTTTCTATAAGGAGCAGAAACGCTCAAAAACCGTTGTAAAACAGAAAAAGATTGGCAGAAACGATCCCTGTCCCTGCGGCAGCGGAAAGAAATACAAAAAATGCTGCGGAGCAAACGTCAAGGAATCCGCCGTATAATTTTTAAGTATGAACGCAGCTTATGCGTTTTGAACCGAAGTTTTGAAACGGCTTTTTTAAGCCGCTGAGGTCGATTTATGGAAACAAAAATATATAATGCGGAGCAGGCGGGAGTATTTGAAAAGGCTGCGGAAATAATAAAAAACGGAGGTCTTGTGGCGTTTCCTACCGAAACGGTATATGGTCTCGGCGCAAACGCTCTTGACAAGACAGCAGTCAAAAAAATATACATCGCCAAGGGCAGGCCATCGGACAACCCTCTTATTGTGCATATATCCTCGGCCTCAGAGCTTAAGGACATCGCCGAGGACATAAACGACAAAGCCAAAAAGCTCATTGACGCCTTCTGGCCGGGTCCTCTCACAATAATTTTCAAGAAAAAGGACATTATACCCGATGCGGTTTCGGGGGGACTTTCCACAGTGGCGGTCAGGTTCCCCAAAAACAGGACGGCAAGGCTTTTTATAAGAGCCTGCGGCGTGCCTATTGCCGCTCCGAGCGCAAACACATCGGGAAAACCCAGCCCCACCTCGGCAGCTCATGTGGCTGAGGATCTGAGCGGAAAAATAGATATGATAATAGACGGAGGCAGCGCCGCCTATGGCCTTGAATCCACGATCGTGGACGTTTCCTCCGAAAAAGCCGTTCTTCTGCGGCCGGGTTCGGTCACCGAAAAAATGCTTAAGGAGGTTTTGGGAGAGATCGGCATCGACAGGACGATACTCTCAAAGCCCGAGGGAGATTTTAAGCCCCTCGCTCCGGGTATGAAATACAAACACTATTCGCCGCTGTGCAGCATCAGGATCATAAAGGGCGAAAGAAAAAAAGCCCTCGAAAAAATGCGTTCCCTCTATGAGGAGGCAAAGACAGCAGGCAAAAAAGCAGGCATAATAGCTTTTTCGGAGGACGCAGACTATTTTGACGGCTGCAAAGCCGACATACTGACGGCAGGGAGCGAAAAAGACCCTGAGACAATAGCGTCAAGGCTCTTTGCGGTTTTAAGGCTCTGTGACGAAAAATACCTCGATACGGCATTTATAAAGGCTCTGCCCGAAACGGGTCTGGGGCTTTCCATAATGAACCGTCTCAAAAAAGCCGCAGGCTATGACATAACAGAGGTGTGATGTTTTTTGAATATTATATTTGTATGTACGGGAAATACCTGCCGAAGCCCTATGGCGGAGGCCTGCGCCGAAAGTATGATCCCCGATCACGACTTTCAGTCGGCAGGCATATTTGCGCAGGAGGGCGCTCCCATGAGCGCAAACGCCGAAGCCGCCCTGTCATTCTATAACATACCATATAGAGAACACAGGGCGAGACCCCTTACCGCCGAAAGCATTGACAAGGCCGACCTTATACTCACAATGTCGGGAGGTCACAAAAGAATGCTGGAGAAAGCCGCCGAAAACAAGGTCTTTACCCTGAGAGAATATACCCTCGGAGATCTCGGCGATATAGCCGATCCCTTTGGCGGAGACAAGGACACTTATATAAAATGCCTGGAAGAAATTATTGAATGTATAAATGCTTTGAAGGAGAAATTGAAATGATCGCTGTAGGCTGCGACCAAGCGGGCTTTGAGCTTAAAAAGACCGTCATTGGTTATCTTGAAGAAAACAACTATGAATATAAGGATCTGGGTACCTATTCGGAGGATTCCGTAGATTATCCCGTTTATGCAAAAAAGGTCGTCAGAGCCATTCTTGACGGAGAAGCCGACAAGGGCATACTCATCTGCGGAACGGGTATCGGAGTAAGCATAACCGCCAACAGATACAAGGGCATAAGGTGCGCCCTCTGCTCTGACGTTTTTTCGGCAAAGGCCACGAGAGCCCACAACGACAGCAATGTTCTGGCTCTCGGCGGAAGAGTTATAGGCCCCGGACTTGCCACAGAAATAGTAGCCGCATGGCTTTCTACCGAATTTTCTCACGCCGAAAGACATCAACGCAGAATAGATATGCTTGACGAAACCGATTAAAACTATAAAACTATAAAACCGAAAACAACGCAGATCGGATACAAGGAGGTATTAAAATATGGGAAAATTGGTTATTGTGGATCACCCCCTGGTAAAAAGCAAGATAACAAAGCTGAGGGACAAGGAAACAAACAATAAGGAGTTCAGAGAGCTTGTGAGCGAGCTTGCCTCGCTTATAGTGTATGAGGCGGCAAGAGATTTGCCCCTCAAAAAAATAGAGATCGAAACCCCCAACGAAAAAACAACAGGCAGCGAGATCGACTGTCAGATAGCCTTTGTGCCTATACTGAGGACGGGCATAAATATGGCTGACGGCGCTCTGGGGCTTATTCCTGCGGCAAAGGCAGGTCACATAGGCATTTACAGAGACCCCGACACCCTTATGCCTATCGAATACTATTGCAAGCTGCCTAAAGAAAGAGACGATCTCAAGGTATTTATACTCGACCCTGCCATAGCTACGGGAGGTACGGACGCTCAGGCCATAAATTTCCTTAAGGAAAGAAACATAAAGGATATAACCCTTATTACCCTTGTGTCGGCTCCCGAAGCAGTCAAGAAAATACAGGGCGAGCACCCCGATGTTGACATATACACCGCCGCTCTCGATGCTGGCATTGACAAAAAAGGCTATGTCCTGCCCGGTCTCGGAGATGTAGGATACAGACTTTTCGGCACAAAATAAATATACGGAAAAACTTTAAGATACATAAGACGGTTCGGCGCTGCAGCCTCGCTGAAAAGACAGAATAACAGGAGGACTGCCGAAAAATTCCGTCCCGACAAAATACACTAACGCTACAAAAGAGAGGAAGCTTTACAATGGCTCATGACTGGCTTTTATATATTGCCGCATTTTCGATTGCCTTTGGCATATGTATCGTGACAACGCCCCTGGCAAAAAAAATCGCCAAAAAACTGGGAGCTATGGACTATCCCAAATCGAGAGGATATAACAAGGAGCCTATGCCCCTTATGGGCGGTCTGGCGATGGTTGCGGGGTTTTTCGCAGCGCTGCTTATAATATCTCCCTTTCTGTCGGAGCTTCCCAAAAGGCAGTTTGCAGGCTTTATTCTCGGCGGGATCGTTATTGTTATCACGGGAATGTTCGATGATGCCTATGAGCTTTCGGCAAAGGTTAAATTTTCGGCTCAGATAGTCGTTGCGCTTATTGTGGTTCTTTCGGGGATAAGACTTGACTTTGTTATGTATCCCCTGTGGGAGTACCTCAAAAACTTTTCCGCCCTGCTGACCCTTATCTGGATAATAGGCATCATAAACGCCGTAAACCTCATTGACGGAGTGGACGGACTGGCGGCAGGAGTGACCTCCATAGCCTCCATATGTCTTATGATACTCTGCATAATTTCGGGTACCGAGCTGGCAGTTGTGCTTACTGCGGCTCTCGCAGGCAGCTGTCTCGGCTTTCTGCCCCGAAACTTCAGTCCTGCCGAAATATATATGGGCGACACAGGCTCTACATTCTTAGGGTATGTTCTGGGTGTGGCATCCTGTATAGGCGTTTTTAAATCCTACGCCATACTGTCGATAGTCATAGCTGTTCTGGCAATGGCTCTGCCCATACTGGATACGGCTTTCGCAATAATAAGACGCGCAATAAATCACAAGCCCATTATGATGGCTGACAGAGGACACCTGCACCACAGGCTTATTGACAGCGGATATACTCACAAGCAGGCAGTCATAATACTCTACGGTCTGAGCGCCGTGAGCGCCGTTGTGGCTATACTCATAGCCATACAGGACTACAGAGCAACCATAGTCGTTGCAATCTTCTTTACCATACTTATAGTAATGCTTTATACCTACAGAAAAAGACTCGATCGGAACGAGGGAAATAAAAAATGAAATTTTCAGACAAATTCGGAACGGAAAAGCCAAGTATTTTTTTGGAGCTTAACAGAGAAAAAAACAAAATGATTGCCGAGGGCAAAGAAATTTTTGACCTTTCGATAGGCACCCCCGACTTTAAACCCGAAAGACATATTATGGAGGCTGTGTCAAAGGCAGCCCTCGATCCCGAAAACTACAAATACGGGGTTTCGGACAGCCCCGAGCTTATAGCGGCTGTGACCGACTGGTACAAAAACCGCTACTCGGTCAGTCTGCTGCCCGAAAACATAACCAGCGTAAACGGCTCTCAGGAGGGCATAGCCCACATCTGTTTTCCCCTTATAAACGAGGGAGACATTGTTCTCGTACCCGACCCGGGATATCAGATATTTTCGTTCGGGCCTTCAATGGCAGGCGCAAACATAATAAAAATGCCCCTCCTGCCCGAAAACGACTTTCTGATCGACTTTGACTCTATCCCCGAAAAAACGGCAAGGGCAGCCGTCGTTATGGTGGTGTCCTACCCCTCCAACCCCACTACTGCCGTGGCAGACAGGGATTTTTATAAAAGGCTTGTTGCATTCGCAAAAAAATACGAAATAACCATAATACACGACAACGCCTATTCGGAGCTTATTTTTGACGGCGAACCGGGGCACTCCTTTCTCGAAACAGAGGGAGCCTTCGATGTGGGTATAGAATTTAACTCGCTTTCAAAAAGCTACAACCTTACGGGTCTGAGACTTTCGTTCGCCATAGGAAATAAAGATGTAATTTCACGCTTTAAGGCCTTCAGATCACAGATAGACTATGGCATATCGGGTCTTATACAGACCGCCGCCGTATCCGCTCTGAGAGGCAGCAGCGAAAGCCTCATAAAACTCCGCTTAAGCTATAAGGAGAGAAGGGACTTTCTCTATGAGGAGCTTAACAAAATAGGCTGGAGGATCCCAAAATCGCCTGCAACTATGTTTATGTGGCTGCCAAAGCCAAAGGCTTATTCTACATCCACAGAATTCTGTATGGAGCTTATACGAAAGGCAGGCGTTGTGACAGTGCCGGGCAGCGCTTTCGGAAGTCTGGGAGAGGGCTTTATAAGGCTTGCTCTCGTCAGACCTGTTGAAGATCTTAAAACCGTTGTCGAAAGGATAAAAAACAGCGGTATAAATTTTGAATTATAGAGAAATCATATATATTCATAAAAAAGGGAGGTTTTTTTGTGGACAGTGCTGTTATAAGCTGGCTTATAATTTTTATCGTACTTCTTATCATTGAAATATCGACTGTTTCCCTTATCAGCATATGGTTTTGTCTGGGCTGCATCGCCGCAATGGTGGTGACATATTTAGGTTTTGGACTTCAGGCGCAGCTTGCGGTATTTGCATTGGTTTCCGCAATATCCATGACAGCCGCAAGACCCCTGAAAAAAAGACTTAAGAAAAAAACTCAGCCCACAAACGTAGACGCTCTTGTGGGAAGGACAACATACGTTATAGAAGATATTGACAACCGCAATAATACGGGAGCAATCAAAATAAACGATGTTGTCTGGAAGGCAAAGAGCGTTGACGAAAACCCAATAGAAAAGGGAACAGAGGTAACAATAAAATCAATAAAAGGCGTAAAAGCTTACGTCGAAAAGAAAAAGGAGGTCTGACCTATGTTGGCATTTTTAATTTTAGTTATCCTGATCGTTATTCTCGTAGCGTCTAACATCAAGATAGTACCGCAGGCTCACGCCTATGTGGTAGAAAGGCTCGGAGCGTTTCATCAGGTATGGGAGGTAGGTATCCACGTTGCTATCCCCGTGATCGACAAGGTATCCAAAAAAATCGTTATGAAGGAGCTTGTTGCGGACTTTCCGCCGCAGCCTGTTATCACAAAGGATAACGTAACAATGCAGATAGATACTGTTATTTATATGCAGGTAACGGATCCCAAGCTCTATACCTACGGCGTAGACAACCCGATGAGAGCTATCGAAAACCTTACTGCGACCACTCTGCGAAATATAATCGGCGACCTTGAGCTTGACCAGACTCTTACATCAAGAGATCTTATAAACTCACAGATGAGAGTCATTCTTGACGAAGCAACCGATCCATGGGGAATAAAAATAAACAGAGTAGAGCTTAAAAACATTATGCCCCCCAAGGAAATACAGGATTCTATGGAAAAGCAGATGAAGGCAGAGCGTGAAAGACGTGAAAAGATCCTTCAGGCTGAGGGTGAAAAAAGATCGGCTATCCTTGTTGCAGAGGGTGAAAAGGAATCGGCTATTCTGGCTGCGGAGGCCAACAAAGAGGCAAAAATCAAGATCGCCGAAGGTGAGGCCGAGGCTATCAGAATAGTACAACAGGCTAAAGCCGAGGGTATAAAAATGCTGAACGAGTCAAATCCCTCCGCTCCGGTGCTTTCGCTTAAGAGCTTTGAGACATTTGAAAAGGTGGCTGACGGAAAGGCCACAAAGATAATCATTCCCTCAGAGCTTCAGAACACCGCAGGAACAATAGCGGCAATTGCCGAAACAATAAGAAAGCAATAAGGAAGCAATAATACAGCAATAATAAAACACCGAAATTACCCACCGACTTTTATAAATCGGTGGGTTTTTGCTTTTTCTGTTTTTCTGTATTTGATATTTCAAAGGCATTTTTGAAGAATTTTCCGAAACAGGATCATTATCGTCCTTGGGCATCGTTTATTATATTTTCGAGTATGTCGCCTATTTCCATTATGAGCTTTCCGCAGCCGCCCTTGTCCGACATAAGCCTTCCAAGCGCAGGACAGCTTAAGGAGCCGTATATTTTGCTTGCCTCAGACATAAACTTAAGCCTGAGCCTCTTTGCGGCATTTTCGCCAAAAATAAGCCCCAGCACCATTATTCCTGCCGTTAATACGCTGCACGTAGAGCCTATGCCGAGGCCGTTTGATATTGCCCCAAGCATATTGTAGCAGCTCGCCTCGGGCTTAAGACCGTAGACCTCGGCGCAGGCTTTCAGTATGCACTGAGAACAGCTGCAGCCCGATCTGAAATATTTGAGCGCCGTCATTCCCACCAAAGCCTTTACCTCCCCTCTATATAAAAAATAAGCACGACCGTATGCAGAGCCAAATCTCCGCTGCTCTCCGAGCGGCATACATTCGACTGCAAAGTCAAATATACAAAACCGCTCATACTCAACAGAAATTAAGCCTGCCCAAACAGCCGCCGAACATAAATTTGTCCTCCCTATATTCTATATAAATAAGCCTTTTATTGTTCATAACCGCCGCCGCAAAAAAACGCTCTCCCAAATCAGGCATAAAAAAACCACCACAAAGGGCGGAATTTTCAGTTCGATTATGAAAATATTGTCTGTACAAGAATCATATAACAGAGCGTGCCTCCCGCTATCGAAAGGAGCATCTGTCTTTTCCACAGGTGCAGAATTATTACAAGGCCTATGGAGAGGGCTTCGGGTATGCCTCTGCTGCCCTCAAAAAGAGATACGTCCTTAAGGCAATAGACCACCAGAAGGCCGAAAACAGCCAGGGGCAGCACCTTGCCCAGATATTGTATGTATTTTGGCGTGGGCTTGTCCGCTCTGAAAATTATAAAAGGGAGGAACCGCGTACACATCGTCCCCAGAACCACCATTGTTATCGTTATTATTCTTTGAACAAAGCTCATAGCTGCTCCCTCCTTTCGATTCTGCCTCTTATGAGCGTCAGAGCTGCAAGGAGCATTATCATCGAGGGTATCAGAAAATTCTCCGACCCGAAAACAAAAAGACACACAAGCGGAACGGCTATGCCGAGAACGCCGCTGATCCTGTGGCTGTCCTTCAGCCATTGTTCCATAAATATAACAACAAACATAGCCGTCATAACAAAGTCAAGCCCCTTTGTGTTTATATGCAGAAAGGAGCCGAATATACTGCCTATAGTCGCTCCCGACACCCAATAAAAATGATTCAGAAGCGTCACAAAAAACATAAACCAGCCCGAATCAACATCTTTCGGTATGTCTGCGGTATAATTTATCGAAAAGCTCTCATCGCACATTCCGAAAATGAGATACAGCTTTTTCAAGCCCGTACCCTTGTATTTGTCAAGCATCGATATTCCATAGAACAGATGTCTTGCGTTTATCATAAGGGTCATAAGCAGAGCCTTCATGGGGTCAAAGCTGCCCAAAAGCAGACTTACGGCAAAAAATTCCATCGAGCCTGCGTATATTGTTATGCTCATTATTATGGGATACAAAAAAAAGAAACCCGATGTATTCATAAGTATGCCGTATGTAAGGCTCAGAAACCAGAATCCTGCAAATATGGGTATTGTGTAGGGAAAGGCGGCTCTGAAAGCCTTTTTCAGAGATCTCTGATTTTGCATATCCAAAAAAACTCCTTTTCATTTGCCGAGGCAGTCAGGATTATTTGCGCTGCGCCGCGCACCGATGACCCACGGCTTTTGTCCCTGTTCCGTATGGCGCATAACACATCTGTTATTATATCAACAGGGTTTTTTATTGTCAATATCTGCATTGTATTTGTAAAAACATTGGGTATTAAGGCAGCCTTTGCAAAACGAATTTTTATTTTCTGCTGTCGGTGTCTCCTTGTATTTGCCAAAAATATATGATAAAATAAAAAAGAAACAGGATATAAGATTCGGAGGCGCAGTATGAACTGGAACAAAGCCAAAAACTACACCATTATTTTTCTTCTGCTTATGAATATCTGTCTTTTGGGACTTAATTTAACGAAGCTCTATTCGGACAGGCTCTCAAAGGCCGAGCTTTCAAACATATCAAAGGTGCTTGGCGACAACGGCATAACCGTAGAGGCTGAAATACCGAGAGGCAGCAGAAGTCTGTCACAGCTTGAGCTTGAACAGGACAGCTTCGACCTCTTTGAGCTTGTGTCGGTGTTTTTCGGCTCCGATACGGATGTAAAGCGTACGGAAGAATTCAATGTGACTATTTTCAAATCGGGCAGCAAGAGTCTCAGGGTAAAGGAAAGAACGGTCATATACAACGATACCGAAAAATATACTGCGGCAGCGTCAGAGGCTCGCAGCACGGCGGCAGAATATATCGAAAGGCTCGACAGGCTTTTTCCCGGCTTTGTGTATGAGGGTACCTATACCGAGGGCAGCAGCATAGCCGTTGAATATGATATGTACTATAAGGACAACAACTGTTTCAACAACTCCTGCGAGTTTTATTTTGACGAAAAAGAGGGTATGACCGTCACCATAAATTACCTTGAACCTCTGGGCTTTTCGGGTGTCAAGTCGGAGCTTTACAATGCGGATATAATACTTTTTTCGTTTATGAACAGCATAAGAGAATATTATCCCGATGAAAGGCTCACGGTCACGGAGCTTCAGCTCGGATATTTTGCCGATCTCAAAAACGAACCGGGAGGAGCCTCGGCTCTGCCATATTACAGAATAAAGGTAAGAGAAAACAACGACACCTATTATGTGAACGGCTACAACGCCAATTTTACGGCAGTTTTTAACAAAAGACAGTTATAGCGCTCTTTAAAATAAATTTTTTCACGGGTTTTCTTGACAAATCGAAAAAAACTCTTTAAAATATATTGGATCAGTGATATAATATAAAATGGCAAGTGTGTCAAAAAGCTATAATATTGCCGTTTTTCAAAAAATATTGGAATTTTATCCGCCTGCCTTTTTCGCTTTGTCGAAGGGTGGGATATTATTATAAAAATGATATGGAGTGCGTTTTGAATATGGAATGTTTTGAAATAAAAGGTCAGCACAAGCTAAAGGGTATGGTCTCCATCAGCGGCGCAAAAAATGCCGCCGTTGCCATAATTCCTGCCGCAATAGCCGCAGAGGGCGTTTCGGTCATAGAAAATCTGCCTTCCATAGAGGACGTGACCTGTCTTATGAGATCTCTCGAAAATCTGGGCGCAAAATGCACCCTTTCGGACGAGACTACCCTCATCATAGACGCAAGAAAGGTCAACTCCTGTATGGCTGTTGACGAGTCTGTCAGAAAAATAAGAGCCTCCTACTATCTTATGGGCGCCCTTCTGGGTCGTTTCGGCCATGCCGAGGTTGCCCTGCCGGGAGGCTGCAACTTCGGAGAAAGACCCATAGATCAGCATCTTAAGGGCTTTCGTATGATGGGCGCAAGAATAGATGCAAGCGACGACAGAGTTATAAAGCTTGATGTAAACGGCAGACTGCACGGTGCAAACATATATCTGGACGTTGCCTCTGTGGGAGCCACAATAAACATAATGATAGCCGCTGTCAGGGCAAAGGGAAAAACCGTCATCGAAAATGCCGCAAAGGAGCCGCATATTGTCGATACAGCCAACTTTCTCAATATGCTCGGAGCCAATATAAAGGGAGCCGGCACCGATGTAATAAGAATACAGGGTGTGGACAGGCTCCACGGAGGAGAATATACCATTATACCCGATCAGATAGAGGCAGGCACATATATGATATGCGGCGCAATAACGGGAGGAGACATAACAGTCAAAAACCTCATCCCCAAGCATATGGACTCCCTCAGCGCAAAGCTTGAAGAAATGGGCTGCCGTATAATAGAGGGCGACGACTACATAAGAGTCATTTCGGACGGAAGGCTCTATCCCACAAACATAAAAACTATGGTTTATCCCGGTTTCCCCACCGATCTTCAGCCCCAGATAACGGCTCTCCTCAGTATAGCCGATGGCAGAAGCAGGGTTATAGAAAATGTGTGGGAGACACGGTATCAGTACATAGAGGAGCTTAGAAAATTCGGCGTAAACGTAGAGGTAACGGGTCGTGAGGCAGTTATCGTAGGCACAAAGGAGCTTGTCGGAGCCAGGGTTTCAGCCACCGACTTAAGAGCAGGAGCAGCCATGGTTATTGCGGCTCTGGCAGCAAAGGGTACCTCAATAATAAGCAACGTAAGGTTCATAGACAGAGGTTATGCCAACATCGAAGAAAAGCTCCGTTCTCTCGGAGCCGAAATAAGGCGTATCAAAAAGGACGAAATGAACGAAAATATTATTTCCGTAAGTCTGCCGGATGGAGTTCCCGTCAGCGCAGCAGGTCGCAAGGTGTAAAATATGTCTTTGGAATTTGCAACAATTGCCAGCGGATCGGACGGAAACTGTGTATATGTGGGTACGAAATATACCAAAATATTGGTGGACGCAGGCATCAGCGGCAAAAGCATAGAAGCAGGCCTCAACGCCATCGGCGTGTCGGGGAGCGAAATAGACGCTCTCTTCATCACTCACGAACACTCCGACCATATAAAGGGCGCAGGGGTCTTTACAAGAAAATACGGCACCCCCATATACGCCACATACGGCACATGGAACGGCGGAGAATATAAAATGGGGAAGATAAACCCCCTTTCGAGAATGGTCGTAAGCAGCGGCGAAAACATAATAATAAACGACATTTGTCTCTGCCCCTTCGATATTCCCCACGATGCAAACGAGCCTGTGGGATACAACATAATGACCGACAGACACAAGGTCACCATAGCCACCGATATAGGCCACGTCACAAAAACGGTTCTGGACAGCCTTTCGGAGAGCAATATACTCCTTCTCGAAAGCAATCACGATGTCGATATGCTTATAAATGGCTCCTATCCCGAACCTCTCAAAAGACGTATCTACGGAGACGAGGGACACTTGAGCAACGAAACCGCAGGAAAGCTTTTGGCATGTGTAATGTGTGGAAAGCTCTCAAATGTGGTCTTGGGGCACTTAAGCAAGGAAAACAACACGGAAAAGCTGGCTTATGATACGGTAGAATCCATACTTAATAAATACAAAATAAAATTAGGCACTTATCTTAATATGTCCGTAGCCCCAAGGAGCGGCGTTGCGGAAATAATCGAGCTTGAATAAAAAAAACATAATAAATATGAAAATAACTATACTTTGCGTGGGGAAAATAAAAGAAAAATTTTTCAGAGATGCCCTCGCCGAATACACAAAAAGACTTTCGGGGTATGCAAATATCAATATAATCGAGGTTCCCGATGAAAAAGCTCCCGAAAATCTCAGCGTGGGAGAGGCTCTTCTCATAAAGGAAAAAGAGGGAGAAAGACTTCTGAAAAAAATAAGCGGCGGCTTTGTCGTTCCCCTTGCGATAGAGGGAAGAGAGCTGTCCAGCGAGGAGCTGGCAGAGCTTATAAGAAAAAAAGGAGTCGAAGGCACAAGCCACATTACGTTTATAATAGGCGGTTCTCTCGGACTTTCAGAAAATGTAATGAAAAAAGGCGACTTAAGCCTCTCCTTTTCCAAAATGACATTTCCTCATCAGCTTATGAGGATAATTCTCTGCGAACAGATATACAGGGCTTTCAGAATAATCAGAGGAGAGCCATATCATAAATAGGAGGTAAAAAAATATGGAATACAAAACAAAAGGTGTCTGCGCAATGCAGATAAAATTTGATGTTGAGGACAACAAGGTACACAATGTAGCCTTTGTGGGAGGCTGCGGAGGAAACACACAGGGCGTCTCAAGACTTATAGAGGGTATGGACGTTGACGAGGCCATAAAAAGGCTCAAGGGCATACGCTGCGGTTTTAAGCCCACATCCTGCCCCGATCAGCTTGCAAGAGCGCTCGAAGAGTGGAAGGCTCAGAGCTGACCTCCTGCGAAAATTTTAATCACAACACGAAGGATCCGTCACAGCACGGATCTTTTTCTGTATATACAGGGATATAAAAGCGGGCGCAAAGATCAATGTATAATATTTTAAAAAAATTTTTTACCGATACTTGACATATGAAAATCTATGTGATATTATTTATGTGTTGAATAAACCGATGAGGCAGAGAAAAATCGTATGCGGCATTCTAAGCGAGCGGATTATGGTGTGAGTTCCGTACTGTCGGACGAATAATATGGACTGCTGAGGGCGGCGTTAAATGCGCCGACGTGTTGGCTTGCGTAAATAGCCGGGGATATGGAGGTATCTCGCTGAGGGGCTGTCAAAAGCCCGAAACAAGGTGGCACCGCGGAAATGAAATTTTCGCCCTTGATTTGCAATATGCATATCAGGGGCTTTTTTATTCCCCAATATCCCATTTTTCAAATTCACAATATTTTATTTTTATGAAAGGATGAATGGAAAATGTCAAAAATACCTTACAAAACCTATCTTGAAGAACACGAAATGCCTACAAGCTGGTACAATATACGTTCGGCTATGAAAAACAAGCCGGCTCCCCTTCTCAACCCCGGCACATTGGAGCCTATGACTGCCGCTGAGCTTTCGGGTGTATTCTGCGAGGATCTCGTTGCTCAGGAGCTTGACAATGATACCGAATATTATCCCATACCCAAAGAAATTCAGGACTTCTACAAAATGTACCGTCCTTCTCCCCTTGTAAGAGCTTATTGTCTCGAAAAAAAGCTTGACACTCCCGCAAAAATCTATTATAAGTTTGAGGGAAACAACACAAGCGGCAGCCACAAGCTCAACTCTGCCATCGCTCAGGCTTATTATGCAAAAAAGCAGGGTCTTAAGGGCGTAACGACCGAAACAGGTGCAGGTCAGTGGGGTACTGCTCTTTCAATGGCATGCGCATATTTCGACCTTGACTGCAAGGTATATATGGTAAAGGTATCGTATGAGCAGAAGCCCTTCCGCCGTGAGGTTATGAGGACATACGGCGCATCGGTAACACCTTCTCCCTCAATGGATACAGAGGTAGGAAAGAAAATACTTGCAGAGCATCCCGGCACAACGGGAAGTCTTGGCTGCGCTATATCAGAGGCTGTAGAAAAGGCAGTTACGACCGAAGGCTACAGATATGTACTCGGCAGCGTGCTCAATCAGGTTCTTCTGCACCAGTCGATAATCGGTCTCGAAACAAAGGCTGCTCTTGACAAGATTGGCGAAAAGGCCGATATAATAATAGGCTGCGCAGGCGGCGGCTCCAACCTCGGCGGACTTATTGCGCCCTTTATGGGAGAAAAGCTCAAGGGAGAAAACGACTATCGTATCATAGCCGTAGAGCCTGCATCGTGTCCGAGCCTTACAAGAGGCACATACGCTTATGACTTCTGCGACACCGGTATGGTATGTCCCCTTGCAAAAATGTATACACTGGGCAGCGGCTTTATACCTGCCCCCAACCACGCAGGCGGTCTGAGATACCACGGAATGAGTTCAATACTTTCTCAGCTTTATGATGACGGACTTATCGAGGCTACATCATATGCCCAGACATCCGTATTTGAGGCTGCTGAGCTTTTTGCACGCAGTGAGGGTATACTTCCCGCGCCCGAAAGCAGCCACGCTATCAAGTGCGCAATTGACGAGGCTCTTAAGTGCAAGGCTGACGGCACCGAAAAGACCATCGTATTCGGCCTCACGGGCACAGGCTATTTCGACCTTGTGGCATACGAACAGTTCCACGACAACAAAATGACAGACTATATCCCCACAGACGAAGAGCTGGCAGAGAGCATCAGCAAGCTCCCCAAAACAAACAAATAATCACCCATTCTCTATAATTATACAATTTAAACAATAAAACACGGTCAATAAGGGCTTTTCACAAAAGAAAGCCCTTATTTTTTATTTTGCCTGTACCGCCCACCAAAAGTCAGATCAAAATCTAATAACAGTAAATCAGTTTTTTATTACAAATTATAGTTTTTATATTGAAAATATAGTCAAAAATGATAAAATAAATAGTATCAAAATATTTTACAAACGGAAGGTGAGATAAATATGAAAATATTTTTAAGTCATTCTACAAAAAATAAAAAAATTGCCTTGAAATTTGCGGATTTTTTGGAATCTCTTTCCGGTGAAATTGAGGTTTTCTGTTCGTCAGAAAAGGAAAACATATCAACGGGGCAGAATTTTAACAAAGTTATTTTTTCAGAGCTTAGTTTATGTAATGTTTTCATTCCGTTATTAAGCAAAGAATTTTTTGAAAGTAAATACTGTATGTTTGAACTGGGTTTTGCTTATTGCTATTATTGTACGAGAGACAATATGCAGGATGAATACATTCTTCCTTTCCTGCTGCCCCCTCTGTCTAAAGAAGAAGCATTAAAGGGTACGCCTTTGGCAGATATGCAAATATCGGAAATAAACAAAAAGGAAAGTATGCATAATTTGATTCAATGGCTAAAAGGGAAAAATAACATAGATATTGTTGCAAAAGCAAACAGCAAGGCAAGTTTATGCGTTTCTGAAATAGAACAAATACTTCTGCAAGAACAAAATTTTTATAAAAACGCAAGAATAATAGCTTGTTGTGATATGAGCAATCAACTTGATGATGTCAGAGAAAATGACATAATCAATTATAATTCGGACAAAGGTTCTATTGTTGTGAACTATGACTTTAATCCCAAGAAGCATAAAAGATTAAAAAGGGCTTCTTTTATAAGCCTTGTATTGGGTTTTGTTGATAGAATAGATATATTAAAATATTTAAAAGTAAATATCAACTCTAATTTTAGATTTTTGTTGACAAATTCAACAGGCTCTCTTAAAAATATATTCGTTGAATTTAAGTATTCAGATACTCACAATATATTAAAAAAATTTGAAATTCCGCTTGAGGCCGGAGAAAATAGCATAAGTATTTCTTTGGCTGAAATGAAAAGCGATGCATTGGCTAAAATTACGGAAATCTGTTTTGTTGTACACCCTACCGATGTTTATGACGATAGGGGCACATATTGCATAAGCAATATTGAAATATCATAAATTTGGTTATATATGCTATTGATTTTTCTAATTATTGATTGGCATATGGATATTTATGGAAGACAAGACGAAATATAACTATTGTCGTTATCGGGCAGCAGTTTTCTCTGTTGGGCTGTCGGACTATTCGGCAGAGTATATATAAATGTTATAATATATTTAAGATATATTAATATCAGACGATAAAGCACTCAGGCAAAATTGAATAAACGGGCTGCTCACGCCTTTGTTCCCGAAGTACCTTCGGTACTTCTGTCGCAAAGGCGGAGCCGTATGGGGGCGGCGCTCCGAGACGACAAAGTCGTCTCGGAGCTGCCCCTGCCGCCTGCGGCGGCAGGGGCGTACTTTTTGTCCGTAGGACAAAAAGTACGCCGCCCATATGTTATAATATATTTAAGTATAAATTGATATTTGTGAGGTGAAAATAAATGAAAAAATTTTCTATTGATGCGACAAACCTGCATTGGATAGACGGTACCGCAGACTATCCCCATGATCTGTGTTTGCACGGAGACGCAACTGCGTATATCGGAAACGAACGATTTGATTATGATGCCACAGTCAGCGCCTCTGCTCTGTATTTGTTAAAAACATTGACTGAGGATCATATTATCAACCATGATAATCAAATGCTGCCATGCTGCGGACATTTTTTTGTTCCCGATGAAAAACTCGAAAATGTAGTAATAAGCGGTTGTGACAACGGAATTGATTGGACGGTAAAGCATTCGGGCAAAAATGTTATTTTGATTACCGAAAAAGGGAGAAAAACGAAGCTTCCTTTGGAGGAGTATAAACAAGAGGTATATAAATTTGCAGATAAGATTGAGAATTATTACAAAATATGTTCTCCTAAAATTGTGCCGAAAGAAGAGTTTTACCGCAATGGATATATTGCATTCTGGAATGAATGGCACAGGCGAAGAAATGCCTGAATCCCCGTATATCACGGCGTGTGGGAAAATCATACTTTTTGACGTTTTGCGGTTCGGCATTGAAAATACAGTGGTATCGTGATATAATAGGCTAAAGAAAGCTTTACGCCGTATTTGGCGACGTTGGGTCATATAAAAAAGGAGTGGGATCATAATATGAATATAAAAAGGCTGTTATTATTGTTTTCGGCTGCTGTCCTTTCGGCGCAGCTTTGTGGGTGTAAGGGAAACGAAACCGAGATCGACTATTCCGATGCCGAAAACTGGGCGTATTGTGAGAATGACAACACCGACAAAAGCGCCGATGTTTTCTTTGTATGCCCTACGGTTTATATGGGCAGCGACAGTTTGCATAATATGGAGCTGACCGATGAAAATACAAAGGCAAGCTTTCTTGGCGCAACAAATATGGAAAAGGGCATTTATGACGATGACAGCAGGTTTTTTGCGCCCTACTATCGTCAGGCAGGTCTTGATGTTTATACCATGGACGACAGCGAGGCAGAACAATATTTTGAGCTGGCGTTTGAGGATGTAAAGGATTCTTTTGAATATTATTATGAAAATTATAATGACGGCCGCCCTGTTATACTTGCAGGCTTTTCTCAGGGCGCAGATATGTGTATAAGGCTTATGAAGGAATGTTTTGATGACGAGGATATGCAGGATAAGCTCATAGCCTGCTATGCCATAGGCTGGCGAATTACCGAGGAAGAAACCGAGGAGTATCCACAGCTTAAATTTGCGGCAGACGAAAACGATACGGGGGTCATTGTATCCTTTAACAGCGAAGATGAAAGCGTTGACAGCTCTCTTATTATTCCCGAAGGAACAAAAACCCTCGCAATAAATCCCCTTAATTGGAAAACAGACAGCACCGCTGCGGACAAGGAGCTTAATCTCGGCGCCTGCTTTACAGATTATGACGGAAACATCACAAGCGAGATACCTGCCCTTACGGGAGCATATATTGACGATAAAAGAGGGGCTCTGAAGGTCACGGACGTTACTCCCGAAGAATATCCTCCTGGACTTGATATATTCGATGACGGCATATATCACCTGTACGACTATCAATTTTTCTATCGCAATCTTGAAAAGAATGTGCAGACAAGAATTGACGCATATATGGAAAATCCCGTGTGAGCCTATAAGCCTAACTGAGGCAGCCACATCGTAAAATATTCTTGACAGAAGAAATTTATGGTTTATAATTATATGGGCAGGGTCATACGATCGGAGCCTGCTGAATTATTAATTATAAATCATCAATAAATACACTAAATGTTATTTACAGATAATGAAGGGAGAAAATCATGGTACTTTTATTTGCGGAATACATCGTTCTTGCAGCGCTGGTAGTGTTTTTTTCGATAAAGCTGTCTTTTTATGTAGACGAGCTTGACAAAAAAACAAATCTTTCGGGAGCCTTTGTAGGGGGTATAATGCTCGCTGCGGTAACAAGCCTGCCGGAGCTTTTCACCAGTATTACGGCTGTACTCATTGTCGATCAGCCAAATCTCGTTTTGGGAAACGTACTGGGCAGTGACATTTTCAATCTTATAATTATAGGCCTTTGTATTGTTTTTGCCGCAAGACTCTATACGCAGTCAAATGTTTCAAAAACACATCTGTATACGCTTGTACTTACTCTGCTTATGTATGGAGCCTGCCTTTATGGGGTCACTCACCAGAACTCCACGATCGACTTAAAAATAATTTCGGTTGATATTGCTTCGATAGTTATACTTATTATATATATAATAAATGTAACGCTTATTGCCAAGGATGAGGGCGGCGTAAACGAGGAGGAGGCATCGAGCGACCTCACGCCAAAACAGATATTCATAAGGTTCACTATATTTGCCGTTCTTTTAGTTGCGGTAAGCATACTGCTCACTATGGTGACAGACAGGCTTTCGGCTGAGCTTGAACTTGGAAAGACCGTTGCGGGCGCAATATTCTTAGGGGTTGCCACTTCGCTGCCTGAGCTTACATCCTCGATCAATCTTGTAAGACTTCACAACTTCAACGCCTCCATAGGCAACGTAACGGGAAGCAACATATTCAATTTTATAATACTTGTGTTCGGAGATCTTCTTCTTACAAGAGGAAGTATATACTTCTATGAGCCTGCATCGATCATTATTCTGCTGTTCGGTGTAGTCTCCACCTTGCTTGCCATGTTTGTCATGCTTTCAAAAAAATCGGAGGCTCTTGTGAGGATATTGGGAATAATGATTATAGCCTCATATGTATTTTCGATCGTGCTTTCGATATAAAGCTACCGACAAAACAAATACACAAAAACACAAAAATAAAAAAAGAACAGAGAGATTTCGGTTTCTCTGTTCTTTTTGAATTTTTTTATTCTGCTACATAGGGAAGAAGGGCAACGTGTCTTGCTCTCTTTACGGCTACGGTAAGCACTCTCTGATGCTTTGCGCAGTTTCCTGTAATTCTTCTGGGAAGGATCTTGCCTCTCTCGGAAACAAACTTACGCAGTCTCGCCGTATCCTTGTAGTCGATATGGTTTACATTTTCCGCACAGAAGGCGCAAACACGCTTTTTTCTTCTGCCGCGTCTTTTATTGATCATTACCATTAAAAACGTCCTCCTTATTGGAATCAGAACGGCAGATCATCGGGATCTACGCTGTCCTCGACCTGATAAAAACCATCGTCGCTGTTGTTATAGTTATTGGCTCTTGGCTCGGAGGCTGTGGGAGCCGGAGCAAATCCACTGTTTTCTCTGTAAGAGCTGTTGGCAGCCTTTCTTTCTACAAATTCCGCCTCTTCGACTATAACGTCCGTAGAAACTCTTCTCTGTCCCTGGCTGTCCTCCCAGTTTCTTACCTGAAGTCTGCCCGATACGCCTATTGACATACCTTTAACAAAATATTTCTGTATAAATTCGCCTGTTTTGCCGAAAGCAACACAGTTGATAAAGTCGGCATCCGGCTCGCCCTCACGTCTGAAGCGGCGGTTTACGGCCAGAGAAAATCTTGCTATGGCGAGAGGTTCGGCAGACTGAGAATATCTTGTTTCAGGGTCTCTTGTAAAGCGGCCCACAAGTAAAACCTTATTCATATATTCGGCCTCCTAAATTATTCTTCAACCTTTACAATAAGATAACGAAGAACATTGTCCATGATTCTCATACGTTTTTCGATCTCAACAGGGGCTTCGGGAGAGCCTGTGAATACAACAAAGTTATAAACACCCTCTCTGAGCTTCTGAATTTCATAAGCAAGCCTTCTTTTTCCCCAGTCGTCTACGTTTTCGACTGTGCCGCCGAAACGCTCGATAACCGACTTAACGCCTTCCTGTGCGTTTGCGTATGCTTCTTCATCCAATGATGGGTTATAAACCACACAAAGCTCGTACTTATTCATTTTTATTACACCTCCTTCTGGACTTTGGCCCTTTCCTCATGAAAGAGCAAGGATTCCGGCGATCTTTCGCCACTACAAAGACATATTTTACCACATCAAAAATATAATTGCAAGGTTTTTTTTATAAATTCTTAAGGTTTTGCAAAAAAGTTCGGTTATAAAGCCGGATATAATCCATAAAAAATTTGCGGCAAATAGCAGCGTCTGATGTGGAGCGCCGCCGTTTGCCGCAGTTTTAATGTTATGATGACTTGTGTGTGGCAGAACCTTGACTTTGTTATATCAAGGGTTGTCTATTTTTGTCGTGCCAAGCAGCTTACTTATTTCTCCCGTGTCAAGGTTTGCGGTGTATTCCGACTTTGTTTCGGCATCATCGCTGCCATACAGAGTTTCATGGGTAGTTTCGGAGATCGATGCCACCGAGCCGTCAAGGGTGACCTCACAGCTTTTATAGAAATTGTAGGGTACTTCAAAAAGCTTCTGGGGAGGGTTGTCATATATCTTTTTGGCATCCTCTGCATAGTCCTCAACAAAATCGTCTGCGGCCTGCTTTGCGGCTTTTTCAAGCTCCTCGTTGAGCTTGGCTATTTCCTCGGATTCTCCCGAAAAAACAGGGTATTGGGCTGCCGCATATATATAATTGGCTCCGTCATCGGCCTTTTTTTCGGCTGTGTATTCTTCAATGGTGTATGCCTCATCGGCCTTTTCGGCGTCCTCTGCCGCCTTTATGTCCTCGGACAGCTTATCCATGGCATTGAGAAAGTTATCATCTATTTTAGCTCCGTTCATAATGCCGTAGCTTGCTTCATAAAAGGTTTCATCGTCCGCAAGATATTTCAGGGACAATATACCCGAATCGTTTTCGGTTATGCTGCACTTTATATTCAGGCTCTTCTTGTCGCCATCATAGCTGTCAAGTGTCTTATCTACAACCTCGAAAATATCGTTGTATATATTTTCGTTAAGGGTCTTTGCCATTGTATAGTCGGACGTTACGCTTGGATATTCAAAATCAATATAAAAGCCTGTGTCCATATTGTCCCCGCCGCTCTGGAGCATTTCATATTCCACGCTTGAAGGAGCCTCGTCTGTTTCGGGAGTGTTGATCGTCACGGTTTTTGTTTCTCCGTCCCATTCTACCTCGGCGCCTATGCCCTCCGAAAGCACTCTGAGAGGAACCATCGTCCTGCCGTTCATTATTTTTGCAGGCACATCGCTCTCAACGGACATTCCGTCTCCGAGAACAACCTCCGTGCTGTCAATATGTATGCCTACCGTAAGCTGTCCCAGACTTGCCTCGCAAAGCTTTACGTCTGAAAACCACTTCACCTCTGCACCCATTTTTTCAAACACAGCTCTGAAAGGCACAAGTGTCCTGCCGTTTTCTATAACGGGGCTTTGGTCGCCTTCAAAGCTTACTTCCTCGCCGTCTACTATGATTTTTATATCATCGCTGCCATATGCGTTCATTGCAGGCATAGCGGCAATCATAGCAAGACAAACAACCGAACCGAATAATCTTTTCATATTTTGTATCCTCCTTTATTAATACTTGATACCGATGATGTATAAATTTCTCCTCATATACAGCCGGTGTATTTAATGCCGCCGTTTTTTTGGAGATAATATCGGCATTTCCTTATGTATTATATCATAATTTTGTTTCAAATAAAATAAATTTACATTAAAAATTTTTGTTTTTTATGATTGCAGACCAACGCTTTTGAAGATACTCTTTTCTCGGGCGGTGAAAGTCAAACGTCCATAAAAAAACATCCGTTTTTCGGTATGACAAAAAACGGATGCGGTATTAAAAATATTCTGATGTCAGTCTATAAGGTTGAATTTTTCAAGCGCCGAGACTATTTTTCCGCCCATAGGCAAAAGAGCCATATCCTCTCTCTTGAATCCTCTCATAAGCGCCATTGCCACAACAAAAACTATAACAGCGGCAAGAATGGCTATGACGGTACAGACCGAATTGAACGGAAGTATTATATACAGTCCCTTATATATTCCCAGACAGCACACTCCCATAATCAAGGAGGCCGCGAGGGGCTTGAAAAGTATCGAGCCGAAATCGAATTTTATGCCTGTGGCTTTTCTGAGAGCGCCCATATTAAGCACAGCCGCCACAGCGTAGCATACTATCGTGCTTATTACCGCTCCCTTGACGTTTATTGCAGGAATGGAAATAAGAACAAAGTTGAGAGGTATCTTGCACAAAGCTCCAGCAAGGGCGTTGAGCGCAGGTATCTGAACCTTGCCTATTCCTTGAAGAATGCCCGTCTCTATCTGTGACAGTGCAAGAAAAATAATACTTATGGCACCTATCGCAAGAAGTCCGCCTCCCTCCGGAAATCTCGGGAACAAAAGCTTCAGAATAGGGCTTGCCAAGGCTCCCATACCTATGGCAGCAGGAATCGAAATTATCATAGTGAGCCTGAGAGATGTGTTCACCTTTGATCTGACCGCAGCCTTATCCTTTATGGCGATGCTTGCCGCTATGTTGGGAAGAACGGCAGTTGACAGAGCCGTTGATATGGAAACGGGCAGAGTTGTAAGGGTAACGTACTTTCCCGTCAGCTGTCCATAGAGAGCGTCTGCCTGTTCGGGAGAAAAGGCTCCGCTTGCGGCAAGTCTTGACATAACCATTTTCATATCTATAAGATTTGTCATTGAAAATATGGCTGTTCCCGTTATTATGGGGACGGCTGTTTTAAAGAGCCTTATGGCGATGCTTTTGCGTGACTCGCAGGTATAATCCCTCCTGTCGGAGGAAAAAACGCCGCTGTAGTTTTTTTTCGTTGCCATAAAATATATCATTATGGTAACAAGTCCTGCGAAAGCGCCTATGCCCGTACCCATTGTGCCGCCTGCGGCTCCCAGTTCGAGACCGGCTCCTATAAGCAGCCACGCAAGATATACCGAGAAAAATGCGTTGAACACCTGCTCCACGACCTGGGATACGGCGGTGGGGACAGTGGTGTTAAGCCCCTGAAACCAACCTCTGTAAACCGACATAACTGCGCATATGAACACAGTAGGCGCAAGGCTTATGAGACAATAGGTGCTTCTGGGGCTGCTCACAAGTTCCGCCAGTCTCTGCGCTCCGAAAAACATTATGGCTGTGCCTGCAAGACCCAAAAGTCCTGCCACAAAGAGAGACACTCTGAATATTCTTTTTGCGTTTTCAAATTCTCCCAGAGCCATTTTTTCCGAAATCATCTTTGAGATCGCCGCAGGCAGTCCCGATGAGCTGAGTATGAGAAAAAAGGTATATATATAATAGCCTGCCGAATATATGCCGTTTCCCTCATCGCCTATCATATTTGTGAGAGGCACCCTATATGCAAACCCCAGTATCCTCACTATTATGCCTGCCGCAGCAAGTATAACGGCCTGTTTTACAAAGGAGCCTCTGAATCTCTTGTTTGTATTGTTATTTCCCATAAAAATCACAACCTATATTCTTTAAAGAGGACTTTATTTTCTGTGAGCCTTTCTTCTTGCTACAGGGTCAAGAAGTCTCTTTCGTATGCGAAGGCTCTGGGGAGTGACCTCCACAAGCTCGTCCTCGGAGATAAAGTCTATGCACTGTTCAAGGCTCATATTTATATGCGGAACAAGCTTAAGCGCTTCGTCCGAGCCTGCCGCTCTCGTGTTTGTAAGCTGCTTTCTCTTGCAGACGTTCACCTCGATGTCGCCTGAGCGTGAGTGTCTGCCAACGACCATACCGCCATATACCCTTACGCCGGGGCCTATAAACAGATCGCCTCTCTCCTGCGCGTTGAAAAGTCCGTATGTAATGGACTCTCCCGACTCAAAGGCTATAAGCGAACCCTGGGTTCTCGAAAGTATTTCGCCCTTGTAGGGTTCATACCCTGCGAACAGAGTGTTCATTATGCCCGTTCCTCTCGTGTCTGTGAGAAATTCGTTTCTGTAGCCTATAAGTCCCCTTGACGGTATGCTGAATTCTATTCTGGTATAGCCGTCCTGAGATGGCGCCATATTAGTCATTTCGCCATGCCTTGTGCCGAGCTTTTCTATAACGGCTCCCACATACTCTTCGGGAACGTCTATCGTCACAAGCTCCATAGGCTCGGTTTTTTTGCCGTTTTCTTCTCTGAAAAGCACCTCGGGACGGGACACCTGAAACTCATAGCCCTCTCTTCTCATTGTTTCGATAAGTATCGAAAGGTGAAGCTCTCCTCTGCCCGACACCTTATAGGCTTCCGCCACATCGGTTTCTTCGACCCTCAGAGACACGTCCGTATTAAGCTCCTTGAAAAGTCTTTCTCTCAGGTGACGGCTCGTGACAAACTTGCCCTCCTGTCCCGCAAAGGGGCTGTCGTTTACGCTGAAGGTCATAGAAAGCGTAGGCTCCGAAATTTTGTTGTATTCCATAGGCTTGGGATCCGCCGCCGATGTGATGGTGTCGCCTATGTGTATTTCGGGCATTCCCGATACGGCTACGATCGCTCCCACAGTGGCATCTTTTATTTCTATTCTTTCAAGTCCCTCAAACTCATAGAGCTTTGTTACCTTTATTTTTTCCATCTTTTCGGGATCGTGGTGGTTTACTATTGCGACTTCGTCCCCTACCCTTATGATGCCGTTTTCTACCTTGCCTATGCCGATTTTGCCCACATATTCGTTATAGTCGATAGTGGTGACAAGGATCTGCAAAGCCGCCTCGTCATCGCCTTCGGGGGCTGGTATATGCTCTACTATGGTGTCAAAGAGAGCCTTCATATCATCGGCGTTCATGGCGGACTCAAAGTCAAGCCCTGCCTTTCCCTCCTTTGCCGATGCAAACACAAACGGAGAGTCAAGCTGGTCGTCATTTGCGTCAAGCTCTATAAAGAGATCAAGCACCTCGTCCACGACCTCATCGGGGCGAGCCTCGGGACGGTCTATCTTGTTTATGCACACAACAACGGGCAGACCGAGAGACAGAGCATTTTTAAGCACAAACTTTGTCTGGGGCATGGCTCCCTCAAATGCGTCCACCACAAGCACCACTCCGTTGACCATCTTAAGCACACGCTCGACCTCTCCTCCGAAATCGGCGTGTCCCGGTGTGTCCACTATATTTATCTTTACATCGTCATAATATACGGAGGTATTTTTTGAAAGTATGGTTATGCCTCTTTCTCTCTCTATGTCGCCCGAATCCATTATCCTCTCTCTTATGACCTGATTTGAGCGGAATGTGCCGCTCTGCTTCAAAAGCTCGTCAACGAGGGTGGTTTTTCCGTGATCGACATGGGCAATTATGGCGATATTTCTTATATCCTCTTTTTTCTGAAACATATACATCTCTCTTTTCTTTGGGATCGGGGCTGTCGTTTGTCCGCAGAAAATCCCTCAATATGATCTGTAGGCTAAAACATTGACCCCTCTATATAATAATCTAAAATATTGTAACATAACGTAAAATTTTTTTCAACATAAAATATGTCTTATTTATCCACAAAATTTAATGTCCTTAAGAAAAATTTTTATAAAATAATTCCAAAAAGCTATTGACAAGGGGCGGCGTTATAAGTATAATAAGTGTATGAACACAGTTAGTACAGTTAGTTCACATAGGAGGTGATATTTTTGATTATAATAGACTATAAGGACAAGCGTCCCATTTTTGAACAAGTTACCGAAAGAATGAAAAGGCTCATATGCAGCGGAGCCCTGGAGCCCGAAAGCAAGCTGCCCTCCGTCAGAGCCCTGGCGGTTGACCTGTCCATAAACCCTAACACTATATCCAGATCCTATCACGAGCTTGAAAACGAAGGCTATATATATACCGTAAAGGGTATAGGCTGCTTTGTGGCTGCCGAAAAGGATATTCACAGGCTTAAAAACATCCGTTTCAGAGACGACCTCAAGGAAATTGTACATAACGGATCAAGTCAGGGCTTTTCCCGCGAAGAAATGACAGCTCTTGTGGAGGAGGTAATAAAGGAGGTATATAATTATGATAAAGCTTAAAAATATTTCAAAATCCTTCGAGGATATAAAGGCGCTTGACAATGTGACTCTTGACATTGAAGAAGCCTCGGTTTTCGGACTTATAGGCACAAACGGCGCAGGAAAAAGCACCCTTCTGCGTATAATGTCGGGTATATTAAAGCCCGAAAGCGGCTGCGCAGAAATTGACGGAAAAAACGTTTTTGAAAACCCCGAAATAAAGTCAGAGTTTTTCTTTATTCCCGATGAGGCTTATTTTTTCAAAAACTCCACGCCTAAAACCATAGCGGACTATTATGCGTCCGTCTATAAAAACTTTGATATGAAAAAATTTGAAGAAATGCTCTCGGTTTTTTCTCTCGGTATGAAACGAAAAATTTCAACCTTTTCAAAGGGTATGAAAAAGCAGCTTTCTGTAATTCTTGCCATATGCTCAAACACAAAATATATATACTGTGACGAAACCTTTGACGGTCTCGATCCCGTAATGAGACAGGCGGTAAAAAGCCTTTTCGCCTCCGAAATGGATCTGAGGGGGCTTACTCCCATAATAGCCTCCCACAACTTAAGAGAGCTTGAAGACATATGCGAAAACATAGGCTATCTTCACAAGGGCGGCGTTCTTCTGTCGAGAAATCTGACCGACCTTAAGCTGAACATATGCAAGATACAGATCGTGCCATCTGAGGGCAGAGATGTTTCGGCGGCATTCAGCAGCTTCAGAGCCTACAAGCACGAAACACGGGGACTGCTCCACACCCTGACGCTTCAGGCGAGCATAGAGGAGGTAGAGGCAGCCGCCAAGGCAAGCTCCCCCATTTTCTATGAAATTCTTCCCCTTTCTCTCGAAGAGATCTTCATAAGCGAGGCAGAAACAGCAGGCTATTCAATAAGCAAGCTTGTTTCTTAAAAGGAGGTAACCGTTATGAAAACATTTTTTAAACTTCTGAAAAAAGAGCTGATACTGAATCTCGGTTTTGGCATACTTGCATTCGTATACATTATATTTGCAAGACTGGTAACATATATAGCTGTGATTTCAAACGCTCTCTACAGGTACAAAATGTACCCCAATGACTATTCGGCAGCATTTATCCCCCGTATGATAAACTCAAATATGAGCTGCGAAAATATGTTCCACATAATTGTGGTAATCTCTCTCGGAGGACTTTTCGCCCTTCTTATGTGCAGATACCTCCACAACAAAAAAACGGTAGACTTCTATCACAGTCTGCCCGTTAAAAAGACCACGGTTTTCGCCGCAAAATATGTGACGGGCATAATATACTTTGCCGCAGCCTATACCATAAACTATCTGTTTATGCTTATAGCCACGGCATCGATGGGCTATCTGACAGTCTCCGCCGCAAAATACGGCTTTATCGCCCTTATAAACGGCATTTTCGGTTATACCATGATATATTCGTTCTGCGTTCTGGCAGGACTTCTCACCGCCACGGTAATAACCCATATAGTGCTTGCGTCCATATTTACATATATACTGCCCCTTGTAATAGCCCTTAAGGAGGCTTGGTTCGGTCTTTTCTTTGTGACATATATGTATAAAGCGGACGATTGGATAGCCAACTGCTCTCCCATATCATACTTTTTTGTAAAAAGTACCGAGAACCGCGGCAGCAGATATATACTCGTATTCATAATCGTATCCCTTATAGTTTCGGCAATAAATTTCGGCGTATGCAAGCTGCGCAGGTCGGAGGCCACCGAAACGGCTCTTGCTTTCAGAGAGCTTATAGCGCCTCTCAGAATATTCTTTTCGATAGTGTGCGGCGTCTGCGGAGCCTTTATTTTAAACGAAATGTTCAACAAGGACGGCGTAAGCGTCTTTGCCATAAGTTTTATAATTTTGACAGCCGTATCCTCCGCAGTCATTCAGATAATATTCCGCTTTGATTTCGGGGCTGTTCTTAAGGGCAAAAGATACCTTGCGGCATCTGTGGCACTCAGCGCGGCGCTGCTGCTGATCTCTTTCGTAAGCGTAAAGAATTATAACACATATGCGCCCAAGGCTGAAAAAATAGCCAATGCGGCAGTCTATATAGCGCAGCTCGCAAATGATGAAAGCTACAAAAAGAAGGCAGACTATAACCCCGATGAGCCTGCATATATGGATTATGATTTTAATTTTACCGAACGTGAGATGTCCGAGGGAATGTATTATGAATGGGTAGGAGCCCAGGACAGCATTTTAGACAATATGACCATAACCGACAGCGACCTTGCGGCAAGGTTTATTTCAGCCTGCGCAGGAACCTATGAGGATGTTATGTTCAGTATGCCGAACGAAGAAAACAACAATACGCAGCCGACAGCCGAGGCCGTTGACGATGACTTTTTAAAGGAAAACGATTATAATAAAAATCTTGTATATGATATTGTACTTAAGTGCAGACTGAAAAGCGGAAGGACATACTACCGAAGCTACAGAATCAATTTCAGCGAAAACTATGATATAATAAATGAACTGACAGCCTCGGAGGAGTACAAAAAAGGCTTTTATAACAACCTGTACAATATGGACTGCTCCGAAATAAAGTGCATAGGTCTGGACAACTCCTACAATTATCATAGAAACATATACTACAACATAGACGAGGATATGACGGAAAGATTAAAGACGGCTCTGTCGGAGGATATCAAAAACCTTTCTCTTGACGAAATGACCGACACAAGCCCCATAGCCTGCATAAACTTCCACACCGCTCCATGGGAGGCAAACAAGTATATAAACCTTTACAGCAATACAGCCGTCACGGAATTTGTATATCCGACATTTACAAATACGATAAAAGTCCTCGGAGAGCTTGGCTTTAAGACCTACACCGTTGACGAGCTGGCAGAAGAAATATCCCATATAGACACAAGCTACAACGACTGGAGCGGAGAAACAACTCAGAGAAAGGATATGACATATACCGACAAGGATAAAATAAAGGAGATACTTGAATACACGACCTCCTCGTCTCTCTCCCGTACGATCAATTCGGGATGGAGCGACCCGAACACAAGCCTTGAGATTCGCATATACAGCTCCGATGCATATGCATCCGATATGGAATTTTTCACAGGCTTTCCCGACAGAACTAAAGCTATGCCCGATTTTCTTAAAAAAGACTTGGATATTTAACATACCCGAAACGGTATGATCCCCCTCCCTGATGAAAGGCTCCGTGGGTCAATGCTCACGGAGCTTTTTTATGCAAAAAAACAAAAATATACCTATTGACCCTGACATTATGTCATACCTTATAATAACTGTATATAGATATTTGCAATACTCGGCAATATGTACAAAAGCTTGTGGCGGCAGACCTTTGTGCTATGGACAAAAGTGTGTTTTTGCTAAAAAGCGCAGGCATACATTTTTTACGCCAAGCCTTGCAAAGCTGTCATTCAATAATGTAATAATGAAGAAAGGAGTTTTTTTATGAAAAAATTAAAAAGAAAGCTCAGTATGCTTATGGCATCGATTATGGGCGTTACTGTGCTTTCGGGGACATTTCTGACCCAACAGGCATTCGGCGCCCAGAGCTATAAGAGCTTTGACTTTACTTCAGGCTACAGCGCTGCGCCCATTTATTCCGAAAGCGAGGGCTCGGGCTTCGTTGCAAAGACAAGCGCTATGCCTCCCAGAGAGCTGAACACAGCGGGAATAAAGCATAATGAAGAGGGTTTCTACATCACCGAGGACGGCACGGGTAAACACCTTCACAATACCAATTCGAGCCACTACAACTATGGCGGACTTGTGTTCAGAGTTGACGTAGATGAGGCAGGCGCATACGGACTTACCGTAGAGCTTGGCAACGGCGCAACAAAATCAAATACATATGTTGCTCCTTCGGGAATGCAGGCAAGCCGTATCACCTCCGGTGCATTCTGGGACAGCGCCAAGCTTGTACCCATTCAGCATTACGCCAAGTGGGAGAACGACACCACATGGAAATACGACTATGTAACAGGCGAAAAGTATATCGAATTTGAGATTGAGCCTACAGAGATGCCCAAGGCAGGCAGTGAAAAAACAGTAGGCGTCAAAAAGATAACCATCGAAAAGCTTCCTCAGAATACGGCAGGCGACAAACCTACGGTTTTTGTGCTGGGAGACTCAACCGAAAAAACCTATACATTTGAAGAGGCCGCAATGAGCGGCTGGGGTCAGATCATAGGCAGTATGTTCGACCCTGCAAAGGTAAACGTCATCAACTATTCAATGGGCGGACGCTCAATGAAGGCTATGTACACCGAAAACCGTTTCAACGATGTTCTTCTCACGGCAAAGCCCGGCGACTATGTTATGATCCACTCGGCTCACAACGATGAGTCAACAGGCGATTCGGCAGGCCCCGAAGCAAGATTCGGAAGGGGATCGAACACAGAGACATACACGAGATGGCTCAACAGCATCTACATCCCCGCTATGCTTTCAAGAGGCATAAACCCCATTCTTGTTACTCCTATGCCGAGAACGAACAACGGCAAGCCCACTGCAGGCTTCACTCCCGACTCGCCAAAGCTTATGAAAGAGGCTGCGGCAGCAAATGACAAGGTAGAGGTTGTTGATCTCTATGAAAACGCAAAGAAATATATAGACGAGGTAGGCCAAAACCAGACAATAGCCATATATATGTCTATCGAGGCAGGCGAATCACCCGGAAAGACAAATTCCGGCTCATATGCAAACGGTCACCCCGATGGAAAGATAGACGGCACTCACTATAAGGAGGCCGCCGCAAAGGTATGGAGCAAGCTCATTGTCGAAGAAATAAACAAAAATTCAAAGCTCTCCGCCCTTGCAGCAACACTTAAGGACGATGTAAAGGCTGCCATTTCGAGCGTCGACTGGAACACGGTATTCCCCGAATGGACAGACGACGTTACATATGCCAAAAGCGGTGACGGAAAAGCATCGAGCGACCCCACATACTACAGGAACCAGATCGAAAAGCTTCTTCAGATAGGAGCAATGAAGAAGATCGATGGCAACAACTTCAAGCCCCTTGAGGCAATAAAGACAAACGACTTTATATCATCGCTCTGCGCCGTATGGGGACTGGATCTCAACGATGCGGCTACAAAGGCAGTATTTGAGCCCTATTTTGAAAGCGGAACCCTTATAAGAGAAAAAATGGCGGCTATCATACTTGACGCCTATGAGCTCAGATTCGGAAAAGCCGCAGACGGTTCATACAACAAGCCTACATATATGACATATAACGGCACGTCAATCACTCCCGATGACCCCACATACGATCCCAACCTTACAGGCAAAGAGGCTCAGTATTATCCTCTTGTGGGCTGGGGCAACCTTACCGACAAAAAGGATATATCTCTCGAATATGCTATGGACGCATACGATGTATACAATCTGGGTCTTATGAGAAGTGAAAGCGGCATAGCAAGAGGCTCTATGATCAACGGCACCCTCTTTGAACCCAAGGCAGAGGTCACAAGAGCAAAGGCCGCTAAGGAGTTATGGTTCCTCTGGGTACTCGGTCAGAACAATGTACTTGCCGAAAATCAGATCACTCAGATAACAAAGGACGGCAGCACCTACACTGACGTTGTCTATACTCCCATAGAATATACTGCGCCTGCATATGAATTTTCATCGGTAAACATTGACTCCGACGGAAAGCTCAGCGTTAAGCTTACAAAATCACAGACAGCAGCCGCAGGCAAGCTCAGCGTAACCGCAGGCGGAGAGACCAAGACATATGATATTGCCGCAGACGGCAGCGTACCCACTCTTGACACGGTACTTGCCACAGGCGAGGCAGCTGTGCTTAAGGTAGTTGACGAAAGCGGAAACATTCTCTCCGCAGAAAGAAAGGTCGAATGTACACAGCTTATCGTTCCCGTACGTTCCTACACAGCTTCAAACGTACCCGGCATAAAGAACGGCGTTATCGGTCTTAAGAACATAACGGCAGGCACAGCAGAGGCAGCCTCTCTCGGCGACAGCACCAACGCAGCCCTTGCCACCGATGCAGATACGGTAGAATGGATGGCGACAAAGGAAGTTGCAAAGGGTGAAGAACTTCTCGGCGGAGTATGCAGCCTTGTTCCCACCATCAATATGACATTCACAGCCGAAAACAAAACCGCAAACGGCAAGACCTTTACAGGCTATGTAACAAGCGGTACAAACGGATATACCGACACTACAAGGGACAGATCGGGATTCCTCTTTACTCCCCACTCCGATGGAATACTTACGGCATATGTAAGAAATCTCCGCAACGACAAAAATTTTGTTATCGTTGAAAACGGAAAGAGTGAATCAGAGGCAATAGCGCATACGATTGAGCCCGGAGCAGCTACAGGTCTTGCGGGAGATCAATACATAACAGCGCCGGTCGAGGCGGAAAAGACATATTATATATCCGTTCTCGGTTCAAAGGGCAGCTTCAGATGCGTAGAATTTACACCCGGCGCTCCCGTTGTATCGGTTCTTGCAAAGCCCGGCGAAACCGTTGAAATAACGGCAACACCCAACGAGGGCTATTCGGTAGAATCTGTGACCGCCAATGCAGGCGAAACGCCTGTTTCTCTCAAACAGGTCAGCCAGACTGTCTATACATTTGAAATGCCCGAGTCCGATGTTCTCATTGACGCATCATTCAAAGAAGGCGGCTCTGTAGATCCTACGCCTACGCCCAAGCCCATAGACGAGTCGGCAGGAGACATTGACAAAAACAATGTCCTCACGGCAAACGATGCGGCAGCCCTTCTGTATTATGTAAAGAATAATTCAATGGGCATAAATGACTGGAACGTAGAGCTTGAAAACGCAGATGTTGACGGTGACGGAAAGCTCTCCGAAACCGATGCGGCGAGAATACTTTCCAAGGTTCTTGATTCTGCTTACAGCTATAACGAACACAAGGCTTCTGCGCAATAACAAAACAGCAAAAATAACAAACAGTCAAGGTTCGTGATACGAACACCGAATAAATAAAACCCCTTGCCCGATCTCCCGTTTTTCTTTCTTCAAAGCATACTTCGGGAGGTCGGGCTTTTAAGTTATATATTATATATTATATATCTAAAGGCTGCGGGCGCTTGTCTGCTGCCATATATAAAAAACGGTTATAGGGACAGCCTCCCCGATATGACTATGGACTATGTCTGAGGTGTAAGCTTATGAAATACAAAACAAGCGATCTTGCAGGACTTCTGGGAGTAACCGCAAACACAATAAGAAGATATGAAAAAAACGGATATACCGTTCCCGAAAGGGACAGCTCAAACTACAGACAGTACAGAGAAAACGACATATTTAAAATTGCTATAATCAGACTGTACAGAAAACACGGCTTTTCTCACGAGGAGATAAAGGCTATGCTTGACGGAACGGGCGAGGATACCTCCCGTATACTGAGGCAGAGACTTGCCGAAACCGAAAAGGAGATAGAAAGACTTCAGAATATAAAGCTGTGGATAGAAAACAGTCTTTGCCGCAGCGAAGAATTAATAAAAAGCGATGAAAAATTTATACACGGGCGCTGTGATGATCTGCGCTATGTGCTTTTCAGCGACGGAAACAGATTTCTCAGAGAGTCCGAAAGGCTGGAAATAATAAAGGCCTTTATGTATGACGTTTCGGAGGTGCATATGATACAGCTTTGGAGGGGCAGCGACCTGTCAAAAAGCTTTTCGGCTCCCCCTCCCAGCGGCTGGGCAATAAAAAAAGAATTTTTTGACGAGCTGCCCGACAAAATAAAAAACAGTCCCTATATATTGTCATATCCTTCGGTAGAGTGTATTATGGGAGTTATGCAAAAGCACCCCAAAAACTTCGACCCCCGGGACAACCATTCAAAAATCGCCCGAAAATTTTTTGAATCGGCTCACGCATATATGGACAAAAACGGACTGTCTCACTCAGGCGATGCAATAGGTATAATCGAAAATTCGCTTTCGGACGCTGCGGGTATACTTGTCTATATGCCTATCGTCAATATCAAGCCCTAAAGCCCTAAATTGACCCTTCTAATCTTCGGACGTACAACAGAGACAACAGACAAAGCATCAATACAAAAGATAAAAGGAAAGATTTTTTATACTAAAAAGCCGATGTCGTTCTAATGTGACATCGGCTATTTTATTTTTGTTTTTGTAATGTATTTCAGGCGGCAAGCTCCGCGGCCTTTGAAAGCATACGGCTCATATAAGTCCTGCTGACTATAAAGCCTGTGTTTTCTCCGTCCTTTTCCACTATATAATAATTTGAGTCAAAGCCATAATATGCATCAACGCTTTTGCTGCCGTCAAGCATATTATAGGTTATGACAAGCTCGGGTTCGCCCTCGGGCAAGGCTGCGCCCTCGTCTATTCTCTCAAAGGCTATGCCTATAAGCAGTTGATAGAAGTCCGATATGCCCGCCCTGTCATATTCGTTTCCGTTAAGAATGGCGACTCTGTTGTCTACGCCCTCCTGACCCAGCTCGTCCTCTCCGAATTCAAGGGTGTAGTCCCTGCCGTACTTTGCATCTATGGTTATTTCTTCTATATTTCTCCTGTATTTAAGGTTTACAAACCTTTCAACAAATTCATATATATTGTAGTCGATAAATGGCTCCACACCCTTTGTAAACACCGTATAGACAATGTCGCTGTCGGGAAGCTTGCAGAAGGTATATGTGTCGTCAGCCTCCATGCCTATGTCGAGAGCCACTGTGTTTTCAGAGTCCATTACAGTGAGCTTATAAAGAGGCTCGTCAAGTCCGTACATACCGAGGTCATCGGGTCTTGTCTTTACAACGTCCACAAGCTTAAGCTGACCCATTCCCGAAAACAGTGTGGTCTGGAGGTTGTAGGGATATACCGCCAAGCCGTTTTTGGGCTGTCGCATAACAAGGGGCGTAAGCTCGTTTCCCTCGGCGGCTGCATCCTCGGTGTTGTCATAGGTAATAAGCAGATCCTTATCGCCCTTGGTGTCGTTAAGCGAAATAAATGTTATTTCATCCTGATTTATTTCGGGCAGCGACTTGTCGATAAGCTCGTTAAGTCCATAAAAATAGGTTTCTATAAACGACAGCGTAACCACATATACGCTTTCCGAAAGAGAGGTGTTTACATAATATCCCAGTCCATCGGCGGTGAGATTTCCCACCGAAAGTTCAAGCTTCGTGCCGTCCTTGTAGGATATATCAAAGGCTGCCTTTGGATCCGTAAGGCCGTACACCGAAAGGTCATCATGCTCCTTCAACTCCATAGACGATGCAAGAGTATAAAATCCGTTTATATAATCGCCTATCCTGCCGCTTAAAGGCATATCCTCATAGCCTTCTATAAAATAGTTGTCTCCGTCCAGATACACCCTCATGGTGCTGTCGCCGAGATCATAGTTCTCATATACGCCTATATCATCGGGTATCTCGTTTCTGTGGGCGGTCACCTCCGAAAGAACGGCATCCTCTCCCATATTTATGACATAGCTGTAGTCATTGTCCTTTTTTTCTTCGTTATCCTCAGACCCCGTATTTTTCGCAAAAAAGGCATATACTATGCCGAGGACGCCGAGCAGAACCACAAGGGCTGCCAAAGCCATGGCTTTTTTCTTCATATTATTTGTGCCTCCTTGAAAGCCATACCCAGAAGCCCATTCCTATAATGAGAACAGGGAGAATTATAACGCATATATATTTCACTCTTTCCGACTGGGCATAATCCGTATAGAAGGTGTCTCCTGCAAGGGATTTTGCGGCTATGTTTATTGTTTTGCCCTCCGAACCGTCACTGAGCCAGCTTATGCAGCCCATCATAAAATCGGTGTTTCCTCCCGATACCATAGCGTCCGCCTGTCCGAAAAGCATATAATAATATCCTGCGCAGACAACAAGCTTTGTGGTGTGCTGTGTATCCGTATATGTGCTGTCGGTAACAGCCACCGCAACGTCAAAGGGGCCTGAAATGTCATTGGCGCTCTTTGTGACAGTGTCATCGGCGCTGAGCTTTCCGAAGGACGACTTCGATGTGGTGAGCAGAGGCTCAACGGTGGTGGAAACCCTCTTTTCGTCAAGCTGTGTTATGCCGTATGCCGTTGACAAAAGCACTCTTATCTGACTTTCTCCCTCTGTGGCATCGTGAACGGCTATATCGGGAAGGATCGCCGTGGGATAGTTCTGATACTGATAGCTTGAATCGCCCTCATATATTATGGGGTTGTCGGTTGAAAGTCCATAGTCCGCCAATATGCCCGAAACATTTTCAAAGGCGTTGTACTGATAGTCAAGCATAAATACGGCTCTTCCGTCAGCCGCAAGATAGTCCTTGACTCTCTGAGCCTCCTGCTCGGTATAGTCCCTCTGGGGGGTCGATATAAAAAGTATGTCGCAGTCCTCCGGCACGGCATCGTCAAAAAGGTTTATGCTGCGGACTTCAAAATTGGCGGTTTCAAGTCTGTCAGCCAGACTGCTGCCTATGTCCTCGAGGGTCATTTCGTTGTGTCCCGTAACCATATATATAACGGGCAAGGTCTCTGATGTGACATACTGTATAGCACCCGTTATTTTTTCTTCAGCGGCAACGCTCTGTATATCCTTGCCTGTGGCAAGGTCGGTTCCCTCCGTATAGAGGTCATAGTTTGAAAGCACCTTATATCTGTCTCCCGACTCGATTATAAGACTTCCCGTTGAGATACTTTCGTTTTCGGTATATTTTTCAACAAACTGAGGATAAAGCACGGGATCCTTAAGGGTGACGTGTATCTTTGACGAGGCTCCCTCGTACTGATCCAATATCTGGGTTATTACCGAATCCTCCTCCCCTGTCTTGAAAAGGGCGTATATGTTTATATCCTCGTCAAGACTGTCGAGTATCTCCCTTGTAACGTCCGTAATCGCAAATATGGAGTTGGGAGTGAGATCCTTTTTATAGTTTATCCTGCCTGCAATAAGATTTATGACCACTGCAATAGCTATAACAACAGCCGCCATAAGGGTCGAATAGGTTCCGTACCTGAACCTTTTGTCTCCTAATATTTTCTTTATCATAGCTGCGTCCTCCTTATGACCATCTGCGCTTTTCAATAACATTTACCGTAAGATAAACAAACACAAACGCAAAGCTTATATAATATACCGTATCAGCAAGAGAAAATACTCCGGCATAAAAATTTTCAAATCTCGAAATCATTGAAAACCAGCCGAAAAACCTCGAAATAAGTCCGTCATATGCCGATGGATTGAGCTTATACACAACAACCGCCGCAGCCCCTGCCGCAATCGCCGCAGCCCCGGGAAGGACTATCCTCTTTGTCTCCCCTGCCAGTATAAGAGCGCCGATAACGATAAGAATAAGCACGAATACCAGCGACGACGCTGCCGAAACGGGCATCTGCGCCGTAAAACCGTCTATCATAAAGAGCATAAAGAGCGCCGCAAACGTAGCCACAGCCGCAACTATCTGATTATCCGTAAGTGCCGATATAAATATGCCGACAGCTATGAGAGCGCAGCCGAGAATGACATATCCGAACATTACATTCATTGTTCTCGCCGCTGCAATACTGCCGAATCTGCTGAGTATAAAGGGAAATATGCCCGTTATGATTACTCCCGTCAGAAAAAGCGTAGCCGCCGCAAAGAACTTTCCGAGTACGATGCCCCATACGCTGACGGGGGATGTAAAAAGCAGTTGATCAGTCTTTTGTCTCGACTCCTCGGCAAAAAGTCTCATTGTAAGCACGGGTATGAGTATCCAGAAAAGCATAAGGGAGCCTGCAAGGGTCGATGCATAGTTGAGATCCCCCGTATTCATATTGTTTATCATAAAATAAATACCCGTTATCGCAACAAAAAACCCAAGAAAAATATATCCCGCAAGGGTATTGAAATACGTCCTTATTTCTTTTTTATATATTGCCGTCATCTTCATAAGCCTCCTCTGTATCCGCGCCGTCCTCCGAAACCTCTTCGGCAGTCTCGCTCTCTGTGGTCTCGCTCTCGGCTGTCTCCGCTGTTTCTTCGCTCTCGTTTATAAGCGCCTCGTCAACGCTGCCGTTTATAACGCTTATGAATATGTCCTCAAGGCTCATATCCACAGGTTTCATAAGCAGTATAACAAAGCCCTTTTCCATACAGAGCCTTGAAAGGCTTTCTCTTATGTCCTCACCCTCACGGCCTTCTGCCACAAGCTCCAGACAATCGCTCTTTTTTGTGACTGTAAGACTTCTGATACATTCAAGCCCTCCGAAAGCCTTCTGCGCCTCCGAAGCGGAGGCCTTGAGCTGAAGCATAACCCTGTTGCCCACGATTTTGTCCGAAAGACCCTCGGTGCTGCCTGATGTCACTATTCTGCCGTTGTTTATTATTATAATTCTGTCGCAGACGGCGCTCACCTCCTGAAGTATGTGGGAGCTGAGTATGACCGTATGCTTTTTTCCCAGTTCTCTTATGACCTCTCTCATTTCAAGAACCTGCCCCGGGTCAAGTCCCACCGTAGGTTCGTCAAGTATGAGCGTGCCGGGATACCCTATAAGAGCCTGCGCAAGCCCTACTCTCTGACGATAGCCCTTTGAAAGGTTCTTTATTATTCTGTTTTTCACGTCCGAAAGGCGTACCGAGTCCAATATGTCGCCTATCATTGTCCCTCTTTCGGACTTTTTCACCTTTTTGAGGTCGCATACAAATTCAAGATATTCAGTCACCGTCATATCTCCGTATACGGGAGGAGTTTCGGGCAGATAGCCTATGCGTCTTTTGGCTTTTTCGGGTTCCTCTAAAATGTCATATCCGTCAATTATTACCGTGCCTTCCGTAGAGGAAATAAAGCCTGTCATCATATTCATTGTAGTTGACTTTCCTGCGCCGTTCGGCCCGAGAAAACCGACTATCTCCCCATCGTTTACAGAAAAGCTAAGGTTATCGACAGCCGTTATTCTGCCGAATTTTTTTGTCAGATTTTTTATTTCTATCAAATCAGTCTACCTCCGAATCGTATAAATCCTTATTATAGGTCATCAGACTATGGCGGCGTGAATTTTTAATTGTCCGAGAAAATTCTGCCTGATATATTATACAAGTGATTTAGTCTGTTTTTCCTGTACATTAATTAATTATATCACCCAAACGCCATTTTTCAAGTGAATTTATATTAAAAAATCCCTTTTGGGGTATATTTTTTTATTGAAACCGCCAAAATAAAATAAAGGTGATGAGCTATGTATTCGGATATAGACAAAAACATAAAAATACTTGAGGATATGTTCAAAGACTGCGGCGATCTTGTCAAGAGAAAGATACCCGTATCAAAAACAAGCATTTATGTCCTCTATTTTGACGGAATGAACGACAGGGAGCTTATTGAGCGCAGCGTAATAAGAACCCTTATGATAGAAATAAGAAAGGTGCCGCCAACATCCTTTGAGGATCTTGGCGAAGCCTTGATAAACGGCGGAATAACCACTGCGGATATGTCCTTCTGCAAGGATTTTGAAGAGGCGGCAGTCCTTGTTATGTCGGGAGAAACTCTCGTTCTTATAGACGGACTTTCGGAGGCTCTCATAATCGCCTCAAAAAATTATCCCGTAAGGGGCGTTGAAAAGCCCGACACCGAGGGCAATATATACGGTCCCAAGGAGGCCTTTACCGAAAATTTCAGAGACAACACGGCTCTGCTCAGGAGACGCATAAGAGATACAAGACTTAAGATAAAGCAACTTAAAATCGGCAGAAGGAGCCGCACCGATATTGCCATAGCCTATCTTGAGGATATAATACGTCCCGAAATACTTGCGGAGGCCGAAAGGAGACTGGCTGCCATAGATATAGACGCCATAACCGACTCGGGCGCTCTTGCGGCGCTTTTGCAGAGAGACAGCCTTTCGCCCTTTCCCTCCTTTCAGCTCACCGAACGAACCGACAAGGCAGCCGCCGAAATATTTGAAGGCAGAATCGTCATAGTGGTGGACACAAGCCCCTTTGTCATAATACTGCCTGCTGTGCTGGCATGCTTTTATCAGGCTGCCGAGGACTATTATGAGGGGTGGATGAACGCAAGCTTTATAAGGCTTCTGAGGTATCTTTCCTCCGCCGCAGCCCTTACTCTCCCCGGACTTTATATATGCTTTGCTCTGTACAATCCCTCTATGCTGCCTACTGAGCTGCTTATGAAGATGTCGTCCGCCAGAGACGGTGTACCCATATCGGGCATAACCGAGATTTTTCTTATGGAGCTGGCTTTTGAGGCTCTGAGAGAGGCAGGCGTCAGAATGCCCCAAGCCATAGGCTCCACATTAGGCATAGTAGGCGGCATAATCATAGGGCAGGCCGCCGTGGACGCAGGCATAGTGAGCCCCCTTGTCGTCATAGTGGTGTCGCTGACTGCCATATGTTCCTTTGCCATACCGCAGATCTCCCTGAGCCACGCCTACAGACTATGCAAATACTTTATAATGCTGCTTTCCTCCCTGTTCGGCCTTTTGGGGTTCTGGTCGGCGGTAGTGCTTATATTTCTGCATATGTGCGGAAAGGAAAGCTTCGGTATACCCTATCTCTATCCCTTTGCGGGCGGAGACATAGAGGGCGATGAGGGCGTCAGGGACACCTTCTTTCGTTTTCCCCTTATCCATATGAAAAAAAGACCCGTTTTCGCAAACAACAGACAAAAAATAAGGCTTAAGGTACCTTCCGACAAAAAATAAAATTTGCTTTGTTAAGCGCAAAAACACCTTGTCGGACATATTTTAAGGAAAAGTGTGAAAAATATGTATTCACGGAACAAAAAAATTTCTCACAGACAGCTTCAAATACTTCTGATACTGGACATATTGGGCATTTCGGCAATAACCCTGCCTGCGGCGAACGCCGGTGCGGCGGGATACGGCGGCTGGATACTCGTCATAGGCGGAGGACTGCTTCTGGTTCTCGGCGCCCGTCTCATATGTCTTTTTGCCGAAATATCCGGAGGCAGGAGCTTTTTTGACACCGTATCCGAAACCCTCGGCTATCCTTTGGGGGTGCTGCTTTCCGCAGGGCTCATCATAAAGCTTATATTTTCGCTTTCAGCAGACATAAGGACTTTTTCGGAGGCGGCGAAAATATGGCTTTTGCCGCATACTCCCCTGCCCCTTATTATGGCGGTGACCCTTGCGCCCTGTCTTGTGGGGGCGCTCTATGGCTATGAGACAAGAGCCAGACTGGGCGAGCTGTTTGTGTTTATGATACTTCTGCCCTTTGCGCTTGTGTATGTGCCTTATCTCTTCAGAATAGATTATTCGCGCCTGTTCGGTAATATAAAATGGGACAGCGGAATATACTTTAGAGGAAGTCTGGACAACTGCTTTGCCTTTACGGGACCTGAGCTGCTCCTTGTTTCTTCGGGTTATCTTAAGGATCCCAAAAAAACAAAGCCCTATGCGCTTTCGGCTGCGGCTCTCGGGGCTGCCCTTGTCTTTCTTGTAAATTTCACCGCCATAAATCTTCTTGGAGCCGAGCTTTGCAAAAGCCTTAGCTTTCCCGGGGCTGAGCTGATGGACGTATCGGCATTTTCAAAGGGAAAAGGCGCCATAATGATGAGCTTTTTTTATCTTTCGGTGGTGATATTCGCCATAGGAGCAATATTTTTTTCGGGAGAGCTGCTTGGCAGGCTTACGGGGGCGGACTCCCGACTGTGCAGGATTCTTGCGGCTCTGGCAGGCTTTTTGGCAGGACTTTCATTCGGAGGTATGGAGGTTCTTCCGACAATCTCCAAAAGCTTCGGTCTTTTTTTCGGAGCGGTATATATGTTCATACTTCCCGTCATAACAATATCGGCATATAAGCTAAGGAAACATTAAAAAAACAACTCGGGCGAAAAAAGGAGGAATGTTGGTGATAAAAAGAATTTTGCTTGCGGCAGTCCTTGCCGCCGTGCTTACGGGCTGCTATGACAACTTTGACCTTGAAGAACGGGCGCTCTGCACAGCCATAGCCATAGACTATTCGGAGGACAACGGCTATAGCATAATCCTGTCGGTTCCTGCTCTCGAAAAGGAAAACGAGCTTAAAAGAGGGCTAAAGACACAGACAGCGCCCACCATAAGAGAGGCGGCGGAGCTGATAGACAGCAAGTCCTCAAAAAAGCTTTATTACGGTCATACAAGGGCTGTCATATTGGGTATGGGACTTCTGCGGAACGAACACGCCATAGAGGAGCTTACACAATATCTCAAAAACAATGTGCAGATAGACAAAAACATTCTGCTTTCGGCGTCCTATGACATAAACAGGATAATGGAGCTTGACCCCGGCGAGGACAAGCTCACGGGATTTTATATTTCGGGCTTTTATGAGGGCGGAAAGGAAGAAAAAACCTTTGTGAACAAAGAAAATCTTCTGTCGCTGCTTAAGGAAAGAGCCGAAAACAGACCTGCCGCAATTCCGCTTATTTCGGTTTCGGACAACTCTCCCCACTTCGGCGGCATAGTGCTTCTTAAGGGAAACACCCTTAAGGGAGTGCTTGAAGAAAACGAGGCGGAGGGCTTTATGTGGCTGTGCGACAGAGACTACGGAGGCACCCTCACCGCAGGCACTCCGCCTGTTTCGGCAGAAATAACCGAAAAAAAGACCTCCTATGAAATTATCGAAAAGGACGGCAAAAAAAGACTTCTCATAACTATTGACGCAGTAGGAAATATGTGGAACTATACCGATGACGAAATAAAATCCAAGGCATCGGATTATCTGGGATTTTTCAGAGACAAGATCTACTCCCAGACACGTCTCGCCCTTAAGAAACTCTCCGAAACGGACTGCGAAATATTCGGCCCCGAAGGCAGCGAAAGCGTAGACGTAAAAGTAAACCTAAGCCTTAATTTTGTATAAAACAATATATTCCGAGGCTCCTGTTTTAATAAAACGGGAGCTTCTTTTAAATTTACATACAATTTACATACCCGTGATTTCAGACTTTACACAGTTTATATTAAATTCTATTTGTCAGAAAAAATATAAACGCTGACAGAAAGGAAGAAAAAAATGAAAAAACAAAAAAGGTTTGTTGCGGGTGTTTTGGCATTTTTAGTGCTTGTGGGAGCGGCAGGCTGCGGCTCGGCAAAATCGGAGGAGGCTGCAGGCGGCTCAGTTTCAACGGACGGCTCGACTTCTATGGAATCCGTTATAGGCTTTTTAAGCGAAGCCTATGAGAAGAATACGGGCATAAAGGTCGCCTACAATCCCACAGGCTCGGGCGCAGGCATTCAGGCGGTAAGCGAGGGCCGCTGCGACATAGGTCTTTCAAGCCGCTCTTTAAATGACGATGAAGCCGAAACTCTCAACGGCACGGTCATAGCCCTTGACGGTATCGCAGTTATTGTAAACAGTGAAAATCCCGTCAAAAATATGACAACGGAACAAATTGCCGCAGTCTATACGGGAGAGATAACAGACTGGTCGCAGCTTGGCGGAAACAGCGCTCCCATTGTCTGCATAGGCAGAGAGGCGGCATCGGGTACAAGAGACGGCTTTGAGGCGGTCACGGGTACAGAGGACATATGCAAATATTCGCAGGAGCTTACATCAACAGGCGATGTTATACAGACGGTGGCCTCAAATCCCAACGCCATAGGCTACGCCTCTCTTGCGGCGGTCGGCGACAGCGTAACGGCAATCGGCGTAGACGGCGTTTTGCCCTCGGAGGAGACCGTACTGAGCGGAGAATATCCTATACAGAGGGGATTTTTGCTTGTTACGCCAAAGGATAAGGCTCTTTCGGAGGCTGCACAGAGCTTCTGTGATTTCTGCGCAAGCGCCGATGCTGCCGAGCTTATAAGGAAGGCAGGTGCGGTTCCCGTTGCAAAGTAATACATTGGCTGTGATACATATACAAAAAAAGCCTGTGCGGGAAAATCCTCTTTCGGACATATCCGAGGCCATCGTACACGCCCTTCTCGCCATATGCGGATTCGTTGCGGTGGCGTTCGTAATACTGATAACAGTATTCCTTGTGGTGTCGGGAGTCCCTGCCATAAGGGAAATAGGTGTATTTGACTTTCTGCTTGGCACAAGGTGGGCGTCAACGGCCTCGGAGCCTGCATACGGTATACTGCCTTTTATTCTGTCATCCGTATACGGTACTGCGGGAGCTGTGGCAATAGGCGTTCCGCCGGGGATATTATGCGCCGTGTTTCTGTCAAAAATTGCCGACAGACGCACCTCGGCCATTGTGGGCGGCGCAGTAGGGCTTATGGCAGGCATACCGTCCGTTGTATACGGGCTTGTGGGTATGATAGTCATAGTCCCTGCCGTACGCAGCATATTCGGACTTGCGGACGGCGCAAATCTTTTTTCGGCGATACTTGTACTTGCGGTCATGATACTTCCGTCCGTAATATCGGTGTCCGAGACGGCTCTTGCGGCTGTTCCCAAAGAATATGAGGAGGCCTCTCTCGCTCTTGGCGCAACAAAAACCGAAACAATTTTCAGAGTAAGCATACCCGCCGCAAAAAGCGGTATACTTGCATCTGTCGTTCTGGGTGTGGGCAGAGCCGTAGGCGAGGCTATGGCTGTTATGATGGTATCGGGAAATGTGCCCAATATGCCGAGCCTTTTTAAAAGCGTCAGATTTCTGACAACGGCAGTTGCAAGCGAAATGTCCTATTCTTCGGGGTTGCAGCGAAGGGCTCTTTTCTCGGTGGCTCTCGTACTGTTCGTATTCATTATGGCAATAAACCTTATGCTTGATCTTGTTATAAAGAGGGATAAAAAATGACCGATGATATTATTTCATACCGACGAAAAATCAAAGGCGCCATTCTTATGTGGCTTGTGCGGCTGTCGGCAGGCCTTATCTGTCTGTTGCTTGCAGGTCTTATACTGTGCATTCTCAAAAAAGGACTTTTTAATATTACATGGGAGCTTATAAGCAGCACACCAAGCCTTCTGAAAGGCACGACAGGCATTCTGCCGAATTTGCTGAACACGTTTTATATTATTCTCATCACTCTTGTCGTTGTGCTGCCCTTAGGCGTGGGAGCGGCAGTCTATCTGAATGAATATGTAAAAAACAAAACGTGCGTAAAAATAACGGAGCTTGCCGCAGAAACCCTTTCGGGCATACCCTCCATTATTTACGGCCTTGTGGGAATGCTCATTTTTGTGCAGTTCTGTTCTCTTCAGACAAGTCTGTTGGCAGGCTCATTGACTTTGGCAATGATGACCCTGCCCACGATCATACGCACAACACAGGAATCCCTCAAAACCGTTCCCGACAGCTACAGAGAAGGTTCTTTGGGGCTTGGCTCGGGAAAATGGCATATGATAAGAACGGTAGTACTGCCATCGGCGACTGACGGCATAGTGACAGGCTGTATACTTGCGGTCGGAAGGATCGTGGGAGAAAGCGCGGCTCTGCTGTTTACCGCAGGTATGGCAAACGAGCTTCTTGGCATAAGGGAGGCTCTGTCTCCCGGCGGAGCAGGCTCTACCCTGACCGTAGCTATGTATATGTATGCAAAGGAGAGAGGAGATTTTGACACTGCATTTGCGATTGCAGCAATATTGTTGTTTTTAACTCTGACAATAAATCTTTCGGCAAAGCTTGCCGCAGGACTTCTTAAGAAAGGAAACTGAAAATGAACGCTATGGAAACAAAAAATATGAATCTCTGGTACGGCACACATCAGGCTCTGCACAGCATAAGCCTGGAACTGCCCGCCCAAAAGATAACGGCGCTGATCGGGCCTTCGGGCTGCGGAAAATCCACATTCCTCAAATCCCTTAACCGTATGAACGACCTTGTGGAGGGCTGCCGCATAGAGGGTGAGATAACTCTGAACGGAGTGGATATATATAAAAAATACGATGTGAATATGCTGCGCAAGCGTGTGGGAATGGTTTTTCAGAAGCCGAACCCCTTTCCTATGAGCATATATGACAATATAGCCTACGGGCCGAGGATCCACGGCATACGTCAACGAAAAAAGCTGGACGAAATAGTGGAGGGCTCACTGCGAAAGGCAGCCATATGGGACGAATGCAAGGACAGGCTCAAAAAAAGCGCCTTGGGCATCAGCGGAGGACAGCAGCAGAGACTTTGTATAGCGAGGGCATTGGCGGTGGAACCCGAGGTTTTGCTTATGGACGAGCCAACATCGGCTCTCGACCCCATATCCACTGCCAAAATAGAGGATCTGGCTGTGGAGTTAAGCAAAAAATATACCATCGTTATGGTAACACACAATATGCAGCAGGCGGCAAGGATCGCCGACAAGACGGCGTTTTTTCTTCTGGGCGAGCTTATAGAATCGGGGGACACCGACAAAATGTTTTCGCTGCCCGGGGATAAGCGCACCGAGGACTACATCACGGGGAGGTTTGGCTGAAATGCGTGACCGTTATAAAGAACAGCTCCGTCTGCTGAGCGATGAGCTTAAGAGTATGGGCGAAATGTGCAGAGAGGCCATTGGCTGCGCCGTGAGCTATCTGACCCAAAACGATCCAGAAATGAAAGCAAATGCAAAAGAGTGCGAAAAACAGACCGACCGTATGGAGCGTGACATCGAGGTTCTGTGTATGAGGCTGCTTATGCGTCAACAGCCCCTTGCGGCGGATTTCAGATTTGTCACCGCAGCCCTTAAAATGACATCGGATATGGAGCGTATAGGCGACCATGCGGACGATATTGCCGAAATCGGCGACTATGTGGGAAAAACGGATATAAAGCTGCGCTCCAAAATAGCCGAAATATCGGATTCGGCCTCAGAAATGCTTAAAACAAGCATAGATTCATACACCCTACAGAATGCGGAGCTTGCTCAGTCAGCCATAGCTATGGACGATGATATAGACCGTCTCTTTTTGGAGTTTAAACAAAAGCTTATAGAGACGATTCACCAAAAAAATGAAGATGCCGAAGCGCTCCTTGACCTGCTTATGATAGCCAAATATTTTGAACGTATAGGCGACCACGCCGAAAATATAGCGCAGTGGGTGATCTATGCCTTAAAAGGCGAACGCAGGGCTTGATTTGATCGTCAAAAGGTGTTATCTTAAAGGCAGGGTGATAAAAATGGAAACCATATATATTGTAGAGGACGATGACAATATACGCAAGCTCATATGCTATGCTCTCAGACGTGAATGCTTTGGCGTTGAGGGCTTTGCTCTGCCGTCCGAATTTTTTAAAACATACAGAACCGTAAGACCCGACCTTATACTTCTGGATATTATGCTCCCCGAGGAGGACGGTTTGGAGATCCTGCGGAAGATAAGAGACTCCGACCCCGATATGCCCGTTATTATGCTCACCGCAAAGGACAGCGAGTTTGACAAGGTGACGGGTCTTGATATGGGCGCTGACGACTATATAGCCAAGCCCTTCGGTATGACCGAGCTGGTATCCCGTGTGAGGGCTGTTCTGAGACGGAGCAAAAGAGGCTCTGAAAATATTCGCATATATAATATGGGAGCTCTTACCGTTGATACGGGCAGGCACACAGTCAGTGTTTCGGATAAGGGCGTTTCACTTTCATTCAAGGAGTTTGCCCTGTTGGAGACACTTCTGAGAGCCGAGGGAAAGGTTCTGTCCCGAGAGGAGCTGTTTGCGAGGGTCTGGGGCGATTATTACGGAGAATCCCGCACCCTTGACGTGCATATACGCAATCTGCGAAAAAAGCTGGGCTCTGCGGGAAAATATATAAAAACCGTAAAAAACATAGGCTACAGAATAGGTGAAAACGATGAATAAAAAAATATTCCGCTATTCGCTGATAGTTTCAATGATACTGCTTTCGGCAAGCATTCTGATTATAATAGGCATACTCTACGGATATTTTGAAACGCAGCTAAAGTATCGGCTGAGGACGGAGGCAGGCTATATAGGCGCTGCTGTTATGACGGAGGGAATATCCTATTTCGACAGGGTAGATACGGAGGACAGAATCACGCTTGTAGCTCCCGATGGAACGGTGCTTGCGGACACCGATGCCGACTCGGCAGCCCTTGAAAACCACCTTGACCGAAAAGAAATACGGCTCGCCATAGAAAACGGCAGCGGCCAAAGCGTACGTTATTCAGACACGTTTATGCAGAGGACGGTCTATTATGCCATAAAGCTTGAAAACGGCAATATCCTGCGTGTTTCCGCAAAGCTGTATACTGTGCTTGCCGTTCTGTCGGGGCTTGCGGCGCCCATAGCCGCAATAATTATTCTTGCCGTGGTGGCATCTGCCATATTATCGGCAAAAATCTCCGAAAATGTCATAGGCGATGAAGAAAGGGAAAAACGAGAACAGATGAGGCATGAATTTACATCGAATGTTTCTCATGAATTAAAAACGCCTCTGACATCAATTTCAGGTTTTGCTGAAATGCTTATGCAGGGTGACGCGGAGCCCGAAACCGTGGTGGATTTTTCAAAATCTATCTATGACGAGTCACGGAGAATGATAGCCCTTGTGCAGGATATTCTCCGCATTTCCGAGCTGGACGAAAAAATGCGCTTTGAGCGTGAGGACGTTGATCTGTACGCCCTTGCAGAGGAGATCGTTTCGCGTCTTAAGCCCGAAGCGGATAAAATGCAGGTGCGCCTTAACATAACAGGCGAGCACATACACATTGACGGCGTGCGGAAGATCCTTGACGAAATATTGTACAACCTCTGCGACAATGCGGTCAAATACAACAGACCGAACGGACTTGCAGAGATCGCCATACACAAAAAGGAGGATTCGGCTCTGCTGTCGGTCAGAGATACGGGCATAGGTATTGCGGCGGATGAGCAGGAGCGTATTTTTGAGCGTTTTTATCGTGTGGACAAGACCCGTTCAAAAGCAGGCGGCGGCACGGGTCTGGGGCTGTCCATCGTAAAGCATGGGGCTATCTGTCACAACGGTTCCATACAGATCGAAAGTGAACCCGACAAGGGAACGACCATAACGGTTCGTTTTCCTCTCTGAAGGGCTTGCGCCAAGAGGTCGTAAACCAACAACATTCCTCTGTCGGACGAATATAAAATAAAAATATAAAAATGATTTATAAAAAAGGATCTCCGTTTTCCCAAAAAAAGGGCGGGGATCCTTATTTTTGATGTCTGATGCTTGGCGTTTGGCGTTTTGGGGGGCTTGTGATTATTCAAAGGAGAATTTCATATTCCATATGTCCCGTATTTTGTCCATAAGCCCTAAGACTGCAAGGCTGTCATGGGGTGTAAAAATGTCGCTGTGGGTCTTTTTTTCTTTTATGCATTTTGTCGTTTCTCTTATTTCGTATTCAAAGCCGTTTATGTCAAAGGGACATTCTACGGTATATGCCTCTCCGCCGTCGGGCTTGACCGTCATAGTTGTTGCAGCCTGAAAATCGGGAAGATATACGGCGGCTCTGTCGAAATAAACGGCAGCGCGGCGCTCCATTCTTATGCCTATGCTCTGGGCGCACTGTGCTGTGCGTCCTTCGGGATATTTGAGCTGGAGTATGCTGAAATCATCGGTTCCGTATTCGTTGAAATGCACCTCGGTCGAAATTTTTTCGGGCGCAGCCCCCATAAGCATATGCAGAAAGCCGAGGTTATAAATGCCTATGTCAAGCAGCGCTCCGCCGCCCAAGTCCGATCTGAACTTGCGTTCTCTCCGTGTTTCGTTTACGCTGTATCCATAGTCGCAGCGCACATGGCGCAGATCGCCGAATTTTTTCGTACCTACAATATCCATAAGCTCTCTGTACAGCGGCAGAAAACGTATCCAGAAAGCCTCCATTATGAACAATCCCCTCTTTTCGGCCTCATTATACAGAAATTCCGCATCGGCGGCATTCGTTGTAAAAGGCTTTTCGCAGAGAACGTGTTTTCCGTTTTCAAGGCACAGCATGGCGTTTTCCATATGCAGGCTGTTTGGCGTAGCGATATAGACCGCCTCCACCTCGCTGTCAGATACAAGCTCTTCATAAGAGCCGTACGCTTTTTTTATTCCGTATGTATCGGCAAACGCCTTTGCCCTTTTTTCATCTCTCGACCCTACCGCCACCACAGCTTCTTCGGCGGAATTCATAAGAGCCACTGTTTTTGCAAATTTTGCGGCTATGGTACCCGTTGCCATAATACCCCATTTCATTTTTGTATATGCCTCCTGTCATCAAATTTTTATTATTTATTAAAGATATTTGTTGTTTTTTCTGTATACAAAGGGAGAAACCCCCTTTATCCTTTTAAAAACGTCCCCGAAATAGCTGCTGTTGTTAAAACCGCATTCAAGGGCAATTTCGGTTATGGATTTGTTCGTTTCGAGAAGCATTGCCGAGGCTTCGCGGATTCTCACGATAATCAGATATTCCCTATAGCCGAAGCCTGTGGACGCCTTGAATTTTTTTGAAAAATATGTGGGGCTTATATTTACATAGCCTGCCACCTCTTCAAGGCTTAGGTTTTTGCTGCAGTTGTCTCTTATATATTTTGCCGCGCTTTCCATAAGCCTGTCGGTTGTTCCTATGCTTCGGGAATATTCGTTCTTTTTATGGTTCCTGCTGCGTATAAGAAAAATTATAAGCTCCTGCAAATAATTTTTTATGCTCAGATCCGAAAATTCATCCTGCCTGCCATACTCGGTCAGCATTCTCTCCATAATCTCCTCGGCATAATATTTGTTTATGCCCGAAAGATGGACGACAGGCTCGGGATAAAATATCTTTTTAAGTGAGATCTCGGGCTGAATACTCTTTATGTCGGTTATGGGCTTATCGTTAAAGGTTATTACTATCCTTTCGTGGGGCTTGTCGTTTGTGTGGGTGGTTTTATGAATGGTGTTCATAGGTATAAAAATCAGATCGCCCCTGTTCAGAACATAAATAGAGCCGTCAAAAAACATTCTTCTTGCGCCGTTCAGCAGATAATAGATCTCATACATGGGGTGAAGATGAGTGGCCTCCATATCAAAAAGCGGGCCGTGCTTTACCTTAGTTATTCTGAATCCGTCCGTCATATATATTCCCTCCACTTGCTATACTTGTGGTTCTGCAAAAAAATATATCATACATTGCACAAAAAATCAATAGTTTTTGCCAAATTCGTCAATTTTTCAGTAGAAACTATATATTTTTTGTTATATACTCTTATAACAACATCAACAAAAGAGGAATCTTTATGCTAAGAAACAGCGCCGCAGGCAATACAAGGCTCATACTTGAGGGTAACCTTATAAAAGCCGTATTGTCATTGTCGGTACCCATTGTTATAAACAATTTTTTACAGACAATGTATAATCTGACCGATACATTCTGGCTCGGAAGGCTGGGGACGGCAGATATGGCAGGCATAGCCCTTGTTTCTCCCGTGCAGAATACGGCGGTCAATTTCGGACAGGGCATAACCCTTGCAGGCTCCATACTTATTTCTCAGTATGTGGGGGCAAGGGACAACAAAAACGCAAGGTCTATGGCAAGTCAGATCTTTGTCTGCGCTATGGTTTTTTCGACATTGGCGTCAATCCTCTGTTTTTTGGGCACTCCCTCCATTGTGGGATGGCTGGGAGCCGAGGGAGATGTCTTTGAAAAAGCCGAAACCTATCTGGGGCTTGTCATATGGGATCTGCCCTTTCTGTTTATGATAAATATATTTTCCGCAGTAAGTCAGGCTCAGGGGAACACCATAAGACCCATGCTGCTCAACCTGCTTGGCATAGTGCTGAATATGCTGTTGGATTCCTTTCTTATGATAGGCTTAAGACTCGGCATCGCAGGGGCTGCTCTTGCCACCGTAGCCGCAAAAATGCCCTGCGCGGCTGTGGGTATGTTCTTTCTCACCCGAAAAGAAAGCGCCGTACATCTTGAACTCAGAAAATTCAGGTTTGAAAAAACAAAGCTTATGAACATATTAAGGATAGGGCTGCCTACGGCTTTAGGCGGCTCGGCGATGCAGTTCGGCTTTTTGCTTATGACAAAAAACGTCCTTGTTTTCGGCGATGACGCAATGGCAGCCTACGGCATAGGCAACGCAATAAACGGTATCATATCCATGCCCAGCAACGCCGTAGGCTCCGCAGTCGCCACGATCGTGGGTCAGAACACAGGCGCAGGAAATATGGAAAGAGCCGAAAGGGCATATAAAAAAGCAAGGCTTATGATAGTGGCGTTTCTGTTTGTGGGCGGTATGATACTTTCAAGAGACATTGTGGCTCTGTTTATGGTGTCGAGATTTTCGGCTGACGAAAGAGTTATACCGATGGCTGCGGACTTTCTTTCGATAATGGCGTTCTGGTGCTTTACAAACGGCATATACAACACAACAACGGGACTTTTTCAGGGTACGGGCAATACCCTCTATACAATGGTCGTTGAGGCGGCAAGGCTCTGGGTGTTCAGATTTGCCACGCTTTATATTCTCGACAACCTTTTGGGAATGCAGGAAAGAAGCGTATGGTTCTCCGTTGTAATAAGCAACGGTATATCGGCTCTTATACTGTGGCTGCTCTACCGAACGGGTCTTTGGCGAAAAAATAAAGCTATATTATAAAAAAGGAGAATTAAAAATGATAAATCTGCATTTTGAAAAGATATACAGCACAAAGGGAAGATGGGAGCCATGCAGCGTGGCTGTACCGTTTGAAAAAGGCAGACTTAAGGACCTCTCCGGGGTGCGTGTATATGACGAAAACAAAAACCCCGTACCGACTCAGGCGAGAGCAACCGCTCTTTATCCCGACAGAAGCGTTAAATGGCTTTTTGTGAGATTTATGGCAAAGGTACCCGCCTCGAAGCCGACAGACTATTCCCTCGACATCTCCTCCGAGCCTCTGAACCTCAGAACTATAAGAGCCGATGACAAAAGTGCCGACACGGGAAGTCTGTCCTTCAGAGTCTCCGAAAAAGAAAACACTCTTTTTGACGAAATAAGGCTTGGCGAAAAAGTCTTTGACAGCAGCTTCATATCGGCTCCGCAGCTTAAGGACGGCAAGGACAGGGAGTACGACTTCAAAGCCGAAAAATGGGAGCTTTCCGAAAGCGGAGAGGTGTGCGCCGTTTTAAAGGGAACGGGCTTTCACAGTTATAAGGGCAAAGATATATACAAATGCGAAATAAAGCTTTTCTGCTATATCGACAAGCCATGGATAGAGCTTGCGTACAGAATAATAAATACGACAGAAGATATTCTTGAAATCAAAAACCTCGAAATCAACCACGTCAAGGCCTATGCCTCGGATATGAGATGCGCTGCGGGCATTTCAAACTATAAAACACGATATAAAATAAGCGAAAACGGCTCGGAGGTAAAGGAAATAATAGACGATGAGCTTCTGCTTTTTGAGGCAAACGAACACAACGCCGAGGTTTTTTACGGCACGTTTTTTGCAGACTGCACCGACAGCTCGGGGGGCTTGTGCGCAACGGTCTATCAGGCGCAGCAGAACTTTCCCAAAGCTATCTCGGCTGATAAAAACGGCTTAAGCATAAAGTTAGTGCCTCAGAACGTGGGAAGAATAATAATGCAGGGAGGTATGGCGAGAGAGCAGAGAATACTCTTTGATTTTCATACACCCTTTCGGGATCTCTCAGAGCTTAACGATACTTCCATAAGGTATCAGATGCCCAACAAGCCGCAGGTATCTCCCGAAATTTTTGAAAAAAGCGGAATTATCGAGGATATATTCTGCGACAAAAAGAACAGCGATATCGAAATGTTTTTGCAGGGTGAAGCCGATGGGCATATGAGGTGTTATGGTATGCTCAACTGGGGAGACTCCCCCGATATGGGCTACACAATGCAGGGCAGAGGAGGAAACGAGCTTGTATGGACGAACAACGAATACGATTATTCGCACGCCTGTGCGCTGATGTACGAAAGAACGGGCATAAGGCGTTTTCTTGACTATATGCTTGTAAGCGGAAGACATTGGCTTGACGTGGATATATGCCACTACAGCAGCGATCCGCTGTATCTCAACGGACACTGGGAGCATACGAACGGCCACTGTAAAAATAAAATAATGGAATGTTCGCATCAGTGGGTCGAGGGGCTTCTGGACTACTATCACTTTACGGGTGACGAGGACGCTCTGAAAACCGCCATAGAAATAGGAAACAACGATCTGCGTCAGCTTAAAAAGCCCCAATACAGCAAGCCGGGGTCTGCAAACGCAAGAGACACCGGCTGGGCGCTCAGGGTCTTTACCGCGCTTTATAAAGAGACAAATGATGAAAAATGGCTTGAAAAATGTGACCGCATAGTATCTCATTTTGAGGAATGGGAGAAAAAGTACGGCCTGTGGCTATCGCCCTACACCGACAACACCCATATAAGGTCGGTATTTATGATTTCAATCGCTGCGGCAAGTCTTATGCGGTATTACAGAGTGCGCCCGCAGGAAAAAATCAAGGCTATGATACTTCGCGCGGTAGACGATCTTATCGAAAACGCAAGACTTGACAACGGGCTTTTCTACTACAAGGAGCTGCCCAGTCTCAAACGCTTCGGAAACAATCCCATTATTTTGGAGGCTCTGACAATAGCCTATGAGCTTACGGGAGATACAAAATATCTGGAGGTCGGTATGCCTACATTCAACTTCATATACAGCCGCAGAGGGCCTGCCTTTTTAGGTGTGGGACAAAAAAAGTCCATCGGCGACACGGTCACAACAGGCGGTCAGGGTACTAAGGGCTTTGCCCAGATGCTTATACCCGTTGCCACCTACTATACGGCCTGCCTGAGAGAAGGTCTGATCCCTGCCAAAAGCTCTGTATAACAGCCTAAACAAAATAACAGTCAATAATATTCGCACTCCGCTTACGCTACGCGCTCATAACCGACGGCTTCTGATGAAGCCTTTGTATTCGGATGGGAGCTTGCATCTCCCACCGAATACAACAGTAAGTACCCACCGCCTAAAGAGGCGGGGGACTTACTTGTCGGTTAAATAACATAAAATAATAACTCAAACAAAAAAGGAGAGCTGCGCCGAACACATTTCGCAGCCCTCCGTTTTTTTGATTTTATACCTGTTTATGTCTATAATATGACGTCCTTAGTCTGTTCATACTCAGAAAGCGTCCTGCGCCGGGCTGTCGCTGTCCAAAATAAATTTCTCATCCCTGAGCCTTCTGATATACTCCTCCGCCTTTTCCCTGTCGGCAAGCGAAGCGTCCAGCTTAAGCCCAAAAAGAATATTTGTGCCGTCATAGGCCGGGTTTTCGCATATTTCACCGCTTTTTTCATCAAAGGAATATGTGCTGCCGGATATAAACGTCTCGTCCGAAACGGCAATATATATTTTTCTGTCCGCAAAGCATTCTATATCGTCACATTCTATCATTCTGTACATAACTCCGTCAATTATTTTTTCCGTATATCCGCCATTCATAGTCGCAATATTCAACTGCCACGGCTTGTAGCCTTCTATCAGCGGAGATACGCATATATGACCGCTGTCGTCATAGCTCATATCGGCGCCGTCAGTCCTTTCTGCGGCAACAACGGCATAGGTTCTGCCCTTCAGATCATCGCCGAGGTTCAGAGCGTTCAGTTCCTTTCCCGATGCAACGCCCAACAGAGCTGCCCGATAATCCCCGTCTGTGACAGCCTCGGAAGAACAGGGATCATTTTTAAAATATTCGGCAAGCTTAGGCTTGTCAAGCTCCTCTGCGACCTCATACGCAGACAGATATTTATACGCCGCAAACGCCGTACTGCTTAATACCAGCAACACCGCCGCCGCAATTATGGCAGTCCTTGCAATTATGTTCCTTTTATTTTTCATTCCAAGCTCCTTTCCGCCAATGTCCGTCCGAAGATCAAAAGATGACAAAATACTTTCCGAATGTTCCCTCATACGCCTTTCAAATTCTTCCATATTCATTCATCATCACCTCCGCACAGATCCTTTTTTAACATTTTCAAAGCCTTTTTGGTACGATATTTTACCGTGGATACCGACTGTCCCATAACCTTCGCGATCTGTTCATACGTCATATCATTATAATAATACAGCGTTATATATACGGACAATTCTCCTCCCAATCTGCACACAGCGTCAAGTATCTCAATATCGGACTCGGATGATCTGCAAAACACATTCATATTATCCGACAGCCCGTCAGCATATTTGCGTTTTCTGAGCATATCCCTGCATTTGTTTATAAGAATGCGTGTTATCCACGTTTTGAAAAGCTCCCTGTCCTTAAGTCCGCCATACGCCCTTAACGCCGACAGCGCCGCCTCCTGCAGACAATCCTTTGCGTCCTCGGTGTTATGCACATAGCCGACAGCCGTCAAAAACAACGCCTTTTCGCACTCTCTGTACTTCCGTTCAAAATCCTCATACATTTTTGTCTCCTTTCTTCTTTTTTCGTAAAAGCCTTTACACTTATTAGACGATCCCCAAAACAAAAAAGTCAACATATTTTTTTAATTTTTTCTTATCGCAGCCGTTCTCTCGGCTTACAGGCTATGCTAAATATCTCAATCTTATGCAAAATTGTTTTTTGGAAATTATATTTTTTTACATAAAAAATAAATGTTGAGATCTTTTTGACCCCAACATTTATTATAAGGCTGTTTTCTCAAATTTTGTATGGTTACGGGTTAAGAAGCTTCAGGGCGTTTTCGCCCATTATTGCGTTTCTTATTTTTTCATCGGGCAAAAGCTCAGCCATTTGTTCAATGTATTCTTTCTGACCGCTCCACGGGCTGTCTGTGGAAAAAAGTATTTTTTCATAGCCGTGCTTTTCGATTATTCTGTAAAATTGTTCCTTTTCGATATATTCCAGACAAAACGCCGTATCGAGCCATACGTCCTTGCCGCACAGAAGCTCCTCTACGCTGTCCCACTGCTTCCAACCGCCAAGATGCGCAAGAACAAGCTTTTCAGGCTTTATTTCGTCTATGACTGCGAGTATTTTTTCGGGCGGACAGCGCACGGGATCGGGATAACCTATGTCAATGCCCGAATGTACCGTTATTATAAGTCCCAGAGCAGACGCCTCATAAATAACCCGCCGACAGGCAATATCGTCAATAAAAATATCCTGATAATCGGGGTGGAGCTTTATGCCCGGGAATCCCATACTTTTTATTGTACGGAGCTCCTCCTTATAGTTTCCGCTTTCGGGGTGGATCCCTCCGAAGGAAATTATACTTCCGTCATATTTTTCGTTCACCTCATAGGCAAAGCGGTTTATGGAGTTAAACTGACTCGGCTTTGTCGCAACGGGAAGAACGATGGAAATATCCGTTCCGCTGTCCTGCATACTTCTGTACAGTCCCGATACCGTGCCATCGGTTTTGTTTTTTATTCCGCTTTTTTCCGACAGGAATTTTATTGTCGCAGGAGCTATTTTATCCGGAAAAATATGTGTGTGAAAATCTACTGTCATAATTTATTTCAATGCGCTTTCTTCAAAGAGATGTCTGTTGTCGATTATTCTTACTGCCTTGCCCTCGCTCCTCGGTATCGTCTTTGGCTTGACGAGCTTGACCTTTACGGCTATGCCGAGCATAGATTTGAGCTTTGACACAAGCAGCTTTTCACGATCTGCCCAATCTGCGGCATCCTTCGGGGGATTTTCGCTTACCCACTCGACATCGCACTCAATTGTATCAGAATTGTTCTTTCTGTCAACTATAAGCTGATAGTTTGCCTCATATCCGTTGTTGAGCAGAACGGTTTCTATCTGTGACGGGAATACGTTTACGCCCTTTACGATAAGCATATCGTCACTTCTTCCAAGGGGCTTGCTCATTCTTATATGAGTTCTTCCGCAGGAGCATTTTTTGCGTGAAAGCACGCATATGTCACGGGTTCTGTATCTGATAAGGGGAAATGCTTTCTTCGTTATGCAAGTGAAAACAAGCTCGCCCTTTTCGCCCTCGGGCAGAACCTCTCCTGTTTCGGGATCAATGACCTCGGCGATAAAGTGATCTTCGTTTATGTGCATACCCTTTTGTTCGCTGCACTCAAACGAAACGCCGGGGCCGCTTATTTCCGTAAGTCCGTATATGTCATATGCCTTTATGCCGAGAGAGCTTTCTATTCCTCGGCGCATCTCCTCTGTCCACGCCTCAGCCCCGAATATACCTGCCTTGAGCTTTATGCGATCCTTTACGCCCATTTCTCTTATGCTTTCGCCCAGATAAGCAGCATATGAGGGAGTACAGCAAAGAATTGTGGAGCCAAGATCCGTCATAAACTGAATCTGTCTCTCGGTGTTTCCCGATGACATAGGCAGTGTGAGCGAACCTATCATATGAGAGCCTCCGTTAAGACCTGGGCCTCCCGTAAAAAGTCCGTAGCCGTAGCACACATGCACAACGTCTTCCTTTGTGCCGCCTGCCGCAACAATGGCTCTTGCGCAGCAGGTATCCCAGATATGTATATCCTCCATGGTATAGAACGCCACAACTCGTCTGCCTGTTGTGCCGCTTGTGGACTGTATCCTTACGCAGTCCTCCAAAGGTACGGCAAGAAAGCCATAGGGATATTGATCCCTCAGATCGTCCTTGTTTATAAAGGGCAGTTTGCTGAGATCCTCAATGCCTCTTATATCCTCGGGCTTTACTCCTGCCTCGTCCATTTTGTTTCTATAAAATTCAACATTTTTATAAACGTGCTTTATCTGCTCAACAAGTCTTTTGCTTTGCAGCTTTTTTATTTCTTCAACGGGCATGGTTTCGATTTCGGGGTTAAAATAGTTGCTCATAAGCTTTTGTTCTCCTTTTTTATTTTGCCTATACTCATTGAGTAGCTTTTATTTATGTGTATATATGTATATATGTGTATATATGTTATGTTTTATGTTTGCGCTGTTGTTCTTGCATAAAGCCTGTCGTGCAGGATAATAAGCATATGTATCAATCGTTTTTAATAAGGAGTTTGAAGTTTTCCTTATTTGATTTATAGAGCTGTCTGAAAACGGGATATATTTTTTTGTATATCTCTGTGTTTTCGGATGGAATAATTTCTCTCACTGCCTTTACGTTGCTGCCCTTTGCGCTTTCAAAATCGGGCGCAAGTCCCGAGCCTACAATGGCTATAACGGCTGCTCCGTAGGAGGGTCCCTCTTCTATGTTGAGTACCTTTAAAGGCACTCCGAGAATATCCGCAAAGATCTGCCCCCAGAGCTTTGACTTGGCTCCTCCTCCCGTTATGAATATTTCATCGAGAGCGGTGAATTTTACGACCTCCTCATACAGATCCCTTATGGCAAAGCCTACGCCCTCCATAACCGAGCGGATAATATTGCCCTTTTCGCATCCGCCGAAAATGCCGAAGAAAACTCCCCTTGCATTCGGGTCGTTGTGAGGCGATCTTTCTCCGAAAAGATAGGGCAGAAAGATAAGTCCGCCGCTGCCCGCAGGCACTTTTTCGGCAAGTACGTTCAGATCGTCAAAGGAAAGATTTTCAAAAAATGTCCTTTTTGTCCAGTTGAGAGCCTCGCCTGCGCAGAGCATACAGCCCATAGCATAGCAGCTGTCGGGAGCCGAATAGTTGAAAAGGTGAACACCGCCCGTCACCTCGGAATTTATTTCGGGGACATAGCCTATGACTGTACCGCTTGTGCCTATGCTTATTACTCCCTGACCCTTTTTGATAACTCCGTTTCCTATAGCGGCGCAGCTGTTGTCGGCTCCTCCTGCCACAACGGTACAATTTTCGGCAAGACCTATCTCGCCGCAAAGCTCTTTTTTAACGCTGCCGACAATGCCTGTTGAGGGAATGACCTCCGGGAGTATGTCAATGCTTACTCCTACCTTTTTGCACAGTTCCTCGGACCAGCGGCAGTTTCTTACATCAAACAAGAGCGTGCCTGCGGCGTCCGAAACGTCTGTTTTGAGGCTGCCTGTCAGCATATAGTTTATATAGTCCTTGGGCATAACGACTTTGTTTATTTTTTCGTAGTTTTCGGGTTCGTTTTCTTTAAGCCACAATATCTTGGGCAGAGTGAAACCCTCCAGAGCAAGATTGCAGGTCATTTTCAGAAGCTCGTCTGCTCCTCCCGCAAGCTCGAATATCTCCTTCACCTGAGCCGTTGTCCTTGTGTCGTTCCATAAAAGCGCAGGTCTTATGACTGCATTGTCCTTGTCCATAAAAACCGATGAATGCATCTGACCCGATGTAGCCACAGCGGTGATCTTTCCCTTTGCCGGAGGGTTGTCCTCTACCAGCTTTTTAAGGGTTTTCAGGGTATTATCCCACCAGACGGATGGCTTTTGTTCAACCCTTCCCCCGGGATAAAAATCAGGGGTATAGCTTGTCTGCGCCGAAGCTATGATTTTTCCCCCTTCGTCCACAAGCAGACACTTGACTCCGCTTGTACCAAGATCTATTCCCACAACATAATTCATAAAAAAACCTCCTTTATGCCTTTGGCTCAATATCTATGGCCTCAAGGCTTTCTACCTCCTTAAGCTTTCCCGTTATAATACAGCCGGGAGTAACAACACATATTATATCCTGAGAATTTTTGCCTACAAAGCTCCCCAGAAAGCTTTTTTTGTTTGAAAGCGTAACCTTGACAGCCATACCTCTTTTGAAGGCGTTCCCTCTAAATTCTATATTCTCTATGGGAAAAAGACTGTGGCACCTTTCCATGATCTCGCCAAGCTCATAGGTTCCCTTGCTTATCTGAGGCATCATTCTGACAAGCCGTCTTATTTTTATTATGCTCATTATCGTCCATGTCAGCACAAAAGATAACAGAGCCGCATACAGTACATCGGCAAGGCTTGTCACAAACATATATTTACCTATATAATACACATATCCGTTCAAGAGTCGTCACCTCCGCATATAAGACTTTCAACAAACTGTCTTGCCGTTCTTCCCGAGCGTCCGCCTGCAGACAGTTCAAACGCCTTTGCCGCAGCTATAAGCTCTTCATCGGCTTCAAGTCCGTGTTCATTGGCTATTCCCTTTACGATTTCAAGATATTCCTTGGGTCCCGGACGGGAGAATGTCAGCTTAAGCCCGAATCTGTCCGACAGAGACATTTTTTCGTTTAACTGATCCATTGTATGAAGCTCGCCCTTCTGAGAAATATCGCCTCTGTCCTCCCATTTTTCGGCTATTATGTGTCTGCGGTTTGAAGTCGCATAAAAAACAACATTTGAAGGCTTTGACTCTGCGCTTCCTTCAAGGACGCTCTTTAAATATTTGTATGACGTTTCCTCCGCCTCGAAAGACAGATCATCTATAAAAATAATAAATTTCAGACCACGATCGGAGAGCTTGTGCATAATTTCGGGCAGATAATGTGTTCTTTCCTTGGGGACTTCTATAAGCCGCAAGCCCCTGCTTTGGAACCTGTTTACAAGAGCCTTTACGGAAGAAGACTTTCCCGTTCCTCTTGCTCCCGTAAGAAGTACGTTTCTTGCAGGCTTTCCTTCAAGGAAGGAAACCGTATTGTCAAGCAAGGCTTTTTTCTGATAATCATAGCAGAATATGTTGTCAAGTGAAATGGGGTCAAAAGCCTTTACGGGGACAAGCTCGCCGCTGCCTGTGAGCCTGAAACCCTTGTAAAGAGCCTGAAGGCCGCAGCCCCTTTCTCTGTAAAATTTCGCAAGTCTGTTTGTCAGGGCAGATGCGTTTTCAAAAATTTCACAAAATTCTTCTGTTATATCCTCATCGGCAGCTTTAAGGGGAACATAGTTTCTGAAAAGCTCGGGGGAATCATAGTCCTTGAAGGTTCTGACAAGATTTTCTATCTCACTTTCTGCAAGAGCGTATAGCCCCGACGCTTTCTTTATAATGCCCTTTTCGCAGGCAAGAGAAAATATGTTTTCGCTCGTAATAAGCTTATGGATAAAATACTTAAGGACAATATCTCCCGACATACCGTTTTGTTCCGCAAAAACGGGATAATTGACCTTATCGGGACAGATGGGTTCAAAAATATACATATGCGTCACGCTTTCGTTTGAATATAATTATATATAATTGATGCAAAGAACACAGTTTATTAAAAAATTTTCGCTCGCACCTTTGCTTTCGGAGTACCTGCGGTACTCCCAAAACAAAGGCGGAGCCGTAAGGGGGCGGCGCTCCGAACCGATTTCATCGGTTCGGAGCTGCTCCTGCTGCCTGCGGCAGCAGGAGCGTACCTTTGCCTACGGCAAAGGTACGCCGCCCAATACTTTAATATCGTCGCAAGCTACCGGAGCCGACAAAACGGCTGCCGAAGGCGGCCCCCGTACCCGGCGGGCAGCCGGGTACGCCCCCTGAAGGGGCGGAAAGCCCCAAAGCAGCTCGGCAGATTTTCATATGTTTGTATGTTTACAGGGTTTTCCGCCCCTTCAGGGGGCTAAGGAAAGCAAATCAAAAATATATGCTATCACACGTTGAATCTGAAAAGAACAACGTCTCCATCCTTAAAGATATAATCTTTTCCTTCGCTTCTGTAGACTCCCGCCTCCTTTGCGGCAGCCACCGAGCCAAGCCTCACGAGATCGTCATATGTAACGACCTCCGCCCGTATAAATCCCTTTTCAAAGTCCGAATGAATTTTTCCGGCAGCTTTCGGTGCCTTTGTACCTTTTTCGATAGTCCACGCGCGGCACTCCTTTTCTCCTGCCGTCAGATAGCTCATAAGTCCCAAAAGCTCATAGCTTGCCTTTATAAGCCTGTCAAGACCGCTCTCTGAAAGCCCCAGCTCTTCAAGAAATTCGGCCTTTTCATCAGGCTCCAATCCGGCGATCTCCTCTTCTATTTTGGCACATATTACAAAAACTCCATCGCCGTTTTGGGCTGCATGTTCTCTTACGACTTTGGTATATTCGTTTTCTCCGCCGTCAGCAAGGCAGTCCTCGTCTACATTTGCTGCGTACAGCACGGGTTTGAGGGTCAGAAGATTAAGCCCCTTTGCGATTTCCCTGTCCTCCTCATCGGAAAATTCCAACGTGGCGGGCGAAACCCCCTCCTGAAGGCAGGCTTTTATTTTTTTGAGTATTTCAATCTCTTTTTTCAGGCTCTTATCGGACATAGCCTGCTTTTCGGTTTTTGCGAGTCTCCTGTCTATTATTTCGAGATCAGAGAGCATCAGTTCAAGGTCTATGGTTTCTATATCCGCCAGAGGATTTATTTTTGAATCCACATGGACCACATTTGAATCCTCAAAGCATCTCACCACATGGACAACAGCGTCTACCTCTCTTATATGCGAAAGAAACTTGTTGCCGAGACCCTCTCCCTTTGAGGCGCCTCTTACCAGTCCGGCTATATCCACAAATTCTATTACAGCAGGTGTGATTTTTTTCGTATTATACATTTTCCCCAACACGTCAAGTCTTTTGTCGGGAACAGCCGCTATCCCCACATTTGGGTCAATGGTACAGAAGGGATAGTTTGCGGCCTCTGCGCCTCCTCCCGTAAGAGAATTGAAAAGCGTAGACTTTCCCACATTGGGAAGTCCGATAATACCCAGTTTCATTTAGTCCTCTTTCCTTTCCAAAATAAAAAACGGCATTATAAACACCCTTCAAATGCCGTTTTGAAATTCATTGTCTCATCAAGAGTTTTTTCCGGCAATAAAGCCCATAAGCAGACCGTTAATAAATACTGCGCCGGCTGCTGCACAAAGGGCAGCTATGACCTTTGATTTATCCTTCTTAGGAATAACCACGCAATTTTTCTTGGGTGCCTCCTGAGCTTCCTTAGCCTTATTTCTGTAATGTACTCTAGCGCTTGCCATTGTCAAACAGCCTCCTTTTTTATTCAATTAAATGTATATTCCAATACTTTGAGACTATTATATCACAAATATTTTTCTTTTAAAAGAGATTTTATGAAATTTTTTCAAATTTTTATAGAAAAATTCTCCTTATGGGTTTATACTATATATCATAGAAACTGCGAATATGCGAAAAAACGACTATGGAGGATATTATGTACAAAACCACAAAACGCAAGGACATTTTCAAAGGCAGGATAATAGACGTAAAGGAGGATACGGTCATACTTCCCGATGGCAAAGAGGCCAAAAGAGAGGTCGTCCTTCACAGTGACGCATCAGCCGCAGTTGCGGTTGACCCGGAGGGAAAGCTCCTCTTTGTCGAGCAGTACCGTCACCCCATAGGCGCAAACCTGCTTGAACTGCCTGCAGGGCTTGTTGAGGACGGAGAGGATCCAAAGGACTGCATAATAAGGGAGCTTGAAGAGGAGACAGCCTTTATGCCCCAAAAAACAGAGCATCTTATAAGCTTTCATACCTCGGCAGGCTTTTCAAACGAAATGCTGCACATATATCTTTGCAGCGATCTCATACAGGGAAAGGCGAACCCCGATGACGATGAGTTTCTGACGCTGCGCCGCTTAAGTCTTTCAGAGGCTCTTTCAAAAATATCCTCCGGCGAAATAACCGACAGCAAGACTATCATAGGCTTGCTGTATTATAACAGTATTCTTAAGGAGAGAAAAAAATGAATTTCAGCAAATATACAATAAGAACCACAAGAGAAGGCACCGAGGCGGTATGCGCCGCCCTTATGGGTGAGGGAATAAACGGAGTCGAAATAGACGACCCCTATCAGAGAGCCGAGTTTTTGGCTACACCGTCTCCCTCGTGGGATTATGCCGAGGAGGGGCTTAACGATATGTCCGACACGGACGTAAAGGTCATATTCTATCTGAGCGAAAACCCGTGGGGTAAGGATCTCCTCATAAACGTAAAAAACGCATTGGAAAGACTTAAAAAAATGGATCTCGGCATCAATGTGGGAAAGCTCAGTCTCGAAAGCTGCGAAGGTCTGAACGATGAGGTATGGCTTTCCAAATGGAAGGAATTTTATAAGCCCTTCAACGTAGGCGAAAAGCTCTGTATAAGACCCGACTGGGAGGATGTTCCCGATACGGACAGGATAATTCTCACAATAAACCCGGGGAATGTTTTCGGCACGGGTCTGCACCAGACCACAAGGCTGTGCCTGAAGCAGCTTGAAAAAAACGTGACAAACGGCATGGAGGCAATCGACCTCGGCTGCGGCAGCGGAATACTCTCCGCGGCGGCCATTCTTCTTGGCGCAAAGCACGTCTTTGCCGCGGACATTGACGAAAACGCAGTCACCACAGCCTACGAAAACGCAGGTCTTAACGGCATAGGCAGGGATCGCCTGTACGTTACATCGGGAGATATTCTTACCGATGTGTCTCTCAGAGAACAAATAGGAGAAAACAAATATGACATAGCTGCGGCAAATATTGTGGCGGACATAATAATTCCCATATCGCCGTTTGTATATAAACTGCTCAGAAGCGGAGGGATATTCATTTCTTCGGGAATAATAAAAGAGAGATTGGACGAGGTAAAGTCTGCGATAATTGCAAGCGGCTTTGAGATCGCAGAAACGGATATATTGGAGGATTGGTGCTGCATAACAGCCATAAAGGGATGATATTATGCCAAAATTTTTTACAACCGGGGATCTGATAGAAAATAACGCCCTGTCGCTGAGGGGCGAGGAGGCGGCTCATATTTATGAAGTCCTCAGAATGAGGACAGGCGATGAGCTTGTGGTGGGGGACGGAGATATGACCGACTTTCTCTGCAGGATAAGGACTGCAAAAAAAGATGAAATACTCTGTGATATAATTGAAAAAAGGCCGAACGAAAACGAGCCGTCCCTTAAAATAACCCTCTTTCAGGCTTTGCCAAAGGCCGATAAGTTTGAAACGGTGGTGCAGAAATGCGTTGAAATAGGGGTGAGCCGTATAATACCCATAGACACGAAAAATTCTATGGTAAAATTAGGCGTAAAGGAAGAAAAAAAGCTGCTGCGGTGGAACAAAATAGCCTACGCCGCCGCAAAACAGTGCGGCAGAGGTATAATACCCTGCGTAAGCCCTCTTATGTCCTTCGGAGATGCCGCAGCCTACGCCTCAAAAAACCTCGACAAAGCCATTATACCCTATGAAAACGAAAAACAGCTTTCAATAAAGACGTTTGCAAAGGAATTTTCGGAAGGCTCTCTCGGCATATTCATAGGCTCCGAAGGCGGCTTTGACAAAACCGAGATAGAAAAAGCCCACAGCGCAGGCATCAGATCGGTTACACTCGGCAAAAGAATACTCAGAACAGAAACCGCAGGTCTTGTGGCCTCGGTAATAATGCTATACGAATCAGGTGATTTAAGTTGATATATTTTGACAACGCTTCTACAACAAAGACATCAGACGCCGCAGCTAAAGCAGCCCTCGGTATGATGACCGAGCTTTATTCAAACCCGTCAAGCCTGCACGGTTTCGGCTTTTCCTCCGAAAAGGTCATTAACGATGCAAGAAAAACGATAATTCGGGCATTGGGCGACCCCGAGGGCAGTCTTTTCTTTACTTCGGGAGGCACCGAGGCCAACAATACGGCAATTCTTGGAGCCGCCAACGCCTATAAAAGAAACGGCAGACATTTTATAACCACCGACATCGAACACCCTTCGGTAAGAGCGGCATATGACAGGCTCAGAGCCGAGGGAGCCGAGGTCAGTCTGCTTAAGGTTGACAAAAACGGCAGTATAGACCTCGATGAGCTTGAAAATACGGTGAGAGAGGATACCGTACTTGTCAGCATTATGGCTGTCAACAACGAGATAGGTACCATAAACGACACCGAGAGCATATACGGAATAATAAAGAAAAAAAATCCCCGCGCTCTCTATCACGCCGACTGCGTACAGGCCTTCTGCAAACACCGCATAAACGGAAAGAACGCCGACTTTATTACCATAAGCTCCCATAAGATATTCGGCGCAAAAGGCTGCGGCGGACTTTTCTGCAAAAAAGGCGTTCGCTTTTCCCCTATGATACTCGGCGGCCATCAGCAGCAGTCTCTCAGACCCGGTACCGAAAACACTCCGGGCATAGCGGCTTTTTCCTGCGCAGTCTCAGAGCTTGCAGGGCATATTGACGAAAATCTTAAAAAGGTGGGCGAAGTAAAAAACAGACTTCTCAGAATAACCGAGCTTATTCCCGATATTCACATAAACGGCGAAAATACCTCCCCCTATATACTGAATCTTAGCTTTGACGGGCTTCGTGGAGAGGTGCTGCTCCATGCGCTGGAGGAAAAGGGAATATATGTTTCAACAGGCTCTGCCTGCTCCTCAAAAGCAAAAAAGAACGAAAATGTGACCGCAAAAATACTGGGGCTGTCCCGTGGAGAAAGCTCCGTACGTTTCAGCTTTTCATCCGAAAACACCCCCGAAGAGGCCGATCAGGCCGTGAATGTACTGTGCGGACTGGTACCCGAGCTGCGCAGATTCAGAAGAGCATAAGAAGAGCATAAGGAGAAATTATGATATGGAAAAAATACTGCTTGTAAAATACGGCGAAATCGCCATAAGAGGCAAAAACCGCTGGATAATAGAAAACAGACTTATCGCAATAATAGAAAGAAACCTTTCCAAGCTGGGAAGATACAGCGTCATAAAGGAACAGGGCAGGTTTCTCGTACGTTCTCTTGACGAAGAAATGAACTACGAAAAGGTCGTCCCCGTTATAATAAAAATATTCGGCGTTCTGGGAGTATGCCCCGGAATAATGCTTAAGGATCAGTCCCTTGACAGTCTTAAGAAAGGCGCCCTTGCATATATGGAGGAGCATTATCCCGACGGAGGATACAGCTTTAAGGTCACCGCAAGACGTTCAAACAAAAAATATCCTCTCAACTCTCAGGAAATCTCAGCCGAGGTAGGCGGATATATATTCGAGTCCCTTAACGAATCAATGAAAAACGTAACCGTTGACGTACACAACCCCGAGGTCAGTCTCCGTGTTGAGCTGAGAAACAACGCATATATATTTTCAAAGGTCATTGACGGCCCGGGAGGACTGCCTGTGGGAGAAAGCGGCAAGGCCACAGTTCTTATGTCGGGAGGAATAGACAGTCCCGTTGCCGCATGGCTTATGGCAAAGAGAGGAGCCGCTGTGGAGGCTGTATATTTTCACTCTCCGCCCTATACCTCCGAAAGAGCCAAAGAAAAAGTCGCCGATCTTTGCAGATGTGTTGCGGGATATTGCGGAAGCATAAGGCTCTATGTCGTGCCTTTTACCGAAACGCAGCTCCTTATATACGACAACGTACCCCACGAAAGAATGACTATTTTTCTTAAAAGAGCCATGCTGAGAGCCGCTGCGCTTATTGCGGACAAAAACGGCTCCCACGCGCTTGTCTGCGGAGACTCCGTAGGTCAGGTTGCGTCCCAGACCATGCAGGCCATAAACGCCATAAACACCGCAGCATATCCCTACCCCGTGCTAAGACCTCTCTGCACCTATGACAAGCAGGAAATAATAGATCTGGCAAACAAAATAGGCACCTTTGAAATTTCGGTACTGCCCTATGAGGACTGCTGCACCATATTCGTGGCAAAGCACCCCGAGCTTAGACCGAAACGCCATATAATAGAGAAAAAAGAAAAGACGATACCCGGCCTTGAAGAAACCATAGCCAAAGCCGTGGCCGAGGCCGAAATAATAGACGTATAACATACGTATCAGACTGTCAAAAAAGTAAATCTACTTATAATAAAAATATTCGACAAAAATATTATATGTTGCATCGCAGACTTTAATCCGCAGGTAGTGTCCGAAAGATGTCGGATTGCCCGAAGGGCAACTTTTCCGTAAGGAAAAGCGCTGAACGTGAGCTTTGCCCGTCAGAAAAATAAGTTTATAAAAGGCGTCGCAGACTTTAATCCGCAGGACGAGCTTTGCCCGTCCGAGGAATAAATTTCAATTTGCGAAAAAACGCAGTTTTTGGAGCAAATTGGAATTTATATTCCTTTATCCAAATGAAGTCGCCGGCTTGCCCGGCACGCACATTTGGCCTCATCAAAATGCGACTGCATTTTGATGACAGCGTGTCGAATATTTCGACACGCTGGCGCATAAAACCTATATGCCACGGCAAAAAAATAAAAGAGAGGAGAAACGTCAATGGAGCTTGAATTTGTACTTGGCAAAAGTGGCAGCGGAAAGACCACCTACTGCATAGACAAAATACTTTCCTTTCCGATTGAAAAGAAAATAATCTATATTGTTCCCGAGCAGTTTACACTTGAATCCGAAAAGCTCCTTACTTCAAGGCGAAAATCCCTCATAAACATAGACGTTGTGAGTTTCAGACGGCTTTGGTATCATATTTCGGGAGAAATCGGAAAAATAACAAAGGAATTTCTCGATGACGAGGGCAAGTCTATGATAATCCGAAAGCTTATAGCCGACAAGGAGCTTGTTTTTTTCGGCAAGGCGGCTGACAAGCCCGGTTTTATAGACAGCGTGTCAAAAATAATAAGCGAATTCTGCCGCTTTGGCATAAGCCCCGAAAACCTTTCTCAAAGTCTTTCCTATGCTGACGAGACCTCCGAAAACGCAGCGTCTCTCAAAAAGCTCAGAGAGCTTGGCGACATATACAAAACATACAACGACTTTATTTCGGAAAAATATATTTCCTCGGATCAGCTCCCCGATTATGTGGCTCGGAACATAAAAAACACCACTCTTTTTGACGGAGCAGAGGTTTTTATTGACGGTTTCAACAGCTTTACAAGTCAGGAGTACAACATTATCAAAGAGATAATGACCTATTCGGACAGAATAACCATATCTCTTTGTCTCGACCGCCCGCCCGATGGCTATAAGGAGGACAGCGCCGATCCCTTTAACGAAACAAAAAAGGCTTATATAAAGCTTTTGGGGATTTTTTCAGAGCTGTTTCCCACGGACAGAAAAATACTCCATACAGTGACCGACAACAGCAAAAACAAAAAACCCTCCTTCGACTTTCTTGAAAAAAGATTTTTTGACTTTCCCATACCCATTTTCGGAAAAACCGATGATATCGAGGTTTTTTCGGCGGTAAACAAAAGAGCCGAGGTTTCGGCAGTCTGCGACAAAATAGCTGAGCTTATAGAAAAGGGCTTCAGATACAGAGACATAGCCATAGTCATATGTGACGGCTCATATATGCACCTTCTTCGCAGCGAGCTTAAAAGCCGCAATATACCCGACTTTACCGACAGAAAGGTATCTGTGCTTTCTCACCCCTGCGCAGGCTTTATGCTTTCGCTCACCGACATACTTGCCTACGGCTTCAGAAGCGCAGACGTATTCGCCTTTCTCAAAACGGGTCTTACGTCAATAAGTGCCGAAAAAATCTCAGAGCTTGAAAAATACGTCACAGCGTCGGGTATAAACGGCTACAGATGGGAGCTTTCTTTCAGAGATCCATATTTTGAAGAAATAAGAAAAAAAATAACAGAAATCACATCTCCCGCAAGGGATTTTATAAAACCGGGGAAAAAATATATTCTTTCGGAGATAAACAAAAGGCTTTTCGATGCCGTGGAGGTATCGGGCTTTTATACAAAATACAGAGAGCTTATCGAAAACACCGAGGACGCTGTGCTGGCGTCACGTTTCAGACAGGCGTGGGAGCAGATAGTGACTACCTTTGACAAGGCGGAGGAGTTTCTGGGAGATTCCGAGGTGACCCTTGAGGATTACAGAAGTATAATAACCTCAGCCCTTTCGGGAAAGACCATAGCCACTATCCCTCTTTATCAGGACAATATCATAATAGGCGATATCGAAAGAAGCCGTTATCCCGCTATACGGGCTATGTTCGTTTTGGGCGCCAAAAGAGGCTCTCTGCCGACAAAATTCCCCGACACAAACATAATTGATGACAAGGAGAGACAGCTCCTTCGCCAAAGAGGCATAGAAATAGCCGCAGGCACGGACGAGCAGCTTTCTCTTGAATATCTCAAAATATATCAGATACTGACAAAGCCCTCCGAAAAGCTTTTTCTGAGCTATCCTCTGGGTACAAGTTCAGGTGAAAAGTCGGAATGCTCCGAAATAGCCGAAAGGCTTATGACAATGTTCGGTACACAGCCCAAAACCATAGAGGAGCCTGCCGAGATACCCGAAAACACGACCCCCTTTGAACCTCCCGACAAAATCTCGGAGGATATGATCGGAGAAATCATAGGAGAGACCCTCAACCTTTCAAGCTCCAAGCTTGACACATATGCAAAATGCCCCTTTTCATACCTTATGACATATATTTTAGGGCTTAAAACAGATAAGCTTTTTGAGATAGACCCTCTTGACAAGGGCAACATACTCCACGGAGTAATGGAAAGATTCTTTAAGGACGCCGAAAACGCCGAAAATATGACCGAGGAAGAAATAAACAGAAAAATAAGCGAAATTATGCCCGATGTTCTGTATGAAAACCTTTGCGCTATTATGGACGAGGATAAGAAAATACCCGAAAACTTCCGAAAGCTCAGATATTTTTGCAGGCGTATAGAAAGCACCGCCGATGCATCAGTGCTTGCAAACATAAAGCAGCTTGGCAGAGGCAGTTTTGTGCCGACAGAGTTTGAAGTCGATTTCGGCGGCTCCTCCCCGAATGCCCTGCCGCCCGTAAGCATCGCCGACAATATTATTCTCAGAGGAAAAATTGACAGAGTGGATCTCTATGAGGACAAGGACAACGTATATATAAAAATAACCGACTACAAATCCTCGACCCAGACCCTTGATATGGTCGAAATATACAACGGTCTCAAGCTTCAGCTCCTGCTCTATCTTTCGGCATATACCGAGGAGCTTGAAGGCAGAAGAGACGGCTCAAAAAAGATACACCCGGGAGGACTTATGTATTTTGCCTTCAAAAATCCCAAAAGAAATCTAAGCTCTCCCGAAGACGCCGACAGCGCCAATGCAAAGCTTTCGGACTTCAGCCCCACGGGATTTTTCTCCGAGGAGGCAAAGGAGCTTTTCGACTCCGATGACAAGCCTGCTTTCAGCTATATGAACAATATGGAAAGCCTTTCGGAGGAGGACTTCAAAGAGCTTATGTCAAAGGCAAAAGAAATTTCCGCCAAAACAGGCAGCAAAATAAAAAAAGGTCTTTTCCCCGTAAGACCCTACCTTTATTCGGGCAGAAGCGGCTGCGACTACTGCCCCTACAGCGGCATATGCAAAATCGACATCGACAGATCACGCCGCAACAAAATAACATAAATTGTCAATTATATTCATATTCAGCCCAACCTAAAATGCTGTCTGATAAATTTTGTCTCAGACAGCATTATTTTTTGAACTCCCTTATGCTTGTCCTTTTCATAATATAGTCCATGCTCGTATTATAAAAATCCGCAAGCAGCATAAGAGTTTCGGTGGGAGGCACTCTCTCTCCGCTTTCAAATTTTGATATAAGGCTCTGATCTATGCCTGTTTCCAACTGCAAGGCTATCTGCGTCAAGTGTTTTTCTTTTCTCAGTTTTTTGAGGTTGTTGTCCATCTGTATCACCTATATGACAATATGTCATAAAATAGAATTATGTTGAACATAGGTATACGCCGTACTTTAAGCGTATAACCTTAGCAATAATTAATTTTATGCAAAGAAAGGTGATTTTATGAGCAACGAACTTAAAAAATGCGAGGTTTGCGGCGCAGAGATGGCCAAAAACGCAAAAACCTGCCCGAGCTGCGGCGCAAAAAACAAAAAACCCATATATAAAAGAGTATGGTTTTGGATAATTATAGTTATCCTTGTTGCCGCTGCCGCATCCGCAGGAAAAAGCGGCTCTCGGGGCGACAGTTCAAATACCGACAACAGGAACGCCGAAGTGCAGCAGAATGCTCCCGTCGAAAATTCCGCCCCTGCAGAACAGCAGGCAGAAGAAACAGCCCCAGCAGAACAGCAGCAGCCTGAGGAAGCCGCACCCGCAGAAGAGAAAAAGGAGCCTCTGTCAATAGAGGGTGAAGTTGTCGAAGAAAGAGACGCTTTTTCTCTGTATCTGACAGGTGTGGTAAAAAACAACACCGACAGAGAAAAAGCCTATGCCCAGATAACATTTAATCTCTTTGACGCAGAGGGAAATCAAATCGGCACGGCCATGGACAACATAAACAACCTTGCTCCGGGCGGTACATGGAAGTTCAAAGCAATGGCTCTTACATCGGACGATGTAGCCTCCTATGAATTTGCCGGAATAGACGCATGGTGACCGGTCTTTGTCTCATTTGTGACAACAGTGTATAAAACAGGATAAAAAGCCCACAAAAAAAAGAGCCTTCGCTCCAAAAAAGGAAAGAAAGCTCTTTTTGATTTTTTCTTTTTTGATTTTTTCTTCGGGCTTATGCGTTGGCGTTGCCGACCTTTGCCGAATTTATTTTTATACCGGGGCCCATTGTAGAAGTGATAACAACGCTTCTTAAATACTGACCCTTTGCTGCTGCGGGTCTTGCTTTGATAATGGCTCCCATAAGAGTGTTGAAGTTTTCGAGAAGCTTGTCGCTTTCAAATGAAGCCTTGCCGATAGGCACATGGATAATGTTTGTCTTGTCAAGACGATATTCTATTTTACCTGCCTTGATCTCTTTTACAGCGTTTGCAATATCCATAGTTACGGTACCTGCCTTGGGGTTGGGCATAAGTCCCTTGGGACCGAGAACACGTCCGATACGACCAAGCTGACCCATCATATTGGGGGTTGCCACAACAACGTCAAAGTCAAACCAGTTTTCGCTCTGGATCTTTGCGATCATGTCCTCTGCGCCTACATAGTCTGCGCCTGCTGCCTCGGCTTCATCTGCCTTGTCACCTTTAGCGATAACCAACACACGAATTTTTTTACCTGTACCATTGGGAAGTACAACTGCGCCACGAACCTGTTGGTCTGCGTGCCTTGAATCTACGCCCAAACGAATATGCGCTTCTATTGTCTCGTCAAACTTAGCGGATGCGGTCTTTTTTACAAGCTCTACGGCCTCCGCAGGATCATAAAGATTTGTTTTTTCAATAAGCTTTGCGCTTTCCTGATATTTTTTGCCTCGTTTCAAATTAAGTTCCTCCTTATGTGGTAATATCGGGAAGATACCCTCCCACTGATTTTACGGGTTGTGACTGATCCTTTTCAAGTCGGATCAAAAAACACGGTATAGTCCGACAAACAACTGTCAGAACCGATGTTTTTTATTCCTTTACAACAATACCCATGCTTCTTGCGGTACCCTTTATCATGCTTATTGCTGCATCGAGGTTTGCCGCTGTGAGGTCAGGCATTTTTGTCTCGGCGATTTTCTTTACATCTTCAAGGGTGACTGTTCCCACCTTTTCTTTATTGGGAACGCCCGATCCCGACTGAATGTTGGCTGCCTTTTTGAGGAGAACCGCTGCGGGAGGAGTCTTTGTGATGAATGTGAAGGACTTATCCTGGAACACCGTAATAACTACGGGTATAATAAGACCTGCGTCCTTTTTTGTTCTTTCGTTGAACTCCTTGCAGAAACCCATAATGTTTACACCCTGCTGTCCGAGAGCGGGACCTACCGGGGGAGCCGGAGTCGCCTTGCCTGCGGGAATCTGTAATTTGATATAACCTTGTATTTTCTTTGCCATTATCGGCACCTCCTATTAATGTGGTGATTGCGGGATTTTCCCTCCCACTGAAGAAGCCGTGAAAGACTTCTCTTACGTTATAGCTTACTAAAAAAATATCATTTTCAAAGTGAGTACGGCGTCACCCTTTGCGTACGAAAGCCGTCTGTCTCACATACGAAGCCTTCCCAGATCCGTCACAAGCCGCATCATTCAATGCTGCTTATCTGGCTGAAGTCAAGCTCAACCGGGGTTTCTCTGCCAAAGATAGAAATATTGACAACGACCGTTTTTTTGTTAAGGTTTATTTCTTTAACGATACCCGTTGAATCCATAAAAGGCCCATCGTTTATGAAAACGGAGTCTCCCACCTTGTGGCTGAATGAAACAACGGCTCTCTTTTCAAGTCCGTTAAAGCGAACCTCCGCATCTGTCAGAGGCTGGGGCTTTGAATAATCTGTACCCACAAAGCTTGTTACGCCTCTTGTGTTTCTTACGAGATACCATGTTTCGTCTGTAAGAATCATTTTGACAAATACATAGCAGGGATATTTTTTTCTGAGTCCCGTCTTTTTTGTGCCGTCGCTTTTTATCTCGGTATATTCTTCCTCGGGTATGTGAAGCTCACAGATAAGATCCTGAATGTTGCGGTTCTTCACTGTTTTTTCAATATCGCCCATTACCTTGTTTTCATATCCCGAATAGGTATGGATGACGTACCATTTCGGTTCTTTAAGTTCGGCCATTTTCTCACCCCGTCAAAATTATTTCACCAATGTAATAAGTGCATTGTAGAGATGTTCAAAAATTTCGTCATATCCCCATATAATGGCACCTACGATAAGTGAAAGTCCGATCACGGTAACTGTCTGCTTCATAAGCTCCTCTCTCGAGGGCCATATGATTTTTCTGAATTCGCCCATATGCCTGTTATAAAGCTGCGCAGCCTTACCGTTCTTATTAGCGCTTTTGTTTTTGGCGTCTTTTTCTTCCATCGTGATACCCCTTTCTTAAAAAAGGATTTTCCCTTCATAGAGAGATTATTTTGTTTCTCTGTGAGTTGTGTGCTTATTGCAGAACTTGCAATATTTCTTGGTCTCCATTCTTTCGGGATGTACCCTCTTGTCCTTCATCGTATTATAATTACGCTGCTTACATTCGGTACACGCTAAAGTGATCCTTGTTCTCAAAACCTTCACCTGCCTCCATATTTTTATTTTATTTTTTATGTTTTTAAAAAATCCCAACACAAAAAAAGACGGGTTACGTCTGCATTTAATAATATCACACCCACCCCTTGCCTGTCAAGGATTTTCTTCACATTCTTTCATTTTTTTGCAGAAGGTCAAATGATTCAAATGATCGGTTATACTTCCTCGCCTTATCGGTTGTCAGGGGTGGGCGGTTCTTATTCTTTTATATTCAATATCGGGCTTTTCCGATGCATTCATCAATGGAAACGAATATAAAATTTCAAATAAATATTTATATGCAGACACAAGCCGTATCAGAAGCCCTTGCAGGCGTCCATACATTTTTCCATGGCTGACATAACGGCGGCTCTGAGCCCCTTTTCTTCCAAAACTTTGACTGCTGCGATGGTGGTGCCGCCGGGGGAGCATACCATATCCTTAAGCTCTCCGGGGTGGAGACCCGTTTCCAGCACCATTTTTGCGCTGCCGAGAACAGCCTGAGCCGCAAAGCGATAGGCAGTGCTTCTTGCCATTCCTCCTGCCACGGCCGCATCTGCCATAGCCTCTATAAACATAAAAACATATGCAGGCGAGCTGCCGCTCACGGCGACAACGCAGTCCATAAGCCCCTCATCAACTACCTCGGCGGCTCCCACGCAGGAAAGCAGCCCGAGTATATAGGAAAGCTCCTCATCGCTTACGTTTTTGTTGCGGCAGACTCCCGTCATTCCCTCTCCTGCAAGAGCAGGGGTGTTGGGCATAGTCCTTATTATTTTTGTGTCCTCTCCCAAGCCCTCCGAAAGCCTTCTGAGGGTTATGCCCGGCGCAAAGGTTATTATGAGCTTGTCCTTTGTCTTATCCCTTATTTCCTTCATAACCGTATCATAAAATTGGGGCTTTACCGAAAGTACCACTATATCGCACTTTTCCGTCAGCTCAGGGTTGCTTTGTGTTGTGGATATACCGAATTTTTCCCTTGCCCTTTCAAGGCTTTTTTCCGACTTGTCGGAGGCGCATATTTCGTCTGCGCCAAAAAAGCCCTTGTCAAGCAGTCCTCCGATAAAAGCTGACGCCATATTTCCACAGCCTATAAAACCTATTTTCATATCTTATGTACTCCTTTTATTGTGTTTATTGTTTATTATTTATTATTATAATATTTCTCTTATATTATAATATTTCTCTTATATAGGGGTCGCCCTGTTCGGTCAGATCCTCATATTTTTCGGCAAATACAGAAAAATCCTCGTATCTGCGGTTTAATACGACCGCTCTTGCGTAGGGATTTATTACGTTGCCGCCTCTGTTTATAAGTCTGAGGCACAAATCGGCTCCCCCGCTGACAGTGCCGAGCCTTTCGTCAAAGCCGCCGACCGTTATAAAGTCCCTTCTTCTCACCATAAGAAAGCCTCCCGACATACAGCTTACATTGTGAGCTGTTTTCAGCCCTCTCATATAGCCTGATGCGCCTGCGCCGATACCCTTAAGGTATGGCTTTAATATTTCATAGCTGTCAAGGGCATATCCGCAGGCCGCTGTTTTTCCGTATTTTGAAAGCAGAACTCCCCCTGCGCAACCCACATCGTCAAACAGGCAGTAGGGCAAAAGCTCTCCCAAAAAATCCCCCCGGGGCATAACGCAGGAATCCAGAAACATAAGACAGTCTGCATCGGTGTTTCTTGCGCCTATGTTAGCCATGGCGGTAAAGCTATACTCCCCCGTATATTCTATATTTTTGACCTCATCGGTAACATCATAGCCGCCAACGCTGATTATTTCTACATTTCTTCTCTCGCATACAAGATCGAGTATATCGTTTATGTATTTGTCGTATCTTCTTTCGCTGCCCTCAAAGCACACGACAATACATACGCTTACATCCTCGGGAAGCTCATATACGAGCCTGTATGCCGACTCCGCTCCGGGGACGTCCCATATCTCGGCTTTTATACCTCTTTTTTCAATATGCTCGGATATGGCTTTTTTTGCGCTTTCAAGGCAATAGCTTTTCGCCTCTATGCCCATTGAGACGGAACCCCTGTGGATCCTCCAGCCATACAGAACATAGGGCAGATGAACCGTTTTTTCTGCCTTTTCCGAAAGCCTCAGCGCAAGGTCATAGTCCTGACTGCCCTCAAAGCCCTTTCTTAAGCCCCCTACTGCGTCATAGAGCTGCCTTTTCACAATACAGAGATGGCCTATATAGTTTATGCCTCTGAGGGTATATTCGCCGAAATCGGGCTTAAGGGTCACTGAGCTTATATCGGAGGGATCCCCCGAAAAGCTCATTTCATCGGAATAAAGAAAATCTGCTCCCGTTCTTTCGATCTCTATGGCTGCCCTGAAAAGCGCATCGGGCATAAGAATGTCGTCGTGATCCAAAAACGCCACATATTCTCCCGAGCTGACCGATACGCCGTAGTCTGTGTTTCCGCTTATGCCAAGATTGCTGCCCAGACGGCGATACCTTATCCTTGAATCCGAGTCCGTATATTTTTCGGCTGTCTCCTCTGCGCTTTTTTCTGACAGGCTGCTGCCGTCTATCAGTATAAGCTCCCATTTTTCATAGCTCTGGGCTATCACAGATTGTATAGCGGAGCTTAAAAAATCGGGGTCGGAGTTATACAGAGGAACCACCACGCTGAAACGGGGGCTTTTAACAAACCGCCTTTTTCTCTGAGCCGAAAGCTCGGCAGGATCGGCTGAATTTTCTGCCATATAGATTTTTCCCGCTTTTCTGTAAAGCATAGTTTCTCTTATTTTGGAGATCGTATCTCTTATGCCGTTTTTTTTGAAATATCCATAAGCCCTCAGAATATCTCTCAATTTCATCTACCGCCCTTTTGCGCTTTTTGTCTTTTCTTAAGCTTTTGCTTTATATGCCCGGCGCTGCGCATTGTCCTGAGTCCTCCGTGGAAAATAACGGAGGCTGCCTTTCCGAGACCTTTTCCGTAATATTTGTCATACACATACAAAATACCCTCATAAAACCCGAAAAGGCTCTCCTTGTTTTCGGAGCGCAGACCGCTGCCGCCTTTAAGATGTACTATATATGCGTCGGCAAAATATACCACCCTTTTATTCAGAAGGCTTATTCTGTGGCACAGATCTATATCCTCTCCGTGCATAAATATATTTTCGTCAAAGCCCCCCGTCCGATAAAAAACCTCTCTCGGCATAAGCATAAACGCTCCCGAAACACAGTCCACGAAAGCCGTCTCGTCCTTGTTTATGTATGTAAGTCTGTAGCCGCCCACAGCCTTGTTTTTGGGAAAAAGCCTGTCCAATCCCACAAAATAACAAAAGGCATTGAACGGCGTGGGAAATCCCCTCTTGCAGCCGTGGTCAAACTCGCCGTCCTTAAGCAGTGTTTTTATGCCGAGGCAACCTGTTTCGGGGTGTTCCCTCATATAACAGAGGGCTTTTCTGAGAGTGTCCCTTTGCATTATAGTGTCGGAGTTTAAAAAAAGTATATATTTCCCCACGGCTTTTTTTGCGCCGTAGTTTGATGCCGTGCCAAACCCCCTGTTGGGCAGCCCCGAAAAAACCCTTACTCTTTCGTCACTGCATACGAAAACCTCATTTTTATCGGTGGAATTGTCGGCGATTATAATTTCGTATTCCACGCCGCAGGTCGTGTCGAAAATGCTTTTCACGGTCTGACTACACAGTTTTTTTGTATTGAAATTGACGATAACTATTGATAGATCCATATCATTCTCCGAAAACAAAACCTCTGTCAGGATCGTTTATTCTTTGGTTTTTTTGCAATACCGCTCTTTTTATATGTTTACGCCTGAATATCATGGCAATAATCCTTCTCCTACATTACATAATATAATTATATCCTTATTTTGTCAATGATGCCATTGCCGCAAATTTCCACAATATTCTCGTACTTCGCAAAAAAATGCCCTTTCCTCGGCAATTCGGAGAAAAGGGCATATTTTTTTATTTTAAGTATTTTTTATGCAAGCCTATGGGCTTTTTATTATACGCCTCAGTTATATCGGCTATGCCTTAAGACCGTAAATCACGAATTTTCAACGGGGAGGGTCTTGCTTGAATCAAGAACCTTTCCTATTATGAGAGCGGCGTCATTGGCGTCTACGGTTTTGTCGCCGTTTACATCGGCAAGCTCAAACTCTATTTTTATGGCGTTGTCGCTGCCATAGGCAAGAGCCGTTGCCGCGTCATTTGCGGTAAGCTTGCTGTTTCCGTCAGCGTCTCCCCACATACCTTCGGGCGAAGGAGTAGGGGTATCCGTGGGAGGAGTTATGTCGTCCTCGCCTATTATCTGATAGTCAACGTCCGCTGCTGTTTCGGCATTGGTGGCTCCCATATTGAGCTGATATTTGACAGACGGATCCAAGGCTGCCACTTTGATATCGAATGTAACAACTCCGCCCAACTCCTTATAGTCGCCTGCTTTGAGCTGATCAATATATACGGCATTTTCCAGCTTGACCGCACCCTGTGAATCGCCCTTTGAAACAAGAACCGAATATTGTGTATTTTCGGCAGGGTCGGTGATCTTAAGCGTGACCGAAACGGTCTGGGCGTCCTTGACCTTTGCTTCTGTGATATTTATTGCCGCCGCCTGAACGGAAACACTTGCCGCCAGAACAGTCATAATTGAAACTGCGGCTCCGATAATTTTTTTCATACGGATTTCACTCTCCTTTCAGTCGTATGTCATCACTCATAGGCGACGATTGCGCCCAGAAGATTCTTGTTGCTGCTGCCGCCATAGATGTATACGGGCTGCGTAAAATCTGTTATTTCGGCGGTAATACTCAGTGCCTTTGGTTTGTCGTTATTGGGGCCTGCTCCCTCGGCAAGGGTCTTTCCGCCCTGTTTGATATACATAGGTCTGTCAGCAGCGCCGCTGTCAAATATTACCGTAAGGGTACATTTTGCAAATCCCGGTGCAGGGGTAAAATAGATACATCTCCTTGTCTCGTTTCCGGCTCCTGCCTGAAGAGCCTTGGTAAAGGTATATGTTGTGCCGCCGTATGTGTATGTCAGATTGCCTGCGCTCTTGTCATTAAAACTGCCGTAGCCGTCCCATATGTCGATTTTCTGTAAAGGCATATCATTCGCAGAACCTCTCCATGGATCAAACTTAGGATCGCTGAAGTTATATACCGTTACCATTGCGTCTGCGGAAATGGTGAATACATGCTCATGCTTATCGCTTAAAGGCTCCATTGTGTCAAGGTCTTTCCATATATAAAGTTCTACCTTTTCGCCGCTTACAAAGCCGCCTTCTATTGCATAATCTCCGCTGTCGCCTATGTCGGTATTCACAACTCTGTTGAGACTGCCGTCTGCGTTATATACAGCCGCAATAAGAACAGCCGAAGGCTCCATAGAATCGCCGTTGTATGTTATCTTTGTTGCGATGCTGCCCGAAACGCTGTCCTTATACTCGTCTATAACATAGATCTGCGTACCGGGAGCAGGTTTCTTTCTTATCTTAGCCATTCCGTCAATGGCGTTCTTTGTGGTGGGTTCAAGCTTGTCAACGTCTGCCTCTTTTTCGAGGGCTTTTTTGGCCTCATTGTATATGCCTTCAAGAAGTCCCCAGTTTGTTTCCGAATAGTCGCTCTGCTTGTATGTCGCATATGCTGCGTCAAGTCTGTCGGTATATGTCTTAAGGGTTTCGGGTGTAATGGCTGCCTTTGTCTGTACGGCAACGGGGAAAGATGTGCTCTTTGTCACTCCGTCAAGTGTAACTGTCGCCGTTATTGTGGCTGTACCCGACTTTGTTCCGCTCTTTACATGACCGAGAGCGTCTACAGCCGCTACGTTGTCATCGGAGCTTGTATATTTGACTTCTTCTGCTGTCGAAAGATCCACAGCTGTCTGGTCTGTCATAACGGCAGAGATGTTTGCGTCAACCGACATAAGCTCGTCAACATGGGTTGCATCGGCGTTTACTGCGCCTATAACTCTTACGCCCGTAGGTACGGCAACTACCTTGTCAAGCTCGCTCTTAAGGCTGCCCGTAACCGTGAGAGCCGCCGTATTTGTTTCGTCTGTGGAGTTCTTGCCCACAACTATCGTATATGCGCCCGCAGGAACATAAACCTTCTGATCCGATTCGCTGAAGAAGTGAAGATCGGGTATGTTGAGGCTCATTGTTACAGTTTTGGTCTCTCCTGCCTTAAGGTCTACTCTCTCAAAGCCTTTAAGCTGCTTTATGGGAAGGTCTGTTCCGTTTCCGCCGGGAGCCTTTACATAGAGCTGAACGACCTCTGAGCCGTCTGCCGAGCCTGTGTTCTTTACGTCAACGCTTACGTTTATGCTGCCGTTTGCGTCTATGGTGTTCTGCGAAAGCTTAAGGTTGCTGTATTCGTAGTTTGTGTATGAAAGACCGTAGCCAAAGGGATAAACGGGCTTTCCGTTATAATACTGATATGTTCTTCCGGGATAGTCTGCGCTCTGTCTGATCTGATAGCCTGTGTTTCTCTTCCATGTTATGCCGCCCGAGGACTCATTTTTAGATGTAAGAGAAAGCTTTTGAAGATCCGAAGGAGCATACCATGTTGTTGTGAGCTTGCCCGAGGGATTTACATCGCCTGCGATGACCTTTGCAAAAGCAAGACCCTGTTTCTGTCCGTTGTAGCTTGTCCAGAGGATAGCCTTTGCATTGTCTGCGAAGGGTGAAATATCCATCTGACCTACGGTCTGCATAGCAACAATGGTCTTGTTGGGATATGCGTCCGCAATAGCCTTTACATGAGCCTGATCGGCAGGAAGAGCTATGCCCTCGCGGTCGTTCGACTCGCTCGATTCGCTTAAGTTTGTGCCTGCGTAAGCTATAATAACATCGGCTGCGTCAAGCTTATCCTTGTTGTCTTCAAGCTTAAATTCGGATACTGTTGATGCCGAAAGGAAAAGTGTAGCCTTTCCCGAATATCCGCCTGCGTTTGCCGTACATACAGCCTCTACAGTCTCGTAGGTATCCTTTGAACCTGTAAGGGGAACCTTTATATCCGAAACGGTCTGGCTGAGAGAGCCATAACCTATGAGAAGGGATCCGCCGGGTGAAAGAGCGTCCGCCGACATTTCAGCCTTTATGCTCTTTACATCGGTAAAATCAACATTGTTTATGGAAGCGGTACCAACAGGCGTAAAGTCAACAAGCGAAGAGCCGCTCTTCTGAACGCCCGTCTTGTTTGTCTTGCTGTCGATAACGGATATGGATGCTGAGGAAAGATCCACATTTACCTCTGTGTTGTCGTTCTTGACAAGCTTGAGAGATTTGATATTGAAAAGCGGAGTGTCGTCTCCTACTGCTCCTATGTATTCTACGTTAGCCTTGTTTTTGAATACCTCCACAAGACCCTGATAGGGTGTTGTCGTATCCGTGGGAAGTCCCGAATAGTCTCCGAGGAATGTCTGTCCTGCGTAGTTGCCTACAATGGCGATATTCTTTACATCGTCCTTAAGAGGCAGTATATTGTCCTCATTTTTAAGAAGTACCCAGCTTTCCTCGGCTGCCTTTTCGGCAACAGCCACATGCTCGGGAGCCTCTATTTTGGCAGTTATGCTTCGATAGGGTACGTTGCTGTCAAATTCTCCCGTTTTCATTCTTTCGAGGAAAGCTCTGTAGAGAGCAATATCGACAGCGTTTTCGTCAAGCTCTCCGTTTTGTATAGCCTCATAAGCGTTTGCGTTTGCCACGGAGCCACAGTCAAGGTCGTTGCCTGCCTGAAATGCCTTTGCCACTGATGAAGACTGAGGAATATTTCCCAATATTTCGGCATCGGGGAAAAGTGTTTTCTTGTATGCGGCCGTTGCGTTAAGATAGTTTACTGCGCCGCAGTCGCCTGTTACAAAGCCGCCGAAGCCCCATGTTCTTCTCAGAAGATCGGTAAGTATGTAGGGGTTGGCGGGAGAGGGAAGATAGTCCCAAGGCAGATAGCCGTCCTTCTGTATGGTCTCGCCGTTTCGTGTGACAGTTGTTGCATTGTATGAGCTCATAACTGCGCCGGGAGCCGCAGCCTTTATAATATCCTCAAATGCTCTGCCATAATAGTCCCTGAGCGTCTGCTCGTCCATAACCGAGGAGCCCGATGTTCTTTCGCCCTCGCAGTTGTTGGCTATAAAGTGCTTCAGTGTAGCTATGGTCTTTAAATATTTGGGGTCGTTTCCCTGCATACCTTCAATAAACTCTGTTCCAAGCTGAGTGGTGAGGTAGGGATCCTCTCCGAAGGTTTCTTCGTTTCTTCCCCATCTGGGGTCTCTCGCCATATTGATGGTAGGGCTCCAATAGTTAAGGTCTGTTCTGGAATTTTTAAGTCTCGCCTCTGTTGAGGTAATGTCGGCAGCCTCTTTCACGATCTCTCTGTCCCATGTGTTGGACATTGAAAGCGGCGAAGGAAAGCTGGTAGCCTGTCCCTGTCTTGCCACGCCGTGGAGACCCTCTCTCCAATAGTTATACTTGCTTACTCCGAGACGGTTTATTGCAGAGGCGCTGTTCTGCAGCTGCGACACCTTTTCTTCGAGAGTCATTCTCGAAACGAGATCGGCCGCCCTTTCTTCAAATGTCAGAGCCTCGTTCTGATATGGCAGCACAGTGTCGCCCTCCTTTGTTTCAGCCGCATTTACCGGCACAAGTCCGCCTGTCATAACGACCGCAAGTCCTGCGGCTATAAGCTTTTTAAGTTTCATAAGTTTTTCTCCCTCCTTAATTATAATTGCGCCATAAGCTCCTCATAGCCTCCGGCGTTGTATACGTTCATAAATCCCATTTCTCTTGCCCTTTCAACAGCCGTTTTCGCGCGGTTTCCGCTGTAGCAGCAGAATATGAGAACAGAATCCTTCGGATATTTGCCTATCTCATATATGCTGTCTATGGGTATGTTTACGGAGCCGTCAATATGCGCGGCATTATAGTCGGCTTTGTCTCTTACGTCTATGAGAATGCCGCCGCCTGCAAGCTTGTTGCCCACCTCGGACGGATCGATCTTCGACTGTCTTATGAGATCTATGGGTATCTGCGCCACATTTTGGGGATCGTCTCCATAAGCCGTCATATATGTCCCGCCGAATCTGAGCCTTTTTATGTCAAAGTCGCTTATTTTTTTGAGCTTATAGCACTTCTGGCAGTCCGTTATTATCATAACAAGTCCGCCGCTGCAGCCTGCTATAAGCTGGTCGCCCAAGACCTCTATATCGTTTATGTCAAAAACCATACCCTGTTCCACGGCTATATCGCTTTCTTCAAAAAAGTCAAAGCTTATATCCGTCCACACGTTTCCCATAAGGGTATATTTAATACCGTGACCGTCCTTTGTGACAACGGCAACGTTTTTGCCCCATTTTGCAATATCCTTATATTCTCCCGATCTTGAGACCGTTCTGAAAACACTGTCTTGGTTCAAATCATTACCCCCATAAGCAGCCGTCTGGCAGCACATAGCCAAAACAAGCATTATACAACAAAAACACAGCAGTCGTCTTTTCATAAAAACTCCCTCCTTATATAAATATCCATAGAATATCCTTCTTGCATTATACATCATTTTGTCTTATAATAATAGTCATAAGAGAACAAATTACAGCCAAAAAGTGAGGTGTTTTTTATGCTGCCGTTTTATGAGATACAAAAATCCGATTTTACGGTCATACACAACAACAAAGAGCTTGTTTTCAGCGAGCATATGCACAAGTATGTCGAAATATTGTACGTCTTTTCAGGGGTGCAGCACATTACCGTTTCAAACAGCTTTTTTACGGTGAATGAGGGAGAAGCTGCCATTATATTCCCCAACATACTGCACTCGTATTACAGCGACAGCAAAAACGCCGCAAGCACCCTCATAATACTTCTTGATACGTCATATCTTGATGCGTTTTTTCCGTCCCTTGAATATATTTATTCCGAAAATCCCATAATCCCCTCCGACAAAATAAACGATGAAACACGTTTCGCCATGGAGCATATAGACAAAAACTCGCCTATCGAAAAAAAACTGGGCTATACGCTGATAATCTTTTCGGAGCTTATAAAATACATAGAGGTTTTCCGCCGCAAAACCATGCCCTCAAAGGATCTTATGCCGAGACTCATAAATTATATTTCGCTGAATTATCAGAAACCCCTCACAAGAGAATATCTCGCCAAGGAGTTCAACGTCAGCAAATACCACATATCACGCATATTTTCCGAAAAATTCAATATGAATCTCAAAACCTATCTGGGAAAACTCCGCACCGAAAAGGCCGCTCATCTCATAAGGACAAGCGACCTCAAAATTACCGCCATATGCGACCTTTCGGGCTTTGAAAGCATAAGGACATTCAACAGGGTTTTCAGACAGAATATGGGTATGACCCCCTCGGAATACAGCCGACAGGTAAGCCCACCTATTCCATAACAACAGCGGAAAGAAATATGCCCTATACTTAAACTTAGAAATCTCCGCCGACAACGTTCCTATAGCGCTGCGGCGGAGATTTCTGTATTTTTATTTTTATTCGTTGTTTTTAAGTATATTTGATATTGTCTTTGTGAGGGTTGCAACGTCTATGGGCTTTGACGTATGGTCGTTCATACCGCTTTCGATAGCCGCTTTTCTGTCCTCCTCAAAGGCATTGGCAGTCATCGCCACTATGGGAATATTTGCGAGCTGCTTGTTGTCCAGCGCTCGTATGGCCTTTGTGGCCTCATAGCCGTTCATAATGGGCATCTGTATGTCCATAAGAATAAGATCATAATAGCCGGGCTGCGAATTTTTGACCATATCGACCGCCACAACGCCATCCTCGGCAGACTCTACCTTAAAGCCGCCCTCTCTGAGTATTTCCTCGGCGATCTCACGGTTCAGCTCGTTGTCCTCTACCAGAAGCAGACGCTTGCCCTCCAGACCCTCGGTCACGGGTATGACAGGCTCTGTTTTTGGCTTTATGACTTCTTTATTGACTGCGGATACGAGGGCGTCTCTGAGTTCCGACAAGAACAGCGGCTTGTTGCATACTGCCGTTATGTTTACCTCCTCAAGATCGTCCTTTATGGCGTTAAGGTCATACGCCGTAAGTATGATTATGGGTATGGCATCGCCTGCTATGGCTCTTATCTGTCTCGCTATCTCTATGCCGTTCAGATCGGGCATAGCCCAGTCAATGATATATGCGTAGAATACATCGCCGACCTCCACAGCCTGCTTTGCTCTGAGAACAGCTTCTTTTCCATAAAGGGTCCATTCGGAGCGCATACCTATCTTCATAAGCATTTTCGATACGCTGTCGCAGGTCGAAAAGCTGTCGTCTACTACCAGAGCCCTCAGTCCTTCAAGCTCCTTTATTCTTACGTTTTTGTTTGACTCGGACGCAAGCCTCAGATCGAGACGTATTATAAATTCGGTGCCTGCGTTCTGTTTGCTATTTACTTCGATGGTGCCGCCCATTGCGTCAACAATGCTCTTTGTGATGGGCATACCGAGACCCGTACCCTGTATGCCGCTGACGGTGGATGTTCTTTCTCTCTCGAAGGGCTCAAAAATATGCTTTATAAAATCTTCGCTCATACCTATGCCGGTATCCTTGACGTGTATTTCATATTTTCCATAGCCCGTAGGCGCTCCGGGAAGCTGCTTTATGGTGAGGGAGACAGATCCGCCCGCAGGGGTAAACTTTATGGAGTTGCCCAGAAGATTTAAAAGCACCTGATTCATATGGAGCTTGTCGCAATAGACATTTTCATCAACCACATCAAGGGTATCCATAAAAAAGTTAAGCTGCTTTGTCCTCATCTGAGTCTGTATAATGTTTCGCATATCACGGAAAATATCGGATATGCTGCACTCAGTTTCTTCAATATTCAGCTTGCCGCTTTCGATTCGGCTCATATCCAGCACATCGTTTATAAGGCTGCACAGATGGTTGCTTGAAGAAAGTATCTTCGACAGATAGTCCTGAACCCTTGCACGGTTGTCGATGTTTGCCTCCGCAAGGGTTGTAAAGCCAATAATGGCGTTCATAGGCGTTCGTATATCGTGTGACATATTTGAGAGGAACATTGTCTTTGCACGTTCCGCAGCCTCGGCCTTATGCAGCTTTTCTTCAAGAACGGCCTGCTCGACTATCTGTTCGGTGCGTATCTTTGCGTTGTGGCGCACCCACAGATAATAGAAAAGGCTTATAAGCGTCATAAAAACGCCAAATACTATAAAAATGCGGCGTATTGAAAACAAATTTGACAGCGCCTCCCTTTCGGGCACGGCTATGGACAGCGACCAGTTGTTTGTGCCGACAGGCGTATAGCAGAGATATGTCCACTCCTTTGACGTGTTGGACATCATCACGGTATAGCCCGATCCGCCTGCAAGAATATCCTCTATGCAGTCGCTCCAATTTGTACCGTCCTTTGTTCTGCGTACCGAAAAATCCTTTAAGTTTCCAAGGGTGTCGTGCCATGTATCCATTATAAAGTCGCCCGTATCGTTATCCACTATAAATACTGCGGCGCTTGAGTTATATATATTTTCGATATTCAGCTCGTCCGGCAGCTTGTTGAGGTCGGTGGCGCCCCAGAGCATGGCAACGGTCTCGCCGTCCTTCACGATAGGCACAAAATGTCTTATAACCATAGTACCGTCGTCAAAAATACCATACATACGGTCGGTGACGTGTTCGCCCTTGGCGGCTTCTTCCTCAAAGGACAATTTTCCGTTAGCGTCAATAACTTTTCCGCTTGAATCTATTACAGTATTGTCGGGCATAAGCACCCTTAGCTCCATAGATTTCATAAGAGGCGCAATAACCCTGATTATACCGTTTATATTGCTGGTTTCCATAGACCTTGACGAGGCTATGAGCTGCGCCGTGGCGTTAAGGAGCTGATTGTCACGCTTCAGCTTGCGGTTTATCTCTCCTATGGCGATGTTTGTACCCTCGTTAAGTCTCTGTATGCAGCGGTTCTCTATGAGTACGCTTATCTGTACATAGGTGATTATACACAAAAGCGCAACCATGGCAATCATTATAATGGTAGCCTTAATGCTTCTGTCCTTGATCGTCTTTTTTGGATTCATATGATACTCCTTATGCAGCTTCCCACAGCTCAGTTTTGTTCTCCATAGTTTCTTATGACACAGTTGCCCTTGTTATAATTTTTTGCATAATACATAGCCGCATCAGCCCGACAGAACATTCCGTCAAAGCCGTCCACATTACAGTTTTCTGCCACAACAGCGCCTATGCTGCATTCTATCTGCGCTCCTATCTCCGTTTCGGAAACCTTCTTAAGCTTGTCGCTTATTTTGAGGCAGTTTTTATGTATGGTCTGTTTGTCTGCTTTTTCGGCAATAAATACGATAAACTCATCGCCGCCGAAACGTGCTATGATGTCATTTTCATCAAATACATCCATAAGCACCTCTCCCACATACCTCAGAGCCTGATCGCCTGTGTGGTGGCCGTATGTATCGTTTATCTGTTTGAAATTATCCACGTCCAGAACCAGAAAAGCGCAGGCCTCGATGGGATTGTTAAGCTCGGCATATCTGTTTATAAGGAGCTGAGCGCTCTGCTTGTTATAAAGACCCGTTATGAGAGTGTCCCTCATACTCAGCTTTTCGTATTTGACGCAGTTTTCATAGTCTCTGACGCGCATAAGCATTATATAATAATAAACTACCGCCGATATGCCGAATGCGCAAATTATGCGAAACATATCGTACTGCCCCACATAGTTGCTCTTGAACATAACAAGCCCCATCATATAAGCGAACCCGAACAAAAATACAATGCCGTAAGACAAATGCATGGGAAATATAAAGCTCGCAGGCAGCACCACGCATATAATCGGCATAAAACAGCTCGGCGCAGAGGGATTGCTGAACACATCTATCAGCAGCGAAAACGTGAGTATCATTATCCAGAATGCCGAACACATTATTATAGCCAGATTTTTGTTCCTCTTCCCCGTAAGCATAACGCCCCTGACAATTATACAGAACGCTATGGACACGGGTACAAAGGCCTCATGCCAGACCGATATGGTCCAGTTGTTTATGACAAGCGGCGCAAGAAACAGCAGAAAAATCAGAAGCGCTACCGTTATGGTGCTGAGGCTTCTGAGCATATTCATATTTTTTTCGGCTATTTCTTCCGCAGCGGCGCTGAAGTACCATCTTCGCCGATGTATATCGGCTCTTATCACATTGAACAGTTTCATATAACCCATCTCCTTATGGGCAGCCATAGTCGGCAAGCTCGGTTTGCCGTATGTCAAAACCCCTGTTTTCAGTCTCCCTGCACTGAGCTTACTATTCTGTTGTATTCCTCTGAGATCTGAGGCATAAGTCCGATGGCAGCGTCGGTTTTTCCGCTGCGGAGGTCATCAAGCTGATTGTTCAAAAGCTCAAAAAGCTTTTTCATTGAAAGGTTTCCGCTCATGCCCTTAAGGGTATGAGATGTTCTTATCATACCGTCAACGTCACGGTTTTCTGCTGCCGCAACAAGCCCCGAATAATTTTTGTCGTCGCAGAATTTTTTCAGGAACCTTTCAAGCAGTGCATCGCTGTTCATAAAGCGCGCCAATGCATCGTTAACGTCTATACCGCCATTGGTCAGTTTTTCGATTCTTGCTTTATCCATAATATATATCCTCCCATATTATCATATATGTTATAAGAAGCATTGCAGACTTTAATCCGCAGGTAATGTCCGAAAGATGTCGGATTGCCCGAAGGGCAACTTTTCCATAAGGAAAAGCACTGAACGTGAGCTTTGCCCACCCAAGGAATACGTTTATAAAAAAGCGTCGCAGACTTTAATCCGCAGGACGAGCTTTGCCCGTCCGAGGAATAAATTTCAATTTGTGAAAAAACGCAGTTTTTGGAACAAATTGAAATTTATATTCCTACACCCAAATGAAGTCGCCGGCTTGCCCGGCACGCACATTTGGGCTTCATCAAAATGCGGCTGCATTTTGATGAAAGTGTATTTTGTCATCCGTTGTCATATAAAAGGCTGAGCTTTCCCTCTACCTCAAAAAAGCACTTCAAAAGCTTCGGGTTAAATGTGCCGCATTCGCCGTTGCAGATCATCTCGATAACTCTGTCTCTGGGGAATGCGTCCTTATAGACACGCTTGCAGCTCAGCGCATCATACACGTCCGCAAGCGATACGACCTGCGCCCATATCGATATTGCATCGCCCTCAAGCCCATCGGGATAGCCCCTTCCGTCCCAGCGTTCGTGATGGTGACGGGCTATATCGTACGCATAGCAATACACATCGCTGCCATGCAGTTCGGGTATAGTTTCCAAAAGCTGCGCACCCTTAATGGTATGCGTTTTCATTATATCATATTCTTCGGGAGTGAGCTTTCCCGGTTTGGACAGTATGTAGTCGGGGATTGCGATTTTTCCCACATCGTGCATGACCGCAGCGAGAGAAATATTCATTATTTCCTCATCGCTCAGGCCCTTTCCAAGCTCGGTGTTACGAAGAATTATTTCGGTTATGTCGTGTATGCGGCTTACATGCTCTCCCGATTCGCCGTCACGAAACTCTATGGCGGCTGCAAGGGCTGTTATCATTCCACGGTTAAGCTCGGCTATTCTCTGGGCTCTTTTAAGCAGCTCGCTTTCCTGAACACGCACACGGCTGCTGAGGCGTTTTCTTGCGCGAAAAAGCTCCACTACAGAGTTGACTCGCTTTAATACCAGATAAGGCACTACGGGTTTTAATATAACGTCCATAACCCCAAGTTCATACGCCTTGTGCGTTACCTCATCGCTTGATTCCGCCGTAATAAGAAATACGGGTATCGTATCCTGCAAACCCGACTGACCCATACGTCTCAGCACCTCAAGCCCGTCCATCACAGGCATCATAGCGTCAAGCAAAATTGCACTGTAGCGGTCCGGATCGGCCTCTATTTTGTCAATGCCCTCTTTTCCGTTTTCCGCCTCGTCAATACTGTAAAATTCCGAAAAAATGATGCTGAGAAGCCCTCTGTTTATCTCATCGTCATCAACAATAAGTATCCTGCCCTCAGTCTCGTCAAATAAATTGCTCTCCATAAAAGTCTCTCCTTATATTTTAGAGAAATAACAATTTCAATAAAAACATCTCCCGCTCACATTGCCACAGGCCGCCGCCCTCGCAAATTATCCTCAATCAACACCGAAAGAGTCTCCGCCATTTTCGTTACAGCCCATATCCACATATAATGAGGATATTTTCCGTAAATCCATGTGTAAAAATTTATATACTTGCGCTTTAAGAAGGCCACGCTCCTGTTGTCTGCGTCTATAATCTAAAAAGACCACAAAAAACCTCGCTCCCCCAATGCCACGGTAATTTGCAGTCAGACAATTATAGCATATTAGCGCCTTAGACTCATGGCTTTGTGCCGCTTTTTTCAAAGGCTTTGTTTTTATTACAATTTAAGTATATTGTATATAGATGAATTTGTCAAGATTTTTCTTTTCGTTATTATGCACACTCTGATATATAACAGATTTTTTTGTAAATATCATTTTTAATTATCCATCGTCCAATTTCCTGTGCCGGATAGTCAAATATCTAAACCCTCCCTTATTAACATTATATTTATTTTTAATCATAGGCAGCTCCCTTTGTCCTTTACCTTCTATATTTAATAACGGTTTGCTGCAGCTTTGCTTTCTTTATGTGTTCCAATCAATCTTAAAAATAACCGACATCTGTCATAGACATCCCCTTTGGCTTTTGCCTTCTATTATTTATTAATAACGGTTTGCTGTGGCTTTGTTTTCTTTATGTGTTCCAATCAATCTTAAAAATAACCGACATCTGATATTTTTAAAATTTTAAATTATTCATTGACAAAATTTGCCGAAGTATGGTAATATTGTATTGCAAGATTCTCCTTTTTTCGCATATCTACCTAATTATATTACATTACATATAAAAAAGCAGAATCTTGCTTTTTTATGCAAAAAAAGTGCCCGCCTTCATCGTAAAGCTTCTTTATATTCACTTATAGAATTATATTATCATTAACAATCAGAATCATTCCGAAACCACTCACCATAAAACGACGAAAGCAGCCTATTTTGCAGCACTTTCGGCGTTTTGCCCATTTTTATCCAAACTCGACAAATTCTAATCCGTTTTGTTTAGATTTAGTGATTATTCTCTGTAGTGTTCTCAGTCTTTTTGATTCTTTGATATAACTGGACTTATAGTCAAAAAAGTAGACAGTAAATAGGAAAACAAAACCTACCGAGTCAAGCATCGCACGCTTGTGCCGGGGTTTGGGGCGATCATCCCCAAAAAGACCCGAGCTTATTTGTTTAAACCTTCGGTATATTGTTTTCCTTTTGGTTTGGCGAGAGCATATTATTTGCATAAGCTTTTTTAAAGGTTTCTTCAACTAATGATGTGTCCATTTTATTTTTACACAGTAAGCTATTACTTTTCGGGAGTATAAATCTATAATAACACATAAAAAGTCCTTTCATTTTTATATAGGTTATATCGCTTACCCAAACAAGATCAGGCTTTTTTGTTGTAAAATTTTTCTTTGCCTCATTTTTAAGCCCTCCTTCATTTTTTGTTTTCTGAGAACGGTATTTTGGCTTTGTTTCGGCTATTTTGGGCAGATCCATTGATTTCATAAGCCTATATACCCTTCCTACGCTTATTTTTATGCCATATTCAACATACAGAAGATAACAGATCTTGCCTGCTCCCGGTTGGAAATTCCCAATAATTTTGCAATTTAAGTCTTGGGTATTTTATCTTTAAGCCATCTGTCAATTAATTTCCTTTCTTTATATGTTAAGTGCTTGAATTTTCTTCCTGTTGTGGTATACTTATTATAAGTCATAGCTAAACTCTTTTTCTTGATTTTTTCAACTCTATAATATCACAGTTTTGACTTTTCCATTTTTTCTTCTGTCCTATTTTATTTTAAAACGAACCAATTGTTTGTCTTAATAAAATGACATAAAAAAATCAAATCGGGTATTGACATATGGGTTTTTATGTGATAAAATCAGTTTTCGTAAAGAAGGATTCCGATTCTCACCTTACGGTTTTCGTACTTTAAGGTTATCAAATTTCATAAAATTATGTTTTGTGCATTTGAGGATTTTTGAGTGTCGGCAGGTTTCTTTATATGAAAAACCTGTCTTTTTTACTTTTATATACTTAAAGATATGCCGATCCGTACAGAGGTACAAAGGCCGCTGCGACAAGCGGTTATGCGGTCTGCTGCGGTTTTGTTTACTGTGGGGCGACGCCAAGATTTCTTGGTATGTGTGTTTTTTATAATATATTATTGGAGGTGTCTGCTATTACAGATTTAATGATCAACCAGCAAATCAGGGATAAAGAAATAAGGCTCATTGACAGCACGGGCGCGCAGCTCGGAATTATGTCCGCAAGAGAAGCTCAGAGGATAGCGGACGACAAAAGGCTTGACCTTGTAAAAATATCCCCCGGGGCAAAGCCCCCTGTGTGCAAGCTTATGGACTACAGCAAGTATAAGTTTGATATGCAGAAGAAGGAAAAGGAAGCCCGCAAGAAACAAAAAACGGTTACCTTGAAGGAAATCCGTCTTTCTCCCAATATTGACACACATGACGTTCAGGTAAAGGTAAAAAACGCTCTTAAATTCCTTAAGGACGGAAACAAGCTCAAGGTTTCCATACGCTTCAGAGGAAGAGAACTGGGCCGCGCCGATATGGCTCTGGGCATAATGCATGATTTTGCCGAGCAGGTGTCGGAATACGGTACAATAGATAGACAGCCGAAGGTCGAGGCTCGCACCATGTCAATGTTCATAGTGCCAAAGTCCTGAGATCTTTATAATCAAGGAGGAATATTAAAATGCCCAAGTTAAAAACAAGAAAAGCTCTTGCTAAGAGAGTATCCGTAACGGGAACAGGAAAAATCAAAAGATTTAAAGCCAACAAGCAGCATATTCTCACAAAAAAGACCCAGAAGAGAAAGAGAAGCTTAAGAAAGGCTACGCTTTTCGATTCCACAAATATGAAGCAGATCAAAAGAGAATTACCCTACATCTGATGACAGACATACCAAGACGCAGTTTAGTTCGTTTTTCTTTATACGAATGACGCAGCAGGTCAAAGGCTTTAAATAAGGAGGAAATTTATAATGGCAAGAGTTAAGGGCGCTTTAAATGCGCGCAAAAAGCATAAAAAAGTATTGAAAATGGCAAAGGGCTATGTAGGAGCAAGAAGCAAGCAGTACAGAGTCGCAAAGCAGTCTGTTATGAGAGCTATGGCTCACGCCTTTGCAGGAAGAAAGCAGACAAAGAGAGAGTACAGAAGACTCTGGATCGTCCGTATAAACGCAGCCGCAAGAATGAACGGCATAAGCTATTCAAAGATGATAAACGGCCTTAAAAACGCAGGCGTTGTCATAAACAGAAAAATGCTTGCCGATCTGGCTGTCAGCGATATGACGGCATTTGCAAAGCTTGCAGAAACAGCTAAGGCAAACCTTGCATAATTTGTATATGATTCCTGCCCGACTTCGGGCAGGCTTTTTATTGTTCGGATAATGTTTACAAAAACGCCGAATCGTGCTATACTTTTCAAAAAGACAAAAAGGGGGCGAGGCAGTGAAAAAGCTTTGTCTTATATACAATCCCTTTTCGGGAGACAGAACCTTTGGGGGCGGGCTTGACGTCTGTATAAAAAAGCTTCAGGATTTCGGCTATATTGTTCAGCCGCTGCGTATAGGGAGCGGCATAAGTCCCGAAGATGTTCTTGACTTAAGCTTTGACGCTTTTGCGGTTTCGGGCGGTGACGGTACAATAAACATAGTACTCAACGCTATAATGAAAAAGAAGCTGGGGCATATACCTCTGGGCATTTTTCCGTCAGGCACGGCAAACGACTTTGCGTCATACCTAAGACTGCCAAGGTCGCCCGAGGACATATGCGACATTATAGGCGGAGGAAAGACCGCAGAGATTGACGTGGGGCGAGCCGGAGACAGATATTTTATAAATGTGTGCGCAGGAGGGCTTTTTTCTGACATAAGCACCACCATAAACAACGAGCTTAAGGCCGCTATAGGAAAAATGGCGTATTACAGCGAGGCCATAAAGCAGATAGCCGAATATAAGCCCATGGAGCTTAAAATAACGGATTCATCGGGGAAAATTTTTGAAGAAAGGGTTAGCCTTTTTCTGTGCCTCAACTCATCGGGAACGGGAGGCATAAAAAACATCTCTCCTGCGGCTGATATGAGGGACGGGCTTATAGATTTTCTTTTCATACGGGACTGCGATATTACCGAAATACCGAATATCGCCATACAGTATGTTATGGGAAATATGCCCGAAAATAAAAATATACTTTACTTTAAGGATAAATTTGTTAAAATAGAATGTACGGACGGAGAGGTCTGCGCCGTTGATGTTGACGGCGAAGAAGGAGGCAGACTTCCCCTGACTGTGGAAAATATACCCGGAGCAATAAGGATATTTGTATGATCTGTAAGGTTTTTAGGTGCGGCTTGCTGCGCATAGAACACGACCGAAAGCGGCGGGAAGTACAGATATCCCTGATCTAAAAAAATCGGAGGATTTGTGATGGATTTTAAGACAGAAATAGCAATAGCGCTGGCAAAGACGGCAGATTCCGACAGCGATGATATACTTAAGGCCATTGAGGTGCCAAAGGCCTCTATGGGAGACTATGCTTTTCCCTGTTTCAGGCTTGCAAAGACGTTCAGAAAGGCTCCTCCTCTTATCGCAAAGGAGCTTGGCGAAAAAATGAGCCTTCCCTCCTGCGTTGAAAGAGCCGAGGTGTCCGGCGGATATATAAACTTTTTTATAAATAAGGGCGCTTTTGCAAAAGCAATATTGGAAAATATAATAACAAAAAAAGACTGTTGCATAAAAACCGATATGGGAAAGGGCGAAACCGTCTGCATAGACTATTCCTCACCGAATATAGCAAAGCCTTTTCATATAGGACATCTTCGCTCAACCGTCATAGGAAATTCTCTTTGCAGAATATATGACTGTCTGGGATATAAGACTGTGGGCATAAATCATCTTGGAGACTGGGGCACCCAGTTCGGAAAGCTTATTTCGGCATATAAGCACTGGGGCAGCAGAGAAGAGGTCGAAAACAAGGGCATAGACGAGCTGACAAGGCTCTATGTGAAATTCCACAAGGAGGCCGAAGCAGACCCCTCTCTTGATGACGAGGCAAGGGCGTGGCTTGTGAAAATGCAGGACAAGGACGAGGAGGCTCTTTCTCTGTGGAAGTGGTTTGTGGACATTTCAATGAAAGAGTTCAGCCGTGTCTATGATATGCTGAATATAGAATTTGACTCCTATGCGGGAGAATCCTTCTATAACGACAAAATGCAGGCTGTTGTGGAAGAAATAAAGTCAAAGGGCATATTGAAAGAAAGTGACGGCGCTCAGGTTGTAGATCTTGAGGAATACAATATGCCTCCATGCCTTATACTGAGACGTGACGGCGGCACACTCTATCCCACAAGAGATATAACTGCTGCTCTTTACAGAAAAAAGACGTATAATTTTGTAAAATGCCTTTATGTTACCGCCATAGACCAAAAGCTTCACTTTGCGCAGTGGTTCAAGGTGCTGGAGCTTATGGGATATTCGTGGGCGGCAGACGAGCTTGTTCATATTCCCTTTGGGCTTGTGAATCTCGGCGCAGCGGGAAAGCTCTCAACGAGAACTGGTCATGTTGTGCTTATGGAGGATGTTCTCAGGGAGGCAGTCGAAAAAACAAAGGTAATAATCTCCGAAAAAAATCCCGATCTTGAAAACAGGGACGAGACAGCCCGTCAGGTGGGTATAGGAGCCGTCATATTTGACAATATGTATAACGGCAGAATAAAGAATATTGCCTTTGACTGGAAAAAGATACTGAATTTTGAGGGCGAGACAGGTCCCTATGTTCAGTATACCCACGCAAGAGCCTGTTCGCTGCTGAGAAAGGCGGACTATGACTTTGAGAATATGGATACCGAGGGTATTGACTGGAACGTGCTTTCGGACGATGCCTCGTCAGAGCTTATAAAGGCTCTCGGAGATCTTCCCGAAAGAGTTGTGGAGGCTGCGGAAAAATACGAGCCGTACATTATTTCGAGAGGACTTATAGAAATATGTCAGGGCTTTAATCGCTTTTATAGAGACAATCCCGTTGTAAGCAGTGAGGGAGAGACTAAAAAGGCGAGACTTGCCCTTGTATATGCTGCCAAAACAGTCATAAAAGAGGGACTTTATCTTTTGGGCATAGAGGCTCCCGAAAGAATGTAGTCCGCAGAAAACAAGGCTTTGGGTGATATTATGTCAAGAAAAACAAAAGGAATAGTTCTGATAATATGCTCCGCTTTCTTCTTTGCCCTTATGAATCTTCTTGTAAGGCTGTCGGGAGATCTGCCCTCGGTGCAGAAAAGCTTTTTCAGAAACTTCGTGGCTATGTTTGCGGCATTTGGCATACTTTTAAAAAGCGGCTGCGGTCTGTCCTCTGTCAGAAACAACCTGTTTCCGCTGTTTATAAGGTCGTTTTTCGGCACAGTGGGAATATTGGGGAATTTTTATGCCATAGATCATATGATACTCACGGACGCATCTATGCTCAACAAGCTGTCGCCCTTTTTTGCGGTGATATTTTCGGCTCTGTTTCTGAAAGAAAAAATAAAGCCAACGCAGCTATTGATAGTAATAACCGCTTTTGTGGGCAGTCTTTTTATAATAAAGCCGACTATGCAGATAGAGAGGTTCTTCCCCTATATGGTAGGATTTTTAGGCGGTATGGGAGCAGGCGCTGCATATACGGCGGTAAGGTATCTTGGCGGAAAGGGCGTGCCGGGAGCCGTCATAGTTTTTTTCTTTTCGCTGTTTTCGTGCGTATTCTGCCTGCCCTTCGTTATATCGGACTTTACGCCCATGACAATTTTTCAGCTTACCATACTGCTGCTGGCGGGGCTTGCGGCTACGGGCGGACAGTTTTGCATAACCTACGCCTATACCTACGCTCCCGCAAGAGACATATCCGTGTATGACTACACCCAGATAATATTCTCGGCAATATTGGGATATTTCGTGCTTTCACAACTGCCCGACATATACAGCTTTTTGGGATATATAATAATCTGTTCCATGGGCGTGATAAACTTTGTTGTCTCTAAGAAATCACAATAATATTTTTGAGAACACACTATAATAAAAAAATTATTAATACTTAACAGAACCTTGACGCCCAAATATCGTGACGTACAATTATTTATAATACCGCAAAACGGATTGAACGGATTGAACCTACGGGAAAAAGGCTGTCGCTTTGTATACTTTTTGTATATTCGGCGGCAGCCTTTTCCGTTGTGTTTTTATTGTGGGTTATTTATGCCGAATCGTATAAGTTAAAGTAAAGAGGGATTCTGTATCAGTCGGTGAATATCTGTACCCAGTATGTAACGCCGTTTTTGACAACATATCCGACACCTAACTTTCCGTAGGAGGAGTTCAGTATGTTTGCCCTGTGTCCGCTTGAATTCATCCATGCGTTCATAACGGCCTCGGGGGTTTTCTGTCCCTTGGCTATGTTTTCTCCCGCCGCTCTGTAGGATATGCCGAGCTTTTGGAGCATCTGGAAGGGAGTTCCGTAGGTGGGCGAGGTATGGTCGAAATAATTCTTGTCAGCCATATCCTGCGCTTTGAGATTTGCCGCATAATTAAGAGATGAGTCAAGACTGAGAGGCTTGAGCCCATTGGCTGCTCTCTGACTGTTTACAAGTCTCTGTATGCTCTGAGCCGTGTCGGAGGCAGCGCTCTGGGGCTTTGTCTCGGGGCTCAGGGTCGTGGCCTCTGTACTTGGCTCTTTGTATGTAGGTTCGGTCTGCGGACTTGGGGATTTTGTAGGGGTTTCGGCAGGCTTGTCAGGCTTTTCCTCGGGAGCCTTTGTGGGGGTTTCGGTCTTTTTTGTCTCCTCCGGGGCAGGTGTTTTGGCCGAGGTGGTACATTTGCCGCTGTTTGACTGAACACAGCCCTTCTGAGACTGTCCGCAGTTTTGTTTGCCGCTCTTTATGTATTTGTCAAGCAGACTCTTAAGCTCTGAGCTTTTGAAGGTGCAGCCATATGTTTTCTGCGCGCCCGGATATGAGAGCCTTCCCACATATATGCAGGAGCCTCCTGCCGCAAAGGTGGTCTGAGAAAGTACAAGTGTGAGCGAAAGTGTAAGTATTGCCAATTTTTTCATAAGGTCATCTCCTTGCTTTGATTTTTTGGGGGATGGGCTTTTCCCCTTTGCATAAATATGTACTCCGAAGTCTTAAGTCTTTGTAACGTATGTTACGGGGACTTTGTGACTTCTGTAATATATGTTACAGAAAAATTACAAAAAAATAAATGCAAAATATATGGCAAAAAATGAATATAAAGGCTGCGCAGGAAGAAATTATACCAAAAACGCCGAATTATTGTCACATTAAGGAAGAGCATACAAAAATAAATAAACAATTCCATAAACTGCAAGTGACAATATTTTAACAAAGTTAAACGTCAAAAAGACTGTATGTATATAAGTATTTATCTATAAAAATATACAAAAACGGAGGCTATTTGTGCTGAAAATTTGACAAAAGGGCAAAAAATAAATTTGTCGGATAATTGTTGTTTACAGAGATAAATAAAAGGTGTATAATTAGATCAATAAAATTTATAATGAAAAGAGGTTAAAAAAATGTCAAACATCATTACAGAGATCAATGATCATGTTGCCATCCTCAAAATCAACAGACCAAAGGCTCTCAACGCTCTCAACGATGAAGTCCTTAAGGAGCTTGGCGAGGCTTTTGCCGAGGCTGAGGCCAATGAAGATGTGTATGTGATCATTATCACAGGCGAGGGAAAGGCCTTCGTTGCAGGTGCCGACATAGCTCAGATGAAGGATTTCGGCGCTGTGGAAGGCAAGGCTTTCGGCGCCTTCGGAAACGGCGTGTTTATGGCTATCGAAAATTCTGTAAAGCCTGTTATCGCCGCTGTAAACGGATTCGCTCTTGGCGGAGGAAACGAGCTTGCTCTTGCTTGTGATATGAGAATAGCCTCATCAAAAGCAAAATTCGGTCAGCCCGAGGTGGGTCTCGGCATAACCCCCGGCTTTGGCGGAACCCAGAGACTTCCCAGAGTCGTAGGCAGCGCAAAGGCTATGGAGCTTATACTTACGGGCAAGACCATAAAGGCAGAGGAGGCTCTCGAAATAGGTCTTGTAAACAAGGTAGTTGAGCCCGAGGCGCTTATGGACGAGGCTTTGGCTTTGGCGCAGGCTATATGTCAGAATGCGCAGATCGCCGTAAGACAGTCAAAAGCCTGCATAAACAGAGGACTTCAGACTGATATGGCTACGGGTACGGCTTTTGAGGCGGAGGCTTTCGGACTCTGTTTTGCAACAGAGGATCAGAAGGAAGGCATGAGCGCTTTTGTTGAAAAAAGAGAAAAGAATTTTAAAAACAGATAAAAAATCAAAATAACGGAGGTACAAAATGATAAAAACAGTATTTATTCTGGGCGCAGGACAGATGGGTCTCGACATAGGACAGGTTATGGCAAAGGCAGGCCTTGACGTAACATTCAGAGATATTAACGACATTATTCTCCAGAATGCAAAGGCAAAGCTTGAAAAGGGTCTTGACAGACAAATCTCAAAGGGAAAGCTCACAGAAGAGGCAAAAAATGAGATAACATCGAGAATCTCATATACAACAGAGCTTCACGAGGCAAGAAACTCGGATCTTATAATAGAGGCTATAATCGAAAACGTAAAAATAAAGAAGGAAACCTTTGCAGCTCTTGAAGATATTTGTCACAACGACGCTATTTTTGCGACAAACACATCCTCTATCTCAATCACTGAGATTGCAAACGCCACAAGAAGACCCGACAGATTCATAGGTATGCACTTCTTCAACCCCGCAACGGTTATGAAGCTTGTAGAGGTTATAAGAGGACTTCACACATCTGACGAGACATTCAATGAAATATATGAGCTTTCAAAGACCATAGGCAAGACCCCCGTTGAGGTCAAGGAAGGTCCCGGCTTCGTTGTAAACAAGATACTTGTACCTATGATAAACGAGGCTATCGTTGTTCTTGAAGAGGGACTTGCAAGCGCAGAGGATATAGACACAGCTATGAAGCTCGGCTGCAACCACCCCATGGGACCTCTTGCTCTGGGCGATCTTATAGGTCTTGACACATGTCTGCATATTATGGAAGTGCTCCAGGCTGAGACAGGCGATCCCAAGTATCGTCCCGCAAAGCTTCTCCGTCAGATGGTAAGAGGCGGAAAGCTTGGCAGAAAGACAGGAGAAGGCTTCTTCAAATATTGATATGAGCCTGTTGACAAGCCGTCTGCGTTTTAAGGTATAACGGGACAGGGGCTTGCGAAAGGCTGTCGGGTATGAGGATCCTGAGATCTGCCCATACCCCCGACAAAATAGTTATTGTTTTAAGGGCATATCCGATCCGTAATTCCGGCAGATTTAAAAGTCGAAAAATACGGGGTCGGATATATTGCCTGTAACCTATAAGGAGGATCTACAAATGGATTTTAGTTTATCAAAAAAGCATCTTCTTGCAAGAGCGCTTTTTAAGGAATTTGCCGAAACAGAGGTAAAGCCCCTTGCATCGGAGGTCGATGAAACCGAAATTTTTCCGAGGCAGACTGTTGAAAAAATGGCAAAGGCAGGCTTTTTGGGAATCCCCATTCCCAAGGAATACGGCGGACAGGGCTGTGACGCTCTCACCTATGTAATGTGCGTTGAGGAGCTTTCAAAGGTATGCGCCACCACAGGCGTTATTGTATCGGCTCATACATCGCTTTGCTGCGATCCCCTGCTGACATACGGAACAGAGGAGCAGAAGCAGAAATATCTCGTTCCTCTTGCAAAGGGCGAAAAGCTGGGCGCATTCGGCCTCACCGAACCCGGAGCAGGTACCGACGCTCAGGGTATGCAGACAAAGGCTGTTCTTGACGGAGACGAATATGTGCTTAACGGCAGCAAGATATTCATCACAAACGGCAAGGAGGCAGACATATATATCATCTTTGCCGTAACCGACATAGTTACCGACAGGAGAGGCAGAGCAAAGAAGGAGATCTCGGCGTTTATCGTAGAAAAAGGCACACCCGGTTTCAGCTTCGGTACAAAGGAAAAGAAAATGGGTATAAGAGGTTCTTCCACATATGAGCTTATATTCACGGACTGCCGTGTTCCCAAGGAAAATCTTCTGGGAATAAAGGGCAAGGGCTTTGGTATGGCTATGCACACTCTTGACGGAGGAAGAATAGGTATTGCATCGCAGGCTCTTGGCATAGCAGAGGGTGCTCTTGACAGAACAGTTGAGTATGTAAAGGAAAGGAAGCAGTTCGGCAGAGCTATAGGAGCTTTTCAGAATACACAGTTCCAGCTTGCAAACCTTGCCACAAACGTACAGGCTGCTCAGCTTATGGTATATAGGGCAGCAGAGGCAAAGGCTACGCAGAGCAGATATACCGTTGAGGCCGCTATGGCTAAGCTTTTCGCCGCAGAGGTGGCTATGGACGTGACAACAAAGTGCGTACAGCTCCACGGCGGCTACGGCTATACGAGAGAATACGAAGTTGAGAGAATGATGCGTGACGCAAAGATAACGGAGATATACGAGGGTACCTCAGAGGTTCAGCGTATGGTTATTTCCGGAGATCTTTTAAAGTAATCAGGGAGGTATGCTGAAATGAAAATAGTTGTTTGTATCAAACAGGTACCCGATACAAAGGGCGGAGTAAAATTCAAGCCCGACGGTACATTGGACAGAGGAGCAATGCTTTCCATTATGAACCCCGACGACAAGGCAGGACTTGAGGCGGCGCTGAGACTTAAGGATCAGTATGGCGCAGAGGTCACTGTACTTTCGATGGGACTTCCCAAGGCTGAGGATGTTCTGAGAGAGGCTCTCGCTATGGGCGCAGACAAGGCTATTCTTGTAACGGACAGAGTTCTGGGCGGCGCAGACACATGGGCAACCTCCACAACAATTGCGGGAGCTATAAGAAATCTTGAATATGACCTTATAATTACGGGACGTCAGGCTATAGACGGCGATACGGCTCAGGTTGGCCCCCAGATTTCGGAGCATCTCAATATACCTGTTATATCCTATGCACAGGATATAAAGATAGACGGAGACAGCGTTATAGTGGAAAGACAGTTTGACGACAGATACCATGTACTCAAAGCAAAAATGCCCTGTCTTATAACAGCTCTCTCCGAGCTTAATACTCCCAGATATATGACACCCGGCGGAATTTTTGACGCGTATGAGGCTGAAATAACACAGTACGGCAGAGCCGATCTCGTTGACGTAGACGACTCAAACTTAGGTCTTAACGGCTCTCCCACAAAGATCGCAAAGGCATCCGACAAGGTAAGAAAGGGAGCAGGCGAAAAGGTCAGCCTTGACCCCGAAGCTTCGGTCAAGTATATTATGGATAAGCTTAGTGAAAAGCATATAATCTGATTATAAGGAAAGTGCGGTGAATAAAAAATGGCATTAGAAGATTATAAGGGTGTTTTTATATATGCCCAGCAGGTTGACAACAAAATTGACAATATTGCCTATGAGCTTATAGGAAAGGGCAGAGAGCTTGCAGACGCTCTCTCGACCGATGTAACTGCCGTTCTTGTGGGATCGGGAGTAAAGGAGCTTGCGGACAGTCTCGGCGAATACGGCGCTGACAAGGTAATCGTAGTGGACGATCCTCAGCTTAAGGAATACAGAACGGAGCCTTATACACACGCTCTGGCATCGGTAATAAACGAATTCAAGCCTGAAATTATGCTTGTGGGCGCAACTGCGATAGGACGTGACTTAGGCCCCAGAGTTTCGGCAAGAGTCGCAACGGGACTTACGGCTGACTGTACATTTCTTGAAATAGGCGAATTCAGAGAAAAGCCCAATCAGCTTCTTATGACAAGACCTGCTTTCGGCGGCAATACGATAGCTACCATAGCTTGCCCCGACAACAGACCTCAGATGGCAACTGTACGCCCCGGCGTTATGCAGAAGCTTGAAAGAGTACCCGGCAGAAAAGCAGAGGTTATAGAGTATAAGACCGAATTTATACCCGATCACAAGTATGTTGAAATTCTCGATATAGTTAAGTCCGTATCGGAAACAGTCGATATTATGGACGCAAAGATACTTGTTTCGGGCGGCAGAGGAATGGGCTCTCCCGAAAACTTCGGTATGCTTGAAGAGCTTGCAGAAGCCCTCGGAGGACAGGTAAGCTGTTCGAGAGCCGTTGTTGACGCAGGCTGGAAGCCGAAGGCTTTGCAGGTAGGACAGACAGGCAAGACCGTAAGACCCAATCTCTATATTGCCTGCGGTATTTCGGGAGCAATTCAGCACCTTGCAGGTATGGAGGAATCCGACGTTATAATAGCAATCAACAAGGACGAGACGGCTCCTATATTTGATGTTGCAGACTATGGCATCGTAGGCGATGTTAAGGTAATAGTACCCAAGCTTACAGAGGCCATAAAGAGCATCGCAAAATAATTCCGCTGTCATAAGCCCCTTACAGGCAGTTCTGCCAAGCAGGGACTCCGGCATAACGGAGAAACAAATGCGGTATTGAATATAGAATAATGTTTCAAAGAAATGCGTCCGCATTTCTTTGACGGCTCTGCCTTCGGCAGAGCCTGAAAAGGGGGCAGTGCGCAGGGAAGGCGTCAGCCTTCCCTGCGCTGCCCCTACCGCCGCCCGAAGGGCGGCGGTAGGGTGGGATTTTGCCGAAGGCAAAATCCACTGCCCATATGTTTATATATTTATGTATATATATTATAAGTAAACGCCGAGGATTTTTGAATTTTTCAAGTCGGCGTTGTCATAAAAATAATTTTTATGGAGGAAAAAAACATGAAGGAATTATACATTGTAAACTGCTGCCGTACGGCAATAGGTACATTCGGCGGTTCGCTCAGCAAGACTCCCTCTCCCGTTCTCGGTTCTATCGTTATTAAAGAGGCCTTGAAGAGGGCAGAGGTTAAGCCCGAATGGGTTGACGAAGTATATTTCGGCTGCATACTTACAGCAGCTCTGGGACAGAACCCCGCAAGACAGGCTTCGCTTGGCGCAGGCCTTTCGGTTGACGTTCCTGCGACCACGATCGGTATGGTTTGCGGTTCGGGTATGAAGTCGGTCGTTGAGGGCGCAAGAACTATCCTTGCAGGAGATGCAGACATAGTTGTTACAGGCGGAACAGAAAATATGTCGATGGCTCCCTACGCTGTACCTACGGCACGTTATGGTGCAAGAATGTTCAACACAAATATGATCGACACAATGGTTAATGACGGTCTCTGGGACGTTTTCAACAACTATCATATGGGTATCACGGCTGAGAACGTAGCAGATCAGTGGGGCATAACAAGAGAAGAGCTTGACGAATTTGCTCTTGCATCACAGGAAAAGGCTGCCGCAGCTATCGCATCGGGCAGATTTGAGGACGAGATCGTTCCCGTACCCGTAAAGGTAAAGAAAGAAACCGTAGAATTTAAGGTTGACGAGCATCCGAGAGCAACATCTCTCGAAAAGCTTGCAAAGCTTCGCCCCGCTTTCAAGCCTGACGGCGGAAAGGTAACAGCCGGCAACGCATCGGGTATAAATGACGGAGCCGCAGCAATAGTTCTTGCTTCGGGCGAGGCAGTTGAAAAGTATGGTCTTAAGCCTATGGCAAAGCTCATCGGCTGGGGTCAGGCAGGCGTAGATCCTTCGATCATGGGCGTAGGCCCTGTGGGAGCATCTAAAAACGCTCTTAAGAAGGCAGGACTTACCGTAGAGGATATGGATCTTATCGAGGCAAACGAGGCTTTCGCAGCTCAGTCTGTTGCAGTAGCAAGAGAGCTTAAGTTTGATATGAGCAAGGTCAACGTAAACGGCGGCGCAATCGCTCTCGGTCACCCCGTAGGAGCATCGGGCGCAAGAATCATCGTTACCCTCCTTCACGAAATGCAGAAGAGAGAAAATGCCAAGAAGGGTCTTGCAACTCTCTGTATCGGCGGCGGAATGGGTATAGCCACAGTATTTGAAAAGTGCTGATATTCATCTGAAATAAAAAACAGTCTTAGCTGTGACAGGGGCAAAGCGGCATATCGAAATATCGACATATTGACATATTGATATATCGGTATGGCTTTGCCCCGTACGGCTGCGGCTGTTTTTGTTTTTGATATATATTTTTGGATTTTATGTATGCTGCTCCTGCGGGGCTTTTTTTATTCTCAGCTTTATTTCAAAAAAGGAGCCGTCCTTTTCTTCGGTATAGGTTGTTTCAAGCCCCGAGTCGTTCATTGCGGAGACGGCATTTTTTATGGTGCTTGTAAAAATACTTATGTCTTTATAATATTTTTTTATTCTCGGCTTGAATGTCTCGTCTGTGACCTCGGTTTTGTCGTCCTCCTTGAGCCTGTTGACAAGTCTGGCAGCTGATTTGGTGTCCAGTCTATATTTTATTATTTCATCAACGGCCTTGTCCTGTGTTTCTTCGTCATCAAGACCCGCTATAAGACAGGCATAATCCTCCAAAGGCTCCAGACCCTCCATTTTTTCTCTTATAGGCTGACTTATTTTTGAAAGCAGAAGTCTCTTGTTGACAAACTCCTCGCTGACGCCAAGCATACGGCATATATCCTCCGTTGAATATGCGAATATGGATCCAAGCCTTTCAAGACCCGAGGCCTCCTCAAAAACACTCAGCTTTTCTCTCTGTATGTTTTCAATGAGAGACAGGGCGGCTGCATCCTTATCGCGTATGTTTATAATAACGGACGGTATAAGCTCCAGACCTGCCATTTTCGCTGCTTTCAGCCGTCTTTCTCCTGCTGCCAGCTCATATCTGCCTTCTCCCATAAACCGCACGCTTACGGGCTGCAAAATGCCATATCTCTTTATTGACTGCGAAAGCTTCATAAGCTTCATTGTGTCGAAGCTTCTTCGGGGCTGAAACGGCCCCGGATTTATCATACCTATGGGAATATACACGATCTTGTCACTTACATTCATACAGCAGTTCAACATAGCCTTGCCCCCTGTCATATTTTTATGATAATTATATTTTACCATATTTTACCATTTAATCAAGGGGATTCGCCTGTTAAAAATCGACAAGCCGCATGGCTTTTTTTAAATTTTATCCCAGATACTTTTCGCTTAAATATTTCAGTCGGGCTGCTGCGGCCTTTATATCCCTATATGCAAATATCCCCGACACAACGGCTACGCCTGCCGCTCCGCTGCCTTTCAGCCGTTCTATGTTTTCGGCGTTTATTCCGCCTATGGCTACAACGGGTATGCTGACGGCTTTGCTGATTTCTCTGTACATACTGTGATCTATGGCGGCTGCGTCTGTTTTTGTGCCTGTGACGAATGCTGCGCCCGTGCCAAGATAGTCGGCACCGCTTTTTTCGGCCTCGACAGCCTGCTCGCAGGTTCTGGCGGACACCCCTATTATTTTGTCGGCTCCCAGAAGTCTCCTTGCTTCGGCTGCGGGCATATCCTTCTGACCTATATGAACGCCGTCAGCTCCGGATTTAATGCAAACCTGTATATTGTCGTTTATTATAAGAGGTATGCCGTATTTAAGCGTGACCTCTCTCAATCTCAGAGCGTCCCTCAGCAGCTCATCGTACGAGGCGTTTTTGCTCCTGAGCTGTATCATTCCTGCCCCGCCGAGAATGGCATCCTCTACGGCTTCGCCGATCTCTCTTTCCTTAAGAAGTATGCTGTCGGTAACGGCATAGAGCAGAAGATTTTCTTTTTTAAGCTTCATAATATGACCCCTTTTTGCGAGATTTATACACACCGACCCTTTTTGAACGGTGTTTTTTAAATTTTTATTTGTTGCAGGTAGGATCCGCTCCCTTATGACGGAGCGAAGGCGGCGGACTGTGTTTTCGGCTGATCGGATAAAAATAAATAAGTACCCACCGTCTTTGAGGACGAGGGTACTTAGCTTTTCCGAAAAAACGCATATGCCGATTTTCTGTCGGTTTTTTGACGATCCTTTGCCTTTGTCGGCTATCTGTCGGTTTGTCGGTTTCTGTGTCAGATCTCCGCCATTACGTCCTGCATATCGTATTTTCCGCAGGGCTTGCCCTTTATAAATTTTGCGGCCTTTACAGCTCCTACGGCAAAGACCTCCTTTGACTGCGCCGAGTGAGAAAACTCTATGACCTCGTTTCTTCCTGCAAACATAACCGTATGTTCGCCCACTATGGTGCCGCCTCGCATGGCTGAAATACCTATTTCGAGGGAGTCTCTTTGTTTTCTGTATCCGCTTCGGTCGTATACATATGAGTATTTGTTGTCCATACTTTCGTTTACGCTGTCTGCCAGAAGAAGAGCAGTGCCGCTGGGAGCATCAAGCTTCAGGTTGTGATGCTTTTCGAGAATTTCTATATCAAAGCCCGACTCTGCCAGAACGGGAGCGTATTTTTTGAGTATGCTGCAAATAAGATTTATGCCTATGCTCATATTTGCCGAGCGGAAAACGGGTATCTTTTTTCCTGCGGAATCTATAAGCTTTAAAGTCTCGTCACTGAGACCAGTAGTGCATATTATAACGGGGAGTTCCCTTTCAACGGCATATTTTATCACCGCAGGAACAGCCGCCGCTGTGGAAAAATCTATGATTACATCGGCAGGAACGCTGCAGTCGTTTATATCCGTAAACGTGGGAAAGGGAGCGTTGCTTTCAACAATGTCAATACCTGCGGCTATTTCGCATTCGTTATCCTTTGATACAATGTCGCATATGACCTTTCCCATATGTCCGTTGCATCCGTGCATTATAATTTTTATCATCTGTTACCTCTTTCCAAGCTCGTTTGCCGTGACGGAATAGCGTATCATAACCAGCTCCATAGGTCTGTTTTTGCCCATATAGCGCTTTCGCATAACGCCGTCCTTTGTCATTCCAGCTTTCATAAGAACCTTGCCTGCGGCGGGATTTTCGGCAAGATACTGAGCCTCTACAACATAAAATCCCACATCGTTCAGAAGAAACTTAAGAACAGGCTTAAGAGCCTCTGTCGTGTAGCCCTTGTTCCACCATTTTGAACCTATACAAAAGGCTACCTGACAAAGCTGCTGTGACGCATTCGTACTTATTACCTCGATGTTACCTATAAGCTCTTTAGTTTCTTTTATCTGTATGACCCAATTAAACCCCAATGGTCTTGAATATTTTTCGACCCATTTGTGTATAACGGCTCTTGTCTCTTTAAGGTTTTTGTGGCTCGACCACGACATATATGACGTCATTTTGTCATCGGACGCCCAGTTTTCAAGCATTTCGGGGCCATCGTCAAGCTTTATCTCCCTGAGCATAAGCCTGTCGGTTTCAAGCCTTTTCATTCCCAGATCCTTCATATGCCGCCCATTCTCCTTTCTCTTTATTGTTTATTGTGCAGGTATTGCCGTATTGCCGTATTGTCTGCTGTTTTCAGCCTATAAGTCCGTAGCTTTTCATAGCCTTTTCAAGGATTTTGTAGTTTGTCTCCGTCATAGTGGTGAGAGGCGCCCTGTATCCTCCGGCATTCATTCCCATCATATTGAGGGCTGCTTTTACGGGTATGGGGTTGACCTCGATAAAAAGTCCGTTTATGAGGTCGATAGACTTAAGCTGAAGCTCCTTTGCTCCCTCTGTGTCTCCGCCGAGAAACTTCATTACCATATCGTGAGTGACCCTCGGAGCAACATTTGCAAGCACCGATATAACGCCCTTTCCGCCAAGAGAAAGAATGGGAAGTATCTGATCGTCATTTCCCGAATATATATCTATGCTTTCACCGCAGAGAGCGGCTATCTGCGCAACCTGACTTATGTTTCCCGAAGCCTCTTTTATGGCGACAATATTATCAACGCCCGAAAGCTCCTTTACCGTAGAGGGAGCTATGTTAAGCCCCGTTCTGCCTGCAACGCTGTACATAATTATGGGAAGCTCCACGCTGCCTGCCATAGCCTTATAATATTCCACAAGTCCCTTTTGGGTTGTTTTGTTGTAGTAGGGAGTGACTATGAGAAGACCGTCTACGCCGACCTTTTCGCTCCTCTTGCACAGCTCGCAACCATGTCTTGTGTCGTTTGAGCCTGCTCCTGCGATAACAGGCACTCTGCCTGCCGCAGCTTTTACAGCGCAGGCGATGGTGTCGATCTGTTCGTCATCGGTGAGAGTAGAAGCCTCTCCCGTGGTGCCGCAGATAATTATGGCGTCTGTTTTGTTTTCTATCTGGAAGTCAATCATTCTTTCCAGCGCGTCAAAATTAACGTCTCCGTTTTCTTTGAAGGGGGTCACTATAGCAACTCCCGAACCGGTAAATAATGCCATTTATATCACCTCTTATACATTATACCTTATACCAAATCGTTTTTAATCATATACTCGGCGATCTGAACTGCGTTTGAGGCGGCTCCTTTTCTTATATTGTCGGCAACTACCCACATATTTATACCGTTTTCGACTGAGTCGTCTCTTCTTATTCTTCCGATATATACCTCGTCCGTACCCGTTGCGTTGGTAGCAAGGGGATATTCGTTGTTTTCGGAATCATTCTGGATTATGACTCCGGGGGATTTTCTGAGTATTTCGACTACATCGTCCAGTTCAAAGGGCTTTTCAAACTCTATGTTGATGGACTCGCTGTGAGAATTGAACACAGGCACTCTTACGCAGGTGGCTGTGACCTTAAGCTCAGGTCTGTGGAGTATTTTTCTTGTTTCGTTTATCATCTTTATTTCTTCCTTTGTATAGCCGTCCGGTGTAAAAACGTCTATATGGGGAAGACAGTTGTTTGCGATGGGGTGCTGAAACTTCTTGGGAGCCTCGCCCTTAAGACCGTTTTCAAGATCCTCCCAGCCTGCTCTGCCTGCGCCCGAAACAGCCTGATATGTTGAATAAACCACTCTCTTTATGCCGAAGGCTTCGTCAAGAGGCTTAAGAGCGACCATTGCCTGTATGGTGGAGCAGTTGGGGTTTGCGATTATGCCCTTGTTCCACTTTACGTCCTCGGGATTAACTTCGGGAACCACAAGCGGAACCTCGGGGTCCATTCTCCATGCGGAGCTGTTGTCAATAACAACGCAGCCCTTTGATGCGGCTATGGGAGAGAACTTTTCGCTTGTGCCTCCTCCTGCGGAGAAAAGAGCTATGTCTATGCCCCTGTCAAACGAGTCCTCCTTAAGCTCCTCCACGGTATATTCCCTGCCGTTGAACATAAGCTTGCTGCCTGCCGAACGCTTTGAAGCGAAAAACCATATATTCTCTATGGGGAGCTGCTTTTCTTCAAGAACCTTCAAAAATGTTCTTCCTACCATACCTGTTGCGCCTACTACGGCCATATTAACCTTTTTCATTGTTTTTGCACCTCTGTAATATTGTCATTTTTTATTTTTGGCTATGGTCTCTATGATCTCGCACATTATACGCGCGGTACCCTCGACCCCCAGGAGCGAGCTGTCCATAATGTAGTTGTAGTTTTCGGACTGCCCCCATTTTTCTCCCGTATAGTATTTGTGATACCCCATTCTTTCCTTATCGATCTCCTTTATCATTTTTTCAGCCGCCTTTGGCTCAAGCCCCTCGATCTCCTTAAGGAGATATATTTTATAATCCATGGGAGCTTTTATGAAAAAGTGAACCGCATTGGGATCGTTTTTCAGAATAACATCGGAGCATCTTCCCATAATAACGCAGGAACCTTCCATGGCTATGCTTTTAAGAACCTGTTTCTGTATGAGATAAAGCCTCTCGTTCATAGTCAGTATGCCTGCATCGGGTTTTCTCGGCGATGAGCCTCTTTTTTCAATGCCTCTTACGATCGAGAACAACAGGCTCGTGACACGCTTTTCGTCCATATTGTCAAATACGTCCTGATCTATGCCGCTTTCCAGCGCAGCTCTGTTAAGGAGCTCCTTGTCATAGAACGGTATCCCAAGCACGGAGGAGATCTTCTTTCCTATCTGCCTTCCCCCGCTTCCGTACTCTCTGCCGATAGTAACTATTATCTTTTTATCCTTTACGTCACAACTCAAACAAAACACCTCTTTCCTGCAGAAGCTGATATATAATATATTTTAGCACATCAGCCCGCTATAATCAAACAGTTTTTGCAAATATGGGAAAATTATTTGGAAAAAAATTTATCGTCAGCCCTATGACTGTACGGATTCTGTCTATATGTTCTGTTATGAAGGCAGTATACATCATTTGTTTTTATATACAACAACCTAAAATTGAAAAACCTTAAAACGGTTGAAAAATACAGCCGCAAATGTTAAAATAGACGCAGGCAATTTTTGACTTAAGCTTACAGAAAAATATATAAGGAGGACAATTTTATGAAAAAAATTTTTATATCGGTATTATCTGCTGTTATTGCCGTGATAGGGCTGACGGCCTGCGGCGGAGAAAAGCAGACCTCTGTTGGGAATACGGCTAACGAAACCGAAACAGAGGGAGTGAAAAAGCCCGAGGAGTATACGGGTAAGGTAGTAGTATATTCCTCCCACGATGAAGAGCCCTTGAGTGCGGGCGTAAATATGTTTATGAAAGAATATCCCAACATAGAAGTCGAGGTGGTTGCGGCAGGCACGGGAGAGCTTTGCAGCCGCATAGCCGATGAGGCCGATCACCCTGTCGGGGATGTTATCTGGGGCGGAGGCGCCGATTCACTGGAAGCCTTCAAGGATTATTTTGCTCCCTATGTCTGCGCAAATGACGAATTTATAGGCTCTGCATATAAGGATCCGGACGGACTGTGGATAGGCGAAAGTCCGCTGCCAATGGTTATTATATACAATAAGGAATCGATCAGGAGGGACGGTCTTGAAATTCCGCAGAGCTGGGAGGAGCTGACAGACCCGAAATGGAAGGGCAAAATTGCTTATTGTCTGCCCTCCGAATCGGGCTCTGCATATACGCAGCTCTGCACAATGCTATTTGCGCATGGCGGTATGGATGACGGCTGGGAGTTTATAAAAAAATTCTATGACAATTTGGACGGAAAAATACTGGACTCCTCCGACAAGTGCCACGAAATGGTCGCAAGCAGCGATTTTTCCGTTGGTCTGACATTTGAAAAGGCCGCTCTTCAATATAAGAATGACCCGAATATAGGCTTTGTATATCCCAATGACGGCACAAGCGCAGTGCCTGATGGCATAGCCCTGATCAAGGGCGCTCCGAACGAAGAAAACGCCAAGCTGTTTATTGACTTTGTCACGTCAAAGGAATGTCAGACAGAGCAGAGCCAAAACTGGGGACGCCGTCCCGTGAGACCCGATGTTGAAATAGATGACGCCCTTGTTCCGCTGTCCGATCTTGTATTGGTAAACTATGACTTTGACTGCGCCGCCAATGATAAAGATGACATAATTCAGAAGTTTAACGACATAATGACCGACACGGGCTTATGAGCATATAAATAAATATCATAAAACAGGCTCTGCCGACAGTTTTTTTGTGGCAGAGCCTTGATTTTGCGTAAATGTTATTGCTTTTTTATTCTTCGGGTATGGGGTCAAGAAGCTCGGCGGCTACCCTGCGTACTGCGTCCATATCTATGGGCTTTCCGAGGTGCGCATTCATTCCCGAATCGAGAGCCTTCTGAACGTCCTCTGAAAATGTGTTGGCAGTCATAGCCACAATGGGTATAACGGCAGCATCGGGGTGATCCGAGGAGCGAATTTTTCTCACTGCATCGTCGCCGTTCATTTTGGGCATCTGAACGTCCATAAGTATCATATCGTATTGTCCCGACTCGGATTTTTCAAACATATCCACAACCTCCTCACCGTCTGAGGCAAGGTCGCAGCTTGCTCCCTCCATATCGAGCATAGCCATAATTATTTCTGCGTTAAGCTCGTTATCCTCCGCCACAAGCAGATTTCTGCCTGCAAGCACGCTTTCGTGCAGCTCATTTATTTCGTTTGAGCTGTTTTCGGCTTGTTTTGCAAACAGCGGCTTAATTGCCTGTCTGAAGGTAGATACAAAAAACGGTTTCGCCATAAAAGCATTTATGCCTGCGCTGCGAGCCTCCGATTCAATCTCGTTCCAGTCGTACGATGTGAGAACCAGTATAGGCACGCCCTCTCCGATCTGTTGGCATATGGCTCTCGCAGTGTCAACGCCGTCCTGTTCGGGCATCTTCCAGTCAATAAGAATAACGTCAAAAACCTTTCCGCTTTCGTGCGCCTTTACAGCCTCGTCAACGGCTGCGCTGCTCTCGGTGGCATAATATACCTCAACGCCTATTTTATTCATCAGATCTTTTATGTTCAGACAAACGTCCTCCTCATCGTCCACCACAAGTATCCGGCTGATATTCTGACGCAGCCACGATTCGTCCTCGCCCTGCTCGGGCAGCGAAAACGTAAGCTCTACCGAAAAGGTGCTGCCCTTATCGGGTTCGCTCTCCACGTTTATAATGCCGCCCATAAGGTCAACAAGGCTTTTGGTGATGGCCATACCAAGACCTGTACCCTGTATTTTATTGGTAAGTGAGCTGATCTCTCTGCTGAAAGGCACAAATATCTGCTTTACATAGTCCTCGCTCATACCTATGCCATTATCCTTGACGACAAATCTGAGCTTTGTATATTGATTTGAGCTTAACTTTATCTCGCTTATTATAAAATCTATCCTTCCGCCTTCGGGGGTGTATTTTATGGCGTTTGAAAGAAGGTTTATAAGTATCTGATTGAGTCTCAGCCTGTCGCCGATTATCCTTTCGGGAGGCGCTCCCTTTACATGAGTGGCAAGGGTCTGCCCCTTTGCCTTTGCCTGGGGTATAAGAATGATGCTAAGCTCATCCAGAAGCTCAGGCAGCTCAAAACAATCCACATTCAGAGAGGTTTTTCCGCTTTCTATCTTGCTCATGTCGAGAACATCGTTTATGAGGCTCAGCAGATGGTGGCTTGAGGACGTTATTTTATGGGCATAGTCGTGTACCTTTTCAACATTGTCAGCCTCTTTTTCGAGCAGCAGCGAAAAGCCGACTATTGCGTTCATAGGCGTTCGTATGTCATGAGACATATTCGCAAGGAAATTGCTCTTTGCCTCGTTTGCGCTTCTTACGGCGGTTAGAGCGTCCTGAAGCTGCTGATGCATTTTCTGCTCCTGAGTACGGTCGGACATAACGACTATGTATTTCTTTATATCCCTTATGTTCTTATAGTACACCGTAAGCTTATACCAGCGCCGTTCGCCCGACTTTTGGTGCATATACTCACATTCCCAGCTATAGTTTGTGTCTATGGGGATAGACTCGAAAACCTCCATGGATTCGGTTGTGTCAAAGTTGATAAGACATTTTTCCAACACACGGATATTTTCCCGCACGTCCTCGGCCGAAACTCCCATGAGCCGTTCGACATTGGGGCTTATATAATCCACATGATAATCGTCCGCCCCAAGCATTATGAATATGTCGTCAACGGTATTTGAAAGCACGCTGAATATAAGCTCTCTGTACTGAATCTCCGCCCTGTTTTTGAGGGATTCGCTGCGATTGGATAAAAGTATCATTGAAACGACAGCCGCTCCGATAAGTACGAAAATAACGACCATAACATTTGTTGTGGTTTTCTGAACGGATAAAAAGCCTGCGCTGATAACGCTCTGAGGAACTGCGCTTAGCAGGATATAATCCTGAATGCCTACGGGCTGATAAAGAACGCAGTAGTCAACGCCGCCGATTTTGCAGTTGACGATACCGGGGGTGCCGCTTTGCCAATCATCAAGTATTCTTGACAGGTCGGCTCTTTCCAGATCGGAGACAGCCTTCAGGTACAAAAGATAATTTTCAAAGACATTGCCGCCCTTCTGGGTGGACAGCAGCACTCTGCCGTTATTGTGAGCCACAAAGCATATGGCCTCGTTGGCGTACGCTGCGACATTGAGGGATTTTGCCATATCCTCGTTTGTATAACTCACCGATATGGCGCTGTATTCAAAGCCCTTGTATTCGTTAGGTTTTACCGGAACGGCAAAAAGCGTGACGTCCTGTCCTGTCTGCTTTACGCCGCCCATCATAACGGGGTTTCCCTGATACATAAGGTCCTTCCACTCGTCCTCGGTCTGAAGCTCGGTTATGACGCCGTTGGGGGTCATACTCCTTGCATTGTCGGACAGAAAATAAAATTCCGAAAATCCCCAAAATTCCTGCTGATCCTCTATAAAGGCTTCAACCATGTCATCGCTTACAACATCGCTTTCTATGGCAAAGCTCTTATCCCAGCCCTCCAAAAGACCCCAGTTTCTCTTTGCAAAGGAGCTTAAAGAGCTGTTGACCTGCTGATAAAGCTCCACAAGATGACTTGTACTGTCCGCATATATCCTCTGAGAGATATAGTGAAAATAGACCACCCCTATCAATACTGCCAAAGCTCCCACAACGCAGACAAAAAGCAATGATATAAATTTACCAAACCATTTTTTCATAAATATGTCTATGCTCCTTAAATATATACAAATTCCATTTCAGAATATAAATCGTTATTTGTGCATTATTTTATCACATCACGGCAGAAAAGTCAATTTATACCGAATCTTTTTTTGAATATCGAAAATTGCCAATATTTGAAGCATCATATGATACCGTTTGAAAAGAAGCTGGAACATATATATTTGTAAAAAGAAAAAAAGGGGGTATGTTGAATGCAGAGGTAGATTGCCTAAAAAATTGAATGCTTTGGTTGCCGAAAGGCTGCGGCAAGCAATCTGAGAATCCAAAGCCGTATAAATATGCTGATATAATCGAATTTTCTCATCAGAATCAACCGGACAATAACTGTTTTTATGTGAAATTCATTGAATTATGGACTTTATTTTTATCGTCTTTAACCCTATGATACGTCATTCATCCGCCTGAAGCCTGTAAGATTGTTCCACGATCTCCATGATTTGATTGACGTCCGATGTATGCTCCATATACAGCTCAACATCGCCGTTGCCCCATCTGCCCAGGTTGGTTATATCCCGACAGATACCATTCGGATCGATCACCTCCGAGAATTTCATATTCACAGAAATACGGAGCCGCTGTTTCTGGAATACTATATCCACGAAATTGGTATCCAGCTTATAGGCAACATACTTTTTTTTGAATTCACGTTTCACGTCAGGAGAGAGATTCCGGATTCGACGATCCAAAACTTCAAACAGCGTCTTTGTGAAAACATTCGTGTCATAAGTTTCAAGACTATAATGCTCTGCAGTTTTTTCTGCCGCCTGATAAGGAGCCGGCTCCGCAGCGGTCATATCCGGAAAAGCCCGGATCTGCTTTGCCTTGTCTGCCAGCAACGAAGCACGCTCTTTTATTCTTTGCTCATTCCATTCCGTGAGCTTAACAATGTAGGCATTCAAGCGAAGCGCACTTTCCTTAAAGCCGCCCTCCATATCCATTTTGATCATAAATGGACGGTCGCTCATTTCTGAATTGTACGCTGTAAGCATCAGATTGCCGATGGTATGCAGGTAGGTCTTTTGTACCTCGCGCCAGTTCGCTCCAAGCATCTGCTGCCACTCCGGGCTCAGGCTGCTGTTCTGAGGCATAATGTGCTCAATCGTATAATTCTCAATAATGATCGGAGCCTTGTTGCCGTTTAAAATCTCGTAGATGTTACCTTTGCGTGCGTCTATATTCTACCTCCATGAATTATTTTTTCTTTCCATATATCGAAGATTCTTCAACAACCATACTCAAATTCTGCTCCGACCAAAAGGAATAATTAACGATTTTGTGTTCTCGCGGTTACATATCCACATTATCCGTCCACAGTTCGCACTGTGTCATTACGGTCTGAACAGCATCATCCATACCTTCAGGTGGGTAACGGTGTTTTTTAAGGAGTCTCTTTATCATCATCCGCATTTTTGCTCTGGCCGAGTCGCGCTTCTGCCAGTCAATCGTGCGATTCTTACGGAGGGTATCTGCCAGTTCTTTTGTGATGGCGATCAATTCTTCGTTTTCATAGAAGTCCTTAATTGCCTGTGGCTTTGTCAAAGCATCATAGAAAGCCAACTCGTCTGCTGTCAGACCAAGTCGGTCGCCTTCCTTCTGAGCTGCCGCGATCTGTTTTGCCAGATTGAGGAGCTCTTGTATGACCTCTTCATTTGTGAGCATACCATTCAGATAACGGTTCATGGCGCTTTGGATGATCTCGCTGAATTTCTCAGACTTGACTACATTGGTACGGCGATAAATCTGTACCTGCTCGGCAATCAGCTTCTTCAGCAATTCAACTGCGAGGTTTTTCTCCTTCATTTTTGAGATTTCTTCAAGGAACTTCGGATCAAACAATGAGAACTCCTCTGATACGTCTGAAAACAGATTAATGACACCTTCGCTCTTCACGCTCCGGATCAGGAGTGCATTTATTCTCGCATTCATTTCCGGCAGGGAGATTTTCTTTCCCTCGCCCTGATTCATAAGGCGCATAACAAGCACACGAACCGACTCAAAGAATGCAGCTTCAATTCGGAGGCTTTCCTCTGCCAACGAAGAGCAGAGCGACAGTGCCTGACGAAGCATAAGTGCTTCTTTCAGGAAATCTTCACGCTTACGCTCTTTATCAACGGCAACAATAAAGTTGACTGCACCGCTAATGGTCCTTGAGCGCTCAAGGTCAGTACCTGCAGTAAATTTGGAATAATCGTATCCGTGGAAAATATCGCGACAGATGGAAAGCTTCTCCAGGAACTTCGGATAGGCCACCTTTGCAACATCGGTGTCGCCGTAGTTCTTCTTATCGCGGGAGGTGTAATCATTCATCGCCTCCTTAAGCGCAGCTGCGATACCGACATAATCCACAACCAATCCGCCTTCTTTATCTCCAAAAACTCGGTTTACACGCGCAATCGCCTGCATAAGGTTGTACCCCTGCATTGGCTTATAAACATACATCGTAGCCAGCGAAGGAACATCAAATCCGGTCAGCCACATATCTACGACAATCACAATCTTAAGCGGACTATCATTGTCTTTGAACTTTTTCGCAAGCTCTTCCTTGTGACGTTTGTTTCCGATAACAGCACGCCACTCCTCCGGATCCTTATTGCTTTCCGTCATAACAACGGCGACCTTTTCTGTCCATGATGGTCTGAGCTGCATGATACGGTTATAGATCTTCATTGCAATGGCGCGGGAATAAGCAACGATCATCGCCTTGCCGGTGAGCAGATTTGCGCGATAGTTTTCATAGTGATCGAGAATATCATCTACCAGTGAAGCAATTGTCTGATCATTACCGAGAATAGCTTCCATCTGACCCAGCTCGCGTTTGCTCTTGGCGATAACATCCGGGTCGGCATTATTAGCCATGATGTCATACTCGGCATCAATCAGGCGCAGCGTAGCCTCGTCCAGCTTCAGCTTAATAACACGGCTCTCATAATAAACCGGACGGGTAGCGCCGTCCTCGACAGCCTGTGTCATATCGTAAACATCGATGTAATCTCCAAAGACCTCGCGAGTGCTTCTATCTTTCAGGGAAATAGGCGTGCCGGTAAAGCCAATGTATGTAGCATTCGGAAGACTGTTACGAATAATTCGTGCCGTACCGATTTTGATTTTACCGGTCTCAGCATCGACCTTTTCTTTCAAACCGTATTGCCCACGGTGTGCTTCATCCGCCATTACGACAATGTTCCTACGCTCGGACAGAGGCTCGCGAGACTCCTCGAACTTCTGCATCGTGGTGAAGATAATCCCGTTTGCCTGTCTGCCATCAAGCAGTGACTTCAAATGTTCTCGGCTTTTGGCGTGCGTTGGGTTCTGTCGCAAAAAGTCTTTACACTTGGCAAATTGGCTAAAAAGCTGATCGTCCAGATCGTTTCGGTCGGTAAGTACCACAATGGTCGGGCTGTCCAGCGCTTCCTGCAGCAAGTGAGCATAGAAAACCATCGACAGGGACTTTCCGCTGCCCTGCGTATGCCAGAATACACCACCTTTTCCGTCAGTCTCGGTGGCGCGTTTTGTAGACTCTACCGCTTTATTGACCGCGAAATACTGATGGTATCCGGCAAGTATCTTAAACTGCTTTAAGCCTTCATTGGAAAAGCAGATAAAGTTCTTTATAATGTCCAGCAGACGTTCACGGGCAAAGATGCCTTCAAAGAAAGTATCAAACTGTGCGTACTGAGTGTTCTCATAACTTCCGTCCTTGGTTTTCCACTCCATGAAGCGGTCTTCGCCGGAAGTGATAGTTCCTGCCTTGGAGGTCAGATGATCGCTCATAACACAAATGCAGTTATAAATAAACATCGATGGGATTTCCTGCATATAGTTTCTGATCTGCCGATATGCCTCGGACGCATCTGTTTCCTCGCGTGACGGCGATTTCAGCTCAACCAGCACTACCGGAAGCCCGTTCAAGAAGAGAAGGACATCCGGACGCTTATTACTGTTTTCGATAAAGGTCCACTGGTTTGCAACGATAAAAGAGTTATTGTCAGGATTCTTATAATCAACAAGGTATACGAGGCCGGAGCGCTCCTCGCCCTTGACAAAATAGCGCACTTCAATGCCATGCTGAATATAATCCATAAAGACAGCATTCTTCTGTACCGGTTCAGCATTCTCAAAGTTTTTCAATTTGAACAGCGCGTCAGTGATTGCATCCTCCGGCATAGAGGGATTCAGGCGATGCAGCGCTGCCACCAGCTCATCTTCATATAGAGGGCTGTTAAAATCCCTCTCAATATCCGGGCCGTAGACATGACGGTATCCCATTCCTTGGAATAGCTCTATGATGGACTTCTCATAGTCAGCTTCCGTATAAAATCCTGACATAACAATCGCTCCTTTGTATGTACTACTATCTATCATAATACCATTTTCGCTGCACCGATTCAAACGATAATTTACTTCAGCAAGCTCAGGCGTTATATCAGCATATGTTTGTTGACGCTCCTTGCTCTGAATGGTCAG
>CANRIS010000002.1 GCA_947630725.1 uncultured Clostridia bacterium
AGTCTGCCGAAATCATCCAAATCAGAATTTTTATCTATAAGTATTTTTTCGGCTTCATACACAAGAGACTTCATCTCATTAAGCTGACTCAACTTGTCCTTTCCGTTTATGTTGTTTGTTTTCTGAATATCAGAAGAAAATCGTGTAAATCCTGTAAAAAACATAAGAAGATTTTTGTTCAGTTCACATTTTCTTTCAAGGGATATAATAACGGGAAAGACCTCGTAGTCTCGGTCTTTAAACTCTATTCTGTTAAAGCCTCCGAAAGCAGCAGCAATCTGATCCTGCCAGCCTCCCGATTCATTGCATAAAACCCTTTCAAGGTATATTGCCTTATCGGCAAGCTTTCTTTTATCAGCATATTTTCCCTTCAAGGCATAAAAAGCATTCAGCATACCTACCGCAAAAGAGGAGCTCGTCCCAAGACCCGAACGGGCAGGAAGATCAGCCTCATATGTAAGCCTTATTTCATGCATATCCAGAAGAGTCATCGCATTTTTGATAGCAGGGTGTTTTATATCCTCTACCTTTGTAACTCTTTCGGTTTTTGAATATACAACTTCTGTGCTGTAATCAAAAAATCTTGGCAAATGCCGTACATTCACATAGCAATATTTATCAAAAGTGGTAGAAAGCACAGCGCCACCATATTCATTAAAATATTTTTCAACATCCGTGCCGCCGCCAAAAAAGGACATACGAAACGGTGTTTTTGTTATTATCATTTTTATCTCCCGTAGTCAATGACATTAGTACTCCGCTTACGCTGCCTAACTCATAACCGACGACTTCTGACGAAGACTTTGTATTCAGATGGGAGCTTGCATCTCCCACAGAATACAATAGTAAGTACCCATTGCCTAAAGAGGCGCGGAACTCACTTGCCGATTAAATTCACCAAGCCTGTTAAACACAAGTTCTTTCTATTTTTTTAGAAAAAGATAAAATCGGTTTTTCGATAAATCTTGTTATTAGTACAGCAAGTATATAAGTGCATACAAATCTTAATATGTATCCAAAAATAATAATATTAAATATACTTGAATTTACATCTATGAAATAATTAAATATAATTATTGGGATACTTGAGCCTAAAAAGAATGTAAATCCTAAATCTCCCAATTTATTAAAAAAACTCAGGCTCAAATTCCCACTTTTTCTTGCCCATAAAAAGCCAAAAATACCTATGTTGTAAGCAATAATATAATAAACTGCTTTTATTCCGTAGGAAAAGGGTGCAGAAACAATCAAACCAACCTCAAATATAAATGTTAATTGAAAGAAATTTTTTCTATCTACGAATACACCCAAAAAACCTATGCTTAAAAGCAAAAAATATGCTGTAGGAAATGGTAGTTTTGTAAAGAACCTGATTAGCCCTATAATTATAGACAAAGCGGAAAGCAAAACCATCGTTATTATAGTTCTGTCTGAATACCCCCCCCCACTTTCGTCAGACATAAAGAAATTTATTCCGCATATACCTATAATTAAATAAAAGCAAATCAATATAGGAAGCATCCAAGTTCCACCTGTTATACCGTCGATGCCCATAAATTCGTTGAACAGAGTCATATTGCATAATATTGTGCCTACAGATAAATTATTATCATCAACAAGCAATATACTTAATATACATGTTAAAAATAATATGATCCAATATTCGGGATACATTCTGAAAAGTCTATTGATTATATATTGCTTTGATGTTCTTTTGTTTCTGGAGATTCTTGCCAAATACCCTGCAATTAAAAAGAAAAGTACAACGCCTATTCGTCCTATAACAAATCCAATATCACTTCCATTAATTAAGTATAAATGGCTTATAAATACCAGCAATACTGCCAAACCTCTCAAAGTGCTTATCCACTTTATCTGCTCTTTGCTATCCATAATTCTTTCTCCCGCTACTATACTTCCCAATGCTTTGTCCTCCTGAACTCCTCATGCTTTTTATCCACAAAACTTTTTATTCTACTTTTGAAAATATCAATACTGAATTCCTCAGCATGATTTCTTATCAATTTTTTGTCAAAATTCATTCTTTCAAATCTCATAACAGCATTCTTTAAGCTGTCTGATGTTTGTTCTTTGAAAAAACAACCTTGTCTGTTAATATATTACTGTTTCAAGAGTGTCACCATTACCATAGGCTATAACAGGACAACCTCTTACCTTTGCTTCCACAGGGGTAATGCCGAAATTCTCCTCGCCGGGGAATATAAAGACTCTGTATTTAGCATAGTGTTCCTTCATGACTTCATTTGACTCTCTGCCAAGCATTTTTACATAGTCCTTTGTCATAGCCTTTATCTTTTCAAACTCTGAACCTCCTCCTATTACAACAAGAGGAAACCCCAATTCGTTTAACACTTCTACCACAAAATCAATCCTCTTATATGGCACAAGCCTTGACACACAGAGGAAATATTCTTTGTCTATATCGACAGACCTAAAGTAATCCGTATCGGCAGGTGGATAAAACATTATTTATATTTATGTAATTATTAACATTTCTGTTGTAATACCAAAACACCGATATAAATACTTGGAAAAGGATATATTGTGGTCTATAGTTTTACCCTAAATCAATTTTTGGAACAGAAAATGATCTATCATCAAAAATTATTAAAATTTTAAATTTCTTATCAAATTTAATCTTCATATAATATCTGTCAATCTTCAAAATCAAACACATTTTTTGCAATAAATGTGACTGAATCCGAGAGGTATCCACATGAGTACACTTCGGATTGAGGAATAGAATGCAAATAAAAAAAGCCCGGGGCGGAGCTTTTGCGGTGGGATATTGTCCCGATGCAATTGCTCCGTTCCGAGCGGGTTTAGGTTTTATTTGTCTGAGTGTTTATTGTTGTGGTTTTTTTGGGTTTTACTTGTCTTAGTGTTTATTGTTTTTGGGGGTTTTGGGTTTTCTTTTGTACTGTATGCTGCTGCTGCCTATTTGCCATTCGTTGTCGATGATGATTGGTTCGCCGTATTTGTTGCATTTTCTGAAGCCTATAAAATCTTCGAGCTTTCTGCTTATGCCGTATGCGGTGAGAGTGAAGCCGAATCTTGTATTGAGCTCCAGTCTGTCGCCGAAAATATAGCTGCTGTCGATAAAATCTGCGTAAAGACCCTTCTCAAAGGATAGGTAGTCGTAGGGAGCTGACAAATCGGCTGATATTGTCCCCCTTACATTGAGCTTTTGTCCTGCATTGTTTGTATTCGGCAGTGCCATAAGTCTGCCAACAAAGCCGTCAAAGCTTTGCTCTGCGGTGGGTATCTCATTAAAAGGGGCGCATTCGCCATCTATGCCGTCCGTATGAGCGTCAAAAATAAAAAAATCTCCGCTGTCTGTATCGGAGAACACATGGTTTTCGTTGTATGCCTTTTTAAAAAGCCTTGAAATTTCAGAGTTTTCATTGTTTATAATGTAATCCTCTTTGAGTCTGTAAAACATCTCCATAACCGTTTGTTCTGCGGCGTATTCAAGAAAATTTTCTGAGCTGCAGGAAGATCTGCTTTCGTTTATCTTTCTTTTGCATCTCCATATAGGATAGGAAAAGGAATAATATTCAACATAATTTTCGGAGCTTATCCCCTCTGCGGCAAGGCTTCTTTCATCGGTATAGCCCTTAATAATTTTCGTATATGTCATTCTGACAAATTTTTCGCCGCAAACACCGCCGCCAAAATCACCTCCGCACAAAATATTTTTGAATGGAGACGGCGTAATGACTCTGCGCTCCTTTTTTGTTTTATATGATTTGGTAATTTTATCCTTTAAAATATGCTGTACCCTATCCCATGTTTCTCTGTCGATAATTCCGTCGTGATGGTCGATTACATAATACTTGGGAGCCTCGCCGTCATTTTTGTAGGAACGGTGGGTCAGAAAATTTCTTGTTACTGTTTTCTGCATTTCGAGATCTCCCACGTACTTTTCGTTGTGTAATATACCCAGAACACCGCTTGACCCCCATTTTTTGCCGTTAACGGTGGTTTTTCCGAGGCTGTTAAGCTCTTCGGCAATTTGTCTTGACGAGCTGCCGTTCAGATACCTTGTGAATATGATCCTTATAATTTCCGCCTGTTCTTCATTTATGATCCATTCACCGTTCTCGCCTTTGTCGTATCCGAGCATACGTTTCAGATTTATATGCGGTATCCCTGCCTTGAAATTTTTCTGAAACGTCCAGCGTATGTTGTCGGATATTGATCGGCTTTCCTCCTGAGCAAGCGCAGAAAGTATAGTCAGAAACAATTCTCCCTTTACGTCAAGCGTATCTATGTTTTCTTTCTCAAAATAAACCCCCACGGGAGGAGTCATATCGCAAAGCAGTCTCACGCAGTCCAATGCGTCAACGGTGTTTCTTGCAAATCTCGAAATCGATTTTGTAACAATGTAGTCAAGCTTGCCCATTCGCGCATCGTCCATCATTCGGTTAAAATTGACTCGCCCCGTTCGGTTGGTACCGCTTGTGGCCTCGTCCGCATAAACCTCAACTAATATCCAACCGTCCTTTTTGCTTATAAAGTCCCTGTAATATCTGACCTGATTTGAGTATGAAGTCTTTTGACTCTCGTTTTCGGTCGAAACCCTGCAATAAGCCCCCACTCTTATATTTTTTACCTCCCTGATCTGCCCTCCGTGCCGCACCGAACGCTTTGTGGCAGGAATAACAAAAACCTTCGGCACCTCTGCGCTGCATGTGTTCTTTTTCATTTAATCTTCCTCCTTTTTTTCTTTTTTATTTTCAAGCCTATAAAATTCAGACATTTTAAACTGTCACAAATTTTATAAAGGCTTTCTGAAACTCCCCCTCTTGCCAATATTTCGGCACTATATATTAGTTATTTTTATCTCTTACGCTGTTGTATATAATTCAAAGTTATATAAAAATATAAAATCTGGTCTTCCATATTGGTTTTGCTTAAAAAAAACAAGGGTATTCGTGTTCAACGCAAGGCAGAATGCGAATGTCCTTGATTGCAGGTCAAAATCAAAATATGAATCGGTTGTGAAAAACCTATGTATCGGGGATATAAATATCCCGCTATACTCCCATAATAAGCTGTTTGTGACAAAATGCCATGTTCGGTGAATGTCTGCAATTTTTCCGCAGCCTTCACCAAACACATAAGCACACGACATCGGCGGTTTATACCACTGTCGTATGGGCGGCATAGTCAAGTGGAGATGAGGGGAGTCGAACCCCTGTCCGAAAATTCGTTGATAAGGAACTCTACCATTATAGTCTGTCTATGGGGATTCCGAAAACAGGCGCCGACAGACAGGCACATATTTTCGTAAGCTTCATAGGTGCTTTTTCCCGTGCAAAGCTTAGCGGGAAAGGTTGCTCACAAAAGTCGATGCTCCGTATTCGGCTGTGAGAGACCGAAAGGGAACAGCTGCCGCTTAATCAGGCAGCGTAAGCTAAATTATCGTTGTCGATTAATTTATAAAAGTTTTGGGTTTTTAAGGAATTACCCATTTCCAATGGCTATCCCGACCTTCAAAATCCCCGTCAAAACCATTACATCCCCATATCAACATATTGTATTATATCACATATACGTCATATTATCAATATGCAAAAAAATCTTTATACCGACAAAAAACGATTTCTTTCTGAGAATTATTTTGATTATATATTATTTTCTGTTGGGAACGATTTCGAGCCAATATCCATCGGGATCGGTTATAAAATAAACCCCCATTGTGGGATTTTCATAGCAAATACAGCCCATTTCTTCGTGGAGCCTGTGAGCCTCGTCAAAGTTGTCGGCTCTGAATGCAAGGTGAAATTCACATTCTCCGAGATCATAGTTCTGAGGGTGATCCTTAAGCCAAGTTATTTCAAGCTCAAAATCCGAAGTGTCGTTTCCCATAAATACGATTATATAGGAGCCGTCTTTGGCCTCCTTGCGGCGTTTTTCCTTAAGACCAAGAGCCTTTTTATAAAAATCAAGAGATCTGTCGAGATCGGCTACATTATAATTTTCGTGTACCATTCTGAAATCCATATTTATACCTCCCACGTTTGTCCTTCGTATGATATTTCGACTACATTGTCGGCAGCCCCGTCCCTTTCGGACTTGTATTTTTTTATAATGTCATATCTGCTCCAAAAGTGCATAGGAAAAATCATTTTAAAATCGGCAAGCTCTTTGTAGGCGTCAATGCCCTTGTCATAGTCTATGCCCTGTCTCGGGTCGAGAGGCAAAAAGCCCACGTCTATGCTTAGTCCTCTGAGGTTCTTTGTATATCGCATAAAATTGGCCTTCATATTGTTGTTGTAGGCCTTTGACTCCTCTTGCCATACCCAAAGATTGAGATCTCCTGCGTGATAGATAGTTTTGCCCTCGCATTTTACAATAAAAGCGACTCCCTCATCGGTGGATTTGAGAGTAGTTATATCAATATCGTCCACCTTGATATTTTCACCTGAATTTATCGAAAAAATGTCCTTTGACTTATCCTTAATTTTTATATCGGAGGAAAGTATAAATTTAACATTTCCCCGTTCTCTCAGCCCGAATATTTCAGGATTGTAGTGATCGCCGTGAAAATGAGAGGCAAAAACATAGAGTTTTTTATTTGTTTTTGGTATAACACCCTTATAATAGTCGAAAAGCAAACAGCAGTTTTCAAGCTCCGCCATAAAACCGCTGTGGCATATATAGGTAATCTTTAACATACTTATCCCCCGAAATACAGATCGACAGATCGCTGAACATACGACCCGACTGCGTCCGTCCAGAAAATATCAGCGGGCAGTCTTTATTTTCCGACAATGATAAAAGGGCAGAACACTTTTATAAAAGTTTAAGCATCTGCCCTTTATATTTCAAAACCACTTTTTATCAGCCTGCCGGCTTGCGTTTTCTTGCGGTCATTTTAGGAGCCGTTTTTTTCATTGAAAGAGGCTTTCTGTTTGGGTTCATTACATAAACAGGCTCTGCATTTTTCAGCACAACGTCCTCGGTAATAATGCACTTTTCTATTTCGGTTTCATCGGGCAGACTGAACATTATGTCCGTCATAAAGCCTTCGAGAATAGCCCTTAAGCCTCTTGCGCCCGTATCCTGCTCTATGGCCTTGTGAGCAATAGCCCTGAGAGCCTTTTCGTCAAATTCAAGAACCACGTTGTCAAGCTCAAAAAGATACTGAAACTGCTTTACGATAGAATTTTTCGGCTTTGTGAGAATATCCACAAGAGTATCCTCATCGAGGCTGTCGAGTGTGACAACGGCAGGCAGTCTGCCTATAAGCTCGGGAATAAGCCCGTACTTGTGGAGATCTTCGGGGCGTACCTGTTTGAGCATATCGCCGTCACGAAGCTCTTTTTTGGATTTGTTGTCTGAACCAAAGCCTATGACCTTATTTGACACACGTCTTTCAATTATTTTTTCAAGTCCCGCAAAGGCTCCGCCGCAGATAAACAGAATATTGGTGGTGTCTATCTGTATAAATTCCTGATGGGGGTGTTTTCTTCCTCCCTGTGGCGGAACGCTTGCAATGGTTCCCTCGAGTATTTTCAGAAGAGCCTGCTGCACGCCCTCGCCGCTTACGTCTCGGGTTATGGAGGGGTTGTCTGACTTTCGTGATATTTTGTCTATTTCGTCAATATAAATTATGCCCCTCTGAGCCTTTTCTATATCATAGTCCGCCGCCTGTATGATTTTGAGAAGGATATTTTCAACATCCTCACCCACATATCCTGCCTCCGTAAGAGAGGTTGCGTCGGCAATAGCAAACGGTACGTTGAGAAGTCTTGCAAGAGTCTGGGCAAGAAAAGTCTTTCCCACACCTGTGGGGCCTATAAAAAGCACGTTGCTTTTCTGAAGCTCTACGTCACGGCTGTCGGAGCCTATGCGCTTGTAGTGGTTATAAACAGCCACCGAAAGAGCCTTTTTTGCCTCATCCTGACCTATTACATATTCGTCAAGTATGCGCTTCATCTCGGTAGGCTTGGGGATATTCATTTCCTCCTCGGATGAATAGTCAGCCTCAAGACTGAACTCCTCCTCAATGATCTCATAGCAGAGATCTATACATTCATTACATATAAATGCATTGTTCCCGGCAAGCATTTTGCTTACATGATCCTCTGTTTTTCCGCAAAAAGAACATCTGATTCTGCCGTCTGTTTTTGCTGCCATAATACTGCTCCTTCTGAGTATTGGATTGAGATTGTCGGATAATGCCGACAAAAACTGTCAATTATATTCGTGTTTGGCTTATGCTGCCTGACGCTGACCGATGGGTATTATTCGCCCTTTGAGCTTTCAATAACCTCATCGATAAGACCGTACTTTTTGGCCTCATCAGCGCTCATATAGTTGTCTCTTTCGGTATCGGCAACAACCTGATCATAGTCGTTGCCCGTATTCTTTGCGAGAATTTCATTCATTCTCTTTTTAATTTTGAGTATATTTTCGGCCTGTATCTGTATGTCGGTAGCCTGACCCCTTGCGCCGCCCATAGGCTGATGGATCATTATTTCGGAGTTTGGCAGAGCAAATCTCTTGCCCTTTGCGCCGCCCGCCAGAAGAAAAGCGCCCATACTTGCCGCAAGACCGATACATATAGTCGATACGTCGGGCTTTATATACTGCATTGTGTCATAGATAGCCATACCTGCGGTAACCGAGCCGCCCGGAGAATTGATATAAAGGCTTATATCCTTGTCGGGATCCTCCGCAGCAAGATAGAGAAGCTGGGCAACTATAAGATTTGCGCTTACATCGGTCACTTCTTCGCCGAGAATGACTATTCTGTCCTTTAAAAGTCTTGAATAAATATCATAGGATCTTTCGCCTGCTGTGGTCTGATCCACTACCATAGGTACCAAGCTCATATTTTATCCCTCTTTCCTGAAAAATGTTCTTTTTTAAGCCTATCCTGTCGGAAATTTATTCCTCTTAAGCTTCTTCCTTCTTTTCTTCCGAAGTTTCTTCGCTCTTTTCTTCGGCTACTGCCTCGCTTACAACAAGGTCAAGAGCCTTCTGAACCTTTATGTCGTCCTTTAAGGATTCTTTTTCGTCAATACCCATAATTTCTTCGAGCTTTGCCTTGTCGAAACCGTTTTCGCCTGCTATTCTCTCGATTTCCTTGTCAAGCTCTTCTTCCGTTACTTCAAAGCCCTCGAGCTCGCCTATCTTTTCAAGGGCAAGACGTCCTCTGACCTGTTTTTCTGCCTGCGGACGGAATCCGTCCTTAACAGAGTCCTCTGTCTGGTTCAGCATACTGAGATACTGTTCAACAGGCATACCTCTGTATCTGAGGGAATTTGAAAAGTTTTCAAACATTTTGTCTGTTTCATTTTCAAACATACATTCGGGAACATCTATTTCGGCGATCTTGCCAAGCTCCTCGATAAGCTGTTCTCTCTTGCGGCTGTCGGCCTCAAGGGTCTTGTTCTTAATAAGTTTTTCCTTAACGTCTTTAATATATTCATCAACAGAATCAAATTCGGTCGTGTCTGAAACAAACTCATCGTCAAGCTCGGGGATCTCTCTCATTTTTACGGCGTTTATTTTGACCTCAAATTTTGCGGGCTTGCCTGCAAGCTCCGAAACGCCGTATTCCTCGGGGAATGTCACGTTTACCACAGCCTCATCGCCTGCGCTGAGATTTTCAAGCTGATCCTCAAAGTTGTCTATGAACGAATGTGAGCCAAGCTCGAGGTCATAGCCTGTTCCCTCTCCGCCTTCAAAGGGTTCATCGTCCGTATAGCCCTTGAAATCTATGTTCACGATGTCTCCCATACGGGACTTTCTGTCTGTAACGGTTATTACTCTCGACTGCTTGCGTCTTTCGCCGTCAATAAAAGCATTGACCTCATCGTCAGATACGCTTGTGTCGGAGGGTATATACTTAAGTCCCTTATAGCCTTCGATGCTTACATCGGGCTTGACATAAACCTCAGCCGTAAAAACTGCTCCATCCGAATCTATGCTTTCAACATCAATCTCGGGCTTGGATACTACCTTTGTACCTGTTTCCTTTACTGCCTTTTCATATGCCTCGGGAAGAACGAAATTAACTGCGTCCTCATAGAATACTTCTTTTCCGTACATCATTTCGATAATTTTTCTGGGAGCCTTTCCCTTTCTGAAGCCCTGAAGAGCAAATACATTCTTGTTTTTGTTGTACGAATGCTTCATACCCTCTTCAAATCTTTCTGCGTCTACCGAAAATGTAATTTTAACCTTGTTTTTCTCCAAAACCTCAACTGAACTCATTTTTGTGTTTCCTCCTAATCTGCATTGACCTGCTCTGCATATTCTCCGGCAGCCCTTGCTGCATTTTTGGCAAAGCGGCATATAATCTCATATATAATATAATATTTCTTCTGAGTTGTAAAGAAAAATTTAAAAAATTTCGCTGTATACGTCAATAATTTCGGCATCCGTTATATTTTCGATAAAGTTAACCGCCCTTTCTATAACGGAATCCACAACGGCTCTGTCGTTGCTGACGCAGGCAAAGCCTATTTTTATCGTCCTGTGGCTGTCGTTTTCTCCCACCTCAGCCACAGCTAAATTGAACCTGTTTTTTGTTTTTTCGATTATCTTTTTGACCTCCATACGCTTTTCCTTAAGGGAATTGACCCACGAGGCCCTGAGAGTAACAACGCAGCTTCCTACAACCATAGCATATGCACCTCAAAATTTTTCTGCTTAAGCAAAGCCTTCGGCATCGGTATGCAAGCCGAAACGTCATATCTGAAAGGCTTTCAGTCCTTTTTGCCGAATTTGAATACCGAAAAAACTCCTATAACTGCGCCGAGCCATGACCCTATTATAATATCGCTGGGATAGTGTACAAGGAGATAGAGCCTTGAAAGGGCTATGAGGGTTGCAAGCGCAAAAGCCGCTATACCAAGTATGGGGTTTGCACAGAAAATAACCATCGCAGCCACAAAAGACGCCATTGTGTGTCCCGAGGGAAAGCTGGGATCCTTCGGCTCCTTTATTCTGCTTTCTACCCTTTCATCTGCGTCAAAGGGTCTGACCCTGTCCACAAGAGGCTTAAGAACGGCGTTACAGACAAATGTTGATACAAGGAGAGCTTTTATAAGAATGCCTCCCGTTTTTTTATACTTGGGAGAAAGAGCCATTATGCAGGCTATAAGTATCCATATTATCCCAAGATTGGCTGTAGCCGAAATTTTGGGCATTATTTTGTCCAAAAAATCGCTCCTGATGTTGTCGTGCAGATATTCCACAACCTGTCTGTCTTTTTTTGAAACTCTGTTCAACAAAAATCATCTCCCGATCAGTATACTATATCGCCGAAAACAGCAGGCAGCTTTTCTTTAAGCTCCTCCAAAAGAGGTATGGCAATTTCTCTGATTTGTGGGTGAGCGGCCTTGTCACATCTGAGCCTGAAAAAATGTCTCCATTCTCTGAGATTCATTGTGACGACTATCTCGGTTTTGAGAGAGTTAGGCAGTATGGATCTTGCCTGTTCGGGAGTAGCCCCTCCATCCATAAACTCAAAATATTTTTCTTCTATATATTCCATAGTTTCAAGCCATACTCTGTATTCGGGGCTGTCCTCGTCCCAGAAGCAGGGCTTTATAAATGTAAGCTCTCTGCCGAATTTGTCTCCGCTGTAGTTGCAATAGCGGGTGGACTCCTGCGAATAGCTGGCTATCCTGTGGCGTACTGTCTCGTGAGAAACTCCCCTGTCGCATATAAACCGCACAGTAAGCTTTTCGTGTTCTATAACCGATTCGTGACCCCTTTTTATTATGGACGCAATAAATCTTTCGGCGGAGCCTTCGCTTTTATTGCCTTCGCTTTTATAACAGGTTCTGCCTGCCTTTTCTATGGTGCGCATTATCTTTTGGGGGTCTATTTCCTCTTCAATTATATAAGAAGGTTCTATAACTTTCAAATTCACATCTCCGTTCTGTATTCAAGCGCTTTTGTGAGCGTTACATCGTCCACATATTCAAGATCGCCGCCTATGGGTACGCCGCTCGCTATCCTCGTTACCTTTACGCCGAGGGGTTTCAGAAGTCTGGACAGATACATGGCGGTAGCCTCTCCCTCGACATTTGGATTTGTGGCGATGATGATTTCTCTTACATCGGAGCTTATCCTCCCAAGCAGCTCCTTTATCTTAAGCTTGTCGGGGCCTATGCCGTTTATGGGAGAGATTGTTCCGTGCAGCACATGGTATCTGCCCCTGTATTCTCTTGTTCTCTCATATGCCGCCATATCTCTGGGGTCTTCCACGACCATAATAACTCCGCTGTCTCTTTTCGGGTCGTCACATATGCTGCATATGTCCCTGTCGGTAATGCTGCAGCACACGGGACACAATTTTATACTTTTTTTTGCATTGGTGATGGCCTCGGCAAGAGCTGCCGCATTTTCAGTCGGCATATTTATGATATGAAAGGCAAGTCTCTGCGCCGACTTTCCGCCTATTCCGGGCAGCTTTGCAAGCTCCTCTATGAGCCTTGTCATTGAGTTTCCATAATAATCCATGATTCACCTATATCAGAACAGTCCGGGCATACCCGACATTCCCGTTATTTTGCTCATGCTGCCTGCGGCTGCGTCCTCAACGGTTCTTATGGCCTCGTTGACCGCCGTAAGCACAAGATCCTCAAGCATTTCTATATCATCGGGATCCACAACATCGGGAGAAATTTCGATTTTTTCAATAACCTTGCTGCCGCTTACAGTCACCTTGACTGCGCCGCCACCCGAAGTGATCTCATACTTTTTTTCTTCAAGCTCCTTTTGCATCTGAGCCATCTGCTTCTGCATTTTCTGAGCCTGTTTCATAAGATTGTTCATATTCATTCCGCCCATGCCGCCCATGCCGCCGTATCCGCCTTTTGCCATTTGTTTTTCCTCCTTATTATTAATTGACTTCTATATTATCATATTTTATTATATTTTTTATGTCATCTATCTGTCTGTCGCTCAGTCCCGACTGCGCCGAGCTGTCTTTTCTTCCGTATACCGACATATGCTGTCTGTCATAGTCCTCTCGGAGTATGATAACGGGATCGAACTCCTTCTCAAAGACTTCGGTGAGCGCCGATACAAGCTCAGACTCTTTCTTAAGAAAATAGTCCAGTACGGCGGCGTTGGGGCAGACGATATAAAGCCTGTCGCCTATGCAGCCCGGAGCAACCGCCGAAAGAAAAGCCTGTTCGGAGCTGTATTTGAAATGCTCCTTTATTCTGCCGAACTCTCTTATTACTCTCTGTATGTCCTCGGGAACGGCCTTTTCCACAATCGGTTTTTGGGGCTTTTCAGCCTCCTTCGGTATATCGGCAGCCGTTGTCTGCTTTTCTGCGCTCAGAAGATTATTTTCGGCAAGCTTTTCCAGATATTCTATTCTCGAAAGCAGAGAGCTGTCCTCATCGGCCTGCGGCGTTGTGAGCCTTACGGCAAAGACCTCGAAAGCCGTCCTTATGTTGTCGGAGTATTTCGTTCTGTTCATAAATGCCGAAAGCTCGGATATAAGCTCTATAAGCCTGCCTTGCTCTATGCGCCGTCCCTGTTCCTTAAGTCCCGATATATTTTCTTCCGAATAATCAAGGGCAGAGCCAAGCTCACCCTCCTGCTTTGCAAGGAGTAGGTTTCTGAGATGGATCACAAGCTCGTTTATAAAGCGGTTTATATCTCTTCCCGAGTCAAAAACACTCTTTATTACATCGAGAGCCTTCATTGTATCAAAATCGGCAAAAGCCTCGGTTATTTCAAAAAAAACACTTTTATCGGCAGCGCCTATGACTTCAAGTACCTTGTCTCTCGTTATTTTTTCACCGTAGAAGAAAGATATGCAGCGGTCGAGAATGCTGAGGGCGTCTCTCATTGCACCATCGGAAACGCCTGCAATAACATCGGCTGCGTCCTTGGTGATGTCTATATTTTCGTCCTTCATATATTCAAGCAGGGTCTGCGAAATTGTCTGTCCGCTTATTCTGCGAAAATCAAATCTCTGACATCTTGAAAGTATTGTTACGGGAACCTTCTGAGGGTCTGTTGTGGCAAGTATAAAGACAACGTATGAGGGCGGCTCTTCAAGGGTCTTTAAAAGAGCGTTGAAGGCTGCCAGTGAAAGCATATGAACCTCGTCGATGATATATACTTTATATTTTCCCACAGCAGGCGGATATGCCACCTCGTCCCTAAGCTCTCTTATGTTGTCAACGCCGTTGTTGCTGGCGGCGTCTATCTCAAATATATTAAAGCTGCGGCCGCTGTCTATCGCCCGACACATTTCGCAGTCGTTGCAGGGCTCTCCGTCCTTCGGTGAAAGACAGCTGATGGCCTTGGCAAATATCTTTGCGGTGGATGTCTTTCCCGTGCCTCTTGTGCCGCAGAAAAGATAGGCGTGGCTTATTCTGCTTGAAACGAGCTGGTTTTTGAGCGTCCTGACAATATGCTCCTGACCGCATACCTCATTGAAGCTTGCGGGTCTGAATTTTCTGTATAAAGCAGTATATCCCATATATCCCACCGCCCTATCGGAACTTTAACAAAAATACAGACGGTATAAAACCGCCGTAAATAACCATTTTATGAAAACACCGATCATATCGCTTAAAGCAAATGCGAGGGAATACCGCCCGCAGATAAGAGCTTCATTTTATCGGAGCTTTCTTATAATAAAAAAATCCCGTGCGCCTTTCCTCCGACAGGCTCACCAAGGCGTAACTTATGCAGTTAGCTCAGAACAAGCTATCTTGCAACACACAGGAGGGTTTACTTAGTGCTGCTTCCGTCAAGACCTGACACGGTTCATAAAGTCCTGTTGCACAAGACTCATTCGTCAACACCACTTGCATAAGGCAGACCCCCAGAAAGCAAGCCTCGGGACAAGGCAGATCCCCCTACTACAGCGGATTGTAGGTTACAGGGCACCGCTATCTCCCCGGTCCGCACGGGAAAATTTATATCTTTTTTGGGCAAAAGCCTATATGTTCCGAAACATATAAACAATTTGCTTTATACATTATATAATTAAATTTCCGTCCTGTCAACCGTTAATTCTCAAATTTAACCGACAAGTAAGTCCCCCGCCTCTTTAGGCGGTGGGTACTTACTGTTGTATTCGGTGGGAGATGTAAGCTCCCATCCGAATACAAAGGCTTCGTCAGAAGCCGTCGGTTATGAGCGCGAAGCGTAAGCGGAGTGCGAATATCATTGACTACGAATCCGATCATGCAAAATACCGCTTTAAAAGCTTGACGGGTTAAAAAAAATAATGTAGAATATTGGTAAGCAAGAGGAACTTCTTGATGCGGTTGTTTGCTTCACCTTCATAACTTTCTTTTTAATAATTATAAATTATAAATTATAAAAGAAAGGGAGGTGATATTATGTTGATACTTATACATGATGTTAAAATACTTATTATTTTGATTATTGTATTAATACACATAATAAAAAACAGTCGCTCATGATTTGCTGGACCTAAGCGACTGTTTAACACAGTTATAAGGTGAAGCAACAACCGTTTGGTTGTTTCCTCTTGTGATTATAATAACATAATATATAAATATTGTCAAGAATCAATACGGATAATAAATACGCAAAGATATAGCAAAAGGCTCCGGGAAAATAACGGAGCCTTAAGCAAAAAATTCACATAATAAAAAACAGTCTCTCATGATTTGCCAAGCCCAAACGACTGTTTAATACAGTTAAAAGGTGAAGCAACAACCGTTTGGTTGTTTCCTCTTGTGATTATAATAGCATAATATATAAATATTGTCAAGAATCAATACGGATAATAAATACGCAAAGATATAAAAGTTAAAAGGCTCCGAGAAAATAATGGAGCCTTTTTTATTGAAATCAATTATTTGCAGGCGGATAAAGCGTAGCTCTTATGCTGAAGGACTTGCCCTCTCTGAATCCTGCTATATTCACAACGTCATTTGCGGAGCATTCTCTCACGCTTTCAACAAGCTGATCGGGGCCGAATATGGTCTTGCCGTTAAAGGAGGTTATTACATCGCCCTCTTTTATGCCTGCTATGTCAGCGTTTCCGCCCTGCACAACATCAGTGACATAGGCTCCTGCCGTTGCGCCGAGATATGATGAATATTCGGCAGGCACCGACTGAACGGTAACGCCCAAAGTGGGGGTAGACTCTCCCGAAGCAAGTCTTTCAAATATGGGGCCTGCTATATCCGAGGTTATGGCAAAACCTACGCCCTCAATGGTCTCGCTCGAAAATTTGGCTGTGTTTATGCCTATTACCTCGCCTTTTGAATTAAAGAGAGGTCCGCCCGAGTTGCCCTCGTTGATGGCTGCGTCTGTCTGTATAACCGAAAGGGTCTTTCCCTGAAGATTTATTTCCTTTGAAATGGCGCTTATAATTCCCGATGTAACGGTAATGCCCTCGCCTATGGCGTTTCCTATGGCAATAACGGGGTCGCCGGTCTTTACATCGGCAGAGCTGCCAAGCTTTGCAAGTACTACCTGATTTATGCCTGCGGCCTTAAGATCGGCAGCCGAAACCGCAACAACGGCAAGGTCGGCGTTCTGATCCGTGCCTATTACCCTTCCCGTTACGGGAGTATCTTCATTAAATGATACCGTTATATCGGTTGCGCCGCTTATAACGTGGTTATTTGTAGCTATATATACATTTGTTGCGTCCTTTGCATACACAAAGCCCGAACCGCTGCCCTTCATCTGTCTCGTGCCGAAAAAGAAATCCTGCGCATATACCACCGTGCTTATGGCAACCACGGAGGGCTTTACGTTCTTTATTATAGCCACTCTGTTGAGCGAGGCTTCATATATGCTCTGAGCCGACATAGACATAGGCACTGCATCATCGCCGTTTATGCTTTCATCGGTATCTTCTTCGGTTTCTTCGCTTTCGGCGCTGTCATCCTTGTCAAAAACAGGAATAGACGGCGAGTCAAGTCCCTCGGTAAAGCCTGCTGCCGAAAATCCGAAACAAATGCTGCCGAGACAAACCGAAACAACAAGCACTCCGATAATCAGATTTCTGTAAAAGTTGCTTTTCTTTCGCTTTTCGGCGGACGGCTTTCCCATATCGGTATCGCTTTTGTCAAAATATTTGTTCAGAACCTCATCGGGGGTCTGTGTTTTTTCTTTTTCATCAAATATATCGCTCATATAAAGGCCTCCCCGAAATTAAAATTCGTTGTAGTTTTCGAGAACGGCGTTTACGCTCATAGCCTCTCTGCCGTTTCTCAGAAAATCAATTTTGATCGAATCGCCTACAGAAAGTCCGTTTATTGTATCCTGAAGATCCTGCTGCGATGTTATCTGCTTTCCGTTTACGGCGGTAATAATGTCGGTAGCTCTGAGGCCTGCCTTTTCGGCTGCGCTGCCCGAGGTTATCTCCTGTACGAAAACACCCGAAACGTCCAGATTATACATATGTCTGAAGGTATCGTTTATTGTGAAGCAGATAACGCCGAGATATGGCTTTTCGACCGTACCCTTTTCAATTATCTGGTCGAATATTTTGACTGCGGAATATGAGGGGATAGCATAGCCTGTACCCTCTATGACCTGAGAGCCTGTCTTTGCGGTGTTAATGCCTATTACCTTTCCGTCAAGATTTATAAGGGCGCCTCCCGAGTTGCCGGGGTTTATGGCTGCATCGGTCTGAATAACCGTCAGATTGTTTCCGTCAATGCTTATGTTTTTGTTTTTGGCGCTTACAATGCCCATTGTTACGGTTTTGCCGCGACCGAGAGCGTTGCCTATGGCAAGAACAGTCTCGCCTATTTCTTCGCTGTCGTCTCTTACAAATTCGGCAGGCTTTACATCTGTGATTCCTGCGGAGGCGAATGCGTCCTTGCTTACTTTAATTACCGCAAGGTCGTTTTCGGCATCCTTTCCCACAAGGCTTGCAAAAAGCTGTTCCTCGCCCGTAACCGAAACGGAGACTGACTTTGCGCCGTCAACAACGTGATTGTTTGTGACAATATATACGTTGTCGCCGTCAACCTTGTATATTATGCCTGAGCCTGAGCCTGTGGCCTCATATACCTGATTCCATATATTCGTGGTATTGACTGTCATTCTTATATTGACAACGGCATTTTCAACCGAGTTGAATACCTCTGATATGCTTTTGTAGTTCGTTGTATATACAATGGGAGAAACCGACTTTTCGCCGTCTGCGGCAAGGTTTATATCGCTGCCGTTCGCCGCATATACTCCGCCGTTTTTATAAATATAGCTGCCCATACCGAGACCTGTTCCCACGAAGGCTCCCACAACGGCTATGCCTGCTGCCGTCGCCGCAAGCTTCTTGAAAAAGGCGCCGCTCTTTTTGTTTTCGGCAGGTTTAAGCACAGCGGCTCCCTTTTCTTCAAAAACGCTCTTCGAAGGCTCCGACTTGCGGTTCACAAAGGAAACGTTTTCATCCGGGATATTCTCCTGCGGATCCTCGCTGCCCTTAAGGTCTGCGCTTTCCTGCGGTTCTGTCTCAGCCGATGTATAAGGCTCCCTGCTCTCCTCCGGAACAGCAGGCTCGCTGTCATAAACCTCATCTGTTTTTTCTTCGGCGATGTCCTCATATACTCCGCCTGTTTCTGTTTCGTTTTGGGAAAAATCTTCGTTTTCGTCAAAATCCTGATTTCTGTAATCGCTCATTACACTCAATCCCTTCTTAAAATTGCATTTATTGTTTTTCGGGGGATAATGCCTGTACGTTTTTGTGACGGGCGTTCTGCCTGTCTGCGTAGGCTTATCCGATATATTTTCCTTTTCACAATAAAAAGTATACCACAAATATTAAAAAAAGCAATTACAAATATATTAAAAAAAATTAAGAATGTCTTAGAACAAACTAACGGAATACAAATCTTTGAGACGGTACCGCAGGTAGTGTCCGAAAGATGTCGGATTGCCCGAAGAACAACTTTTCCGCATGGAAAAGCACTGAACGTGAGCTTCGCCCGTCCAAGAAATAAGTTTATAAAAAGCGTCGCAGACTTTAATCCGCAGGTAGTGTCCGAAAGATGTCGGATTGCCCGAAGGGCAACTTTTCCGCAAGGAAAAGCACTGAACGTGAGCTTCGCCCGTCCAAGAAATAAGTTTATAAAAAGCGTCGCAGACTTTAATCCGCAGGACGAGCTCCGCCCGTCCGAGGAATAAATTTCAATTTGAGAAAAACGAAGTTTTTGCGATAAATTGAAATTTATATTCCTTTATCCAAATGAAGTCGCCGGCTTGCCCGGCACGCACATTTGGCCTCATCAAAATGCGACTGCATTTTGATGAAAGCGTGTCGATTTTTCGACACGCTGTACCGCTTGTCGGGTCAGCTTTTCGGGGCGATTTGCTGCGGACAAGCGGCTTATGCTGCATACTAATTAAACCAGCTTTTCAATAATTTTATTGCCGTATCGCCGAAGCTGCGTTTTTCGGCTCCCTCGGAGGTCTTTATATCGGAGCGACCCGCCTCTTTTCCGTCCATATAATATATTATTTCGCCTATTTTAGTTCCTGCCTCAAAGGGGGCGTTTATGCTTTCGCACATTTCTACCTTATATTCGGGCTTGTTCTCCTCGCCTTTTTTAACTACTACTGATACAAGACTGTCAACAACTCCCGATACCTTGTCCTTGTCGCCCTTATATACTGTGGTCTCCCCTACTCTCGTGCCGGGCTTTTCTCCCGTAACAACGGTAAAATTTCCAAAGCCGTAGTCGAGGAGCTGCGCCATCTCCTTAAATCTCGTTTTTGGGTCGGGAGCAGCCATAACAACGCCTATGAGATTCATATCGTTTCTTGTGGCTGAACCCGAAAGACAATAGAGAGCCTTTCCCGTGGAGCCTGTCTTTAAGCCTGTCGCTCCGTCATACTGCTTTATGAGCTTGTTTGTATTTGTAAGCCCGAACTCCGTCTCTCCCTTGGCAGTCTTGTGGGTGATTACATCCATCCACGTTGTGGTAAATTCCTTTATTTCGGGATATTTGTTTAAAAGCTCACGGCTCATAAGAGCGATGTCGTATGCGGAAGTCAGATGACCGTCACAGTCAAGTCCGCAGGCGTTTTTGAAGGTGGTGTTCTTCATTCCCAGCTCGGCTGCCTTTTGGTTCATAAGATTAACAAACCCCTCCTCGCTGCCGCCTATCTTTTCGGCCATGGCTACCGCAGCGTCATTTGCGGAGGCTATGGCTATGGATTTTGTAAGATCCTTTACGCTCTGCTGCTCATTCGGTTCAAGAAATATCTGAGAGCCTCCCATACTTGCGGCGTGTTCGCTGACAGTCACGGGATCGTCCCACTTAAGGGCACCCCTGTCAACTGCGTCATATATGAGCAGCAGGGTCATTATTTTAGTTACACTGGCAGGGGGAAGCTTTTCATCGGGATTTTTTTCATACAGCACCTTGCCCGACCCCTGTTCGATAAGTACGGCAGAACGACAACTCTCGGCCGTTTTTGGCGCAGACGTTTCGTCCTCTGCCCTGCACATACTTATATTTGATGCCACAAACAGACACATAACAAGAAAAAAGCATAGCGATCTTTTTATTTTTGGATTTAAAGTCATACAAAAATACCTCCATAAACATAATATATAACACAGAAATATTTTTTGCAGAATAAATAAATATATACAAATAAGGCATAAAAAATAAGCGCCCGTCAAAAGACGAACGCTTATATATTCGGGTCAAATTCTTACGACATCGGCTGCCTGCGGGCCTTTTGCCCCCTGAACAACCTCAAATTCAACCTTTTGTCCTTCATCAAGCGATTTGTATCCCTCGGCCTTTATAGCCGAAAAATGAACAAACACATCCTCCTCACCGGGAACCGATATAAAACCGAAGCCCTTTTCAGCATTGAACCATTTTACTGTACCGCTTTTCATTGTGTAACTTTCCTCCAAAAAAATATTATATGTACCTTAAGTACAATAATATAATACCAGTTTTGGAAAAATTTGTCAATTACGTTTCGTGTTCAAAAATATTACAATAAAACCAATATTTCTGTCTTGACAGCTAATTTTCGCCATATCCGCATATCAGGCTTTTCTCAAAAAATCCCATACCGTATTGTTGAAGTTTTCGGGATCCTTTTTTGATACAAAGTGATCCCCCGGTATTATTTTAAGCTCCGCATTGGGTAGACATCTGTATATTTTTTTGGTATGGCTTGACCTTATGAGATCCCTTTTGCCTGCCAGAACAAGAGTCCTTGCCGTTATTTTGGACAGATCCTCGGGGACTATGTAGGGTTCGTTGACCATAAGACCCAGATACTCCTTGTTGAGGTTTGCCATTGCGGGATTGAGAAAAGACGCCAGTCGGTTTACCTGGTAGGAAACGAACACAGGCACCTGAAAGCTGAGCTTTACACCCCACGGGTTTAAATTTCCCCCGTAGAGAATGAGATTGTCAAGCATATCGTTGTGCTTCATGGCAAAATACATACTTATGCTTGCCCCGTCCGAAAAACCCAGCAGATCGAATTTGTAAAAGCCGAAATTCATAGCTATGTTGTACAGATCGTCAGCCATAACCGTAAGGCTTAAGCTGCCCTGTCCGAAAGTAGACTCGCCGTGTCCGCGGCTGTCTATCGCAAGAACCTTGTAGTATTTTTTAAAAAATTCTATCTGATCGTCAAAATAACGTATGCTGCCTCCGTTTCCGTGAACAAGGATAAGTCCCTTTGTATTTTCTTCTCCGTGCAGCTCATAATGTATTCTTGCCGTTCCGGACGGAACAAAGCCCTCTTTCATTTTTCTTCACTCCCAAAACCGAGAATGCCTTTTTTCATAAGCACTCTGTCAATTCCCTTTTCTATATACTTAAGCAGCCCGAGAAGTTCGTTTTCCGCATGAAGAAATCTCCCCGACACAGGCTCCATCATAAGTCTGTGATAGGTAGATGATACATGGTGCAGAAATCCGAAATCGTGATCTCCTGCCGCTTCTCTTTCGCAAAGCCTTTTATGCAGTTTTTGAAACTCTACAATTTTAGCCCATACAGCCTTGTTTTCTATGGCTTTGTTTCTCGCATCGATATACTCAGCAAGAAGGTCGCTTTCTTCAAGGCATTTATAGACACCGTCAAATCTTTCTTTAAGATCGCTCATATATTATTCTCCGTAGAAATTTAAGCAGCTTGTTTTAACCTTGCGCCATATATATTTTGGCGGCATTTTTAGCTGCGCCAAGCAACAACAGTCAATGATCTGTCTTTAATAATTAATAATCAATAATCAATATCCATTATAATAGGAAGTATCATAGGACTTCTTTTTGTTTTCTTCCATATAAAGTCCTTAAGCGTGTCCTTGATGAGTGCCTTAATATATGTCCACTCGTTTATATTTCTCTTTTCGCACATCGAAAGGGCGTCCCTGACAACGGCTCTGGCTTCCTCCATAAGAGACTCGGACTCTCTCACATATACAAAGCCTCTTGAGATTATATCGGGTCCCGTCAGCACTCTGCCCGTATCTCTGTCCATAGCCACAACAACTATCATAAGTCCGTCCTGAGAGAGATGTCGTCTGTCTCTTATAACGATGTTGCCTACGTCTCCTACGCCGAGGCCGTCCACAAAAACGGCTCCCGTAGGCACGCTGCCCGTTATTTTTGCGTGTCCCCTGTCAAGCTCCAAAACGTCCCCCAGCCCCAGAAGAAAAACATTCTTTTTGTTCATGCCCAGCTCCTCGGCAAGGTGCGCATGGGTTTTCAGCATTTTGAATTCACCGTGAACAGGCACAAAGTATTTCGGCTTTATGAGGCTGTGAAGGAGCTTTATCTCCTCCGCTCTTGCGTGACCCGACACGTGTACGTCCATAAGCCCCTCGTATATTACCTCGGTGCCTTTCTTCATAAGGTCGTTTATAAGTCTGTAGACAGCCTTTTCGTTGCCGGGTATGGGAGACGCGCTTATTATTATTTTGTCTCCCCTCTTGACCTCCACCTGCTTGTGGTCGTTCTGGGCTATTCTGGAAAGCGCCGACATTGTCTCGCCCTGAGAGCCTGTCATAATTATAACGACTCTGTTGTCCTCATAGCGTCTCGTTTCGCTTATATCTATGAGGGTGTCGGGGGGAGGACAGAGATAGCCAAGCTCCACAGATGTCTTGACAACATTTGCCATACTTCTTCCTATGACGGCTACCTTTCTGTTGTGCTTGTAGGCGGAATTCATTATCTGCTGTATTCTGTGGATATTCGATGAGAATGTAGCCACCATTATTCTGCTGTCGGGGGTCTCGTCAAATATCTGTTCAAAAATCTTGCCCACCGATTTTTCGCTCATTGTATATCCGGGCAGCTCCACATTTGTGCTTTCGCACATAAAAAGGAGGACGCCCTCCCTGCCAAGCTCGGCAAACCTCTGCAGGTCTATCATTTCGCCGTCTATGGGGGTATAGTCTATCTTGAAGTCTCCCGAATGAATGACCATGCCTATGGGGGTTTTTATGGCAAGGGCTGCAGAGTCGGCTATACTGTGGTTTGTATGGATAAACTCAACTCTGAAATATCTGCCGAGATGCACCGTTTCGCCGGGGCTGACGCAGCACCTTTTAGTATCTCCCAGGAGATTATGCTCCTTAAGCTTTGTTTCGATAAGCCCCAAGGTAAGTCTCGTTCCATAAATAGGGGCGCTCACTTCTCTGAGAAAATAAGGCAGCGCTCCTATGTGATCTTCGTGTCCGTGGGTTATGCAGATGCCCTTTATTTTTGATCTTATTTTCTGACAATAAGAAAAATCAGGTATCACAAGATCTATACCCAACATATCGTCCTCGGGAAAAGCCACTCCGCAGTCTACTATGACGGCTTCGTCCTCATACTCAAAAACCGTCATATTTTTCCCGATCTCGTTCAGTCCGCCCAAGGGTATAACCTTGAGCTTTCCGTTCTTTTTCGTAATCAAGCTTACACCTCCGCTATAGTTTAATTTCGTACTCGTTGTCCTCGTCGCTCATAAGAACTGCGACCCTTGCATATTCGTTTTCATCGTCTACAAACTCAAAGGCCATCTCATCGCCGCTCTCGCCCACTTCTTTTATAATATATGCTTCGGGTTCATCCAGATCATAGCTTTCGGTCTCCACTATGAGCATATATTTTTTTCCTTCCGATTCAACTGCGTTGACAACAAAAAACTCGACCTCTGCGCCTTCATCGTCTTTCATTATTATGGTTTCGGGGACTTCGTTTTCAAAATTTTCGGCCATATTATACAGTCCTTTCGTTGTTTTTGTGAGGATCAATGCCGCCGTGTATTTTTCTGTCAAGGTAGGTTCCAAGTATTATGACGGCGGAGTTCATATCCACCGCCGACTTTATGCTGCGCCTGTCGGATCCCGCAAGAGCCATAGCTTTTTCGGCCTGCACGGATGTAAGTCTTTCGTCCTGAAGTACAAAGCGCACCCTTTTGAATGTCCTTTCGAGTCTTTGCATAAAAGCAGTCGTTTTTTCGCATCTTTCGGAGACTGTGCCGTCCATATGTCTGGGATACCCTATAACGATTTCGCCTATGTCATATTCTTTTATAATATCCCCTATGCGGTGAACGCTTTCCTTAAGGTTTTCTTCTCTCGGCCGCCGCAAGGTTTCAAGTCCCAGAGCAAATCTGCCTTCGGGATCGCTTATGGCTACTCCTATGGTTTTTTCGCCATAATCAAGTCCAAGGATCCTCATAGCTATCCTCTCATAGTCTTTTTAAGATAGGTAGAAACAATTTCCTCAAGCAGCTCGTCACGCTCGAATTTGCTGATAAGGCTCCTTGCGTTGTTGTGACCCGTAATATATGTGGGATCGCCCGACAATATATAGCCAACGATCTGATTTACGGGGTTGTAGCCCTTTTCCTTAAGAGCCTTATAGACGTGGGCAATAATTTCGTTCACGTCGCCGCCGTTTTTGTCAAGCTGATAGTCCATCTGCTGAGTTTCGCTCAAATTTCTCATTGTATCACCTCTTATACTGATATAATCTGTTCCGACCAACATAAAATCAATTATATTATACCTTATTTTTACTGAAAAATCAACTGCTTTAATTCACCTTTTATTTTTTCTTCATTAATTATTTCCTTAAGGGCAGTCTTTAAAACCATATTTTCAATATTTTTATCCGATTTTACGCATACCGTACAATAGTTTGTTGTATGTCCCTCATATATGCCGCCGCCCGTGGCTCTTTCAAAAAGAACGTCATAGCCTTTTCCCAAAAGGGATTCAAAAAAGGCTCTTCTGTTTTTGTCCGAAAGCTCCAAAAGGCGTCTCACTCTGTCCTGCTTTGTGGCAGGGTCTGTCTGTCCCTTCATTGCTGCCGCAGGCGTGCCTTTTTTTGGAGAATAGGGAAATGCGTGTATCTTTGAGATTTTGCAGCGTTTGGCAAGATCTAAGCTTTCTTCAAAGTCGGCTTCGGTCTCTCCGGGGAAACCCGCTATTATGTCGGTGGTTATGGCGCAGTCGGGCCAGAGGGAATATATTTTTTCGCAGGCCGAAAAGTATTCCTCCGAGGTATATCTTCTGTTCATAGCCCTGAGTATTCTGTCGGAACCGCTCTGGAGAGAAAGGTGAAAATGTCTGCACACCTTTGAAAGCCCCGAAAGCTCCTCAAGAAAGCTGTCGGTTATGACCGTAGGCTCCACAGAAGAAAATCTTATTCTTTCGATGCCGTCCGTTTCGGACACAGCCTTTATTATGTCCATAAGTCCTATGCCGGTTTTAAAGTCAAGCCCGTAGGACGCAACGTGTATGCCCGTAAGCACGACCTCCTTGAAGCCGTTTTTCGCAAGCGCCCTTACCTCGTCAATTATGTCATCGGGTTCTCTGCTTCTGACGGGTCCTCTCGCATAGGGTATTATGCAATATGTGCAGAATCTGTTGCAGCCCTCCTGTATTTTGATATATGCCCGACATCGGTTTTTCAGGCCGTCTATGCCAAGCCTTTCAAAATCCCTCACCTTCATTATATCTCCCACAAGATTTAAAACCCTGCCTTTTTCATAGCCTTCTACCGCATCGACAATGTTTTTTCTCTTGTCGGTGCCAATTATTATGTTTACTTCGGGTATTTTTTCTATTTCCTCGGGAGCTGTCTGGGCATAACAGCCTGCGGCGGCTACAATGGCGTTGGGATTGAGCCTTTTTGCCCGTCTGAGAGCCTGACGGGATTTTTTTCCGCCCAGATTTGTCACCGTGCAGGTGTTTACGATGTAGACATCGGCAAACTCGCCGAAATCGACTATCTCATATCCCCTCGCTCTGAAAAGCTCCGCCATAGCTTCGGTATCATAAAAATTGACCTTGCAGCCCAGCGTAAGAAAAGCCGCTCTTTTGTGATCCATATTGCCTCTTCCCCTATGAAAGCAGCGGCAAATATCCTCCGCCCAAAAGACGGAGTACCTGCCTGTCGGTCAGATACGCCTTAGCGCCTGCAAGCCTTTCCGCTCACTCCCGCTCCTATGATCCAACCGCCGCTTTACTATAATAATTTATTTCCTTCGGATAATATTAACACATTGTAGTGAATAAAACAAGAAAAATAATAAAAATCCCTTGAAAATTAAAAATGCTGCCGTCAAAAAACAAAGGCAGCACCGTTAAAAGCGGAATATAATATTATTGCAGGCATTTGGGTCTGAGAATTATCTTCTGCTTGTCAATATCAATGTAGTCCTCTTTTTTGAGCTTTGTAAGCTCCCTCGAAAGAGAACACCTGTCAACGCAGAGATAATTCGCTATATCAAGTCTTGACATACTGAGACTGAGAATATTGTCGCCGTGGGTTCGGCTTTGCAGCCTGAAAAATTCCAGAAGTTTATTTTTAAGGGTGGTTTTTGAAAGTATGCGAAGTCTCTCGTTCAGATATATATTTTCCTCCGAGACCATTTTGACTATATTTTCAACAACACGATAAAAGAACGGCATATCCGCTCCCGAACACTTTATAAGCTTTTTGTAGCTTATAAGCATTATCTCGGTACATTCCTCAGCCATAACGCTGCACGGAGAGGCGAGACCCGCCGATGCAAGCCTTATGCCGAAGGCCTTTCCCGCTCTTACAGCGCTAAGATATTCTCCGCCGAGTCTGCCCTCCAGCACGATAAAAAAATCCTTTACGGGCATATCGGCTTTCAGCACAGTCTCTCCTTTTTCATAGGATTTTATTTTAGGGCTTACTGCCTTAAGTATAGCTTCAATATTTGTCTCTCCGACATTTCTGAAAAGATCGCATCTCTTTAAAATATGTATATAGTCCATATTGTATTATCTCCCCTGATATATAAATTCGGAATCTGCCCCGTCATACAAGCAGTCCGTATTTTATGGCGGCGGACGCTTATCTTTGGTCTTATCCGATTAAAAAGCTTTCAAAACGGCAAAAGGCTGTGACAAATGTCTGTCGGATATGAATACGTAGCGGAGTACGCATATTCCTGTATGATCAATCAATGATTTTATATTGATTCATAAATTTTTCTTATGACAGCTATATTATAATCCATAATTAACCGTTTGTAAACAAAAAACTTTATTTATTTCCAAATTTTTTAATCATACGCCGCTCAATGCTATTCTTATTATATTATAAGCGGATTTTCTTTTTTGACGATCTGCGTAACAAAAGCTTTATTCCTCAGCCTGTTGTCGGTGTATATTTATACCGTATATTTCAAATATTACAATTTTGTTATAAAATATTAAATTGGTTGAAACAGGCTTTGATTTTTGGTATAATTACTTCTGTTAAATCAAAAAATAGAATAGGGTGTACAATATGAAATCTGTTTTAAAAACATTTTTTTCTGCTTTTTTATGTATGTGCATAACGACTGCGCCCATAAGCGCCGTAGCCGCAGAGGAGAATACCTCCCCTCCCGAACAGACTAAGCAGGTTCCCACGAACGAATTCGGAGAGCCGCTCACAGGGAAGGATCTCATATGCTACAATACTCTTGAAAAATACAAAAAATGGGGTGCAAAGCCTGTCGATGCAAAATACGATGAGAAAAACGGCTCAGTGGGTAACGCCGCAACAGCCGAAAAAACAATATCCTTCGGCAGCGGAGACCACTTCTGGATAAGAAGATACAGCTTTAACACAGCCTCGGAAGAAAGATTTTCCGACAGTATATTTGTGCCTGGCAAAAATCTCGAAGTCAGAGCCTACTGCTATGACACAAACAGTTGGTTCCGCACGGGCAATCTTCAGAATGCCCTCCCCAAGGAGATACTTTTTATAGATACCGACAGCTACCATATGATACTTGGCGTTCCTGCGGTGTATAAAAAAGAAAGCCTCGGCTGCAATACAATAACTGTCGTACCCGATCAGGAGCAAATGCCCGTCATCACTCCTCAGCTTACGGACGGCTACAGAATATCATGGTCATATCCCCAAAGCCCCGAATATATAGGAGAAATATGGTGCCTCGAATCCTCAAATGTTCTTGCGGACTGGAACAATACCGACCTTTTTTCGCTTCTCCATATTGATTTGGCAAACGACAGAAGGCTCTGCATAGACGGCTATTACTTTCAGACCCCCTACAACTATACTCCGGGAGGAGAAAACGTACTGTATCGTCAGCCCTCAAACTACACGGGAGCCTCGCTCATAAGCTACAGCAACATACCTGTCTGCTATGATCTGGGATATGTCACCACATACCTTTGCGCACAGAACCAGAACGAACAGGGCTTCTGGCCTACGGGTCCCCAGTCGGGCTGGCTGTATACCGACTTCGGCATAACCTCGGGCTTTTATGACACACGTTTCAATACGGACTTTGCCTCAAACCTTATTGCAGCCTACAGACTGTATTATGACGAGGTATTTCTCAGGGCTCTTATGTCCTACGGTGACTTTTTCAACATTCACGCCGAAAACAACCACTATGATACCGAAAACGGAGGCTGGCTTGTAGAGGACTATGGCGGACAGGAGGGTTACAGACGTACCCACTGTTCTCTGAACCATCAGCTTGCCGAAATGAACGTACTCTACAAAATATCCTATATTACGGGAGTAAAGTCCTACAAACAGACTGCTGACAATATGCTTAAGGGAATAGAGGATACAAGAGATCAATGGGTTATGCCTAACTGCAACCTCAACTATGCGCTCTATTATTCAGGCAGCGAAGAGCTGACCGATTATCCCTACCTCACCTACAACGACCTTTATACAACGCAGCAAATACTGAACAACTACTACCACTATACGAACGAGACTCTTGACTACCTTATGAAGTGCAAAAAAATCTGGATGGACACAAACAACGTCACAGGCTATTATACAAATCAGGTAGTCGCAAACTGACAACAAGTTATGGGCGGCGTACTTTTGTCCTGCGGACAAAAGTACGCTCCTGCTGCCTGCGGCAGCAGGAGCAGCTCCGAGCCGATAAATCGGCTCGGAGCGCCGCCCCCTTGCGGCTCCGCCTTTGCTTTCGGAGTACCGAAGGTACTACGCAGGCAAAGGCGTGAGCAGCATTCGGATACCCTAAAAATTTAAAAATTTATATGGGAGATATGCTCACACTCTCACACTTACGGGCATATCTCCCTTTTGCATTATTTGACTTTTTTCCGCCCTTGTTTTATAATATATAATATATAAAGAAAGAAAACAGAGGAGGGACGGAAAATGAATACCGAAAAAATACTCGCTCTTTTGGATGAATACTATCCCACAGAAGACAAATGCTATCTTCATCACGAAAAGCCCTATGAGCTTTTGTTCGCTACAATACTTTCGGCACAGTGTACCGATGACAGGGTCAACATAGTCACCGAAACACTTTTCAAAAAATACCCCGACCTGAGAGCCTTTGCGGATGCAGACATAACAGAGCTTGAATCGGATATAAAATCCACAGGCTTTTATCACAACAAAGCAAAGAACATAAAGGCTGCCGCACGGGAGCTTATAGAAAAATTCGGAGGAGAAGTCCCCTCGGATATAGATATGCTCACATCTCTGCCCGGTGTCGGCAGAAAAACGGCAAATGTCGTAAGAAGTCACATATTCGGCCTGCCAAGCGTTGTGGTGGATACCCATGTAAAAAGAATAAGCAAAAAATGGGGCTTCACCGAAAGCGACAACCCCGTAAAAATAGAATTTGAGCTTATGGAGCTTTTGCCAAAGGAACATTGGATAAGATATAACACTCAGGTTATCGCTCACGGCAGAAAAATCTGCAAAGCCCGTACTCCTGCCTGCGCAGACTGCCCCTTTTGTCCATATTGTCCGGGAAGAAACAAGGTGAAATAAAATGTCCTCAAAAATACAAAAAACAAACGCTATGCGCATACTTGACAGAGCAAAAATAAAATATGAAGTCAAAACCTATGAATATGACGAAAGCGACCTGTCAGGCACCTCTGCCGCCGAAAAAATGGGCGCAGACCCCGATACGATTTTCAAGACGATAGTGCTGAGAGGAGAAAAAACGGGTATACTCGTATGTATGATCCCTGTGAACCACGAGATCCACCTGAAAAATCTGGCTGCGTCGGCAAAGGACAAAAGAGTTGAAATGATACACCTTAAGGAGCTTTTACCTCTTACAGGCTATATAAGAGGAGGCTGCTCCCCCATAGGTATGAAAAAACTCTACCCCTCCTATATAGAATCATCAGCTCTTAAGCATGACAAAATAGGCGTAAGCGGCGGCAAACGAGGTCTGCAGATACTCCTCGACCCCAACGACCTAATAAGCATAACAAAAGCAGCGCTGTTTGAAAATCTTTGACGCCTCCTTAGCGAATAAAAATATGTATAAGTATGTATAAAACGCCATTTGCAGGAAAATCTAAGTTATGAGGTGATACCCATGACGAAAAAGAAATTCCGCACCTGTGCACTCATAGGCCTTCTGAGCGGCGGCGCAAACGGTCTTTTCGGCGCAGGCGGCGGCAGCGTGCTTGTACCATGTATGGAAAAATATCTGAATGTCATTCCCCAAAAAGCCCACGCAACAGCCATAGCAGTCATACTTCCCCTGTCGGTCATAAGCGCCCTTTTCTATATATTCAAGAGCGATCTGCTTACGGGATATATAATTTATGCAGGTATAGGAGGAACAGCAGGAAGTCTCGCAGGCTCGCTGCTTCTTTCAAAGCTTACAGGCAAGTGGCTCCATAGAATATTCGGACTGTTTATGATAGTAGCCGCTGTGAGAATGATATTATGATGCGGATATTGATGCTTGTGCTGACGGGAGCCGTCTCGGGAATAATAAGCGGTATGGGTATAGGCGGAGGGACTGTGCTGATCCCCGCTCTTGTATTTTTATTCGGACTCGATCAGCTTTCAGCCCAGACAATAAACCTTATATATTTTATCCCCACTGCCATCATAGCTCTCATAACCCACACCAAAAATAAAAACATCGAAAAGCAGCCTCTGAAGCCTCTCATTTTTTTCGGTACAGCAGGAGCGATGTTGGGCTGCTTTCTTGCTCTCAGTCTGAAGCCCATTTTTCTGAAAAAGCTTTTCGGAATTTTTCTTCTGATAATGGGTTTTAGCGAAATAACAAAAAAATGAGAAAAAGCACAAAAAATCAGTAAAAAGATTAACACAAAAACCACCACAGCCCATTAAAAAGGCAATTTTAATCGAAATTTAATTTGACATTAATCACGGTTTAATTTTTGATAATTATCATAAAATCGTTGTAGGAACTCCCCATCACCCTGCAACCGATCAATTATACTTGATTGATCCTCTTTTTTTCATAATAGAAGCTCGCTTCCCCGAACAGAAGCGAGCTTTCCTCTTTTTTTGCCATTTTTTTATTCTTTTTAAGTGATAAATTTTCTCGTTTCAGTCAGTGATATTCGTATTCCGTTTACGCTTTATACCCATAACCTTCGGAGCAGCAGACTTATTTAATTAATTAAAAACAAATATATACAAGTTACGGGCGGCGTACTTTTGTCCGCAGGACAAAAGTACGCTCCTGCTGCCGCAGGCAGCAGGAGCAGCTCCGAGCCGATAAATCGGCTCGGAGCGCCGCCCCCTTGCGGCTCCGCCTTTGCTTTCGGAGTACCGAAGGTACTTCGCAGGCAAAGGTGTGAGCAGCATTGGGCAGGCTTTCCGAAAAGCCTTATTATAGGCCTGAAATCTTAATTTTTTACATTGAGCCAAGCTTTTCCCTCAGAATTTTATTTACTGTCTGAGGATTTGCCTTTCCCTTTAGCGCCCTCATTGTCTGACCCACGAGAAAACCGAAAGCCTTTTCCTTTCCGTTCTTAAAATCCTCTACCGATTTGGGATTTTCCGAAAGCACCCTGTCCACAGTGTCATTTACAAGATCATCGTCCTCAAGCATCATAAGCCCCTTTTCCTTTATATACTGTTCAGGCTCTATATTTTCTCTGAACAAGGCCTCAAAAACCTCTTTTTCGGCGTTTCTGTTTATCCTGCCCTTTACGGTAAGAGTTATAATGCGAGCCATTTTTTCGGGATCTATGTCGATTCTGTCCGCAGATGTTCCCGATTCTGAAATAAGCCGCATAAGCTCTCCCGTTATAAGATTGCAGACCTCCTTCGGCTCCTTGCATATATCGCTTGCGCTTTCAAACAGAAGAGCAAGCGCACGCTCCGCCGTAAGCACCCTTGCGTCATATTCCGTGAGCCCCAGCTCCTTAACATATCGCTCCCTTTTCTGAGCAGCCGTTTCGGGCATCTCCGCTTTAGCCCTTTCGATCCATTCCTCCGAGATCTCTATGGGCAGCAGATCAGGTTCGGGAAAATACCTGTAGTCCTGAGCGTTTTCCTTTGAACGCATCGCATAGGTTGCGTCCTTGTTTTCGTCCCATCGCCTTGTTTCCTGGAGAACCTTTTTACCCATTTCGATCTGTTCGATCTGCCTTTTTGCCTCATAAACTATCGCTCTGCTTATGGCCTTGAACGAATTTATATTTTTCATTTCCGTACGGGTGCCGAACTCGGTCTGTCCCACAGGACGAACGGAAAGGTTTACGTCCGCTCTCATAGACCCCTCCTGCATCTTGCAGTCCGATACCCCCAGATAAATGAGGGTTTCCCTCAGCTTTTCAAGATAGGCTATTACCTCGTCAGCATTTCTGAAGTCAGGCTCCGACACAATTTCAAGCAGCGGCACTCCGCAGCGGTTGTAGTCCACAAGCGTAGAATCCTCCCACGGATCGTGAACGAGCTTTCCTGCGTCCTCCTCCATATGGATTTCGTGTATTCCTATCGATTTTTTTGTTCCGTTTACTTCAATATCAACGTGGCCGTTTCTGCATATGGGAAGATAAAGCTGGCTCACCTGATAAGCCTTCGGAAGATCGGGATAAAAATAATTTTTTCTGTCGAATTTATTGAACCTCGTTATTTCGCAGTTTGTGGCAAGTCCTGTTTTCACGGCAAATTCAACAACGCTTTCGTTAAGCGTAGGCAGCACCCCCGGCAGTCCGCTGCATACGGGACACACATGGGTATTGGGCTCTCCTCCGAATTCGGTGGTGCATGAGCAGAATATCTTTGACTTTGTCGCAAGCTCTACATGTACTTCAAGTCCTATAACCGTTTCCCAAGCCATTACAGAACGCCTCCCTTCATAATCTCATAGGCTCTCTTGTGATGATCCGTATTCATCTGATAGTTAAAAGCGGCCTTTACAAGCTTTGCCTCCGAAAAGGTCTGTCCTATGAGCTGCATACCTATCGGCAGCCCCTTGCCGTCAAATCCGCATGGAACAGACACGGCAGGGATCCCCGCAAGGTTTACCGATACGGTATATATATCCCCAAGATACATCTTAAGAGGATCCGAAACATTTTCGCCCAGTCTGAAAGCCGTTGTGGGCGCCACAGGCGAAAGTATCATATCGCATTTTTCAAAGGCGCTGTTAAAGCTGTCTTTTATAAGCCGCCTTGTTTGCAGACCCTTTTTGTAGTATGCGTCATAATATCCCGAACTGAGAACAAACGATCCAAGCATAATACGCCTTTTTACCTCCATACCGAAGCCCTCGCTTCTGGAATTGCAGAACACGTCATACAGGCTTTCGCCCTTGTCACTTCTGTAGCCGTACTTTATGCCGTCATAGCGGCTCAGGTTTGAGCCTGCCTCGGCGCACGCAACTATATAATACGCAGGTACGGCATATTCTATTATGGGCATTTCAAACTCATACAGCTCGGCGCCAAGCGTTTTCAGCGTCTCTGCTGCGGCAAGCACCGCCTCTCTTACTTCGGGGTCAAGACCCTCTCCATAATAATTGGTGGGGATGCCTATTTTAAGTCCCTTTATGCCCTCATTAAACGAGTCCGAAAAATCATACTCTGCATTTCTGACGGATGTAGAATCTCTGCCGTCATGTCCCGATATGACCGAAAGAACCTCTGCGCAGTCTTTTATATCCTTTCCTATGGGACCTATCTGATCGAGAGATGATGCAAATGCGACAAGCCCATAGCGTGAAACTCCTCCGTATGTAGGCTTTATGCCGCTTACTCCGCAGAATGAACAGGGCTGCCGTATAGATCCGCCCGTATCTGAGCCCAGCGCATAAGGTGCAAGTCCTGCCGCAACCGCCGCTGCGGAGCCTCCCGACGACCCTCCGGGTACTCTTTCTCTGTCAAAGGGATTCTTGGTGGGGCCAAAATAAGACGTTTCGGTAGAACCTCCCATCGCAAACTCGTCCATATTGGTTTTTCCGAGTATTACCGCTCCCGCAGCTTCAAGCCTTTCCATAACGCAGGCATTATAAGGAGGCTTAAAGCTTTCAAGCATTTTTGATGAACAGGTCGTATTTATATCCTTTGTGCATATATTGTCCTTTATTGCCGCAGGAACGCCTGCAAGAGCCGACAGCTCCTCTCCCGAGTCAAGTCTTGACTGTACCTCCTCGGCTTTTTTGACAGCCTCGTCCACACATACCGAAACAAAGCTGTTAAGCTGCGGATCCTTTTTTTCTATCTGTTCTATATAAGCCCTCGTTACTTCGGGAGAGCTTATTTTTCTTTCTTTTATCATTTTCCCTATTTCAAGGGCAGTCATTCCGAATATTTCCATAAGATTCAAAAAGCCTCCTTACTCAACCGTTTTCGGAACACGGAAACAGCCGTTCTTTTTCTGCGGAGCATTCATAAGTATAAGCTCTCTGTCAAACGAAGAACCTGCCTCGTCTTTTCTGAAATTGTTCGTATAATCGAAGGGGTGGCTCATAGCCTCTGTATTTTCGGTATCAAGCTCGTTGAGCTTATCCACATAGTTGATTATGCTCGAAAGATCGGCTTTTGCCTTTTCCTTTTCTTCCTCCGTAAGACGCAGCCTCGAAAGCTCCTCAAGATATTCTATAAGCTTGTTGTCTATTGTCATATTTATCAGCCTTTCTTTTATAAAATAATATGTTTACGGTACAAGTCTCAGCGTATCTCTCGGAAACATTGAGGTCTGACGTATATTGTTAAGCCCTATAAGCTGCATTGTGAATCTTTCAAGACCCATTCCCAGTCCGCCATGGGGAGGGCAGCCATACTTGTGCAGCATAAGATAGCTTTCAAAATCGGCAGGGTCAAGACCCTTGTCCTTCATCTTCTGCACCTGAGCCTTATAGTTGTGTATCCTCTGACCACCCGTTGTGACCTCCAATCCTCTGAAAAGAAGATCAAAGCTAAGAGTATATTTTGGATCCTCGGGATCGTCCATCGCATAGAAGGGACGCTTTTTCGTGGGATAATGAGTTATAAATACAAAATCGCTGTCATAGTCCTCTTTAAAAAGTCTGCCTATGAGCCTTTCCTCCTCGGGCTCCAGATCGTAGGGGTCTCTTATGGGTCTGTTGTACTTTGCGGAGGCCATCTCCTTTGCCTCCTTAAAGGGTACGCAGGGTATTTCTCCTACCTTCGGCAGCTCTATCTCCAATATATCGAGATAGTCTCTGTAGTTTTCTTCAAGATATTCAAAAGCAAACTTTATCATACCCGTTTCCATATTCATAATGTCATAAAAGCTCTTTATAAAACCCATCTCAAAATCAACGCTTATATATTCGTTGAGATGTCTCATTGTGTTGTGCTTTTCGGCTCTGAATACGGGAGCAATCTCAAAAACCCTCTCATATACGGGAATCAGCATCTGCTTATAGAACTGAGGGCTTTGCGCCAGAAAAGCCTTTTTCCCGAAATATTCAAGCTTGAATATATTCGAGCCCCCCTCGGCTCCTGCGGCAACTATCTTAGGCGAAAATATCTCTGTAAAGTCTCTGCTCTCCAGATACTTTCTGAATCCCCTCACAAGTCCCTCCTCTATTTTGAAGGTACTTCTTCTTTTTTCGTTTCTCAATATAATGGGTCTTACGGCAATCTCGTTTTCGAGGGCTATATCCAGCTTGTAGTCGTTTACCTTTATGGGCAGCTCCTTTTCGGGTACAGAAATAAGCTCTATTTCATCAACGTGAATTTCCTTTCCGTGAATGGCCTTTTCGTTATCCACAAGGTTTCCCTTTACCCTTACGGAGTTTTCGACCCTGAGTATCTTTTTTTCTTCCTCCGTGCCTTTTTTGTCATATACGCACTGTATAAGGCCGTTTATTTTTCTCAGTATGATAAAGGTTATGCCGCCTATATCCCTTATGCTGTATATGGTTCCGTGGGTATATATGCCCTCTCTCTCATTCTCTTTAAGCTTAAGAATGTCGAAAAGACACAAATCTCTCTTTATCTTTCTTCCGTCAACAGTTTTCATATAATTACCTCCTTAAAATAAAAAACGCCCCAAGACGAATAAAAACGTCTTAGGACGATAAATAACCGTGGTGCCACCTAATATTAGCAGCTCCTTCTGCTATCTCAGTCGGACACTATAACGTATGTCAGCCGTGTATGTCTACAGGGGTCGCCGACCCTTTCGGATACAGACTCACGGGTGTTCTTCGCAGCCTTTGTTTCGGTATCGGAAATCTCAATCCCTGTTTCCGACTCCCTGTAAGGTATCGGGGCGCTACTTTTCCCGCTCGCAGTCTTTAAAAACATATATGGAAATAATATATCAAATATATTTCAACACATAATATATCACATTATCAAAGGTTTTGCAAGACCCAAATTGAAATTTTTTTATCCCGCAATATCAAAAACCTTATCAGACTCTTTTGCATCTCAGGGCTATTCTCGCCTTTCCGCTGTAGGTACATGTAAAAAGTGTCATATCCCAGTCGTCTCCGCTCTCCATAACGTCTGCGGCCTCGCCGTCTATAAGCTCTGAGGAGGTCACCGAAAAGTCAAATGTCTCTCCTTCGCAGTCCGTAAACCTTATGCCTTCACCCGACTCAAGCTCCTTCAGACGTCCGAAATGGGTTCTGAAGTTGTGGGCGGCGATTATGATGTCTCCCGTATATACCGATCCGCTGTATACACAGGGAGCAGTATCAAGCTTTTTATAGTCAAGCTCCTTCATAACGGGCAGCTTTAGTCCGAGAGAGGGGATCTCTATTATGCCGGCATAGCTTTCCCCGTCAATAACGATCTCCTCTTTCTCGGTTTCGTCTGTTTTATAGGTTTCCTGCGGTTCTGTGTCGGCAGGATCCTCCGCGGCTCTGCCGTGTATGTCCTGCTCAATCATATGGACTATTCTTTCCGACTCCTGCCCCGCCCTGTTTTCTCTGTATATGTTTATACAGAAAAGCAAAACCGCCGCAAGCATAAGAGCCGTTCCGAAAATCATAAGGAAATTCCATCTTTTTTTCTTTGTCATAAGATCACCTTATTTCGGAGATATACCTCAGAGACGATCAAAGAACGCTTTATTCAGCCACTTTCTCCGAAAAAGTGACCTGTGGCTTAAGTTATGATCTTTCTATGGAGTCGATCGTATCCTTTATATCGTCTACAAGATCGAAGTTGTCCGAAAGTACCTCGCCTGCGATTATATAACCGCTGTTTTCGTCAGCCTCTGTTTTTGATACTATATAGCCTGACTGACCGTCGCTTGTGAATTTGATCGAATAGAGATTTGACTTTACGCCGTCCTCATTGAGGTCGCCATCAAAGTCAAGAAGCTCATAGTCTATATCGGTGCCGAGAGACGCTTCAAGCTCCTCCTGAGTTGTGGGGATAGTCTCATATCCAAGGTTGCCTGCATCTGCGCTCAGGTCAAAATATATGATTATGGCCTGTGTATCAAAGCTGCCGTCCTCGGTGTCAACAGCCTCGCCGCTGACAGTTTCGTCCTCGCTGTCGGAGCTGTTTTCTGCGGGAAGTGAGAAAGCATACATACCCTGTTCTTCGTCCTCTGTGGATACTACCCAGTCATTTGAGGGCAGCGTGAGGCTGAATGAATCATCGGGAGCCGTATACAACTGCTTGCCGCCCCCTATCTTGCAGCCTGCCAGAGAACATACAGTCAGAGCTGCGGCAACGACCAAAACGATATTTCTTTTCATCTTATCAATTTACCTCCTTAGTAAAAAAACTTGTCTTATCTATTCATTTTAAACATACATATGGTTTTTGTCAAGAAAAAATGTTTTTTATGCCATTCCTTTTTCATTATCGGTTCTATCGGCGCAGTATGGGCAAAAAAATATAAATCGGTCAGAATCGGGCATACAAAATAAAAAAAGCCCTTTTGCATTTAACAAAAGAACCCAGACTGTCAAAAAAGTAAGTCTACTTATAATAAGAAAATTATTCAACAAATATATTATATACAGCGTCGCAGACTTTAATCCGCAGGTAGTGTCCGAAAGATGTCGGATTGCCCGAAAGGCAACTTTTCCGTAAGGAAAAGCACTGAACGTGAGCTTTGCCCGTCCTCAGCACGTTTGCCTACGGCAAACGCCGCCTTTCGCTCACGCTCAGGCGTTCGGATTTTCTTCCGATGCCAGAGGAATAAATTTCAATTTGCGAAAAAACGCAGTTTTTGGAACAAATTGAAATTTATATTCCTTTATCCAAATGAAGTCGCCGGCTTGCCCGGCACGCACATTTGGCCTCATCAAAATGCGACTGCATTTTGATGACAGCGTGTCGATTTTTTCGACACGCTGAAGCAATAGCGGAAGGGGGATTTGAACCCTCGACACCACGGGTATGAACCGTGTGCTCTGACCAACTGAGCTATTCCGCCGAATAAACGACAGGTCTGTCACGGCGCAAATATGACCGATATATAAACACCCTGTCGTTATAATGGGAACAATAGGGCTCGAACCTATGACCCTCTGCTTGTAAGGCAGATGCTCTCCCAGCTGAGCTATGCTCCCGAAATGATGTCGCCGTATGTCTCCCCGTATGTCTCCCCGTATGTCTCCCCGGCGACAAAAATTAGTATACCATCTTTGAAACATAAAGTCAAGACATTTTTTTCAATATTTTTTTCTACGGGCTGCGCCACACCGAAAGTCTACACAATACCGCCAAGAACGGCGGCGAAAAGCAGCAAAACAGGCTGATGCAGCATATATATACAAAGAGCGTGCCTGCCTGCGGCTCCCAAAAACGGCACTCCCCTGCCCTCAAGCTTTTTCATAATACCGCGGGAGTCAGCCGCCCTGTATATGAAATATCCCGTAACATACAGAAATATCCACGGAAAAAAAGGATAATAGTCTCCCGAATAAAATTCTCCCGGCGCAAAGCCCCAGAACGCCGTAAATGTATTTCTGTAAAGCATATCCCTTATCCACACAGGCAGAGGATAGCCTGCTATAACCTGCTTGTCGATATTCTTAAAAATAACAAAAAGCCCGAGCCCAATGGCGGCTCCCTGATAAGGATTTATTTTGTCGCACACCCCTCCGAAGGGTATCATAAAAAGCATAGCGGCACCCAGAAATGTCAGTATGCCGAAAATTATCATGTTTTCGTATGAAAAAACAAGGGTTGCAAGGGTCACCGCAAGTCCGCACAGCGACACGGTCACAGCCCTTTTAAGCCTTCTTTTGCCAAGTCCCCGGCAAAATCCCGAAAGAAGTATAAAGCTTATACATATGCTCTGCTGCCACAAAAAGCCTGCCGTACCCCCGAAGCCATAAATATCCATACCGAAAAGATATACCATATCCCAGACTGCGTGATAGAATATCATACTTATAACAGTTATTCCTCTTATATTGTCCAAAATACCATATCTGACATTTTTCACGAATATCGCTGTCCTTTTGAGTATTTTTTTGCCAAATATCACATTTTTATTCTAACAGACCCAAAATACATTGTCAATACAAAGTCTCTGCGCCGCTTATCGGATGACAAGCCTTACGCAGGATCGGAAAAGCGTCCCGCGAGCCTTTATAAAAATTCTTTTTTTTGCCAAAACATTTTACTATTGAAGAAAAATATGCTATAATGATCCTGTAGAGTAAAAATATCCGCAAAGAAAATAAAAGGGCGTATAAATAATGATAGACAGCAAATCAAATCATATATACAAAGAACTAAAATCCCTCAGAACAAAACACACGAGAGACAAGGCGGGTTTATTTTTTGCCGAGGGTGAAAAACTTATAAGGTGCGTTCCCGAAAATATAATTGAATACATTGTTTTTTCGGAAAGCTGTGGGGATGCTCTTAAAAAAAGCCTGAGCCGATCCTCTCTGCCACAGTTCGTACTCTCCGACAGGCTCTTTAAGGACGTGAGCGACACGGTCACTCCCCAAGGGGCTTTGTGCGTGTGCAGACAATTCCGCACGAAAATCGAAAAAGCCTTTGAAAAAAAGCCCGAATTTATTATTCTGTGCGAAAACCTGCAAGACCCGGGGAATCTGGGTACCATAATAAGGACTGCTGATGCCGCGGGAGCAGGCGGAGTTATACTGACGAAGGGCTGCGTCGATATATTCTCCCCCAAAGTAATTCGCAGCTCCATGGGCTCGGTATTCAACATACCCATTGTCACCGATGCGGATACACAAAGCGTAATTGAAATACTTAAAAAAAACAAAATACAGATACTTGCGGCTCATCTTAAAGGCTCCCTGACGCCCTATGAGGCTGACGCAAAAAAGCCTACCGCCATACTCATAGGCAACGAGGCGAGAGGTCTTGACGAAAGCACGGCGGAAAAAGCCGATCTGCTCATAAAGCTGCCTATGCTGGGGGGAGCCGAATCTCTCAACGCATCTGTTGCGGGAGGTATATTGATATATGACATTGTCAGACAAAGATACGGCAAAGGAGGTCTGTGACATATGGACAGAATAAGCTGGAACGAATATTTTATGGAGATGGCTGAGCTTGCAAGCCGCCGCTCCACCTGTCTGCGCAGAAAAGTAGGCGCAGTCATAGTAAAGGACAATCAGGTTCTCGCCACAGGCTACAACGGCGCCCCCAAGGGTCTGCCAAACTGCTGTGACTTAGGAAACTGCCTAAGACAAAAGCTTTCGGTACCGAGCGGACAGCGCCACGAGCTGTGTCGGGCAGTCCACGCCGAAAACAACGCCATCACACAATGCGCCGTAAACGGCGTCTCCTGCAAGGGAGCCGTACTCTATGTCACCGATTCGCCCTGTGTAATGTGTCTCAAACAGATCATAAATGCAGGCATAGTCAAAATTTATGCAAAAAAATATTATCCCGATGAGCTAAGCAGAGAAATGCTTTTGCAAAGCAACATAGAAATGATAATATATCCCGAAAAGGAATGAGAATATGGATAAAATAATATTGATAGACGGAAACAGCATCATAAACAGGGCTTTTTATGCCCTTCCGCTGCTTACAAACAAAAACGGCGACTATACCAACGGCGTATACGGCTTTTTTTCTATACTTTTCAAATTTCTCGCCGAAGAAAAGCCCACCCACATAGGAGTGGCTTTTGACGTTCACGCGCCTACGTTCCGCCACAAAATTTTCGGAGAATACAAAGGCACGAGAAGGCCTATGCCCGAAGAAATGCGTCCGCAGCTTCCCCTCCTTAAAGAAATACTCAGAAAAATGAATATAACCGTATTCGAGCTGGCAGGCTTTGAGGCTGACGACATTCTCGGCACCCTTGCCCGCAGATGCGAGGAGGCGGGGCTTGCTCCCGTAATAGTGTCGGGAGACAGGGATCTTCTTCAGATAGCCACCGACACCACCGAAATAAGAATACCCAAAACAAAGGGTTTCGGCACTGAGGTAGAAAACTATTATGCGGCTGACGTGTTTGAAAAATACGGCGTAACGCCCAAGGAGTTTATTGAGGTAAAGGCTCTTATGGGAGATACATCCGACAATGTTCCGGGAGTACCCTCCATAGGCGAAAAAACAGCCATAAAAATAATTGCCGAATACAAAACCGTAGAGGCCGCAATAGAAAACGCCGACAAAATAAAGCCCAAAAAGGCATCCGAAAATCTCAGAGCCTACAGCGATCGGGCGCTTTTGTCAAAAACCCTTGTCACCATCGACAGGGACGTACCCCTTGATACCGATATAGACAGCTTAAAAATAAGGGATATGTTCAACGATGAGGCAAGAGAGCTTTTTGAATATAACGATTTCAGAAGTCTGCTTAGTCATTTCAATGAATCAAAGACAGCGGCTCCATCATACGAAAAAAATATAAAAATAATAAAAACAGCCGAAGAAGCAAGAGAGTTTTCAAAAACCTTAACAGAGCTTACGGCGTTCAAGCTTATATCCGAAAACGGCCTGTTCTGCGGCTGCGGCTTCTGCCAAAATGAGAGCGAAATAACTCTTGTGCTGACCGATACCGAAATTTCTCTTTTGTCGGAGGGATTTTCGGAGGAGGAATTTTTGGACATTTTCAGACCGTTTTTGGAGGGTGACATACCCAAGATAGCCTATGACGCCAAAACCGATATAGTAAACCTTAAGGGCAAGGCCCATATGAACAATATTGTTTTTGACACTATGCTTGCGGCATATATACTCGACCCTACAGCCTCCGACTATGATTACAGCAGGATAGCCTCGGCATATTCGAGAGCGCATCTTCGCTCATCTGAGGACATTATGGGAAAGGGAAAAAGCCGCATACCCGTATACAGACTTGATGAGGAAAAACAAAAGGAGCTTTTGGGCGGTATGATGTGGACGATGCGTACTTCGTATGCCCCTCTCCTTGAAAAAATAAAGAAAAACAATCAGGAAAAGCTCTATTTTGACATAGAGCTGCCCTTGGTATATGTTCTGGCGGATATGGAAAGCTGCGGTATGAAGGTTGACAGAAAGGCTCTCGAGGACTTCGGCAGCCGCCTTGACGAAAAGATAACATCTCTTGCCCTGCGCATATATGAGCTTGCGGGAGAGGAATTTAACATCAACTCGCCGAAACAGTTGGGCGTTATTCTTTTTGACAAGCTCGGACTTAAGGGAGGAAAAAAGACAAAAACAGGCCGCTCCACATCGGCGGAGGTTCTTGAAAAGCTTAAGGGTCAGTCAGAAATAGTTGACAGGGTTCTTGAATACCGCACCTATACAAAGCTTAAATCCACCTATTGTGACGGGCTTCTGGCAGTGCTTGACGACAAAACCGACAAAATTTATTCTACATTCAAGCAGACCATCACAGCCACAGGCAGAATAAGCTCGGCAGAACCGAATCTTCAGAACATTCCCATAAGGCTTGAACTCGGGCATCTGCTGCGGAAGGTATTTGTCCCCGAAAGCTCCGACTATGTTTTTGCGGACGGAGACTATTCGCAGATAGAACTCAGGGTTCTCGCTCATCTTTCGGGAGACGAAACTCTAATAAAAGCCTTCAAGAATAATGAGGATATACACGCCCTCACAGCCTCGAGCGCTTTCGGCATACCTCTTGACGAGGTGACCCCTGCCCAGCGCAAGGACGCAAAGGCGGTCAACTTCGGCATAGTCTACGGCATAAGCGCATATTCGCTGAGTCAGGATCTTGAAATTTCGGTTGCGGAAGCAAAAAGATATATACAGGGATATTTCGACAGATACCCCGGTGTAAAGGTATATCTTGACAAAGCCGTGGGGGATGCCAAAAAAAGAGGATATTCCCTTACGGCATACAATAGGATCCGCCCCATACCCGAAATTAATTCGGGAAACTTCAACCTCAGAAGCTTTGGCGAAAGAGTGGCTATGAACTCCCCCGTACAGGGAACTGCGGCGGACATAATCAAAATAGCTATGATAAATATACACAGAAGAATGAAAAACGAGGGGCTTAAGTCAAGACTTCTCCTACAGGTACACGACGAACTGCTTATAGAGGCTCACAAGGACGAAAAGGACTATATAAACAAGCTTCTGAAAGAAGAAATGGAGGGCGCCGCAAAGCTTCTCGTTCCCTTAAGCGTTGACGTACACAACGGAAGCAACTGGTATGAGGTAAAATGAAAATGTATATAATAGGACTGACGGGCAGCAGCGGCTCGGGAAAGACCACTGCAGCCAATATTCTCAAAGACCTCGGAGCCTATATTATCGACTGCGACAAAATTTCGAGAAGTATAACCGAACCCAATATGCCTGCATACAGGGATATAATCGCAGTATTCGGAGAAAGGATACTCCGATCTGACGGTGCTCTTGACCGCAGAGCGCTGGGGGACATAGTTTTTTCAGACGCAGAGCTTTTGAAAAAGCTTGAAAACATCACGCACACGGCCATAAAAAAGGAGATTGGCTTATGTCTTGAAAAAGCCGAAAAAACGGGAGTCAGGCTTGTCATAATAGATGCTCCCCTTCTCATTGAGGCAGGTCTTGACAGACTGTGCGATTCTGTATGGCTTATCTGCGCAAACCCGGCAATAAGGCTCGTAAGAATAATAAAAAGAGACAATATATCCGCCTCCTCGGCGCTTAAAAGGTTTGAAAACCAGACCGACCCCGAAAAGCTTAAAAAATTTGCCGATGTTGTGATAGACACATCCCATATGGATATTGAAGATATGAAAAAGAAAATAATAGAATTAAAGGAGAAAATCCTATGAAAATAAACTCAAGAGAATATAAAACGGTATTCTCCCTTGCGGCAGTATTTTTTGCCGTGGCGCTCTGCGCGCTTTTTTTCAGAGCGTACCCTCTGCGCTATCCCGATCTTGTGTACAAATATTCTGAAAAATACGGGCTTGAACCCGAAACGGTATGCGCAGTAATAAATACCGAAAGCCATTTCAGAGAAAACTCTGTCTCGACCGCAGGAGCTATGGGTCTTATGCAGCTTATGGAGCCTACTGCCGACTGGGCTGCCTCCGAAATAGGCATTGAGGATTATTCATACGAAAATATTACCGATCCCGAACTGAATATAGAACTTGGCTGTTGGCTTTTAAGCACCCTTATCGAAAAATACGGCTCTGTTGAAACCGCTATCTGCGCCTATAACGCAGGCAGCGGAAACGTGGACAGTTGGCTTAAACCCTATGAAAATGAGCTTAGGCGCATACCGTTTTTTGAGACGGAAAAATATCTTTCTTCCGTAAAGCGCCACACAAAAGCCTACAGGCTTCTTTTGCATATAATCGGAGGAAAATATGAGAATTAAGGTTGTTTTCATTATACTCGCCGCTGTCCTTGCGGCAGGCTGCAAAAGCTCTCAGCCCGAAACCGAAAGCATAAGGGACGACACCACAGCAAGGCTTGCCGTTCTTGACAAAAGCGGCGAAAATGCGGACGAAAACAAAGAGCTTGTTTTGTCTATGCGAAAGCCCCTTACGCTGAACCCCCTGCTTAATACAGATACGACCGTTGACAAGGCTCTTAAGCTGATTTTTGAGCCGCTTTGCAATATAAGCGAGGATCAGTCTGTCAAGGCTAATATAGCCGAACAGTGGAGCCTTTCTCCCGATGGTCTTTCTATGAGGATAAAGCTTAGAGACGGGCTTAAATGGCAGGACGGAGAACCTGTGACGGCTTATGATGTTGAATACAGCTATAATACTATAAGAAACGCCCCCGAGGACTCTGTTTATAAATACTGCCTTATGAACATACGGGACTATCACGCAGAGGACAGCCTTGATTTTATAATAGATTATTCAGCGCCGTACTTCCCCTGTGAATATAATCTGGCATTCCCAATTATTCCAAGACATTATTATGAGGGAAACAGCGATACCGACTTTGCTCCTCTCGGCAGCGGAGCCTATAGTCTCAAAGAATATGATTCAAAGGAATACAGTCTCGAAGCCGCCGAGGGAATAAACGGATCTCCCAAAATAAAAAATGTAAAGATACTCATAACCCCCGATGACAAAACGGACTTTGACGCTTTCAATCAGGGCGTTACGGACGTTCTGGACACAAATGATCTTGACCGCAGCGGCATTTTTGCCACAAAGGAATGCAACTGCTCGGAATACAGTACAAATTATTTTGAATTTCTGGGCTTTAACAACAGCAGGGATACTTTCAGGAGCCAGCCCCTCAGACAGGCTGTGGCATATTGTATTGACAGGGAGCAGATACTTTCGGGCATATATATGAATTCTCTCGAAGATTCCCTTACGCCCATAAATCCCTCCTCATATATGAGCAGCAGCGGAAGTCTTGCCAAATATGACTATAGCCCCGATGAGGCTCTGAAAACCCTGAGAAACGCAGGTATTGCGCCCGAGAGCATTTCTTTTTCGATACTTGTGGACACCGACAGCCCCACAAGGGTGGAGACAGCCGATATAATCGCCGACAGTCTCAACAGAACAGGTATGAAGGTCACCGTAAACAAAAAGCCCTTTGCCGAATATTCGCAGCTAATAGCGTCGGACGAATTTGACGTTTTTCTGGGCGGGACGAAAATGAGGAGCGGCTTTGACCTGAGACCTCTTCTTATGTCGTCATATGTGTATACAGGCACCAACTATGTTAATTTCAGCGATGCAAAGATGGACACTCTGCTTTCGGCCTATATAACAGCCTTGGGAGAAACCGCAGGAAAAACCGCCCTCGGCGAGGCTGAAAGGTATATTTCGGTTCAACTGCCGCTTATAGGCATAGGCTTCAGACGGGGCGCGGTATTGTCAGATATTCAGCTCAGGGGAGTAACCATACCGTATATAAGCGACTGCTATGTTGACTGCGAAAAGTGGAGCTTTGACTGACAGAACATAAATTAAGGAGGCATATAATGCTCATAAAAAATTTTTTGACGGGAACCCCCGTATATTATGCAGAAGAAAGGCTCAGACGACCCATCAGCTTTGAGAAAAGCAGCCGCAAAAAAAATGATGAAACCTCTGAAAGCGATGACGGCGAGGGTTGTCCCTTTTGTCCTAAAAACGCCTATATGACTCCCACGCCCATATTTGACAACGGCACCATAAAGATCGTACCGAATCTGTACCCCTTTATTTCGGAAAAGGAGGGACTGGGCTTTCACGATGTTGTTATAGACACGCCTTTGCACAACGAGAGATTTGCCGAATTTTCACAGGAGCATATTCAGATGCTGCTGGAAGTGCTTGCTGAGAGGTTTTTGCAGCTCGAAGGCTATGAGCATATAAAATATATACAGATATTCAAAAACAATGGTCTTGGCGCAGGAGCAAGTCAGGCTCACTCCCACTGGCAGATAGGCGCTCAGAATTTCGTTCCGCCTAAAATATGCTATATGCTTGACGTTCTGAAGGAATATTCCGAAAAAACGGGAGAAAATTATTTTGACAGCAAAAAGGCATTTATAACGCTGTGGGAAAACTCCTGCTTTGCCCTCGTCATACCTACGGACAGTATGTTTACATACGAGACCCATATAATAACAAAAAAAAGCCGTCAGAGGCTTTCGGAATTCAGTCGGGAGGAGCTTGGTCTTCTGGGAGAGGCTCTGAAAAAGCAGATCTCTGTGTATGAGGCTTATGACGACAGACCCGACTATAACATATGCGTCTATAACGCCCCGAAGGGCTGCAGCGACAGCTCGTTCAGATTTTTTATACAGCTTATACCGAGAAAAGGAAATATGGCAGGCTTTGAATTTTCGTCCGGATGTTATATAAATTCGGTTTCTCCCGAAGCCTGCGAAAAAATAATGAAAGGACTGCTATGAAAAATAACATTTATTTTAAAGGCATAAGGGATTCGCTTCCTATAGCTTTGGGATATTATGCCGTATCTATCACCATTGGAATAGCCGCCGCAAAAGCAGGAATGTCGCTTTTTCAGTCGGGGCTTGCAAGCGCCCTGAATTTTACATCGACAGGCGAGTTTGCAGGCTTCAACCTCATTGCCGCCTGCGGATCTTATATTGAAATGGCTCTTATGCAGCTTATTATAAACGCCCGTTATATACTTATGTCGGCATCTCTCAGTCAAAAGCTGTCCCCCGGAGTATCTGTTTTTAAAAGACTTGTTATGGGAATGGGCGTTACGGACGAGATCTTCGGCATATCGATTGCAGCGGAGGGAGAGCTTGACCCTATGTATACCATAGGAGCAATAACCCTGACTATTCCTGCGTGGACCCTCGGCACTCTGACGGGAGCCGTTCTGGGCAGCATTCTTCCCGAAATAATCGTCAACGCCCTCGGAGTAAGCCTTTTCGGTATGTTTATTGCGGTATTCATACCACCTGCAAGAAAAAACAAGGTTATTGCGTCCATTGTTGTAATATCCTTCGTTCTGAGCTATATTTTCAATAAGCTGCCCATATTCGGCTTTATATCGGACGGTACGAAAATAATAATACTTACGGCAGTCATATCATTTTTTGCAGCTGTTCTTTTCCCGATAGATACCGAGGAGGATGAATCATATGAAAAATAATCCCTACATATACATACTCATTATGGCTGCTGTGACATATTCGGTAAGGGTCCTGCCTCTCACTCTCATACGGAAAAGGATAAAAAACAGGCTTCTGAGATCATTTCTGTATTATGTCCCCTATGTAACACTTTCGGTAATGACGTTTCCTGCGATACTTTCGGCGTCAGGGTCTGTGGTATCGGCTGCCGCCGCCCTCGTTGTAGGCATTGCTGCGGCATTTTTCGGAGCAAGTCTGTTTGTCGTAGCCGCAGGATGCAGTCTTACGGTATTTGTTATAGAGGCAATACTTATGTTTGTATAAAATATAGTCTGCTCACGACTTCTTTTTTTGTACGCCTGCGGCGTACCGAAAACGAAGTCGGAGCCGAAAAGGGGGCGGGGCGGCGCAGAAAAATGCCTTCGGCATTTTTCTGCCGACCCTTTGCTGCCGAAGGCAGCAAAGGGTCGAGGATTTTGCCTTCGGCAAAATCCGCCGCCCCGCCCCCATATACTTAAGCCGCAGTCTTATCTTCTGCCGGAATACAGATCGTATGGCGTAATTTGATATACATAATAGTTGAGCCAGTTTGTATAAAGGAGACTTGAGTGAGCCTTCCATCTGACCGAAATCTCCCCTTCGGGGTCATCGTTCAAAAAATAGTTTTCGGGTACGGCAGTGTCAAGACCCTTTTCTCTGTCCCTTAAATATTCCTCCTTAAGGGTTTCGGTCTCGTATTCGGAATGTCCCATAACGAAAAACTGCTTTCCGCCCTGACCCGAAACTATGTAAACGCCTGCCTTTTCGGACATACTGAGAATATTAAGCCCGGGCGTTTTTTCTATATCCCTGCGGCTCACCTCGGTATATCTGGAATGAGGCGCATAAAAGCTGTCGTCAAAGCCCCTGAGAAGATTTTCGTGCTTATATACCTTGGTGTGTTCATAGACTCCGAACATCTTTTTGTCAAGCTTTCTCTTTTTTATACCGTAGTGATAATAAAGTCCTGCCTGCGCTCCCCAGCATATATGAAATGTGCTTGTGACGTTCCTTACGCTCCATTCCATAACCTCGGTAAGCTCCTCCCAGTAGTTGACCTCCTCAAATTCCATAAGCTCCACAGGCGCTCCCGTGATTATCATTCCGTCAAATTTAAGGTGCTTTATTTCGTCAAATACATTATAGAATGTTCTGAGATGGGTTGCCTCCGTATTTTTTGAAACGTGACTTTTCATCTGAAGAAATTTTATATTCAACTGCAAAGGCGTATTGCTGAGAAGCCTCAGAAGCTGAACCTCAGTTTCTTTCTTTTTTGGCATAAGATTAAGAATAAGAATTTCAAGAGGACGGATATCCTGTCCCGTTGCGCGGCTTTCTGTCATAACAAAAATGTTTTCGCTTTCAAGAACATTTTTAGCCGGCAAATTGTCCTGAACATTTATAGGCATTGTCGATAATCCCCTTTATCTGTATTATTGTGTAGTGTTTCGGCGATATAAGTCAATTGTATACCTCAACCGACCGTTTTGCCTGAGTCCCGTGTTCTGCATAGGCTCATAACACATACAGAACACAGGAGAAGACCTGTCGGTTATACTTCCGAAAGCTATCATAATACTTATTTTAAACAAAATAACTGCATAAATCCAATTCCAAAAAAATATACATCAGTATAGCCGCAAGCTATATCGGGCAAGATGTATAGTCAGTGTACACTTAAATATTTTTATTTTGTTATTTCAAAATCATTATTTAGGTAGCTGATATATTTCTTTGTCGCTTTTTTTGTATAGAACAAATTTTCTTCCGATAGTGTGAACCACCTCGGAGCGGCTCCTTTCGGCAACAGTCTGAGCCACGTCTCTCACGTCCTCGAGACAATTTTCAAGCACGGCTCCTTTTATAAGCTCTCTTGCGGCAAGAGCCTCGGCTGCCGACTCTACTACCTCGGGGCTGACACCTGCTTTTCCCACCTGCAGAACGGGGACAAGCTTGGCGCCCTCTTTCTTTAAATATGCTCTTTGTTTGCTTGTCAGCATAGCAGTCTCCTCCGTTTTATATGTCTGTTTTGTCAGCTTGTTTTATCAGTCAAAAAATTCAAATTCAAGGTCATATATTCTTACGGTGTCTCCGTCTTTTATGCCCTTTTCTTTAAGAGCGTCCACTATGCCCTTTTCTCTTATATATCTCTGGAAAAATGCAAAGCCCTGCTCGTTGTCTATATTGGTGTAGCCTATCATTTTTTCAACGCCTACGCCCTCGACCAGATAATAGCCTTCCTCTATCTTAGTAACGGTGAAGCCTCCCGTTTCTTCCGAAGCTCCCTCTTCATATCTGTCAAAGTCATAATCCTCTTCAAACATAACCACCTCATCGGGGCAGTCCTCAAGTATTTTGGCAGCCTCTCTTATAAGGACGTCTATGCCCTTATTAGCGGCAGCAGTTATGGGAATGACCTTCATACCCTCGGGCTCAAAAGTCTCTTTTATCCTCAAAAGATTCTCCTCGGCATCGGGCAGATCCATTTTGTTTGCAGCGATTATCATAGGGCGGTCAAGCAGCTCCTCGTTATATTTTCTCAGCTCATCGTTTATAAGGCGTATGCTTTTTACGGGATCATCGCCCTCTATGGCTCCTGCGTCCACAACGTGTATAAAAGCCTTTGTTCTCTCTATATGTCTGAGAAAATCGTGACCGAGACCAACGCCCTCGCTGGCTCCCTCAATAAGTCCGGGAATATCCGCAAGCACAAACTCCCTGCTGAAATTTCCCCTCACTACTCCCAAATTCGGGCTTAGCGTTGTAAAGTGATATGCTGCGATCTTGGGATTGGCGTTTGTAGCCATTTTGAGGATAGTTGACTTTCCTGCGCTGGGAAGTCCCACAAGACCCACATCGGCAATAAGCTTAAGCTCCAGAATCACATCGTATTCGGCTGCCTCTTTTCCAGCCTCGCAATATCTCGGAGCCTGTCTCTGGGCAGTGGCGAAATGCTGGTTTCCTCTGCCGCCTCTGCCGCCTTTTATAAGAGTGCGCTTTTCGCCGGGTTTTGTGAGGTCAGCCATTATTTTGTTGGAGTTTGCCTCTCTTATGATAGTTCCCGCAGGGACTTTTATTATAACGCTTTGGCCGTCGGCTCCCGAACGGTTGCGCTTTTCGCCGTCTCTGCCGTTTTCGGCCTTAAAGACCTTCTTATATCTGAAATCCATAAGAGTGGCGGCTCCCGTATCGACCTCAAAAATTATATCTCCGCCTTTTCCTCCGTCTCCCCCATCGGGGCCGCCGTGAGTAATATATTTGGCACGATAGAAGGATACGCAGCCGTTGCCGCCCTTTCCTCCTTTTATATGGATCTTAACTCTGTCCAGAAACACTGGTCTGTCACTCCTTTTTGTCGTGGCTGTATGTATAACCATAGGCAAAATAAGGGTATCTTCCGGCAGACTTCAAAAAAGTGAAGGCTCTGCCTCGGTGCCCCAAAGCCTAAAATAGCAGAAAGCGGCTATATAAATATAATATAGCCGCGCAATCTTCAGAAAATACAGATTTTTTATGCCTCTGCCTCGATGGGATATACCGAAACCTGCTTTTTGCTTCTGCCAAGTCTCTCGTACTTAACTCTGCCATCTACCAGAGCAAACAATGTATAATTATTTCCGCATCCGACATTCTTGCCGGGGTGGATCCTTGTACCGTTCTGAGTATAAAGAATATTGCCCGCCAGAACGTGCTGTCCGTCAGCTCTCTTGGCTCCGAGTCTCTTTGAGTTGGAGTCACGGCCGTTTTTTGAAGAACCTGAGCCCTTCTTATGAGCAAACAACTGAAGATTAATTCTTAACATAATCAGACACCTCCCTGATTTTAACTGTCATATATTCGGAATACCCTTCCGAAAGATTCAAAGCCCCAAGCTCAAATCCCTTCAGAAAAAGCTCCGCAGCCTTGTCTACCTCTCCATGTGCATGGGAGGGTATAAAAAAGTATAAATATCCGCTTTCTTCATCTGTTTCAAGCTCATACCGACTGCCCACTCCGCTAAGAGCCTCGATCGAATTGACCGTAGACTGAGCCAGCGCCGAAACGCCGCTGCACACAATCGGGTCGGTATGATTTTTTATCTGAAATCCGCAGATACAGTCATTTTTTTTAAATATTGTACATATAAGCATAATCAGGCGTTTATCTTGGTAACAGAAAGCTTTGTAAAAGGCTGTCTGTGTCCGCGCTTTTTATGGAAACCTTTTTTGGGCTTATACTTATATACTATGACCTTTTTGGCCTTGCCCTCTCCGAGAACCTTTGCTTCGACAGAAGCGCCCTCAACTGTGGGAGCGCCGACCTTTATGTCGTCTCCGTCAGCAACAACAAGCACCTTGTCAAATGTATAGCTGCCCTCGGCAACACCAAGCTTTTCAACAGTAATAACATCGCCCTCGGCAACCTTATACTGCTTTCCGCCTGTTTCGATAATTGCGTACATTTTTTTGCACCTCCTTAATATTCAGTATGTTTTTCTGCGAAAAACACCGCCGTCTGCATAACTCTCGCTACGGCGATCGGAAATTCCTTTCCGATACTACAGGAACACGCCGGATTCGGCTCCGAAGCTATCGGATTTATGGCCTCTCCGTGCGGTAACTGTACATTCACAAAATTCACAACACATTAATAATACCATTTTGGCGCCGTCTTGTCAACATAAATTTTTACATAATTTCAAAAAACAGGCCTCTGCGCCGGGTTTTATAGCTGCGGGTCACGGGCTTTCAATATACGCCTGAGATATTGTCCCGTATAGGACGCCTCACAAGCGGCTATCTCTTCGGGGGTTCCTGCCGCCACAAGCTGTCCGCCGCCGTCTCCCCCATCGGGGCCCAGATCTATTATATAGTCGGCGGTTTTTATAACGTCTAAATTGTGTTCTATGACTACAACGGTATTTCCGCCGTCTGTAAGTCTCTGTATTATGTCGGTAAGCTTGTGTACATCAGCCGTATGAAGTCCCGTGGTAGGCTCATCCAGCACATATATAGTCCTGCCTGTGGACCTTCTCGAAAGCTCCGAGGAAAGCTTTACTCTCTGAGCCTCTCCGCCCGACAGGGTCGTGGAGGACTGACCGAGCTTTATATACGAAAGCCCCACGTCATAAAGGGTCTGAAGCTTGTCCCTTATCCTCGGCAGATTTGAAAAAAAGTCAAGAGCCTCCTCTACGGTCATATCCAGAACGTCCGAAATGGACTTATCCTTATACTTTACCTCGAGAGTTTCTCTGTTATAGCGTTTTCCCCGACAGACCTCACAGGGAACATAAACATCGGGAAGAAAGTTCATCTCTATTTTGACTATGCCGTCTCCCGAACAGCTTTCGCACCGTCCGCCCTTTACATTGAACGAAAAGCGTCCCTTTCCGTAGCCCCTCATTTTTGCCTCGGGCAAATTCGCAAAAAGATCCCTTATGAGATCAAAAAGTCCCGTATAGGTGGCAGGATTTGACCTCGGCGTCCTGCCTATGGGCGACTGGTCAATATTTATTATCTTGTCAAGAGCCTCATATCCGCTGACGCTTTTCACCTTTCCCGCCTTTATTCTGGCATGATTGAGCTTGCGCGCAAGGGTTTTATAAATTATCTGATTGACAAGGGAGCTTTTTCCCGAGCCCGATACGCCTGTCACGCAGACAAAAAGCCCCAGGGGAATATCCACATTCAGCTTTTTAAGGTTGTTGACCTCGGCTCCTCTTATTTTTAGTCTGTTCTTTCCCGCCTTTCGTCTTACGGACGGCACGGGTATTTCAAGCCTTCCGCTGAGATAATTGCCTGTTGCTGAGGCTTCGCACCTCAGAAGTCCATCTACGTCTCCCGAATAAACCACCTCGCCGCCCTCCATACCTGCCTTCGGCCCTATGTCAACAACATTGTCGGCGGCCATTATGGTGTCGCTGTCATGCTCCACAACTATAAGGGTATTTCCCAGATCTCTCAGATTTTTAAGAGTGGCAAGAAGCTTGTCGTTGTCCTTTTGGTGAAGTCCTATGCTGGGTTCGTCCAGAATATAAAGCACTCCCACAAGCCCTGAGCCTATCTGTGTGGCAAGTCGTATTCTTTGGGATTCTCCTCCCGAAAGCGTGCCTGCCGTTCTTGAAAGCGTAAGATAGTCAAGCCCCACATCGGACAGAAAATTTATTCTCGCCTTTATTTCTCTCAATATAAGATCAGCCACCGCAAGCTGGGTTTTTGAAAGCTTAAGCTCATTAAAGAATGTCTTAAGCTCCTTTATGGATTTGTCGGTCAGGTCAGCTATGCTTTCGTCTCCCAGCGTAACGGCAAGATATTCCGGGCGAAGTCTTTTGCCCTTGCAGGCAGGACAGGTTATATTTGTCATAAAAGCCTCATATTCCTTTTTTGCCGATTCGGAATATGTCTCGGAATATCTTCTTTCGAGATTGTTTATTATGCCGTCAAAATAAAAGTCATAGCTTTTCATTTTTCCGCCGCTTTTGAATGTCACGGGTATAAGCTCTCCCCCTGCCCCGTACATAATATATTCCTTTGTTTCTTCGGGCAGGTCCTTATAGGGCATATCAAGGTCAATGTTGTGTCTTTTTGAGAGCTGTTCAAAGAGATTGTGGCTCATAGAGCCGTCATTCATAATGGCGTTCCAGCCGTATACGGCGATAGCCCCCTGATTTATTGAAAGCTCGGGGCTTGGCACCACAAGCTCGGGGTCAAAAACAAGCCTTGCGCCAAGACCTGCGCACTGAGGACAGGCTCCGTTGGGATTGTTGAAAGAAAACATTCTCGGTTCGATCTCGTCAATGCTTATTCCGCAGTCGGGACAGGCAAAATTCTGCGAAAATGTCATTTCCTCCCGTTCTGTATCCACTATAAGGATACCTCCCGTAAGCGCCATAGCGGTTTCGGCTGACTGAGCAAGTCTCTGCTCCATACCCTCCTTGACTATAAGCCTGTCGATCACTATTTCTATATTGTGCTTTTTGTTTTTTTCGAGCTTTATATCCTCCGAAAGATCGTATACAATGCCGTCAATTCTTACTCTCACATAGCCGCTGCGTCTTGCGTCCTCTAAAATTTTTGCGTGTTCTCCCTTTCTGTCCCTTACTACGGGAGCAAGGAGCGTAAGCTTCGTTCTTTCGGGCAGCTCGGTTATTCTGTCCACGATCTGATCTATGCTCTGCTTTTCTATGACCCTGCCGCATTTGGGACAGTGGGGTATGCCTGCCCTTGCAAACAGCAGTCTGAAGTAGTCGTATATCTCCGTCACAGTCCCCACGGTGGAACGGGGATTGTTGTTTGTTGTTTTCTGATCTATCGAAATGGCAGGCGAAAGCCCGTCTATGCTGTCAACATCGGGCTTGTCCATCTGTCCCAAAAACATTCTCGCATAAGAGGACAGACTTTCGACATATCTTCTCTGTCCCTCGGCATATATTGTGTCGAAGGCAAGGCTCGACTTTCCCGAACCGCTCAGTCCCGTAAAAACATTCAGCTTGTTTCGGGGTATCTCCACGTCAATATTTTTAAGGTTGTTTTCTCTTGCTCCTCTTATTATAATACTTTCGTTTTCCATCTCATTACCTCTGAATATTGTTTTATAGGTTTATTTATATATTTTTTATACGTTTTACAGAAGAAGCATTTCGTTGAGCCTCTTTATTTCGTCTCTCAGCTCCGCCGCCTCTTCAAACTTAAGCTCAAGCGCAAGCTTTCTCATTTTTTCGCCAAGGTCGTTTATGAGCTGTTTAAGCTCCGCCGCCGACATACTTTCGGGATCCTTTTCAAGCTTCATACTCTTTCTGCCCGTTACTGCCTCGGTCGCCTTTATGATCTCGTGTACCTTTTTGATTATGGTATGAGGCACAATGCCATGCTCATCGTTGTATTTTTTTTGTATCTCACGCCTTCTGTTTGTCTCGTCAACGCAGTTTTTTATGGAGTCCGTCATAACATCGGCGTACATTATGACTCTGCCCTCGGCGTTTCTTGCGGCTCTGCCCACCGTCTGTATAAGGGATGTCTCCGATCTCAAAAATCCCTCCTTGTCGGCGTCAAGAATAACCACAAGAGCCGTTTCGGGAATATCAAGTCCCTCTCTCAGCAGGTTTATGCCCACCAGAACGTCAAACTCTCCCAGTCTCAGGCTCCTTATTATTTCGAGCCTTTCAAGGGTGTCAATGTCCGAGTGAAGATAGTTTACCCTTATTCCGCTTTCTTCAAGATATTTTGTGAGATCCTCAGCCATTTTTTTGGTGAGGGTCGTTATAAGCACCCTCCAGCCCTTTCTGACCGTTTTGTTTATTTCGCCTATAAGGTCGTCTATCTGACCTTCTACGGGTCTTATTTCGATTTCGGGATCCAGAAGTCCCGTGGGTCTTATTATCTGTTCCACAACATTTTCGGAATGCTCCTTTTCATACCTTCCGGGCGTAGCCGACACAAAGAGCATCTGATTCATTTTTTCTTCAAATTCGTTGAATTTAAGGGGTCTGTTGTCAAGAGCCGAGGGAAGTCTGAAGCCATAGTCCACAAGGGACATTTTTCTCGATCGGTCGCCGTTATACATTCCCCCTACCTGTGGGATAGACACATGAGACTCGTCCACTATGGTAATAAAATCATCGGGAAAATAGTCTATCAGCGTGTGAGGGGTGCTGCCCTCCTCTCTGCCCGACAAATGTCTCGAATAGTTTTCTATGCCCGAACAAAAGCCCATTTCGCTCATCATTTCCATATCATAATTAGTTCTTTCTTCTATTCTCTGAGCCTCTATATATTTTTCTTCGGATTTAAAAAACTTTATTCTTTCGCAAAGCTCCTCGTTTATGGCTTTTATGGCTCTCTGCATCTTGTCTCTGCTTATGACATAGTGGCTTGCGGGATATATGCAGATGTGGTTTCTTATGCCCTTTATCCCTCCCGTAAGGGGATCGACCTCGGAGATCCTGTCCACCTCATCGCCGAAAAACTCCACTCTGTATGCCGTGTCGGAGCTTTCCGCAGGGAAAACCTCCAAAGTGTCGCCTCTGACCCTGAAGGTGCCTCTCACAAAATTCATATCGTTCCTGTCATACTGTATTTCCACAAGCTTTTTCTGTATGTCTCTCATATCCCTTATCATTCCGGGTCTTAGTGATACGCACATTTCGTTATAGTCTATGGGGTCGCCAAGACCGTATATGCAGGATACCGAAGCCACTATTATAACGTCCCTTCTTTCAAAAAGAGCCGCCGTTGCAGAGTGTCTGAGCTTGTCTATCTCATCATTTACGGACGAGTCCTTCGCTATATAGGTATCCGAAGAAGGCACATATGCCTCGGGCTGATAATAGTCATAATAGGACACAAAATACTCTACGGCGTTTTCGGGGAAAAACTCCTTAAATTCATTATAGAGCTGCGCAGCCAGTGTTTTGTTGTGCGCCAGAACGAGAACAGGTCTGTTAAGCTCCTTTATTACATTTGCCATTGTGAAAGTCTTTCCCGAGCCTGTCACTCCCAGAAGCGTCTGAAAGCGGCAGCCCTCCCGAAACCCTTTCACGATCTCACTTATGGCTTCGGGCTGATCTCCCGTTGCGGTAAAATCCGATACAAGCTTAAAATGATCCATAGAAAGCTCCTCCCTTTATGAATCCTGCATTGACATTCGTCAGCGGCCGTCCGTACCTCTCTCGGGCGTGTCCTCGTGGGCGGCTCTATAATTTTCCTGCGCAAGTCTGAATTTGTATGACGCCGCAGAATCCGCCGAAATACATATCATCGCCCGACTTATATAGCCCGTTTTTCCCGTGCGTATATAACTCATTATGTTGTATGCCAGAGCCTCCGTATTGAAAACGCAGGTCTTGCAGGTTTCCACAAGCTCATAGTTGTCATAGGCGTATGCGTCATTGAGCGTTGTATAATAGCTTATCTGATTGAGCCTTATGCTTTCAGCCACTTCATAAAGGTGTTCTCTGTCGGTTTTGTCGTTTGCAAGGTTGTTTACCTCTGTTCTGAGCCTTTCCATATAGTCGGACGAATTTTTGAAAATATATCCCGTCACATCATATACGTCCTGCGGTATATCATCGTCCGCGTCATTGGCTATTCCGGCAGTATATTCCTCGGGAGTTTCGTTTATAACGCTGAAAGCGGGAGAGGATATTCCCTCTATAAGAATCTGCAAAAGACAGAGTATGACAAGCAGTATAAAAAGCAAAATGACGGTTGTGTTTTTTTTCATTATGCTGACCTCCGATTTCCTTACATTTTAACATACGGAATATCAAAATTCAATACTATTTAAACAAAACGCCTTTTCCGCCTCAGTCCGCGCGAAACTGCGGCGCAGACAATAAAAGTTTGTCGTTTATAATAATTTTTCATAAAAAATATATTGTAGAGTATGGTCAATATATGATAAAATAACAGTATAGTACCGATCTTTGATCGAAAGTCGGAAAAACGCAAATAATTTTTATCCGCCTGTCAAATAAGAATTGGTATAATTGTATAAAAGGAGTTGAAGGATAATGAAAATGAAAAAACTGTTATTCCTCATTTCGGCGGCATTGGTGCTGTCGGCAGCGCCCGTTTCGGCGCAGTATATCGAACAGAGCGATTTTGCCCTTACGACTCAGGAGCAGGAGGATCTGCCTATCTGGTCGGTACTCGTAAACGGAAAGGGCTTTATCGACTTCAAGGGACAGACCCCCTACAACAAACAGGGCTATGTTTTCGTACCCATAAGAGGCGTATTCGAGCAGATGGGCTATGAGGTAGACTTTGATGCCGAAACAAAAACAGCTTATCTCAACAGCAAGAGCCACAGCGTTGAGCTTACATTGGGCAACGAATATTTTATAGCCGATGGAAATGTCGTTTATCCCGAAGTACCCCAGTTTATTATGAACGGTTCATTTATGCTGCCCATAAGAGCCGTTGCGGAGGCTGTTGATGTAACGGTGGGATATAATCCCGAAACATATGTCATTACTCTCGACTATGTTGACGAAAGCAGCAATGTAGAGGCTCCGTGGTCAACCTACTATCCAAAAAAGGACACCACCACCGAGGCTACAACCGAAGAGACTACAGAGGCCGAAGCTTCGGACGATGTTCCTGCGGCTGATATAAGCTTTGTGCTTGACAACTCAAAATATCACTTCAACGGCACAAAGATACCCGTACCGTCAAGAAAGTATCAGAGCCCATTCGGTTTTACATGGTATGTATACAACACAACAGCCACAAAATACAGTATGATTGGCGTGGACGATGAAAAAAAGATAGTTGCGTTCTATTCGCAGTCTCCGGGATTCTCTTTTGAGGGACTTGAATACGGCGAGGACGATCCCGGGAAGTTTACCGCTCCCGCAGGCTATACGGCAAAGTATTATACCAAAAAGGGTTCGGGCAGAATTTCCAAAAATACCGTATATGCTCTTTTTGTATGCCAGAGCAAATATATGGACGATATATCCTACAGCAAAAGCACTGTCGAAAGCATAAACGATGAGTTTAACTATATGCTGTCGGCATTCAGGATAAACGAGGGAAACAGCAGGAATCTTGAGAATTCAAAATACGAGGTCGCAAAGACCCACACCGAGGATCTTGCCGAAAACAACGGAAACGCCTCATCGTCATTTGAAGATAAGCTTATCCGAAACGGTCTGCAATATGAGATGCCCGAATATGTTCTGTTTGAAACATCGGCTCCCGGGGCTTTCTATTTCGACATTATAAACAATATAGTCAACGACCTCTATGCCTATGACAGCCTTACCTACAGGGGATATTATTTCATAGATCACGCCCTGTCCTACAACGATATTTCAAATACGCTCTATTATGCGCAGAATATCTATATTTCAAAAGAAGAATATGACAAGGGCAACTTCAGATACTGATAACGAAGGACAGCGCACAAGGCAGGAACAGCCGCTTTTGTATAACCTCAACAAAAATTAAAAAATTATTGCGGCTTTATTGACTTTATTACCAAATTGTGTTAGTATAAAAATAAGGTAAATGCTACTTTATCAAAAAAATTTTCAAATGAGGTGAAAGAAATGCATCCAATTTTAGAAAAACTTTCTGCAATCGGTATCGTTCCCGTTATCGCTATCAATGATGTTGAAAAGGCAGTTCCTCTTGCTAAGGCTCTTGTTGCCGGAGGACTTCCCTGCGCCGAGGTTACATACAGAACAGCCGAGGCTGAAGAATCTATCAGACGTATGGCAAAAGAAGTTCCCGAATGTATCGTGGGCGCCGGCACGATCCTTACTCCCGAGCAGGCTGATTCGGCTATCGCCGCAGGAGCAAAGTTCCTTGTTTCTCCCGGTCTTAATCCAAAGGTTGTAAAGCACTGTGTAGAAAAAGGCTATCTCATTACTCCCGGTACGGCTAACCCCTCCGATGTTGAGACGGCTATCGAGCTTGGCCTTGACGTTGTAAAGTTCTTCCCTGCTGAGGCAGCAGGCGGAATCAATATGATCAAGTCAATGTGCGGCCCCTACACAAAGATGAAGTTTATGCCCACAGGCGGCGTAAACCCCGGCAACCTGAACAACTACTTAAGCTTTAACAAAATCATATGCTGCGGCGGATCATGGATGGTTAAGCCCGATATGGTAAACGAAGGCAGATTCGATGAGATCATCGCCCTTTGTAAAGAAGCAGTACAAACAATGCTTGGCCTTGAGGTTGCTCATATAGGCATCAACTCCGAAAACGAAGAGGCTGCTCTCGCTATCGCAGGCGAATTCAACAAGCTTTTCAACTTCCCCATCAGAAACGGCAACTCGGCAGTATTTGCATCTGACGGCATCGAAGTAAGAAAATCTATGTTCCGCGGCACAAACGGACACATCGCCATCAAGACAAAGTATATGAACAGAGCTATCCGCTATATCGAGGCTATGGGCGGCGAGTTCGACTATGACAAGGACGTTGTTGTAAAGAACGTACAGACCACAGCTATCTATCTTAAGAATGAAATAGGCGGCTTCGCTATTCATCTCGTACAGAAATAATCTACCGAAAATACCCACCGTCTTGGTGAAGCGGTGGGTATTTCTCTGACTTTTAAATATAATGTCTTTTATGTCTTTTAACGGAAAGGAATATCCGGGTAACAAGCTATGAACTATATATCCTTAGACCTTGAATTCAACAGCGCATTTGACTTTCAGACAGGCAGACAAGCGCCGCCGAATCCCAACTGTCATCACGAGATAATACAGATAGGTGCCGTAAAGTTTGATGAAAAACACAAATTTGAGGACACCTTCAACGCATATATAAAGCCCCGTATCTATCCCCGCATAAACCCCTTTATAGCAGAGGTTATAAAAATGAAAACCGAGGATTTCAAAAACGCAGGCTCTTTTTCGGACAACTATAGGGAGTTCAAAAAATTTTCGGGAGACGGGGATATTACATTTATAGTGTGGGGCGGCTCGGATATACCCATATTGTACGAAAATATAGTATGCTACAGGCTTATAGACCACCCTCTCATACTGAGGTATATTGATATTCAGCCCTATATAAGCCGCCTTCTGGGTGAGGAACACGGAAAACAGATCAGCCTTAAAAAGGCAATAGAAACCCTCGGAATAGAGACCGATCTGCACTGTCACAACGCCCTCTATGACGCATACTATACCGCAAAAATATTTATAAAGACGCTGAAAGACTGCGACTATAGGACTAAGATATTCTGTTCAAACCACTATAAAAATATGAAAATACAGTGACGTTCATATGCTGCATATGACGAAAACGCTAAACGCCAAAAGCTGCCCCAATTGGCAGCTTTTAGATTGTAAAAAAAGTAAATTGAACGATAATCAGAAAAGTATTCTACAAATGTATTATATAGCGTTGCAGACTTTAATCCGCAGGTAGTGTCCGAAAGATGTCGGATTGGTCGAAGGGCAACTTTTCCACAAGGAAAAGCACTGAGCATGAGCTTTGACCGTCCGAGGAATAAATTTCAATTTGCGAAAAAACGCAGTTTTTGGAACAAATTGGAATTTATATTCCTTTATCCAAATGAAGTCGCCGACTTGTTCGGCACGCACATTTGGCCTCATCAAAATGCGACTGCATTTTGATGACAGCGTGTCGACTTTTCGACACGCTGATCTGCCCCGATTGGCAGCTTTTTTATTGCGATAATATTAATTATATTGTTTTGCAGTCTATGTTATACACCGAATAAACCTAAGTTATCAAGACCCTTTGGCGCAGGTACCCTCAGAGACGGTTCTCTGTATACGCTGCCCGAAAAAACATCAAGACTTTCTCCGTGAGAGTTGGTCCTTCCGCAAAGCCCTATAAGCTCCTGGGATATCATAGCTGCAGCGCAGAATGCCCCGAATTTGTTGAAATGAGTGTTGTCAAATTTTGTGTCGGCATCGGCGACAGCCCTGTCATAGTCTTCGGGCCATTTTCCGCAGAGCCTGCCCTCCTTGACCGTATTCAGCATTCTCGTTTTATCCTCTCCCAGTTTTTCAAACAATTCTCTGCATTTTCCGAAGAGATCTATTACAAATACGTCCTCCTCCTCTGCAAGCTGCAAGGCTGCTCTTATATATGCAAAGTTGTTTCCGCCGTGGAGAGCGGCGCCGTCCTTTATTTTTTCTCCGTCAAAAACCATTCTGGGCGGAGCGGTCACAATTATGGGTATAACTCCCCTTTTTCTTGCTTCATCACAAAAATATTTCAAAAACCATTTATATGTTCCATTTGAGCCGTCTGCGCTGTAGGGATAGTATTCTCTGTCAAAAAGCTCCTTGTATATTCTGCTGACCTCCGAAAAATCAGCCTCCTTTTCGGCCTTTGTCCTGACGGTATCGCCGCACAGAGCCTCTATATATTCATAGGGCAAAAAGTCCGTTGACACAAGCTTTCCCGGGGTTACGGGAAATCTTCCGTTTTTGTCGGGTTCTCCCAGGGGCGTCAGTCTGTGGGGCATAGTCTTATACTCCTTAGTGCAGTCGTCATTGTGACAAAACTGTATAAAGAGAAAATCCCCTTTTTTCATACTGTCGGCATACTCATAAAAACGTCCTTCGTTTATATAATATCTCGTACTTCTGCCGCCCTTTGCCCTGTTTTCCGTTCTGAATTTTGAGGGATCCAAAAAATATCCTATATAATCTCCCCAGCCTCCCGTAAATTCTTCGGGCATATAGCCCTGCACAAGTGAATCACCCGCAAGCCATAAGGTCGTTTTGTTCATAAAAATCACAGTCCTCTCATTAAGTCCACAAGCTGTTCAAAGCCTTCGATACGGTTTTCACAGCCATCGCATTTTCCAAAGCCGTAGGATGCAAAAATAAACGGCACACCGACCTTTTTGGCCGACTCCATATCGGAGATCGTGTCTCCCACATATACGGGAGCAGAAAGTGAATTTCTCTCTGCCACAAGTCGTATATTTCCCGCCTTGTCAAGACCCGTCCTTCCGTTGTTTTCAATATCCTCAAAAAAATCCCACGCCTTGTGAGCGTTCAGAAAGCTCTCTATATATCCTTCCCGACAGTTGCTGACAATAAACAGCCTGTAGCTGCGTTTAAGCTCCTTTATAGTTTCCCAAAAATGAGGATAAAGCCTTCCGCCGTATTTTTCAAGAAATATGTTGTGATCCTTACAACATTCCTCGGTTATATATTCACTTCTGCCCATATCCTCGGAAGGGAGAATTTTTTCGGCTATTTTGTCCAAGGTCAGACCCAGACAGGGGGTCAGCTCGTCCACGGTGATTTTTTTGTTTACGCCAAGTCTTTCAAACGAACTGTTCCACGATCTCACAAGCACATCTCTTGCGTCCCACAGAGTGCCGTCAAGATCAAAAATAATGCTGTCCTTCATAGTGTTCCTTTCTCAGCAGCAAAGCTCAAGTATCCCCAGAGCTATCATCAATACTCCTATAATAAAGCCTATACACGGAAAAATAATATTTGCAAGCACTCCCGCTCCGAAGCAGAGCAGAGCAAGTCCCACAGCTTTCTTTTTTCCCTTCATAATCTCACCCTGTTATATTCATATATGTGCTATACCATTATATGAAAAACAGGGGCGATTGTTTCCTTATTGGAGGCCAAAGCCGTGCATATCTTCGGGAGCTCCGCTTTTTTATTGATCGTCTCTTGCCTCCGCCACCAAAAGCAGTCCTTCATCGAGGCTTATCCTTACTTTGCGCCCTGTGCTTACATTGCTGATCCCCAAAGAAGAGCCAAGGCTCAGGGCAGATTTTTCGAGAGGATAATAAAGCCCCTCGGTTGTGACACCCCTGACCTCTCCGACAAGGGGAATAAGGGATATGGTGGTTCCCTTTTCGACATCAAGCTTCAGCTCTCTGTCAACAAGGAAGAGGGTATTATTTTCGCTTATGATTTTTGCCCTTGCGCCCTGCTTAAGAGGCAAAAGCAAAAGCTGTACATTTGCAAGGCTGTGGTCAAAGCGGCTCCCCAGACAGCCAAGCAGCACGAGCTCATCGGCTCCCCTTTCGAGGGCAAGTCTTATGCCAAGCTCTCCGTCCGTAAAGTCCTTTTCCCTCGGCACCTTTCTGATTTCGGCAGACGAATTTTTATATCTGTCCATTACATCGGGACGAACCGAGTCAAAATCTCCGCATATTATATCGGGAAAAATCCCCAGCCCCTCACAGTGCCGCAGTCCGCCGTCACAGCACACAACAAGCCCGATGTTGTCAAGAAAGCTCTTTATATACGAATAATCCCTTATTTCTCCGTTACAGATGACTGCCGCTTTCATCCTTTTCATACTCCCTGAATATATCGTAAAGCACCTTTATATTCTCCTCGAGCCTATAGCCCTTGTATATAGAGGAGCCGCCCACGATGACATTGGCTCCTGCGTCCAGAACGCTCCTTACGTTTTCGGGCAATATGCCTCCGTCTATTTCTATATCAACATTGTAATTGTTTTTGTCTATATAGTTTCTCAGGTTTGACAGCTTTTTAAGGGTGGATGGTATAAGCCCCTGTCCTCCGAAACCCGGGATAACGCCCATAACAAGCACCTGATCCACTCTGTCGAGATAAGGAAAGACAGCCTCCTCCATTGTGGAAGGATTGATGGTTATGCAAGCTTTTTTTCCGTATCTTTTTATATAGTCTATGGCCTTGTTGGGATTGTTTGTGGCTTCAAAATGAAATGAGATTATGTCTGCGCCGCTTTCACAGAATATTTTTATATTCTTTATGGGGTCATACACCATAAGATGCACGTCAAGCACGAGATCCGTAGCCTTTCTGAGGCTTTGGACAGCCGCCGTGCCAAAGCTGAAATTGGGTACAAAAAGTCCGTCCATAATATCTATGTGGATATACGGAACATTCATTTTTGTGAATATTTTCAGCTCATTTTCAAGATGAAGCATATTAGACGCCAATATTGAAGGTGACAATTTTATCATTTGTTTTTCTCCTTAATACTTTTTAAGCCCCTTTTTGATTTCGTTATACATTCTTCTGTATCTTTCGTATCTTTCGGTCAGTATATTTGTCCCCACCTGTTCCTTAAGTATGCAGCCCGGTTCCTCCATATGGCGGCAGTCCCTGTAATAGCAGCCCGTAAGGTAGGGCGCAAATTCACGAAAAAACCTCGGAAGGCTCTCAGGGTCAAGACTGTCTGTGTCCACCGAAGAAAACCCCGGCGTATCCATAATATAGGAGCCGCTGTCGATCTGCAAAAGCTCTATGTGTCTTGTGGTGTGCCGTCCCCTGCGGATCTTTTCGCTTATTTCGCCTGTTTCCATATTTCCGAAGGGTACTATTCTGTTTATTATGCTGGACTTGCCCACTCCCGAAGGCCCCGCAAGCACGCTGACCTTTCCTCTGAGCCTTGACTTAAGCCCGTCAATGCCCTCTCCGCTTTCGGCTGACACAAAACATACGGGATAAATGCCCTTGTATATCCTCTCCGCTTTTTTTCTGCCCTCCGAGACTTCAAGATCGCATTTGTTTATACATATAATTATATCTTCTATGCTCCTGCTTTCTGCAAGTATGAGAAACCTGTCCAGCAGGTCGAAATTTATATCGGGGTTTGCTGAGGCAAACACTATGACTGCGCAGTCTATGTTCGCCGCCTTCGGGCGTATAAGCATATTTTTTCTTTCGTGTATAGAGACTATGACGCATTCTTCTCCGTCCGGAGTTATTTCGGCATAGTCGTCTATGGCAGGCTTTATGCCCTGTTTTCTCAATAAACCCCTTGCCTTGCCCTTATATATTTTTCCGTCATCGCAGGCAACGCTGTAAAGTCCGCCCACGCCTTTTATTATCCTTCCCCTCATAATATCAATAGTGCTTTGTATCGGACAGTTTTCCGTCAACATAATAGCTTGATCCCGAAAGTCCTCCGTCATCATAGCTGTGTACGGCGCTTATTACGCCGTCATAATATACCTTATAGGTGCTGCCCGAGCCCGTCACACTGTATGAATAAGGAAAGCTCGACTTCTGTATCTCCTTTGAATATACCTGCTTTTCGGATCCGTCAAGACCTACCTCGGCGATCGTAACCGTCACCTTGTCTTTATCGGGTACCTGTGTGACAGGGATAGTTATATTATATGTCGGCATAACTACCTGATCGTAGTCCACATTCTCTACCGAGGCTTGAGTATCGGCCTCGGGTTCGGGCGCAGCCTCCGTAGGCGGTTCTGTGGCAGTCTCATCGGGGCCTGTGCTTACATAGATCATTATGGTGGAGCCTTCAAGAGCCTCAAAGCCGCCGTCCTTGCTCTGGGCGCAGATCTGTCCTTCGGGATATGCGTCAGAGGCAGCCTCCTCGACCTTAACGGAAAAGCCCTGTTTTTCAAGTATGGACACAGCCTCCTGACGGCTCTTTCCGAGTACGTTTTCAACCTCTATCATCTTTTCGGAGTCGGAAATGCTTATAAACAGAGTGACCTCTTTGTCAACTCTTATCATTTCTCCCTCAACGGGATCGGTGCTTATGACTGTTCCCGATGGGATAGTCGTGCTTTTTTGCAGACTGAAGGTTACATTTGTTATGCCGCGGTTTTTAAGCTCCCTCTGGGCATCCTCCATAGAATATCCCACCACATCGGGAAACTCTACTTCGCCGTTGCCGACTGATACCTCTATGGTTACCGTATCGCCTCTGGATATTTTCTTGCCCTCTTCAACGCTCTGTCCGACAACAGTGCCCAAAAGCTTGTCGCTTTCGACCGATTCTATTTCAAGAAAGATGCCGTTTTCTTTGGCTGTCTTTTCTGCCATTTCCTGCGTCATATCAATAAAACGCGGCATTATGACATCGTTTCTGCTGTTTCCGCCCGTAAGAAACGCAACTATGACCGTCAGCACCACAACTATGGCTACTCCCGTAATTATGGCTGAAATAACTATGTTTCTGCTCTTTGTTTCTTCTTCCTCCATCTGTCTGCGGCGTTTTTCGGCGGTCGCGGGCGATGGTCTTTTTTTATTGTGGTTATTGTGGTTGTTGTGATTGTTGTGGCTGTTTTGGTTATTGCGGTGCTCCTGTCGGTGTTCGCCGCCGTTCTGTCCCGCTCTTTCTCTTATGGCTCTCCTTTCTTCGGAGGTCATAACTATTGTATGGGACGATCTGTCAACTCTGTTGTTTCTGACAAAGCTGCCGCTCGAATCCGTAAGAGCGTGTTTGAGATCTTCGCTCAGCTCCTCCGCTGTGGAATATCTCATAGACGGTCTTTTTGCGGTGGCCTTGGCTATTATTCTGATGAGACTTTCGGAGGCTTCGCTGTTGAAATCCTTTATATCGGGGAGGGGCTGATCCATATGCTTTATGGCAAGCGCAACCGTGGACTCTCCGTCAAAGGGTGGTCTGCCCGTAAGCATCTCATACATAACTATACCAAGAGAATATATATCGCTTTTGTGATCCACAAAGCCTCCCTTAGCCTGTTCGGGAGAAAAATAGTGAGCCGAGCCCATTTGTTCGGTAGTAATCGTGGAGCTTGATGCAGCTTTGGCAATACCGAAATCGGTCACCTTTATATCTCCGTCCTTTGTGACAAGTATGTTCTGGGGCTTTATATCCCTGTGGATAATGCCGTTTTTGTGGGCTGCTTCAAGAGCCGAGGCTATCTGTAAGGAGACTCCGAGGGTTTCTTCATTTGTAAAGGGAGCATTTTTAAGGATAAGCTCCTTAAGGGTATAGCCGTCTATATATTCCATAATGATATAGCAGATTTCGCCGTCTCTGCCTACATCATATGCGCTGACAATATTGGGATGATTCAGTCTGGCGGCTGCCTGAGCCTCTGTGGTGAACCTTTTGAGAAATTCTTCATTGTCAACAAATTCTTCTCTCAGCGCTTTGAGCGTGACGACCCTGTTCAGCTTTTCGTCCATAGCCTTATATACTACCGCAGTTCCCCCAACGCCAACCTGCTCAAGGATTCTGTATCTGCCGTTTATGCGCGTTCCGCTTTTTATATACATAATATCATTCATCCTCCCTGTTGTCTATCAGAATAACCGTAATATTGTCGCTGCCGCCCTTTCGGTTTGCCTCGTCTATAAGCCTTTCAACCTTTGTCACATTGTCAGCATCAAGGCTCAGGCAGTCCCCTATTTCGCTGTCGGTCAGCATATTTGTAAGACCGTCCGAACACATAATAACATATCGGTTTTCAATGCTGTATATTATGCCGTCCACAAGCATTTCTCTGTCTACGCCCAAGGCTCTGGTGAGATAGTTCTTTTTAGGGTGGTTGCGAGCCTGTTCGGGGCTTATTCTGCCTGCTCTCACAAGCTCCATCACAAAGGAGTGATCGGAAGTGACCTGTCTTATGAAGTTCTCGTCCGCAACATAAAGTCTCGAGTCTCCTACATGGGCTATATAAAGCCTGTTGTTTTCGATCACAAGAGCGGTAAAGGTCGTGCCCATACCTCCGAGTCTGTCCTCGTCCCTCATGGCGTCATTTATGATGCAGCTGTTTGCATACTTTACGCCCTCAATAATAATGTCTAAGGTTTCATCTTCACCGACATATCCCTCTGCAAATTCGCAGAAATATTTTATGGCGGAGCTGCTGGCAACCTCGCCGCCCTTATATCCTCCCATTCCATCCGCAATTATGTACAGATTCGGGAGCTTTCCCACGGGCTTGTCGGAAACATAAAATGAGTCCTCGTTTATGCTTCTGATCCTTCCTATATCGCTTTTTCCAAAACCTTTCATAACCTTATCACCTCGCAGTTTGATTACGGTTTGATCTTATATATTATAATGCTATAATGCGCCCTTTTTTTCGGAATAGCTCTTTCTGAGCTGTCCGCAGGCCGCATTTATATCGCTGCCAAGCTTTCGCCTTATGGTGTTTTCAATATTGTTTTCGCTGAGTATGCGGCTGAATTCCCTTATTTTTTTGTCGGAGCTGCGCCTGTAGTCCTTTTCTTTGACGCTGTTGACGGGAATAAGGTTTACATGAGCCATAATACCCTTAAGCCTATGCGCAAGCTCCTCGGCATCACGGCTTCTGTCGTTTATGCCGTCTATAAGGGCATATTCAAATGTGACCCGTCTTTTTGTGGCATCCGCATAGTGCGCCGCCGCCTTTATTACATCGTCATAGCCGTATCTGTATGCGACAGGCATAATTGTCTTTCTTATTCTGTCGTTGGGAGCATGAAGGGAAACCGCCAGAGTTATGGGGAGTTTTAGCTTTTCAAGCCTTTCGATGCCCTCGGTAAGTCCGCAGGTGGAAAGAGTGATATGTCTTTTTCCGATATTGTTTCCCTCGGGGTCGGATATAAGCTCAATGAACCTTATTACATTGTCGAAATTGTCCAGCGGCTCTCCGCAGCCCATAAGGACTGCTCTGCCGACCCGTATGCCTTCTTCCCTTTCGATCGCATATATCTCGGAGAGCATTTCTCCTGCGGTCAGATTTCTTTCAAGGCCACCTATCGTTGAGGCGCAAAAGCTGCAGCCCATACGACAGCCTGCCTGAGTAGATATACATACGCTGTAGCCGTACTCATATTCCATAAGCACACTTTCTATTATATAACCATTTTCTATTTCAAACAAGTATTTTATTGTCCTGTCAATGGAAGATCTGTATTTTTTTATAAGCCTTACGCCCTTTATGACCGCCTGAGAACTAAGCTTTTCTCTCAGCTTTAAGGAAAGGTCGGTCATATCCGAAAAGCTTTCTGCCATTCTTCCGTGGAGAGCTCTGAATATCTGTCCCGATCTGTAGGAAGCCTCTCCCATATCCTTCACAAAGCTTTTCAGCTCCTCCTTGTCCATTGACAAAATGTCTTTTTTATCCATATCCATCAGCCGCCCTTTTTTCTGAACCTTGCTATAAAAAAGCCATCGCTGTCCCAAATTTCGGGATCTATGTTGATATAACCCCTGTCAAGGGTTTTGCAGCCCGAATCTTCGGGGACGTATCCGCTTATATCCTCGGTGCAAAAATCGTCAAAGCTTTCGGAAAACCATCTGACGATCTCCTCGTTTTCCTTTACGGAAAAGGTACAGGTGGAATATACCAGAACGCCGCCGGGCTTTACGCACTGAGCTGCGGTGTTCAGTATTTTCTTTTGTATTTCTGCAAGAGCCTCTATATCCTTAAGGGTCTTGCTGTATTTTATGTCAGGCTTTTTTCTTATAATGCCAAGTCCCGAACACGGAACATCGGCAAGCACCCTGTCGTATTTTTCGCTGTCAGCGCCGTTCATAACGGACGCATCGCCTGTTTCGGCCTTTATTATGACTGCTCCGAGTCTTTCGGCGCCTTTTTTTATAAGTCTTACTCTGCCGGGGTGAATATCCCTCGATACAACAAGACCTCTGTTTTTCATTCTGTAGGCCGCAAGAAAGCTTTTTCCTCCCGGAGCTGCGCACAGATCGAGTATTTTTTCGCCCGGTTCGGGAGCAAGTATATTTAAACATATATATGAGCTTTGATCCATAATATGAAAATATCCCTTTTTATATGCCGTTGTTTCGGTCATATCGGAGGTTTTTGACACCGTGAGCATACCTCTGCCCACTTTTGCCCGTGACGCTCCTACATTGTCCTTTTCAAGCTCTCCTATAAGGCCTTCGTCATCTACTCTGAGTGTATTCACCGCAGCGGTGACCGAGGGGGTGCTTATGCTTTCTCTGCACCTATGCTCAACCGTTTCGATGTCGCAGGTTTCGAGCCAATATTTTATTATTTCGGTTGGATATGAGTACATTATGGAAAGATATGCTATGGGGTCGTCTTTCTTTTTTGGCCATTTTATTTTGTCACGGCCTCTTGCTATATTTCTGAGGACACCGTTTGTATAGCCTCCGAGACTGCCGAAGCCTTTTTTCTTGACAAGCTTTACGGCTTCGTTGCAGGCTGCCGAATCGGGTACCCTGTCCATAAACATAATCTGATATACCGATATTCTCAGCACATTAAGAACATAAGGACGTATTTTTTCGATTTTTGTATGCGAAAACTGCCCTATGATATAGTCGATTTTTATTAAATTTCTTAAGGTTCCGTTGACAAGCTCGGTAATAAATGCCTTTTGTACTCTCGAAAGACCCTTATGTCTTCCCAAAGCACTGCCAAGGGCGATATTTCCGAATCCCTTTTCAAGCGTCTCCCCAATTACTGCTGCGGCTATTTCTCTTTCGTTCATTCAAAACCTCTTTTATAATTTATTTTATCGTCTGCAAGGTCTGTATTTTTTTGCGCTCACACCTGTATATGCGAAGTACCTGCGGTACTTTGCATATACAGGCGGAGCCGCAAGGGGGCGGCGCTCCGAGCCGATAAAATCGGCTCGGAGCTGCCCCTGCCGCCTGCGGCCGCAGGGGCGTACTTTTGTCCTGCGGACAAAAGTACGCCGCCCAATACTCAAAATACCCAAAAACTCCATTGAGTACGGCATATTTTTATTTTTTCTGATTTTTGAAAAACACTCTTTAAAATTTGGCAGATATAGGTTATAATAAACTATGTTCAAGGATATTGTACCATATTTTTTTAGGATATACAACCGTTTCCGTAATATAAAACATTTTTTTGTCAAAGATACATATAGGTTTTATACAATATATTTAATAAGGAGAATAATATGATCAACCTGAAAAGCTTATTGTGGTATGCACGTCAGATGATATGGCTGACGAAAAACCTTAAGGAAACAGCGGCAGTCAAGAGAATGCTCAAAACCCACTCAAAAGAAGAATGCGACAGGCGCATATGGAGCGACGCCGAAAGCTGGGCAAAATACATAGTGGCCTCCACAGGCTCAACAGTGGTTCTTGACGGAGAAGAAAACCTCATAAAGGACAGACCCGTGCTTGTGGTGTCAAATCATCAGGGATTTTTTGATATACCTATACTTATGGGGAATATGGGATTTCCCATAGGCTTTATAGCAAAGACATCTCTGAAAAAATTTCCATTTCTCAGTGACTGGATGGTACTTATACACTGTCTTTTTATGGACAGAGACGATATGAAGCAGTCCCTTAAAATAATACTGGAGGGCATAAAGCAGATAAAGGAGGGTCAGAGTATGGTGATCTTCCCCGAGGGAACAAGGAGCAAGGGCGGCACCGTTGCGGACTTTCATGCAGGGAGCTTCAGGCTCGCCACAAAATCAAAGGCTCCCATCATACCTGTCACTATTGACGGCAGCTATAAAATAATGGAAGAAAAGCACAACAACATACAGAAAACAGAGGTCAGGCTCACTGTACATAAGCCCATATATACCGAAAATCTCTCAAAGGAGGAGCTGGCGGCTCTTCCGACTACGGTAAGAAATACTATAGCGGGAGCAATAAAAAATGCCTAACATAAAGCTTATAATACAATATGACGGAACAAGATACAAGGGCTTTCAGCGCCAGAAGGATCTGCCTACGATACAGAAAAAGCTTGAAGAATGCTTAAGCCGTCTGCTTGATGAGGAAACAGAGGTCATAGGCAGCGGAAGAACGGACGCGGGAGTCCACGCAAAGGCTCACACGGTCAATTTTCATACGAAAAGCGAAAAAAGCCCCAAGGAAATAATGGAGCTTATGAACTCATATCTGCCTTGGGATATTGCCGTTATACAGGCCTCCTTTGCGTCCGAGCGTTTTCACAGCAGATATAACGTACTCAGAAAAACCTACACATACCGTCTCAACACAAGCGGACATTCAAATGTTTTTGAAAGAAAATATGTGTTGGACTGGTATACGCCCCTCAACACGGATAAAATGAAAAAAGCCGCAGACCTCCTTTTGGGGACTCACGACTTTATAGGCTTTTCATCGGTAAAAAAGACAGACAAATCCACGGTACGCAATATATCGGAAATAAAGCTCAGCGAAAAGCCCGGAGAGCTTGACATAACCTTTACGGGCAACGGATTCTTACGCAATATGGTAAGGATAATGACAGGCACTCTTATAGAAATAGGTTCGGGCAAAAAAGACATCTCGGTCATAGAGGAGGTTTTTGCCACGGGCGACAGAACAAAGGCAGGCTTTACTGCGCCTGCCCATGGACTTATTATGGAAAATGCTGAATATTGACATTGATACTGATACTTAGGCGGCATAGGCCGCCATTTTTGTTTCTCTTTTTTTACTCCTTTCCGAGAAGAAGGGATATTACGGCTCCCACGGCAAAGGCTATAAGGCCTGCGGCAATGGGCATAATGCCGATGTGTCCGCTGTAGCTCTGATATGTCAGAGGATCCTTGAATATTGAAAATACCGAACCGAATATAAGCCCCAGAATGGCAAAGTATGTCCACGAATAAAATCTTTTTAGCAGAATTTCTATTATTTTGGATATTATAAGTATTCCGAGTACGACTCCTATGCCCATAGCGGAAATTATAAAGAAGGATTCGCTCGAAAACAAGTGTCCTACGCTTTCAAAAAGCCCAAGTTCGCCTATGTTTGTTATGAGCAGTCTTATCTCGTCCAGAAAATCGCTTATGGCGGTGACAAACCTCGTATATACTCCGAGCAGCACCATAACGAAGGAACCGCTTATACCGGGGACAACCATTGCGGCGCTTGCGATAAGTCCGCACAAAAGCAGCTTTATGAACACAAAGGGCGTCAGTACAAGACTTGCACCTGTTGCGTCAGGCTCCTTGAGAAGGCTGAAAGCCACGACAACAAGAAATGCTGCGACAGACGATATAAGGTATACGGGCTTAAGCTCCCTTTCCTTTGCTTTTGAATAAATGAGGGGTATGCTGCCCACCACAAGTCCCACAAAAAACATACTTGTAGGCAGAGAAAATCTTTCAAGAGAAAATTCTATTAGCTTTGAAAAGGCTCCCACGCCTATCAAGGCGCCCAAAAACAACGGAACAAGAAATTTAACATATTTTACAAAATTATCCCTGCTTTTATAAAAATTGTTTATGGCCTCTATCATTTCGTCAAAAATTCTGAGAACAACGGCTATCGTGCCTCCGCTCACTCCCGGAATTATATTTGCTATCCCCATAAGTATTCCCTTAAGTATTAGTATAACCGCTTTCATTGAAACCTCCGTTTTATACCGATCTATGATCCTCTGACAGAAAAATTTTAGCCCCGCCTTTGGAGCGCAGAGATTTTTCTGCCGATAAATTAACCGATATTAATAATTTGTAATAATATTGTAACTTGATTTAATCTGTATTGTGTTATATAATAATACCATAAAGTGTTTTATTTGTCACTATTTATTTTAAAAACCGACCGCTTTAGCCGTTCGCAGCTTTAAAAGAAAATATTGACAAAGGCTGTTTTGTGATGTATAATGTATTTTGTAACAATTATGTAACACTTTTGAAAATATTGACCGTCTCTGTGACGCTTCAATATTTTTCGGGAAAAAAATCGGCTCTCTCAGGGTCGAAAAAAAGCAATACGGAGGATAAAAATGACGCTATTGAAACATGGAAAGAGACTTGCGGCCTGCGCAGCCTTTCTGTTTTGTTCAGCAATGATGAGTACAGCGGTCTTTGCTTCTAACGTAGGCACAGTAACTCGTGACAGTATTAATGTAAGAGCAGGAGATTCCGAAAGCTCACAGGTCATAGGAATAACGAATACAGGCGATTCTTATGCTATTCTGGATGTAGAGCCGGGTTGGGTCAAGGTTCAGTTTCCCAACTCAGGAGAAGCATATATAGCAAGTCTTTATGTAAAGGTTTCCGAGGCAGATGCCAAGGTCACGGATCACGCAGTCAACGTCCGCTCGGGTCCCTCTACGGGAGATGAGGTAATAGGTATGGTCAATGTGGGCGATCCCGTCACCGTAACGGGCAAATCCCCCGATGGATATTGGTACAAGGTCAACTACAACGGTCAGACCGCCTATATTTCGTCCGATTATCTCGGCGGCAGCTATCTCTATCTGGTTCAGCCCGATAAAAAGGTTGAAACAGCCGAAACTGCGGAGACTTCTCCTCAGCAAATCATTGATACTATAATAGAAGATATAACGCCTTCTGCCGAAAACGGAACCCCGCAGGAGCCTGTACTCTCAGCCGAGGAGGTTCTTAAAACCTTCATACCGGCGGAAGAAAATACATATGCCGTTGTAAACTCACCCGGAGGTCTGAGACTTCGTTCCACACCATCTGTGGAGTCAAACAACACCATAATATCCGTTCTGAATGACGGCTATGCCGTTTCGGTACTCGAGGAGGGTCACGGCTGGCTTCATGTAGCGGACGACTATGACAACGAGGGGTATATAAGCTCCGAATTTGTAGAGCTTAAAAAAGGCAGCAAGCCCACCAATTCGGGACATATCGAATTTGACAAAAGCTCCCTTTCGGGAGGAGCTGCCGAAATAGCGGAGTTCGCTCTTAAATATGTAGGCACACCCTATGTATACGGCGGAACCGATCTTAACACGGGGGTTGACTGTTCGGGCTTTGTATACAGCGTATACGGCAACTTCGGCATAACCCTTCAGCGAAATTCGGCAAGTATGTATACTCAGGGTACATATGTGGACAAGGACAAGCTTCAGACAGGCGACCTCGTTTTCTTCAACACCGGAGGAAACACAAATATCTCACATGTAGGTATGTATCTGGGAGATAATATGTATATCCATTCAAGTACATATTCAACGGGAGTTATTGTTGAGGATCTCAACGATGACTATTCTACCCGTACATATGTAGGCGCAAAAAGAATAATTAATTAAAAGAACAATACATAAATACATCTTCGCATCTCCGCTTTCCTTTTTTGCGGAGATGCTTTTTTGTTACGTATTTTTGTATTTTTATATTTTTTTATGTTTTTATTGTCTTCCGTTACTTAAGTATACTGCCCTTTTTGCATTTTAAGAACCGAATTTCAAATAATGTCTTTAAAAAATATAATTGTTGTGTTAAACTGAAATAAAGCATAATAATTATAAGGAAACCGTATCAAAACTATTTTGGAAAATCAAAAATTTAAGGAGATAAGACCGTTATGAAATATATAGAAGAGCTTCGTGAGGGAGAAAACATCACAGAACACTATCTCTGCAAACAAAAAAAGCTTATGAAATCAAAGGCAGGCAAAAACTATATTTCTCTGCGTCTCTATGACAAAACAGGTATAGTTGACGGAAAAATCTGGGAGGTAAACAGTCTCATACAGGACTTTAATGAGGGCGATTTTATAAAAATTGATGCCTATGTAACATCCTACAACGGAGATCTTCAGCTGAATATACGCAGGCTGCGCCAATCCTCCCCCGGAGAGTATAACCCCGGCGATTTTATACCCACCACAAAATACGACATAGACTCTATGTTCGATGAGCTTAAGGCGCTTATAGATACCGTAAAAATACCATACTTCCGAGAGCTTCTTAAAAATATATTCATAAACAACAAGTCCCTTTCGGAGGAGTTCAGGGTTCATTCAGCAGCCAAGTCAATGCACCACTCCTGTATGGGGGGACTTCTCGAACATACGCTTTCGGTTACAAGGATATGTATAAAGCTTGCCGAGCATTATTCAGATGAAAATATAAACCATGATCTTCTTGTGACGGCTGCAATGCTGCACGATGTGTGCAAGATATACGAGCTGTCGCCGTTCCCCGACAACGATTATACCGACAGGGGTCAGCTTCTGGGTCATATAGTTATGTGCAGCGAGCTTATCACCAAGGAGGCCGAAAAAATCAAAGACTTTCCGAGCGAGGCTCTCCTCATACTTAAGCACTGTATATTATCACATCACGGGGAATTTGAGTTCGGTTCGCCTAAGCTGCCAAGCATTTTAGAGGCATTTATACTCCATATGGCGGACGATCTTGATGCAAAGGTAAATATGTTTGTCGGAATGGCAGAAAAAGCATCGGGAAAGGGGCCGTGGATGGGCTATAACCATATGCTGGGACGAAATATACGCCTTTCGGACTTTTGATCCGCATCTTTAAAATATGCCCAAAGGCAAGTTTATCCGCAAAACTGCTCCACAGGCGCCGACAATCATATGATAAGCGATCCCAATTATTATAAAAGGACAGGTCAATATGAATTTCAGAAAAAATGACGTTGTTGAAATAAAAATAGACGATATTACCACCGATGGTATGGGCATAGGACGGGCAGACGGCTTTGCGTTTTTTGTTGCGGGAGCAGCCCCCGGCGATGAGATAAGAATGAGGGTAGTCAAGCTTAAAAAAAGCTATGGCTACGGCATAATCGAGAGAATAATATCCCCCTCGCATCTGCGCTGTGAACCTCCCTGCCATGTCTATAAAAGCTGCGGCGGATGCAGTCTACAACATATTGAATATGAGGCTCAGCTTGAAATCAAGCGGAATTATGTTAAAAATTCTCTCATAAGAATAGGAGGTCTGCCCGAAAATACAGAGGTGGAAAAGACCGTTGGGACAGAATTTCCCTTCGGGTATCGAAACAAGGGGCAGTATCCCGTAGGCACCAAAAACGGAAAAACCGTCTGCGGATTTTATGCCCCACGCTCTCATAATATTATTCCGCTGTCGGGTCCCTGTCTTATAAACAGACCTACCGATGAGCCTATTCTTAAGGCTGTTACGGAAATCGCAGACGAATATAATATCCCTGTCTATAACGAAAATGACGGCACAGGCATATTGAGACATATACTCATAAGAACCTCCGAAAACACGGGCGAAATAATGGTCTGCATCGTCATAAACTCCGACAGGCTGCCTCACAGTGACAAAATCACGGAAAGGCTCAGAAGTCTCGGCATTGTTTCGACAGTTCTCATAAATATAAACAAAAAAAATACTAATGTAATACTCGGAGAAAAAAACCGCGTTCTTTTCGGAAAAGGATATATAACCGACACCATAGGAGATCTCTGCTTTAAAATTTCTCCCCTTTCATTTTTTCAGGTGAACCCCGTACAGACCGAAAAGCTATATAACAGGGTTTTAGAGCTTGCCGACCCCAAAAAAGATGAGATCATATTTGACGCATATTGCGGCACAGGCACCATATCGCTCTTTCTGGCTCGGAGGGCGAAAGCCGTTCACGCCGTTGAAATAGTGTCGGAGGCTGTTTCGGACGCAAGGTTCAACGCCGAAAAAAACGGCATAACAAATGTCAGCTTTTATGTGGGAGCGGCAGAAAAAATCTATCCCGAACTGTGCGCAAAGGGTCTCAGAGCCGATACGGTAATAACGGATCCTCCGAGAAAAGGCTGCGACCCATCGCTGCTTAAGCTGCTTACAGACATAGCCCCCAAAAAAATAGTTTATGTGTCATGCAACCCCTCTACCTTGGCAAGGGATCTTAAATATCTTACGCATATGTATTATCCGCAAAGAATAATTCCCGTTGATATGTTCCCTCAGACTACGGGCGTAGAGTGCTGCTGTTGTTTGATAAGAAAATAATACTTCCTGTGTACTGCCACGCACAGCCTACAGAAATAAAAGCCGTACGGACACATTTTTCAGTCTCTGTACGGCTTTGTTTTAATATTTATATAAGTTTGTGATCATATGGAACCAAAACGCTTTATGGGCCATACTCTGTAGACGATCTTACCGACTATCTGCTCTTCAGCCACGCAGCCTACGGTAGTGCTTCGGCTGTCAACCGATGTGGCTCTGTGGTCGCCGCAGACAAATATTCTTCCATCGGGTACCTGATATGGAAGATTTATGTCGCATTCGCCTCTTGCCTTTGAATTTTCAGAAAGATAAGGCTCGTCAAGCAGCTCTCCGTTTACATAGAGATTTCCTGCATCGTCAATATCCACCCAGTCGCCCGGAAAGGCTATTACTCTCTTTACAAGGATCCTGTTGTTATAATAGAAAGAAAGAATATCTCCCTGTTTAAGATCGACTCCCTTTATAGATACGACTATATCGTCTTCTGTGAGCGTAGGCGTCATAGATGTACCGAAGATCCTCAGAACAGGCAGAAAAAGCGTAGCCACAAGAACAGCCACCGCTGCCACAGTTATGAGAATAGCCACTGTGCTGCGAAGGATCCTCGAAAAACGCTTTAAATATAAAACACGCTTAAGCTCCGCCTCGATCATAGGTATGTCGGGAAAAGCGTTAACCTCGTTGGTATTTTCATTTGTAGTCATAACTTATTCGCTTCCTTATCCGCCCTATCCTGAAGGCGCTGCTGCAAAAGCATTATACTTTCGATATATTGATCAGCCGTACGCTGAGCATTTTCAAATATGTTGTTGAGCCGCAGAGCCGCCTCGGCAATATTTCCCGATTCTTCAAGAAGAATTTCCTTGCTTTTAAGCTGCTCGTCTTTTTCCTTAAGCTGCTGTTCAAGCGCATCGGCTCTCTTGGTCTGTTCCAGAAGCAGCTCCAGTAGCTGATCCCGTTTCAGTTTTTTCAGTTGAATATCTGCCATAAAATATCCCTCCGATGTCTTTTCTCTGTGTGTGCTGTATGTGCTGTATGCGTTGTATGAGCTGTATGAGAATGTCTGTTTCAGACCCATAGTTTACGTCCGCCTCACAGCCCATTATGCTTGTATGCTATATAATAAAGTATACAACCTTTGCGGCTTATTTTCAATATAAAATTGAAAAAATAAATGCCGATTCTTTTTTTCTTATATCAAAAAAGACCCGACTCAAACTGCCGGGTCTCGGATATTTTTTAAATGATTGATTTTATCAGAATACGGGAACAACCTCGCCCGAATACTGTTCTGTAATGAATGTTCTTACTTCGTCAGATGTAAGAGCCTCAACAAGCTTTGCGATATTTTCGTTATCGGCATCCTCTGATCTTACTGCAACGATATTTACATAGGGTGAATCTCCCGATTCCATAGCGATAGTGTCATCACTGGGTGAAAGTCCGCCTTCAAGAGCATAGTTTGTGTTGATAACGGATATTGTTGTTTCGCTCAGCGTTCTGGGGAGCTGTTCAGCGGCAAGCTCCACAAACTCAAGATTGAGGTTGTTTTCAACTATGTCGTTGGGAGTCTGTGTAAGAGCTTCCTCATCGGCAAGTGTTATAAGACCCTGACTCTGAAGGAGAAGAAGCGCTCTGCCCTCGTTTGTGGCGTCATTGGGGATACCTACCTTGTCGCCGTCCTTAAGCTCGTCAAGTGACTTGATGGTCTCAGAATAGATACCCATAGGCTCGATATGAATGCCTGCTACCGATACAAGATCAGCGCCGCTTTCTTCGATAAATTCATCAAGATAGGGCTGATGCTGGAAGAAGTTTGCATCTATTTCGCCTTCAACAAGAGCCTTGTTTATAAGAGTGTAGTCCGAAAACTCAACAACCTCGAGATCTATTCCCTCTGCTGCAAGATCGTCCTTTACCTCGTTGAGGATCTCTGCATGAGGAACGGCAGTTGCGCCAACCTTAAGAGTAACGTTTTCGCTCTGTTCTTCAACAGCCTCGCCGCCGTCCGCAGCCTCGGGAGCCTCTTCGGCAGTCTGTCCGCCGCAAGCAGTAAAAGCAAGTACTGCTGCCGTAAAAATAGCTGCTAAGCCTAATCTTTTTTTCATTTTAAATCAGTCTCCTTTTAAATTGTATATATAAAATTTTTGCAAATGAATTGCCTTTGTTATGTGGTACAATTTCAGCGTTTGTCTGTTTTTCTGACAAAAAAATTGCCTATGCACTGTATGACCTGTACCATAACTATCATAATTATAACGCTGTAAATAAGTATATCCGTACGGGAGCGCTGGTATCCGTACCTTATACATACGTCTCCCAGACCTCCGCCGCCTATGGTGCCTGCCATAGCCGAATATCCTATTATGTTTATGATCGTTATAGTTATGCTTGATATTATAGAGGGAGCAGCCTCGGGTATCATTACCTTTGTTATTATTTCTGCCTCGCTTGCTCCCATAGAGACGGACGCCTCTATAACACCCTTGTCAAGCTCGTTCAGCGATGTCTCGATCATTCTCGCCACAAACGGCACCGCAGCCACCGTCAGAGGAACTATTGACGCCGTAGAGCCTATGCTTGTGCCTACAATGAATTTTGCCAGAGGGAATACCGCTATCATAAGTATAACAAAGGGTATCGAACGCCCTATATTCACCACTGTGCCTATTATGCTGTTTATAGGCTTATTTTCAAGTATATTGTCCTTTTGGGTGATATAAAGAATGATCCCCAATATGCTGCCCAAAATGATGGAAAAAAGGCTTGAAAAAAACACCATATAAACAGTGCTGCCTATGGCAGGAGAAATTATCTTGTAGATATCGGCTCTGTATGCGGAGCTGAACAAGCTTTCTCTTATAAAATCAATCATCGCCGATCACCTCCACAATAACATCGTTGTCCTTCAGATATTTAAGCGCCTTTTCGATATTTTCCTTCTTGCCGTTTATCCTGAGTACAAGCGTACCCACGAGCATATTTTCCATACTTTGTATGTTGCCCAGAAGGATAGCAGCCTCAACATCATAGTTTTTTATCATATTGCTTATATATGGATCGGTAGATGTTTCTCCCCGAAAAACTGCGCTTATTATGACGCCCGGTTCCTTAAGAGCCGTCTGATAAACTCTGTTGTCAAGCTTTGTATCTATTGACTTGAAAAACTTTCTTGACGTTATCGTCCTCGGATTGACATATATGTCGGTCACGCTGCCGCTTTCAACGATCCAGCCCTTGTCAAGGACTGCCACCCTGTCGCAGACAGCCTTTATGACCTCCATTTCGTGAGTTATAATAATAACCGTGACCTTAAGCTTTTGGTTGATTTCTTTAATAAGGCTCAGAATGGATTTTGTCGTTTCGGGATCGAGGGCGCTCGTGGCCTCATCGCACATTATTATATCGGGTTCGGTAGCGATTGCTCGCGCTATGCCGACTCTCTGCTTTTGTCCTCCCGAAAGCTGCGATGGATAAACGTCCTTTTTGTCCGTCAGTCCGACAATTTCCAAAAGCTCGCCCACACGCTTTTCTATTTTGTCCTTGGGCGTTTTGATAAGCTTCAGGGGAAAGGCTATATTTTCATAAACCGTGGAATTCATAAGGAGGTTGAAATGCTGAAAAATCATTCCTATGTTTTTGCGTTCTTTCCGCAGCTCTGACTTTGAGATTTTTGTTATGTCCTTGCCGTTTATGATAACCTGTCCCTTATCGGGAACTTCAAGCAGATTTATGCAGCGCACGAGAGAGCTTTTTCCTGCGCCCGAAAGGCCAATTATACCAAATATCTCGCCTTTGTATATTTCGATATTTATATCCTTAAGGGCCTCGACTTTTGTTTCGCCGTCAGAATATGTCTTATAAAGATTTTTTATCTCTACCATTTTATTTTGCACGGTCATATTTTCCCACTCCTTGAATATGAATTAAAGTATACTACAAATGAGAAATTTTTGCAAGTAAAATATAGAAAAAACCAACAAAAGCGGAGAAAATTTTTTACTGCTCCCCAAACTATCCAAGCTATGACGCAGTTTGCAAAAAAGGGGGCGGGACCGAAAAAAACGAAGGTCGAATCGCTTGATTCGACCACGTTAGGTTCGTTTTTTTCGTGCCCCGCCGACCGTTCTTCTATTGCGGCTGTCCGTCAAACAGTCTGCGGCACCTCAGCGTTATTCTGCGGCTGCCGCTTGCCGTACAGGTAAACAGCGTCAAGTCCCATTCTCCATCTTTCATTCTCTCCGAGTCTCTACCGGATAGCAGCTCGGTGCCTTCAGCCTCGTATTCAAATTCGTTTCCGAAGGCGTCAGTAAATCTTATTCTCTCTCCCTTGCCTATGCTGCCCAAAATTCCGAAATGGCTCCCGTAATTGTGTCCGCAAAGTATCAGATCGTCCGTATAAGCCGATCCGCTGTACCTGCACGGAGCCTTTCGCAAGGCTCTGTAGCTCCACTCATCTATGACGGGAAGGCTCACGTCTCTGTCAACAAACTCAATTACCCCTATGTAAGAATATCCGTCAATGTCCATGCTCGGCATACTTAAATCGGGGTCGTTTTCATACAGTTTAAGGGAGTCCTCCGACCCTATGCCCATCGCAAGCAGTCTCAGAGCCTCCTCAGCCTCTTTTTTCGCCCTGTAGCTGTCATAAAAATTATACACAGCCAGCAAAAGAGCTGCCCCCAAAAGCAGCAGCCCCAGTGCCATACATATTTTTCCTTTTTTATTTTTGTTTTTACTTTTCTTATCACTCATCGTCATCCGAAGTACCCTTACTCCTTAAATATCCTACAACAAAAAGGATCATTCCTGCGGCGGCAAGTATGGGCAGCGGCCACAACAGCTGACCCGTCTGGGGCAGCTTTTCGCCCGGCGCGGCTGCGGCTCCCGAAACAGGCTCGTCAACAACTGCTGCAGGCTCCTCGGGCGGCTGAGAACCACCCGGAAGAACGCTCTCGCCCGGCACATACGGCTCGGACGGCTCGGTATAGGGATAGTGTTCTCCCGTAGGATCGTTCTTTCTTTCGGGCAGCGTTCCCCTGCCTATTTCATAGCCCTTTCCGTGGCCTCCCGGCTCATTGTCGGGTTCTGACGGCTCAGCGGGTACAAAGGGTTCATCGGGCTCGCTCGGTTCACTCGGCTCCGGCGGTGTGTCGGGCGGAGTTTCGGGCTTTTTGTAGGTGTTTACTACCAAAAATGCGTTGTCCGACTCAACAAATTCTATTGTAGTTGTATATCCCTCGGGTATGGCTGACTGAGCCATGCTCCAGTCATCCGAGGGGTGTTTGTCAAGGTCGCTCCACTCATAGCGCCAATAGTCCTCCACCACGGGCAGAGAGACTGTCCTTGCGGCGTTTGCCTTTAGGCCGAGAGTAATTTTGTCATACTCCTCGCCGAGGAGCTTCAATGTATATTCAACCGTTTCGGGGCGAACCTCCGGGGTGTCGTTTTCCCATACTACCACCAGCTTTATGTCCTCGACATCGACCGAATTTCCCTCTTTGGGGATCACCGTAAGCTTATCCGACCACACTCCGTCGGAATCAAAGTTGGGCAGGCAAATGAGCGCAGGCTTAACCGAAAGTCTCCTATGCTGTTCTCCCCTTTCGACCCAATAAAAACTGTCAAGAAGATACAATCCTCTGCCAAGTCCGCCAAAAACGGCTTTTTCGCCGTCTGCCTCAGTCTCTGCGCACGGTATCTCGGTTTCTGCGGACGCCACAAAATTGGAGAACGTATCCGCAAGCTTTTGCCACTTTTCATCGTCAAGGCCATCAAGCTCCAAGCTTTGTCCTGCGAAGTCATCGGTCAGTGTAAAGACATAGTCCTCGCCGAAATCAGCCACCTTATAGAGCCTAAGCGGTGTTCCTGCAGAGGCGTTTGTAACTACCGTAAGGCTTCCGCTGTCCGTGTCGGAGCCGAAAGCCACAGCCCCCATAACTGCCGCAAGCACGGCGGCAAGCGCAAAAGCGGCGGCAATTTTTATCCTTTTACTCATTTTTCACCCTTCCTTTCGTTATCCGATTTATTTTCGTTATCCGATTTATTTTCGGTGTTTTCGTTATCTTTATTATCTTTATTATCTTCGGGATTTCCCTTATTTTTCTTCTTTTTTGTTTTCATCATAAGCAGCACGAGAAGTACAAGCAGTATAGGCACAGCCACGAGAGGAGCAACGAAAACAGGCTCTATCACAAACGCCTCCGATTGGAGGGAATCCGCATTGTAGGCGAGGTTGCTTATTCTGTGTCCCCTCACAAGCAGTCTATGGGAGTTTACACCGTAGGGGGTGCAGGTCACGAGAGTTACGAGATCCTTCCCCTCCTCGATGCCAAGCTCCGACATATCCTCGGGCAGCACGATAGAAATTTTGTCTACCTCATAGCTGAATTTTTCGCCGAGGACATTTATCTGAAACTTGTCCCCCGCAACAAGTCTGTCGATGTCGGTAAAAAGCCTTGCCGAGGGCAGCCCTCTGTGTCCCGAAATAGCCGCGTGGGTGTTTTCACCCCCAACGGGAAATGAAGTTGTTTCGAGATGTCCTGCGGCGGTCTGGAGACGTTCCTCCGAGGTGCCATGATAAATGGGCAACTGAATCCTTGCGGCAGGAACGGTTATGTAACCTATAATGCCTGTTCCGTCAATGTCGAGGGTTCTGTTGTAGCGTTTCAGCTCCTCCTCGGACATAGACCACGGGTATTGTTTTTTGAGCAGATCCTCATTATATTTTCTTGCCTCGTTCAGAAGTCGTTCTGTCTCTTCGGGCATTATGTTTGCGATTTCCTCGTCATAGTTTGAAATGACCCTTGTGGAATGAAAGGAATTCCAATAGTCGCTGACCGAGGGATAGAGCAGCAGCGTCATACCCACAAGCAGAACCAACAAAAGAACAGCCGTACTCTTACTGATTTTCAATTTTTATCTCTCCCAAAAAAGGCCGCCGGGTCGAAGCCGAATCTCCGACCCATGGGGCTTATTGGCCTTTCTTTTTCCTCTGCCGCTGTCCGCTGCGGCAATAACAGGCTTTAAAAAACCTTAAAACCTCTTATTGCGGCGGCAAACAGGGAATATGGGGAGACCTCCGAGGAGATCCCCCTTTTTCCCAAAAAAGTTTGATTTTATACTGTCAAATCACAATTCGACCGATTATTCGGCTCTCATTCTTCTCTTTACAACAAGGAGAATAACTGCGCCAACAACAAGCACTCCGCCAAGTGTGTAGAATATCTTCGTACCCATACCACCTGTCTCGGGGAGATGTATTCCGGCTGCATCTAAAACATTAAATACAATTGTTCCGGTTTTTACAATCGTATTTCCATCTCCATCAATAGTTGTTTCCCACGTTTCACCACTAATACCACTACGACAGTCAGCATAAGTGTTGTATTTAGTTACTGTAACTGCGCTAAGAGCGCCTGTTGCATCTTTTTCTGAGCTAATTTTAATATAGAACGGTGCAATTTTGCTGTAGCCTGTAGGTGCGGTAACCTCTGTTATTTCATATACACCATCGCCTATACCTTTAAATTTTGCATATTTTAGGTTAATTGCATTAGTAGGATCTGAGCTGCCGGTCTTAGTGTTTGCATTAGCAGTTTGTTTAGCAAATAATGGGTCAGGTGTTACTGATGACTGAGCAGCGTCAAGCTTTACAATTGAAAATTGAGCATCATCAAGAGCAGTTGCTGAATCAACAGTATCTGTAACAGATCCGTCCGCAGCAGTTGTATCTGCTGCATATTTTGCAACATCTATTTCCAAAGTATAAACCTTTACATCAGTAGATGTATTGCCTTTTCCTCCGGACACAGCATGGTTTGAATATGTAACCGTAACTTCATTACTTCCATTTTCAAGAGAACTGTTTGAATTATCTCCACTATATGCTTCATCAGTAAGCACGGCTTCATAATAGAAATACAAAACCTTTCCATCATAATCTTTCCAGTGATCCGCAGAAACATACTCACCCTCATTACTATGTTCAATAACCAAATCATTATGAGCTTCACCACTATTGTGCGAATCTCCACTGGCAGCTTCAAATTTTGCAGAAAAGTGTGTGTTTGCACCATATTCACCATATTCCCAAATTGGCGTACTTTTTTTAGCGTCCTCGAAAGGTGTACCCGCATTTGCCTTATAAATTTTTATGGATTTAAGAACATTTGTATGTGTATCATCACCTACAGTACCATCATTTAACCCAAAGCCATCAAAATAGTCAGTAACCTTAAGTGTATAGCCTCCATTGTATGTACTTACATCATCAGGCAAATGAACCGTAACTACAAACGGAACTTTTTCCCCTACGGAGTATGAAGCTTGTTTTGTTGCAACATCTTTTTCAACAAATACGTCTGCTGCCTTTGTTTTGATTTCTTCATTAGGTTCTATTACAGTAAGAATAAACGCATTCTGTCTGTCTTCATCAGTCGGTTCGCCTGAAAACTCATCAAATATTATATAATATCCGGGATCTAATTCTGCAGTGTATACATAATCAGAACCATCATATGAACCCGATCCAAATTTGGTTTGTGTTCCGCTCGATATGTTACCCAATTCACTAATTATTCTTGCAAGAACACTTGCTGCTCTCGAATCATTTCCAATTGCGCTTATCATCTTTGCAAATTGCGAAGCAGATGTACTTGTCGAAATGCCACTGATATACTCTTTTAACGCTACACCGGCAACAGATTGAACAGATTCACCCTCAACAGTAACTAATTTTGTAAGCAATTGATCTTTAGGGAACTTTGTATCCCACTCAATATTTGTGAGTACCTTATCCGCTCCTATACCTACCACATCACCCGAAAAAATTCGTATTGCCGTAAAATCGTGATTTGCAGTAGTTTCTTTAATAGTAACAGTACTTTTGTCTGCTGCATTAACAGCTACGATGTTCACTGACATAAGAACCAATGCCAGCGCAAGTACGAGGCTTAAAACCTTTGTTAATTTTTTCATTTTTATTTCTCCTTTCGCTAAATTTGGGAGTAAAGGCGTCAAGGGCTTATAAAGCTGTTTTGCCTTTGTCTCCGTGGGGCTCGCCGTCTGTTTTCCGCAAGGCTTGAACCGCACTTTTGCCTGTCCATTCCGCAGGCCATTGGGAGTTGTCTGCCCGTTCGGTACCCTCTGCGTCTAAGTCACAGCCACCGCCCTGTTTCTTTTTTTGATACAAAACCTTGCCGATCCCCAAAGAGCTTGCCGAACATAATTCCAAATAAATCTCTGTCCGACCGCCACGAAAACGCAGAGTAAAGACATTTTGCGTTCCGTTCGCCGTTTTCCTCTAAGGACAGCACCTTACAGATGCAAATCCCCAAAGAGCTTGCCGAACGAAATTACAAATCAATTCCTGTACGACCGCCACGAAAACACCGAGCAAACATTTATTTTCCGTTCGCCGTTTTCCCTTAAAGATCGCCCTTTGCAGATGACATACCGTTTCCTTTAAATTTTTTCATCTGCCGACCAAAAAAAGAATAATTATAAAATTACAAAAGTTCCCGATGCGCCGCCGATCCGTCCCAAGACCACAGCACATCCACCCTCTATCCCCAAAAAACCGACATTTATCCAAACTCGGCATAATTTATATTTCCTCAGAAGAAATACTAAATAAGGCGTGAGGGTTTGCAAATATCAAACAAAAATATATTTCCACCGAATATGTAAATAATGACAACATGGGTTCTCTGTCAACAAATAAAAGCTCGGCGGAGATATAGTCTCCGTTTAAGGAAAACAGAAAGGCTTTCGCAGGGCAGAGGGTCAAAATGCAGAATTGTCGCTGAGCCTTATATTCCGCTCAAAAAGGGTCAGCGCTCATCTGTAAGCAAGCCGAAAAAGTAGGATTCCGCCGCAAATGAAAATTCGCATTCCTGTCCCGTCCCTACGGGACGGACTGAAAAAAATAAAAAATTTATAACAGCCGAAAAGCTTTCTGCAAGCCTTTATATTTGCTTGGTCGTTATTTTGCGTCCCGACCGAGGACTGAGCATGAGGGAATTTGGTTCCACCATATGCCTTCACATACCCAAATTCCGCATGCCCGATAAAAATGTCGGAAAAAAATTTGTCAAAGTGAAATGAAGTGTACATTTTTAACACAAAGCCAAATCTTTTAATGAACATTTTTATGAAAAATATAAAATCTTTCACAATTAATTATATCACAAAGTTGGAAGTTTACAACATAAAAATGCATAAAAAATTACATTTTTTTATAATAATATTCGACATTAATACATAAAATTTATGCCGTGCGGACAATCAGCTGCCGCTTAAAAGCAAGTTTTTTGGACAAAAAAAGCGGGTCAAGTGAATGACCCGCCAAAAATCTATGGTTTATAAATTTTTATTATTTGCCAAGCGTATCCTTGATTGCATTGTATACAAGAACGGCTGCCTGAGCCCTTGTGATATTGTCAGTGGGCATAAGGCCTGTGTCTGTGCCGCTTACGATACCTGCGTCAACAAGATATGCTACATAAGGTGCTGCCCATGCTGCAACGCTGTCCTTATCGGGGAATACGTTGAGTGCAGCTGTGTCGGTTGTGCCGTCAGCGCCAAGGAATCTTGCAACAACAACCATCATTTCCTGTCTGGAGATGCTGTTTTCGGGCTTGAATCCGCCGTCATCATAGCCGTTTACGATGCCCTTGTCAGCAACGTAGCTGATATAATTTGCATAATACTTGCCTGCGTCAACATCGCCAAATGATGATGTGGTAGCTGCTGTACCGTCATAGCCGAGAGCCCTTGCAATAATTACACAGAAGTCGCCTCTTGTGATCTTTGCATCGGGGTTGAACGCTGTAGCCGATACACCCTTGATGATGCCTGCCTTGCTGAGTGAGCCGATAGCCTCTGCTGCCCAAGGTCTTGTAACTATGTCAGCGAGTCCTGTTTCGGCTGCTACAGCCTGAGCCTTTTCAACATCGCCTGAAACAGCTGTGTTAGCTGAGCCTGCTGCGCCCTCGGTACCCTCGGTGCCTGCTGCTCCTTCGGTACCTTCTGTAGCTTCAGTACCCTCTGTGCCTTCTGTAGCTTCGGTCTTGTCATCTGCGGGCTTGGTTGCTGCTGCGCTGCTGCCGCCGCCACCCTTGCTGGGTGAGCCGCCGCCTGAGCTGCTGCTGCCGCCGCCTGAGCCACCGGGTGTTGAAGGTGTATCGGGAGTAGTGGGCTGATCGGGATCAACCGGTCTGGGTGCATCCGGATACTTAAGGTAGTATACCTCGGGGTATCTTACATCGTCAGATCCGTCAGCAGCATATGTATACTGATGATCTGCGTTTCTTACGAATACGCCCTTTCTGTCGTAGTTACCCTCAGTATCCTGAGCGATACGTCCGTCAGCCTGAAGCATATCGTTAAGATCTGTGCTTATGAACCAGCTTTCGTCAAGAACTTCGCCGAGAGAGTTTCTGCCGTTTGCGTTTCTGTCGCCGGATACTCTCGTATCGTTGAGATAGTTGGTCTCGGACAGGATAGGCGTACTCTTATCAACATATACAAGGTCTATGATAGCCTTTATATTAGCATTTGTTTTATCTGCAGCTGCCTTGAGGTCGCTGATGTGTACTCTTGTCTTGCTCCAGTTTTCAATATCCTGAGCATTGTCGGGGTACTGTTCCTTAAGTTTTGCAACTGTAAGGTCAACCTCTGCTGTGTTGGTGTACTTAGGTACAGGTATAGTCGATCCGTCAGGTGTTGTAACCTTGATCTCGTTTCCGTTATTGTCGGTTACGGGGTTGCCGTTTGCATCATACTTAACAAGATCAACTGTCTCGGTATCTCTGTTGAATGTACCGATGTTGTCTCCGCCGTGATATGAGAGACATCCGTCAAGGTTGTAGTTGTATCTGTTGCGGCTTACTTCAAGACCTGTTGTAAGACCGTAGTTAGAACCTTCATTATCATAGCTTACACAGTTTCTGAGCTTCATTGCGGGGTTAGCGTTGGAGTCGAAACCATTTGCAAGGTTCTGGAATGCGAAGCAGTTCTTCAGATAGTGCTGACCGTACATACTGTCGCCGCCCATCTTGAAGCCGTTTCCTGAACCCTTAGCGTACTTCTCATCTGTTCCGTTGGGGTTCAGATAATATGTACACTTGTAGGAGATACAATCTTCAAGAACAGTTGCGCCGATATAACCGGAGATAGTCTTTGTATAGAAGTCCCAACCGTCATCAAGGTTGTGGTGAGATACGCAGCCCTTGAATACGTTGCCGTTACCAACGGTAAGCTTACATCCGAAGCCGTCGGCGTTGTTCATTGACGAGTCGTGGTTGTTCCAAACCTCACAGTTAAGGATGAGGTTTCTTGCGGGCCACTTGTCAAATGAGTCGCTGCCTGAGCCTGATACCTGGAAGCCTGTAGTACCGTTGTCGTGGAACTTACAGTTTTCAATTATACAGTCGGAAGCCGAAAGGCCGCCGCCCTTGTTGTTATCCTTTGCATTTGTAAAGGTAAGACCCTTTACCCACCACCAGTCGGCATCCATGTGGAGACCTTCGGGACCGTCCTGCATATCGAATATAGGATTAGCGCCCGTGTCAGCCCACAGATATTTCATGATGCCATACTTACCGGGGGAAGTAAGACTAACCGTATCGTCTCTGTAGTAGATACCATCCAAAACGATGATCTTCTGACCTGCCTTAACAAGGTCAATAGCAGAGTCAAGGTTGATGGGCGATGTTCTTTCGCCGGTACCCTCAGGTGAGCCATATACGCCCTTATATCCGTCATACGGTACATCGGGAGCTACATAGAGAGGTTCTGTGTCGCTGTAGATGTCGGAACATACCGTGATATACTTAGTAAGAGTAATGGTATCGTAGGACGAAAGCACATCGTTCTTATCGGGTATAAACGTAACAACTACTTTGTTAACAGAATTGGGCTCAAGGTGAAGAAGATAATTTCTTGCTGTCTTTGAAAGACGATCGTTTTCAGCTACAACAAGATCATTTACCTTGATGGAGCCAAGACCACCGCTCTCTGTATTAACCTTTACACCGAGAGTATAGTCAGCCTTCTTTGTATAAAGAGGTGTTGTTATTGTTACTGTGGGTGATGAAGTTTCTTCTGTATCAGGCCTGTAGCTCTTGTCTGTAGATGCTGCCGAGTCATAATATTCGATATTGGATACATTGATCTCTGCCCATCTTGCTGCGCAGAAGCCTGCGTACATATTGTCGGGGTCGTTGTCAAGAAGAGGATCGGAGTTGATTCCCTCATCTCCCCAGTACCATGAGAACGAGAAAGTCTTGCCTTCCCACTCTGTGAAGTCCTGATTATCGGGACCAACCTTAACGATTGTAGCCTCTTCATAATAACCGCCGTTGATTCTTGAAAGAGTGATTCTGTAGATGTCGCCCGGCTTGGGATAGAACTCGCCTGTAGGCTCATCGCCCTTGTCACCGTACAGACAGAAATGTCCATAGTTTACAACACCTGTCTGGTTTGTTGAGAAAGCCTCTGTAACACCTGTTCTGATGTACATATTCATACGCTGACAGTGTGTTCTGAAGTAATATGTACTTGAGTTGGGGTCAGAAGGATATGTATTCTGCATCTGGCCGCCTGCAAGTACCATGTTTGAATATTCCTGAGTTGAGTTGTTTCTTATGGGAACAGGCTCGCCGTACTTGTCGATCATGGACTCCGAAGGCTTAGCTACGGGAACATAACCGCTGTCATTATACTCTCCGTTGCCCTTTACAACTGCTTCCTCAAATGCGTCTTCGCCGTATGTTGCTGCAATCTGTTCGCCCTCTGCTCTGGGAAGAAGTGAGATTGTATCTCTGAACTGGATACCGAAACCTTCCTGACCTGAACGAGCCTTGTCGCCGCCTGCCGGAAGATACTGTACTACCTCAACATCGCCCGAAAGAGTGAAGTTGTTTGCGTTGCCGTTTTCGTCCTTTGTGTCGAATCTCGTATAGTAGTATACGATACCGTCGTTGCCGCCGCTGGTGATCTTACCTGCGCCGTTCCAGGACTTAAGGTTGATGTTGTTAACAAAGCCATATTCATCGGGTTCTTCAAGGTTTGTCCATGTTGAACTACCTGAGGACTGACCCTGGATTGTTCTTCTCCAGTAGTGAACCTTTGTATCACGGATAGTTACGTCAAATACAATTGCCTTGAAGTCGGAGTTTGTAGGAGTAACGGTAACTCTGTAAACACCGTTCTTGCCGTAGAGTGTTCCGTCTTCGTTGTTGTATTCGATCTTGCTTAAGTCAACTGTGTAGTCGCCTGTTGAAAGATCGTATGCGCCTTTATCATTAACGTCACAGATCTTTGCGAGATCCATTGTGTCATTGTTGTACTTTATCGAAACCTGAAGTCTGCCAAGGATAGCATCCTCGATTTCGGATTTTGTCATATTGTTTGTGAAGGTTGTTCTGGGATACTGAGTAACGAGCATATTGAGCGCTCTCTTTTCGCTTACTCTGATCCTGAAGCCCTTTGAAATTGCGGGATTTGACTTAAGTGTAAGGGTTATTGTCTTTTCGCCGACTGTTGATGAGTCGAATCCTGTAATATCAAATCCGCTGAGAGCCATATCGCTCTTTACTGTTTCGTTTCCGTTTACATATGTACCTACAACTTTAAGACCTGAGTCGATGAACTCTTCGCCTACGGCGTAGTCTACTTTTGTGGGAGTGAAAACAGTTAAGCCCTTAAGAGTATGAGGCTTGATCTCGATGGGCATCTTTGCTCTTACGCCGAAATCATCATGTGTATCTGTGGTTATATAACCAAGCTCAAGAGTCTTCTTGCCTGCCTGAGCTGCTCTGAATACAGTTTCCTCATTATAAACTCTCTCGCCGTCAATATAGAAAGCAAAGTTGGGGTGAGAACCTATAACAAGACCGTTTTCGTCATATTCGTTGATATACTGAATCTTTTCGGTTGTGCCGTTCTCAAATTCAAATTCGCCTGCATAACCATTTTCAAGGAAGTACTGATAATCATAGTACTCATTTTTGTAGGGTCTTGATGTAACATTTACGTTGGTAACTCTTATCTTTCTTACCTTATAAGGTATGTCAGCATAGAGACCGCCCTTACCTACTCTAACTATACCGTTGTCTGTAAGTGTATCTGCATCGTATCCCTCAACGCTGCAGTCATCGGGGCTGAGTACGCCCTCGCCGGGCTCGCCTGTGTCGGCGTCCGTCCACTTAGCGTATATCTCAAGACCTGTACTGTCGAATAACTCGCCTAAGTAGTATTCTGTCTTGTCGGGCATGCTTGAGATCTGAACATCCGTGAACTGTCTGGGGTCTCTTGTTATCTTGATGTTTGTGAATGTAGCGTTTGCGCCTCTCGATGCAAAGAAACCGGGATACATAACGTCATCTTTGAACATCGTATTGGAGCTGAAGTACATCTTAGCCGATCTGTCGGGATCGTTGTTGTCGCTTACCTTAAGAGTATAAGCGGTAGCCGACTTCTCGATTGAAAGGTGATAAGAACCTTTGTTCTTTCCGCCACCTTCAAGATCGGGAGCAGCAAGAAGATCGTTTGCCGTAGGTGTAGTCTGATCAAGTTCACGTACTCTGCCTACGAATTTAGTTTCCTTACCTGAGCTGTTTGCATTAAGAGCGATGGAAAGGCTGGGCTCCCATCTGTCTCCGTCAGCGCCTTCGTACTTAGCGCTCAGAGGATCTCTGAAGAACATAATACCTGCCGACGACTGGTTGGGGTTCTTCCATGACGAATCAAAAAGATTGTCGAAAGTGATGTCGGCCTCAAGTGTGAAGTTAAGGTTTGTGCTAAGTTCCTTAACTGCATAAACAAGCGATTCTTCGCCGTTTGTAAACTTACCCTTGCCGTCGCCGTTAAGGGTAACGCTTTCGAGGGCGTTGTTTTCGCCGTAAACAGGGCTGTAGCCTGTGTTTGAAGTTCTTGTATAACCGGTGAGCCACTGTTCGCCCTTGTTAAGGTCGTTGGGGTCATCCTCAAGATCCGCATTTGTGTCATCTTCGATGGCAGTAGGTGCCTCCTCATCAGCAACAGAGCTGTCGGAAGTCAGCGCATCGTCATCTTCGATGGCATCGTCAGCCTCAGCTTCAGCTTCTTCGGAAGACAGATCTTCATCTGTGTCACCGACAGCTTCATCGGAGGGCTGTTCGTCGTTCGATTCTTCAGCCGCATCTGCATCGGCTTCTTCAGTAACTTCGATCACGTCTGTCTGGTCCGCCTCATCAGCGAAGGTAACAAAGGTGAAAGAACTGAAAGCCATGCTCGCAGCGAGAACCGAGGCTAAAAGTCTACGTTTCATAATAAACCTCCTTTTATAAAGTTATGGTTATATTATAGCATAGGGTCTCTAAAAATTATGCATAAATATTGATTTATTTTTTGTGCATTTTTACTAATAGCGTATAATTTTTTATTTTTATGTATCTTATTCAACAAAAAAGGGCTCTTTTTTAATCCTTAAATAGCTTTATACCGCATTTTTCACGGTATTTTTTTAAATTTGCCAAGGGTTTATAATTAATCGTATATGCTTTCTTTTTATAATATAAACAACCGCTCATTTTGCTCTTGACAGATACCCCACGGGGGTATATAATAAAAATGCTCCCAAAAGGGCATAACACCGTATAAGGAGAGTGACTCTATGGACGAAGAAAAAAACTGCTGCAAAAGAAAAAAGATACGCAGCGAGGACGAATATAAAAGCCTTATAAACCGACTTAACAGAATCGAAGGTCAGATAAGGGGCGTCAAGGGCATGGTCGAAAAAAACGCCTACTGCACCGACATAATCATACAGGTAGCCGCCATAAACGCCGCCCTTAAAAGCTTCAACAAGGAGCTGCTTGCAGGCCACATACGCAGCTGCGTTGTGAACGATATAAGAGACGGCAAGGACGAAACCGTTGAAGAGCTTCTGGACATTCTGCACAAGGTTATGAAATAGGAGGGAATGCAAATGACTCAGTATATAGTTACGGGTATGAGCTGCGCAGCCTGCAGCGCAAGGGTCGAAAAGGCTGTGTCGGCTCTTGACGGCGTTGAAAGCTGTTCCGTCAGCCTTCTCACAAACTCAATGTCGGTGGAGGGCGATGTGTCAAGCGAGGCTGTGACGGCTGCGGTAGAGGCGGCAGGCTACGGAGCTTTTCTTAAGGACAGAGCGGTAGCCGAAAAAAAGGCTGTCGGGGAGGATGAATTTCTGAAGGACAGAGAGACACCTCTGCTTAAAAAAAGACTTTTGTGTTCTGTCGGCTTTCTGGCTGTTCTTCTGTATTTTTCAATGGGGCATACAATGCTGGGACTTCCCCTGCCCGACTATTTTGACCGTGTCCCCGCCGCAAACGCCCTTGTACAGCTTTTGCTCTCGGCAATTATTATGGTAATAAATCAAAAATTTTTTATAAGCGGCTTCAGGGGACTTGCAAACAGAGCGCCCAATATGGATACCCTTGTGGCTCTCGGATCGGGCGCATCGTTTGTATACAGCACCTACGCTCTGTTTATGATGTTGGGAGCGCAGGCGGACGGAGATACGGCGGCAGCGGCTATGTATATCCACGAGCTGTATTTTGAATCGGCGGCAATGATACTGACCCTTATTACCGTAGGAAAAATGCTTGAGGCACGCTCAAAGGGAAAGACCACCGATGCAATAAAGGGGCTTGTAAGGCTTGCGCCAAAAACGGCTGTCATAGTAACCGATGAGGGAGAAAAAACCGTCCCCATAGAACAGGTAAAGCCGGGGGATATTTTTGTGGTCAGACCCGGCGAGAGTATTCCTGCGGACGGCATAGTAGCCGAGGGATCGGGGGCTGTAGATGAATCAGCCCTGACGGGAGAGAGCATTCCTGTGGACAAGGAGCCGGGGGATACGGTATGCGCAGCCACAATAAACCGCTCGGGATTTCTGCGCTGCAAAGCCTCAAAGGTAGGCGAGGACACAGCACTGTCCCGCATAATAAAGCTTGTAAGCGATGCAGCCGCCACAAAAGCCCCCATAGCGAAGGCAGCCGATAAGGTATCGGGTATATTTGTTCCTGCGGTTATAACAGCCGCGGTTGTCTGCACGGCAGTCTGGCTGATAACGGGCAGCGATCTCGGCTTTGCTCTCGCAAGAGGTATTTCCGTACTCGTCATAAGCTGCCCCTGCGCTCTGGGACTCGCCACTCCCGTAGCCATAATGGTTGGCAGCGGCAAGGGAGCGAGGTGCGGCATATTGTTCAAAACGGCTGCGGCTCTTGAGGGAACGGGCAGAATAAGCATTGCGGCGCTTGACAAAACAGGCACCATAACAAAGGGAGAGCCTGTTGTCACCGATATAATACCCCTCGGCGGCATAAGCGAGGACGAGCTTGTTTCGGCGGCATATTCTCTCGAAAACAAAAGCGAACACCCCTTGGCAAAGGCCGTTGTTGATATGGCAAGGGAGCGTGGCGCAGAGCTTTCTGATGCCGAGGACTTCAAAGCCCTGCCGGGAAACGGTCTTTCGGGCGCCATAAACGGAAAAATCGTTGTCGGCGGCAGCTACAGGTTCATAAGCCGCGCCGTATCTGTGGGAGACGACATAAAAAAGCTTTCCGACAGCCTTTCCGAACAGGGCAAGACTCCCCTCTTCTTCACGAGAGATGATTCTCTGCTCGGCATTATAGCCGTTGCCGATGTAATAAAGCAGGACAGCCTGACTGCCATAAGAGAGCTTAAAGCCATGGGCATAAGGGTGGTTATGCTTACGGGCGACAACGAAAAAACAGCCCGTTCGATAGGAAAACAGGCTGAGGTCAGCGAGGTCATAGCGGGAGTTCTGCCCGAAGAAAAAGAAAAGGTAATTCGCAAGCTTAAGGAAAGCGGAAAAACCGCCATGGTGGGCGACGGCATAAACGACGCTCCCGCCCTTACTGCTGCCGACATAGGCATAGCCATAGGCGCAGGCACCGACATAGCCATAGACGCAGCCGACATAGTGCTTATGAACAGCAGCCTCAAGGATGTCTGCTCGGCGGTCAGACTGGGCAGAGCCACTTTAAGGAATATACACGAGAATCTTTTCTGGGCATTTTTCTATAATGTAATAGGCATTCCTCTTGCCGCAGGCGTATGGATACCCATATTCGGCTGGAAGCTCAACCCTATGTTTGCGGCGGCGGCAATGAGCCTTTCGAGCTTTTGTGTGGTTTCAAATGCTCTCAGGCTGAATTTTGCCGACATAACGGGCGGAGGAAGGCGCAAATCAAAGAAAGCCGCAGCAAGCGCTTTAAACAATAAAAAATCAAACGAAAAGGAGACTTCAGAAATGGAAAAAACTATCAGAATCGAAGGTATGATGTGTCCTCACTGCGAGGCAACGGTTAAAAAGGCTCTTGAACAGCTCCCCGATGTGTCGGAGGCAGTTGTCAGCCACGAAAAAGGAACAGCCATCGTAAAACTCGGTAAGGACGTTCCCTTTGATGTACTCAAAAACACCGTTGAGGCTCAGGGCTATACCGTTGTAGGCTAAGCCGACAGAACCCCGACAAAATACCGACAAAAATCCCCGTGTCTGTTCCTTATGGATAAAACACGGGGATATTTTTTTGCCGAAAGACTGTGACTTTACAGCAGCTTTCCCTCCGGGGATATGACTACAGTTTCTACGGGAATATCCTTTGAACACTCCTCGGCGGCTCTTCTTGCCGCAGCCTCAAGTCCCCGACAGCACGGAACGGTCATACGCACCACCGTAATGCTCTGTATGTTGTTTCTTTCAAGTATCTCTTTAAGCTTTTCGCTGTAGTCAACGCCGTCCAGCTTGGGACAGCCTATCAGCGTTATTCTGCCTTTCATAAACCTCATATGAAAATCCCCATAGGCATAGGCCGTACAGTCAGCCGCAACAAGCAGCTTTGCTCCGTCAAAATAAGGAGCCGACAAAGGCACAAGCTTTATCTGTACGGGCCACTGTCCCAGCTGTGACGGAACGGTTTTGCAGTCGTCACAGTCCACAGCGGCGTTTATCTTCTGAGGCTTCATACCCGGACAGCCATGGACTTCGGCTTTCTTTTCTTTCTTATTCTTAAGCACGGCAGCCTCGTCATAGGGAGCAGCCTCTCTTTCCACAAAGGTTATGGCTCCTTCGGGGCACTGTGGCAGACAGTCTCCCAAGCCGTCACAATAGTCCTCACGCATAAGCTTTGCCTTGCCCCCATCCATAACTATTGCTCCTTCGTGGCAGGCGCTCACACATATGCCGCAGCCGCTGCACTTTTCTTCACTAATATGTATTATTCTTCTTTTCATATACTGTCCTCCCGTTGAATATTTTTATCTCTGTTCTGTAGTATAAATTATAACACAAATTCTTTCCTTTTGCCATAGGGTTTTGTTGAAAGTCAAAAATATATCCGTTATAATTAAAAAACGCCAAGCAGATTATATTCGATTTTTTTATTTTGTCCGATAGAAAAACGCCGTTTCGGTCGTAGTATATAATGAGGAACCTCAAAAAACAAACAATACCGAACATCATTTGTCGGGAGACATCCATATGGCTATTGCGCTGCGCACCTGTATGTCATAAGGGTATTCCGATAGCTGCGCAGGGTTTTATGGGAGGTGATATTTTATGGAGAAAACAGACAGAGAGCTTGCATATCTTGCCTCAAAGAAAAACGAAAGAGCCTTTGAAGAAATTATAAGGCTTTACGGAGGGCTCATAAAAGCCATAGTCAGACGGCACCTCTGCAATATGGTAATGTGGCAGGACGACTGCATAAACGACATTCTGCTGTCGGTGTGGCTAAACATAAAAAGCTATGACCCCGACAGAAGCAGTCTTAAAAACTGGATAGCCGCCGTAGCAAGATACCGCTGTATAGACTTCAAGCGCAAATATATAAGAGAGGCCGCAGGCAGCCTTGACGAAACAATAAAGGACAAAAAAGCCGAGTTTGACCTTATGGAACACGAAATGCGCGAGGAGATAAGCTCTCTGCTTTCACAGCTCAGTCCGGAGGACAGAGATATATTCATAAAAAGGTATTTCAGAGATGAAACCATCGAAGAAATTTCCGCGTCCGAGGGTATAAAGCCCTCGTGCATATACAACCGTTTGTCAAGGGGCAGAAAAAGGCTCCGCAGCATTTTCGGAAAGGAAAGGTAGTGATATTTATGAAAAATCAATATGACTGTCTCAACGATACCGTCACCGACTTCAGTCTCTATGACGAAACACCGCTTTCAGAGGAGGAAATAAGAAAAATGTCAAAAATAATAAACAAACCCAAAAATTTAAAAACAAGAATAATCGTTGTCACCGCTGCGGCAGTTTTTGCAATTACTACGGCAGCGGCAGCCTCTCAGGGCTGTTTTGACAAAATAATAAAGACCATCACCACGGGTCACAACTATTTTATACAGATGGATCCCGCGGCTCCCCACTCTCTCCCCGATGAGCTTAAGGGAAAGCTTTTCGATGCCGATGGCAACGCTCTCGAGGCCATAAGCGACAGCGACCTCAACAATTTGTATGACGAAAACGGAAAGCTCCTTTCCGCCGATGAGCTCAGAGCTATGTATGAGGAGTTAGACGGCGTTTCGCTTAAATCGGATAAGGATATACCCATAAAGAACTATGATACGCTTGACGATGCTCAGGAGGACGCCGCTTTTGACATAAAGGCTCCCGTATATATCCCCGATGGATACAGCTTTGACAGAGCCTATACCTACACGGAAGAAAACGGCGATACAAGCGGCTATTATATGACTCTTGAATACACTGACGGCTCCGACGGGACAATAACGATATTTGAAAGACTGATAAACGATGAAACGGCCTTTATTTCAAGCGGAGACGGCGAAATCAGAGAAACCGTCATAAACGGTATGACAGCCGTTATAACAAGCGGTACAAATATCGACTTTGAGACGTCCGACAGCGTTTCCGTTGGCATACACACACACGGAAATATCTCCGAGGACGAAATGATCAGAATGGCCGAAAGTGTTGAATAATGCCCGATAATTCAAAGATTTAAAAACACAAATACCAAAAGACACAATAAACCCCTTTTTCCCGAACGCCGAAAGCCCCGACAGAAAAAAGGGGTTTTTATGCTGTATAATAACAATTGCTGTATTTTGTCTATATATTGAGCCTGCCAAAGGACTTTTTGGGACAGAGTATGAGTATAGACTTTTTTGACGACATTACGGTATCGGGGGTCACACACATTTCAAGCGTTCCGTTTTCTCTGAAGCCGAGAATATTTATACCGTATTTTTTTCTGAGATCCAGCTGCAGCACGGTCTTGCCCTGCCATCGTTCGGGCATGGACAGCTCATAGATAGAATATTCCTTATCAAGCTCTATGTATTCAAGTATGTGGTCGGAGCTGCACCTCATGGCAGTCCATGCCGCCAACTGCTTTTCGGGATATACGACCTCGTCAGCTCCGTTTCTTAAAAGAAACTTTTCCTGAACCCCCGTAGACGCTCTTGATATGACCTTTTTTCCTCCAAGCTCCTTAAGTAGAGAGGTGGTTTCAAGAGAATTCTGAAAGTTGTCCCCTATGGCAACTATACAGGAGTCAAAGTCGCTTATACCCAAAGAGATAAGAAATTCCCTGCTGGTGCTGTCGCCTATCTGAGCATTTGTAACATATTCAAGGACAGAATGAACCCTGTCCTCGCTGCAGTCAACCGCCATGACCTGATGCCCCAGCTCGTCCAATGTTTTCGCAATATGTGTTCCGAATCTTCCGAGTCCTATAAGAAGTACAGATTTCATAATATATCACTCCCTGTTATCCAACCGTCATTTTTTCTTCGGGAAATCTTGCGGTGTTGCCTTTTTTGCCCGAAAACGCAGCAAATATAAGGGTCAGTCCCCCTACTCTGCCCAGATACATAAGCGCCGTGAGTATGAGCCTTGATGACGTGCCGAGACCGGGCGTTATCCCCATAGACAGTCCGACGGTGCCTGCGGCTGAGGCAGCCTCAAACATACAGTCCAGAAGAGGCAGCCCCTCCGTCCTGCTCATTATAAATCCGCCTGCAAGAAACATAGCCAGATACAGCGTAAGTATGGTGGCTGCATTTCTCACTACGCTGTCGTTTATTCTTCTGCCGAAAAAGTGCGTATGCTCTCTTTTTCCGAAAACCGAAACAGCCGTAGAAACAAGCACTGCAAAGGTGGTGGTCTTTATGCCTCCTGCGGTAGACCCCGGAGAACCTCCTATTAGCATCATAATTATCATAATTCCCCTGCCCGTCTCGCTTATCCTCGTGAGATCCGCCGTATTAAAGCCTGCCGTCCTCAGCGTGACCGACTGAAAAAATGAGCTTGCAAGCCTTTCTCCGTACGGAAGCGATGAAAACTCAAAAAAGAAAAAATAAAGCGCAGGCAGAAATATAAGTATGGCAGTGGTAAAAATAATGACCTTGCTCTGCATTCTGTATCTTTTGAAGTCGGTCTTTCGGTTTCTTATGTCCTCCCACGTCATAAAGCCTATTCCGCCAATTATTATGAGAGCCATGACCGTTATGTTCACAACAGGCTCGGCGGAATAGTGTGTCAGCGATGAAAACTCGCCCTTCTCCCCCATAAGGTCAAAGCCTGCGTTGCAAAATGCCGAAACGGAATGAAATACGCCGAAGGCTATGCCCCTCGGAAGTCCCATTTCCCTGCAAAACACCACCGATAAAGCAGCCGCGCCCGCAGCCTCGAAAATGAGGGTCATTTTTATTATAAAGCCCGTCAGCTTAACTATGCCGCCGAGATTGTGTGCAGATATAGACTCCTGCATGGTGCTCCTCTGCTTAAGGCTTATTTTTCTGCCCGATATAAGAAATGTGGCGATAGCCATTGTAACAACGCCCATTCCCCCGATCTGTATAAGAGCAAGTATAACGCACCTGCCGAAAACAGACCAGTATGTAAACGTATCCTTGACAACAAGCCCCGTAACGCAGGACGCCGATGTCGCGGTAAACAAAGCCTCCACAAGCCCTGCGCCCTTTCCGTCATTTGTAGAAACAGGCAGCATAAGAAGTATTGCGCCAAAAATTATCATTCCTGCAAATCCGAGAATTATTATCTGAGATGAAGAAAATCCGGCTTTCCTTACGCTCATTGTCCTTGTCCGCCCCCTGACTGTGTTCCGTCCGAGCCATCGGCTGCGGCGTTGCCGTACTTTGCCTATAAATTTTTTGCCTTGGCTCATTTCGCCGATCAAAGCATTCAATACAACAATTATACAATATTCCGTCTCTTTTTTCAAGCAGATTTATATTTTTGAGCCTCTTCTGCATTGTTATTAAAAACGATGAAAAATAAGCCTTTGTCGGTTAAAAATATTTTCTTAGGTAACAAAATTTTCCTTCATAAAACAATTTACAAAATTTAAATACTGTGTTATAATTGTATATATGCATATTATATAGTTTAATATAAAAGGAGGGCAGAACATTTTTAAAAGTCGGCCAAATAAAAATTTCACAGGCTTTCGGCTTTTGAAAAGCTTCAGATTTTAATTTTATGCTTATGAGGTTGTTTTATACTCCCCCTAAGATTTCTTTGCTTATATTGATAAAAGGGAAAAACAACTGCCCGAAAAATGATTGAAAAAGGAGGAAAAATCATGAAAAAAATTTTAAGTCTGTTTTTCATAACAGCAATAATCTCTCTGTTTATGTGCGCAGCGGTACAGGCAGATACCATCTCATCGATAAACAGCGACACAACTCTGAAAGACGGCGATGTTCTTTCTGAATGTACCATACAAGGCAGCAGCGACAGTAGCAACCCGGTTAAGGTAACGCTGCCCGAAAGCGGAACGGTAAACACCACAAGCGCAAAAGGCAAAGACTGCATCACCATAGAGGGTAATGTAGAAATAAAAGGTTCAGACGCGGGAACGCTTACTCACCACAACGAAACCGGTGTCGGATCTTCAAATTCCATCATATATATAGGGGAAGGAGCAACGCTCACCATTTCGGACGCAACGATCAAGGGAAACACCACAGGCAATGTAAGCAGCTCAGCAGATAATGTTTATTTCGGCATACTCTGTGAAAATGGCGGCACCTTAAAGATAAACAACACAACAATAACCGGCATATATACATCGACAACAGGCTTTGTTTTCAGCTCCGCTGTATATATAAACAACGGAAATCTGGATATGGATCATGCAAATATTACGGAGTCAAACTCCAGAGGCGGAGGAGCAGCCGTATTTGTAACCGGCGCAGAAAGCAAAGCCACCGTAAACTATACTACGATATATAACAATCAGTGCAACGCTATAAATCTTACAAGCGGCAGCCTTAGCATTGACAACAGCCTTATGACAGGCGCCGTAAAAGGAGATTTTAAGGGATTGCTTTCAAGCGGCTACATAGCCTCCTACAGCTTAAATAATAATTATTTGGGAGACAAAATAGAAGACAAGACTACAGGTCTTTCTGTAGATGCCCCCAAGACAACGCCTTATAATCTGAGCGCTGTACGCTCGCACACAATTATTACAACCGCAAAGAACGGCGAAGAATGCACAGGTATTTTTAATGATAATGGACAATGGTATTTTTCTCCGACCGGACACAAACACACCATAGTGCTTACTCCGGATAATCTTATGTTAAGTCTTGCCGATGGAGGCTCAAATAGCGAAACTGTCGAAGCGCAGATAACTTGTCCTGAGCATAAAAACGTAAAAACTTGGCGATATAAGTCCGGAAGTTCCAAAAATGTGGTAAACTTTGACATAGATCCGGATAATATAAACGCAATCAAGGTAACCGCTAATCAAGTAGGAACAACGACAATAGAGGCAGTTACTGAAGATGATATAACAGCTCAGTGTACCGTAACGGTAACCGATGACAGACTTATTATAACAAGATCCACCACCCTTGAGGGAGGCCAGACCTATAAAGAGATCGTAATTGAGCCCGAAAATACAAACAGCGTTCTGAATGTTGTCATACCCTCTCAGGGAATAACTGTAAAGAGTGACGCAGGCGAAGACTGTATAACCGTCAAGAGCGGAAATGTTCAGTTGTTGGGCGGAGCTATCTATCATATGAACAGCGGAGAAGCCTCCTCAGACAACATAATCAATATAAACAGCGGAGCCACTCTCACCCTCACAAACATAGGCATTTATGGCACAAGCAGAGAAAAAGCCGATGCGGATATGGATCACAAGAATGTGACAAAGGCCGAAACAGTCAATAACGGCATATACAATTCGGGCACCCTCTTTATGCAGACCAATGTCAATATAACCCGTATTCACGCCGATCACGATCAGGATAATGACGGTGTAATATACAACGCAGGTCAGCTCACAATGATGGACGGCGTATTTATCCACGACAATTACAGCTGCTATGCAATATATCCCGAAAGTGACAGCAGCACCCAGACAGTAAACGGCGGTGTTATTGTAGGCGTTCTGCCGGAGGGTATAAAATTCGGCGGCGATGGCAAGGACGGAGTCGGTATCATCGACGGCACCGTAGGCGACACTCTCACCATAGCAAAGAATGGCTTTGTGCAGAGAACAGTCAAAATGAACAAGGAAATGTATGCTAATAAGCAGGAAAGCCTTGTAACTCCTCTTAAAAATACAGTTACAACCGAAGTTAAAACCGATACAGGCAGCAATATCTATATAGGCATACATGCGGGAAATCTTTGGCACTTTACCGATTCGGTAAAATCCGAAGCATCATATGTAAAAATGAAGGACGCTCCTGCTAACGTATCGGGCACATTCAAAGATTCTCATATAAACAAGAACGGAAAGACAACCTCCTACCCCAACAATCTCGGAGATAAGTATTCAATTTCAACTGCCTTTAAATACGGCAAGGATGTTTCACACGATTCCGATGTCTATGTACTTTGCGATGTGATAATTCCTCAGAATTCAGCAAGCTATATAAAGAGCAGCGAAAAACAGTCCGTATACAAAAATGCATTCAAGGTTACAAGAGACACAACTCTTTCCGACAGCGAAGGCGCTGTATACGCAGTCACAAACGCCAACGAATATACCCTTAAAGTCAAGTATAAGGTACCTGCAGGCTCAGGAAATCAGGACAACGGACTTATTGTAGACAACTTATATGCTCCAAACGCAATAGCTTATATCAGAACCTGTGATCAAGCGAATTATGACGCAGCCACCGACTATGAGGTTGCGGATAATTACAGCGCTGACGAAGCCGCTACGACAGAAATGTAAAAAAAGGGGGATTTTAAATGAAGAAATACACAAAACCCGAAATTAACATTACAAGCATCAGGAGCGAAGACATAATCACTATGAGCAACCTGGTAATAAACTCAAAACGTCAGATCGTAGAGGAGAACCCGCAAACCCTTTTCAGCGTAATAAAATTCTGACAAAACAACTGCGCCGCAGGCCGCAGGATCCCGCTCACGGCAATACCTATTCCGCCCAAACAGCCAAATAAGTATCGCCGCCCAACCTTCCTGCGACCCTTTGGCACACCCCAAATAAAATAACTCATCAAGCTGCCGCAGATACGCTTTCCCTCCCATAAAAAGCAATCTCGGCAGCTTTTTTATGTCCAAAAAACCATCTCCCGAAATCTCCTTTTTCTCCCCTGCTGTAATAACGGCCAGACCGTTTCCCTCCGACTGTCCCAAAAAGAAAAACCCCGAAAACGAATGCTTCCGAGGTTTTTGTAAGTGCATATATGAATGATTATCTCTTTGAGAACTGAGGTGCGCGTCTTGCGGCTTTGAGACCGTATTTCTTCCTTTCCTTCATTCTGGGGTCTCTTGTCAAGAGGCCTGCTCTCTTTAAGGAAACACGAAGATCGGGATCAACTTCCAGAAGTGCGCGCGCAATGCCGTGACGAACCGCACCGGCCTGACCTGTTGTGCCGCCGCCCTCAACCTTTGCCTGTACATCGTACTTGCCGATCGTACCTGTAATTTCAAGAGGCTGACGAACGATGAGCTTTAAGGTGTCAAGACCAAAATAGTCATCAATGCTTCTCTTATTGATGGTTATATTTCCCGTACCGGGGATCAAGTATACTCTTGCAACAGATGATTTTCTTCTGCCTGTGCCATAATATCTTACAGATGACATACTTCTTACCTCCTATTAACCTTCAAAATTGTATACTTCGGGCTTCTGTGCCTCATGCTTATGCTCAGGACCTGCATAAACGTGGAGCTTCTTTAACATTTTTCTGCCCAAAGCATTTTTGGGAAGCATTCCCTTTACAGCAAGTCTTATAACCTCTTCAGGCTTTGTTGCAAGCATCTTTTCAAGGGAGGTTTCTTTAAGTCCTCCTGTCCAGCCTGTATGATGGCGATAAACCTTGTTGGTGAGCTTCTTTCCTGTGACAACAACCTTTTCGCAGTTAATAACGATCACATAGTCGCCCGTGTCAATAAAAGGGGTAAAAATAGGCTTTTTCTTGCCTCTTAAAATAGAAGCTATCTCTGATGAAAGTCTGCCGAGATTCTTGTCGGCTGCATCAATAACTAACCATTTTCTTTCAACTTCAGCACTCTTTGCTATAAAAGTGGTCCTCATTTTTTTCCTCCTGCTTAACTTACATGTTTAAAATTACTTGTTTCCAATTCCGGGGCTAACGGATTGAAGTGGTAAATTAAACAAAGTAATTATAAACCCAAAAATTGCCCTTGTCAAGTCCTAAGCGCAACTTTTTGCCGATATTTTGCATAGATTCGTCACTCCGCCCCTCTCCCCCACTTCAGAAGAAACGCCGCTGCGCAATTTTACCCGACCTCATCCGTTTTGTTGATTTGTCCGCTTACCTATAAAACCTCGCCTTTTGTCATACACAATATTCCCCACCATAACCCCCAAAACGCCTAAAATCAGCCAAAACTCCCCTTCTGCCGCCAAAAATCCCTTGTCATTTTATACAGTAAAAAGCTATCATAAAGTATACTTTATGACAGTAAATTTTATGATGTCATTATTTGTACAAATTATACCATAATAAAACCAATTAGTCAATAAATATGGTTTATTTTTACCAAATAAAATAGATTTTTTGAAAAGTACCATAAAGTATACTTTATGATAGAAAATCGTCAAAATAGGGAGGTGGTGTATTATGACAAAGCAGACCGGAACATAGCTTTTACACTTCTGATTTTTCAGCCATTAATTCTAAATAAAGGAGGTAAAATATATGGATCAAATAATTGAAAACGGTAACGAAGACAGAGGCAATATAAGCAAATATTTTTTTATTCCGGGAATTTGTTTTATAATTTATTGTCTTGTATTACTGTCAGAAGAGCCGAATCCGGTGACGATCATCTGCAGCCTGATTCTTGCCATAGGATTATTCACAAAAAATTCCAAAATGATTTTTTGGGTTTCTCTGATCGAAGCTATACTTATATTTTTTATATTCCTTTTTAATATCAGGTATATTGAGTATAGTATGATTTATTCAGACATATTAAACCCATTGCCACAGATATATTTTTGGATAATAAGCTATACACTGTCATATTTAAGCCTTGCTGCTTTGTTACTTATGATATTAAAATTCGATAAGTATAATACCGTTAAAAAAATATGGTTTTTGCCATTGGTTCTTATAGTATTATGCTGGATGACTCGTTTTTATGGCGGTTTGCCTTTAAACTTTCCTGCTGTTACAGCTTTATGCGAAATTATCCCTTTTATAATGATATGTATATGGCTCAGAGAAGGGATACCTGATTTGCCAAAAGAAATAAAAAGAGGAGTTGAAAAAATGGAAAAAGTTTATAACAAAAATATTGTAGTTTTTATTTTGTTGCTAATGTTTACATTTGGCATATATTGGTTTTATTGGATATATGTAGTCACAGATGCGCTCAACATTGTCAAGGACGAACCTTACAGAAATCCTACTACAAAGCTTCTGTTGTGTATGTTCTGCCCTTTCTATATTATATATTGGACATATAAAACGGCGCAAATAACAGATGAATTTGCAAAAAGTAAAGGTGTTAATTCAGACCTTTCCACGATTTGCCTCATATTTTCAATTTTTGTGCCTATAATACCGCCTATACTTATACAGGACAAGTTTAATTCCATAGCCAATAAAAGATCATATAAGGCTCCGCAGCCGCAGAACAACAATTATATGAGACAAAATTCATATCAGTCTCAGCAGACGCAAAACAATAACTATATGCAGCAAAAACCTCAGAATATGGAGTTCAGCGACAACAATGACGAGCTTCCCGATTTATAAAATGTATTGATAAGAAAGGAGAGTATCAATTTGGAAAGATATAAGGTCATTAAAAACGCCGCAAAAATCCTTTGGCTTGAAGGCTGCCCGGCACAAGTGGAAAAATATAACATCCTTCACGATAACAACAACGGCAAAAGTGTTATACAACTTATGCTTAAAAATATTTCCGATAAGGAAATAAACAATGTATTTGCAGAAATTGAATGCTATGATGCCGCAAACGATAAAATAGGAACCGTAAAGGATGTATTGTACACTGTCAAAAATATAAACCGGGGAGAAATTTTTGGCTCAAAGCAAGCCATAAACACAGATTTTTCAAATGTTGGAATAATAAAGATCATAATAACCAAGGTGGTCTTTGCAGACGAAACCATTTGGAGAAACGATGACAATTTATGCCTTAAAGAGATCAATAGGCCCAAAAACGCAAATACCGCTGTCGGCGATTATGATCTTTATATGCAGTATATAAGAGAGTGTGCAAAGCTAAGAGTTAAATCTGACCATGTTATAACAATCAATGACGATATGTGGCTTTGCTCCTGCGGTCAGCCCAACAGCCTTTCCGACGATAAGTGCTGCTCCTGCGGCGCAGACAAGGCCGGACTTATAAAGATAAGCGACAAAACATACCTTAATGAGGAGCTAAAAAAGTATAACGAAGAACAGGAAAAAATAAGACTAAAACAGGAGGAAGAAAACCGCCGTAAAGCCGAAGCCGAAAAAGCAGAACGGGAACGCCTTGCAAAGGATAAGGCAGAAAAAGCTAAAAAAAGAAAAAAGCAGATAAAGCTTGCCATCACAGCCATATCGGCAGTCTGCGTAGTGGCGGTAATGTGTTTTGTAGTAAACGGCTTAATTAAAAAAGTTGAAAAAGAATCCAAAATACATGAATTAGAAGATAAAATAGAATCCGCAAAAATAGTACAAAATAAAATATCCGCAGGCAGAAGACATACAGTAGGACTTAAAAGCGACGGTACTGTGGTCACTGTAGGTGATAACTATTACGGTCAATGTGATGTGGAAGACTATTCGGATATCGTGGCTGTTTCCACTGGATATTATCATACGGTAGGACTTAAAAGCAACGGTACCGTGGTCGCTGTAGGTAATAACGAATACGATCAATGTGATGTAGAAAACTGGTCGGATATCGTGGCTGTTTCCGCTGGAGCATATCATACAGTAGGATTTAAAAGCAACGGTACCGTGGTCGCTGTAGGTAGTAACTATTACGGTCAATGTGATGTGAAAGACTGGTCGGATATCGTGGCTGTTTCCGCTGGATATTATCATACGATTGGGCTTAAAAGCGACGGCACTGTGGTCGCTGTGGGTAATAACGATGACGGTCAGTGTGATGTGAAAGACTGGTCGGATATCGTGGCTGTTTCCGCAGGAGCATATCATACAGTAGGATTTAAAAGCGACGGCACCGTGGTCGCTGTGGGTAATAACAAATACGGTCAGTGTAATGTGAAAGACTGGTCTAACATTGTAGCTGTCTCCACAGGATTTGGTCATACAGTAGGGCTTAAAAGCGACGGCACTGTGGTCGCTGTAGGTAGTAACTATTACGGTCAATGTGATGTGAAAGACTGGTCGGATATTGTGGCTGTCTCCGCAGGATATAGCCATACAATAGGACTTAAAAGTGACGGCACCGTGGTCGCTGTGGGTAATAACAATTTCGGTCAGTGTGATGTAAGCAACTGGTCGGACATAGGCAGATAATATAAATATTAAGATCTATACGAAAGGATAATTCATTATGAATAGAAATGAACTGAGAACAAAATATAATATGCTGTTTCCCGATGACAGGATAAAGGCTGAGGCTTTTGACAAAATTGCCGAAAACTATTATTTCTGCAATTTCGGAGAAATGTCAAAAAGCGATTTTGAAGTATTGTTATTTTCATTATACATAGACCGCATTTTAGAAAACTCAGCCGACGATATGCAAACATATGGAGACTATTTCCTTTCAAAATATCTTGGTATCACACAAAGCAGAATAAGAAGTCTGAAGGAGAAAAAGGAGCTTAAATATCCCAATTCAAAATTCGATTGGAAAAGCCTGTTTTGCAATATCACAAAAAATGCAAGATATGAAAACGGAAAGATCAAAATCAACATACAAGACAAAAATTTATACATAGAAATAAATAATGTCATAACAAATGCAGGCGGATATATTGAACAAAGTCTCAGCCCTACCCTTCTGACAATTTCGCCCGAATATTTTATAAATCTTATTCTTGATATTTCAGACGAAACAGACAGAGCAAAAATAATTTCTGACATAAAAGAACAGCTCAAAAAGAATAATATGGATATAAGTAAGATCGAAAATAAGACCATTGGCGAATATCTGGCAGAAAATAAAGCAGAGATAAGCACTTCATTAATATCGGAGCTTATGAATCTTATTCCTGTGGTAGGCCCCTCATTAAGCAGCCTGATAAAATCGGCTGTACAGAATACCATTCATTGAGAAGCCTTTAAAAAAACAGCCGTATGTATATGCCTTTCAAGGCGTTGAGTTTGACGGAGAAAAATTCAAAGGCTCCCTGTTGTCGGGAATTGACGGCGGGGAGCCTGCTTTTTTGTGTGAGGAGGTTATTTTGTACGATGAGCGGTATACGTTCTTTTGCATATGGATAATAATATATTGACAAAGCTTTATTTTTGCGTGTTTAACGTTCGTGAGAACAGGCGAAAGGAGATTTTGTCTTTTGGGGCGGAAAAATCCTTATTTCAGCCGTTTTCGGTCTTTAAAAGCTCTATGCAATGTTACGGTTGTAGAGCTTTTCAGAAGGATCGTTTCAGTGTTTGCAAAGCACTGTCAGGCCTTAAGCTTTGAAAGAGTTTCGTTATAAAAAACGTCAAGATGACCGATATAATTCTTTTTCCACGGCTTATTTTTGCCGCAATAGTGGATAATAACAGAGTTTTTTCGCACCCATTCCATGTCAAATTCTTTTTCAAGCTGTGCGTGGAGCATATAGAGCCTTTCGGTCATATTATATACAAAGGGGTCAAGCGCCAATATCCTGCTGCCATAAAGAGCGCTGATAATATCCTGATCGGGCAGTATCAAGAGATTTTTTCTTTTTTCGATAAACTCAAATACCTCTTTATAATCTTGCTCTTTTCTGAGCTTTTTCAGATTCATAAGCATAACGCCCGAATTAATATACGGCTCGGTACTCTCTATGTCAAGACGTATCTCGTTGACCTTGTGCATAAGCGCTCCGTTGTGGGACGCAGCCGCAAAGAAATAATCGTCCATATCCGTGTCATAAAGCTCCTTTACAGAGCCGTTTACAATAATGTCGGGGTCAAGATATAAAATTTTATCAATGTCGCTCGGCAGATATTTTGCGGCAAAAATTCTGTAATAAATTTCCTGCGGATACCTTGCGGTTGTGGGCGCCTCCGAAAGGTCTATGTCCGCAGCCTTTATCATATGAAGCTCTCCGCCGGCTCCTATAATGCGTTTTGTGCTTTCTGCAGCCGTTTCGGATACTGCTCTGTGAAGAAGATATATGTGAAAATGACAGTCGGTGTTGCTGTCAATAAGAGATCTGAGCATTACATTCAGATAAGGAATATAGTTTTCGTTAAGCGTCACCAGTATGTTGATTTGTCTGTGCTGCATTTTTTCCTCCCGATCTGCATTTATGATATTGTTTTCAAGCCGTTTGAAATCCATTGATTTTATATTGCCTGACTTCGGTCATAAAATCATTTTACGACTTAACCAAGTCAAAGTCAAGCCGAAACAAAACAATGCTTTACTTCAAAATGTATTGTACGTTCAAAACTAAAAAACCTGCCATATTAGGCAGGCTCGGTCATTCGGACTCTATGGCATAGACGGGACAGCTTTCCTTTGCGCTGACCGCCGAATCTTCAATCTGAGGGTCAACGTCCCCATCTGCTGCTTCGGCTCTTCCCGTTTCCGAAAGGTGAAAAACCTCGGGGCATATTCCCTCGCAAAGTCCACAGCCTATACAGTTGTCATTAACCAAAAATTTCATATAATGATCCTCCGTATATAAATATCAACAAGCCTGAATATATTGTCAGAGGTACCTGCGCTGCGCCGAGGACTGCCGACATATATATTTAAAGCAGTTGTCCTTATGATACTATGCCACATTTATGATATTTTATAACAAAAAACAGCCCTTATGTTATGGGCTGCCAGTATGTCAAAAAATTAAATCTACTTATAATTAAGAATAATATGCGACAAATATGTTATATACAGCGTCGCAGACTTTAATCCGCAGGACGAGCTTCGCCCGTCCGAGGAATAAATTTCAATTTGCGAAAAAACGTAGTTTTTGGAACAAATTGAAATTTATATTCCTTTATCCAAATGAAGTCGCCGGCTTGCCCGGCACGCACATTTGGCCTCATCAAAATGCGGCTGCATTTTGATGAAAGCGTGTCGGCTTTTTCGACACGCTTAACAGCCCTTTGGTTTTGGGCTGCGTTGTCTTTACAGCATTGTATGCGCCGAAAAATATATCGGCTTGTACTGTATAATTAAGGCTCTTTTGTAAGCTCCTCAAAAATTTCGTGTACCGTTGTGATCCTGTCAATTTTGTCTACGTTTGTGCCGCAGAAAATAAGTCCGTTGTCAAGGTCTCCCTTTGCCGCATTGAACAGTGCAAGAGAAATACAGTACGGCGTTGTTCTCGGATCGCAGTGGTGCAGACAGTTGAAGCACCGCGTCACCTTGGGGCCGTTTCCCGCCTCGGTATTCTTCACAAAAACATTGTTTATTGCTCGTCCGGGCATACCTACGGGAGATTTCACGATCTTTACATCGTCCTTGCCTGCCTTTATATATGCCTCCTTAAAGGCTCTGCTGGCATCGCATTCTTCGGTGGCGACAAATCGTGTAGCCATCTGGACGCCGTTAAGCCCCAGAGAAAGATAGTGGTCTATATCCTGCCTTGTAAAAACTCCTCCCCCGAAAATAACGGGCATTTCCTTATTATACTGAGCCGAAAATTTGTCCCTTACGGCGAGTATCCTGCCGATCTCTTCGTCCATTGAAATTATGGTTTCAAGCTCGGAGGGCTTAAAGCCGAGGTGACCGCCTGCCTTCGGCCCTTCTATAACTATCATATCGGGCAGACGGCTGTATTTTTTCATCCACCGTGTAAGTATAACATTTGCGGCCTTTGCAGAGGAAACTATGGGACAAAGCTTAATATCCGAGTCCTTGGCATATTTGGGAAGATCGAGGGGCAGTCCTGCGCCCGAAATAATGAGGTCGGCTCCGCTCTTTATTATGCAGTCAACATACATATCGTACTGCTTTGACGCAACCATAAGATTGACCCCTATGGGGCCTCCTCCCGAAATTTCCTTAGCTCTTTTTATATGCTTTGTAAGCGTACGCATATTTGCATTATTTGTATTTGTATAAAAGTCCTCTTCCATAAAACCGGGCTGAGCAGCCGAAATAACTCCCAGTCCGCCTTCTTTCGTAACAGCGCCTGCCAGTGATGAGAGGCTGATGCCTATGCCCATACCGCCCTGTACTATGGGGTATTTTATTGTTATATCTCCGATTTTAAGAGGTTTCAATTCCATTTATATCTCTCCGTATTCAAGAAGTAATTCGTATCCTTGTTCTATTTTCTTATCCGATTTATAATCAAACTATCCTAAGTACAACTATATTATATTTTTGCAATTTAGTCAACCGATTTGAGAAAAATTTTAAAAAAATCTTTTATCGGGTAAAAAAATTTGTTTATATCGACGGTAAATATTGATTTTTTTAAAGCAAAATAGTATAATACCAAAAAAGCAAAGGAGAGCCGAAAAAAATGAGTGAAAATAAGTCTTTTTGTACCTGTACCGATCTGGGCTGCCCTCTCAACCCCGCAAATCACAACAAGGGCTGCGATCTCTGCATTCAAAAATGCCTTAAGCTAAAGGAGATCCCAAGCTGCTTTTTTAAGGACATAAACGCCGAAAAAAAGCCCGATGGCTATACATACCGTGACTTTGCCGATTTTGTTCTGAGGGAGGAGTGATATTTTGGATCATAATGAAAAAAACCAAATGACAGAAATGATTTTTGAATATGCGCGCGACAAATACGGCACAACACCCGAATACCTCTGGAAAAGATACCCCAAAAGCGCCGTCCTCAGATGTGAAAAAAGCGGAAAGTGGTATGGCCTTATTATGGATTTAAAGCGAAAAACCCTCGGTCTTAAGGGCGATCCCGACAGCATAGTATATATACTCAACATAAAGTGCGAGCCTGCTGCGGCCTGTTTTTTGCCCGACAGGGACGGTTTTCTGCCTGCGTATCATATGAACAAGAGGCATTGGGTTTCCGTATTGCTTGACGGAAGCGTACCCCTTGATGACATAAAAGCCCTTATGGACATAAGCTACGGTCTCGTAAGCAAATAAGCCCACACTTTCATCAAAATGCAGTCGCATTTTGATGAGACCAAATGTGCGTGCCGGGCAAGCCGGCGACTTCATTTGGATAAAGGAATATAAATTTCAATTTGTTCCAAAAACTGCGTTTTTTCGCAAATTGAAATTTATTCCTCGGACGGGCAAAGCTCGTCCTGCGGATTAAAGTCTGCGACGCTGTATATAATACCTTTATCAAGTATATCAGAATCTTATGATCTTATCATCTGCGGATCTTGCTTCTTTGCGTGACAGGCTCTCGGTTATTTTGCTTGAATCATAAAAGAATCCTCTGAGATATTCCGATGTTTCCTGCGGCACCTCATATGTTTTATTTGTTCCGTGGTCTCTGAATGTGACATAGGAGACGTTTTTATATATATGTATTCCGAAAGCGGAATAAAGGCTTTTATTGTCGCCGTTTTTGGCGTTGTCCAGAATTTCTTCTTCAAAAAGCTCAAAGCTGCCCAGAATCTCGGAGTCATCGGGCAGCTCGCCAATGCTCCACTCCGATATATTAAGACTGTCTATAAAAGCCCTGATGTCATTCTCTCTGTCCAGCAGCTCCACCGTTTCAAGAGTCTGTGCATCGACAGCCGTTATTTCTTTTATGTCCGTATCCGAAAGCTCTCCAAGAACTTCGCCGTGTTCATCATCGTATGCGCAGCTGCACAGGATCAATATGCACACCATTGCCACAGCAAATATTTTTTTCACAAGATCACCCCGAAATGTTGATTTTTTTCTCTCTTTCTCTTTATTTATATTATATTATATCATATCCCGTCAATAAGCACGAGACCGCCCCTTCTTTCGCAGCCCGTATTCCACAGCATATCAAGGTCAAGCCATTGCCAGCTGCCGTAGGTCACGGCCTTTACCATAAAAACATCCGAAAAACAACTGTATCCCGTCAGGAGGTACCAGTGCCATTCATAGTCCTTCATATTGACATTTTTGTGGTGCAGCGTCAGACAGGGTATGGGAAAACCTGCGTCTATACGCCCTCTTATGGCTGCTTCCGCCGATTTAAGCTCCCTATACCCGTCAAAGCCCTCCATAGTTATGGCTGTGTTTCCCCTATCCCTGAGATAAGCCCCAAAACCGTCAATATAAATATCCAGTCTGTCTATGCCCGACCATCTGGGGCTGAGATAGGGTCTCATAATATCCGAAAATTTTATATAATCACTTTTAGTGAGCCTGTCGGCGGAAAAAGGATAAAGCCCCTTTGTGCCTTTATACATATCAAAATATATGCACAGGTCACAGGCAGTGGCGGCTCCGCAGCCTCCGAGCTTCATCATAGGTCTTAAAAACCAGTCCTGACAGCCGCCGTAGCAATCCTCTATCTGAAAATATTCAAGCTCTCTGTTAAGATGCGAATGCTCCAACCGAAAAGTCACCCCTATCCTGCGTTTTCCACTGTTTTGATATATTTTTAAAGTTCTATTCAAGAGAAAAGGCAAGCTCTCCGTTTACAAATGTCTTTATTATCCTGCCTCTGACCTTTCTGCCCTCAAAGGGAGTGTATTTTGCCTTTGAACAAAAATCCTCTCCCCTTATCGTATATTCGTTGTCAATATCCACAAGTACAAGATCGCCGTCATAGCCCGTCCTTATTTCGCCCTTGTTTTTAAGTCCCAATATCTTCGCAGGATTCGTGGACATCTTTTCCACAAGATCCGAAAGCTTAAAGCTGTCGCCGCAAAGCTCGGTATAGCTTATGCCAAAGGCTGTTTCAAGAGATGATATGCCATATGCGGCAAGGTCAAACTCTACGTTCTTTCTGTCAATGGTGGCAGGGGTATGGCCGCTCGCTATAACGTCTATAACTCCGCTGTACAGACCCTTTTTTATGGCTTCCACGTCTTTATGGGTGCGCAGAGGGGGATTTACCTTTGCATAAGTATTATATCCCTCTATGTCGTCTTCAGTCAAGGCAAAATAATGGGGAGACGTGCCTGCGGTTATCTGCGTTCCCTCGTGGGTTTTTCCGCTTTCAACAAGATAAACCGAAAAAGCCGTGGTGATGTTCTGTAGGTGCAGCTTTGCCTTTGTGTATTTTCCCAGAATGAGGTTTCTCGAAACAATGATCTCCTCCGCCTCTCTGGGGCTGCCGAAAAGACCGAGCTTTGTCGAGACTATACCCTCATTGACAACTCTGCCCTTTGAAAGGCTTTCTTCAAGGCCTGCGGCAATAACGGGTATATCGAACATTTTTGAATACATAAGCACATCCCTCATAAGGTTTGCGCTTTCGATGTGTCCGCCGTTGTCCGATACGGCGATTATGCCCTTTGACACCATTTTGCCTATTTCGGCAATATCCCGTCCGTTGCAGTTTTTCGTTATGCTGCCGTAGGGGTATATATTGACGCGGCTTTCTGCCTCGGCTCTCTGTATCACATAGTCAACAACGGTCATACTGTCCACTATGGGCTGCGTATTGGGCGCAGTTGTGAGAGATGTAAATCCTCCCGACAGAGCCGACCCCGAAACTATCCTGAGATTGTCACGGCTTTCATAGCCCTCTTCACATATCTTGCAGTTCATATCTATAAGCCCCGGAATGAGATAAAGCCCTCCGCCGTCTATGACCTCTCCGCAGTCCGAGCGTACATCTCCTATTTCCGCAATTTTGCCGTCCGAAACAAGCACGGAGTTAAGGCTGTCGGGGTCGCATTCGGGCGAAATGACCCTACAGTTTTTTATAAGAACACTTTTCATACCGTCAGCCCCTTTCCGAGAGACAGCAGATAAAGTATAGCCATACGCACGGCCACACCGTTTGTTATCTGGTCGTCAATAATACATTTTTCGCTGTCAACAATGTCCGATGCGATCTCAACTCTCCTGTTGGGGCCGCCGGGGTGCATAACGATAACGTCCTTTTTGGCTGCGTCAATCACGGTATCCTCAAGCTTGAAAAACTCCTTATACTCATCGAATGAAGCCAGTCTCGAGCCATAGCTTGCCTCATCCTGAAGCTTAAGCGACATTATGACGTCAACGTCCCTGCACGCCTTTTTTATATCATAATAGACCTTTACGTTAAAATCCTCTATATTGTTGGGGACAAGTGTGGGCGGAGACGCTATCCTGACTTCTGCCCCCAGCTTTGTAAGCCCCCATATGTTGCTCCTTGCAACCCTTGAGCCTGCGACATCGCCGCATATAGCCACCTTAAGACCGTCAAAATGCCCCTTAAGCTCCTTTATCGTGAGTAGGTCGAGAAGAGCCTGTGTAGGATTTTCGTTTATGCCGTCTCCTGCGTTTATAACGCTGGCCTTTACCTTATCCGCAAGATAGCCTGCGGAGCCCGAATAGGGGTTTCGGAGGATTATAAAATCCCCTCCCATCTGATCTATTGTACGTCCTATTTCAAAGAGCGTATCCTGCGAGGAGCCGTCCACGTTTATTTCAACGCAGTTGGCGCTCAGATACTGCGCCGCCAGCTCATACGAAAGCTTTGCCCTTGTGCTTTGTTCATAAAAGAGAAGTATTACGGATTTCCCCTGGAGATAAGGCGCTTTTTTGTTTCTCTGATTAAGCACCACCTTCATAGTCTCAGCCATTTCCAAAACAGCCATTATCTCCTTGTCGGAAACATCCATAAGACCTATAAAATCCTTTCTTTTAAACTCCACTGCGTCCCCTCCTTATCCTCTTCAGAGCGTCCATGAAGTCATCGGGAGGCTCTGTCTCAAACTCAACGTATTTCTTTGTCCTCGGATGTATAAAGCCCAGCGTACCTGCATGGAGCATCTGTCCCCCTGCCTTGTCAAGGGTTTTTTTCGGCCCGTATACGGGATCCCCCAAAAGAGGATGTCCCACATATGCCATATGCACTCTGATCTGGTGCGTTCTGCCTGTTTCAAGCCTGAAGCCCACAAGGGCAAATTCGGCGAAATTTTCCTTAAGAAACCAGTGTGTAACGGCGTTTCTGCCTCCCTGTGCGAGGACAGCCATTTTCTTTCTGTCGTTGGGGCTTCTTCCTATAAGCGTTTCTATTCTGCCTTCCTCCTCCTTAAGTCTGCCTCTTACTATGCCCGAATATATTCTCGTCATACTGTGAGAGGCAAGCTGAGCCGACAGAAAGCTATGAGAAAAATCGTTTTTTGCTGCTACAAGTATGCCGCTTGTGTCCCTGTCTATCCTGTGTACTATGCCGGGTCTCATAACTCCGTTTATGCCCGACAGCTCTCCTTTGCATCTGTACATAAGGGCGTTTACGAGAGTGCCGGAATAATGCCCCGGAGCAGGATGAACCACCATTCCCCTCGGCTTGTTCACGAGTATAATATCCGCGTCCTCATATACCACATCCAAAGGAATGTCCTCGGGCAGTATCTCAGGCTCACACGGCGCGGGAATACTCACGGTTATTTCGTCCTTTTCGCTTATTTTGCAGCTTTTTGAGACAGTTCTGCCGTTCACTCTGACAGCGCCCTCCCCTATAAGCCTCTGGAGCCTGCTCCTCGTCATATCTTCAAGCTCGCAGCTCAGATAGAGATCAAGCCTCATTCCCGCATCGCTTTTTTCGGGAAAAAGAACCAATTCTTCCATTTATGCACCTTCCGATTTTTATACCATATTTTCGACATAGCATATTATATTTCTGTTGCCTGATTTGACATATCTTATATATATATATCTGCCGTCTCCCGAAATAACTCCGCCGCTGCTCTGCACCGTGTTATATCCTGCGCCCGAGCCGTCTTTATAAGAAAACTCCACGTTTTCGACCGAAAAGCTTTCGCTGTCATCGGACGTCACAAAGTTTTGGACTGCTCCTGCTATTTCATAATAATTATTCGTCTTGTACTCACAATAAACCTTTACGGAGGAAAAAGCAAGTATAAAGAACGAAAACACAAGCATTATGGCTCCTGCCGTAAGCGCATAAAGCCTGCTTTTGAAATATATGAGCGCTGCGGTAAATACAGCGACTCCTATCAGCGCCGTAAGTATCAGCTTAAGTACAAAATCCACCTTTATTTCATACAACACCTGTCCTCCGTAGACCCTGCCGAATGCGACATTGCCAAGAGCTGTAACAACGGCAAAAAGCGCCGATAAAAATACGGTTTTTTTCATTTATTTTTCCTCCTTTTTTTCTTCAAAAAGCAGATACAGACACAAAAGAGCCGTACCGCAGGTCACAAGTATGTCGGCAAAATTGAAAACGGCAAAGGAATGTCCGAAAAAAACAAATCTGAGAAAGTCCACAACATAGCCTGCCCTTATTCTGTCGATAAGGTTTCCCACGGCTCCCGAGCATATCATTATGAGGGAAAGTGTAAGAACAGGAGAAATGCGCCTTTTTCTGTTTTTTAAGAAAAATATTATCACGCACAGAAGTATAGCCGCTGTCAGCACAACAAATATCCATCTTCCTCCCTTAAGCATACCGAATGCCATACCCCTGTTTTCGACATAACTTAAGTAAAAAAAGCCGTCTATTACAGTTTTTTCTCCCACAGGCTCAAGAAGGCTTACCGCGATATATTTTGACGCTATGTCGCCGCCCAGAAGAACGATAAACAAAGCCGCCCAGAAAAAAATCATACGATCATTCCTCCAATATGGCTCTTGCAGCCCTCTTTATTTCATCGCTGCCGACAGAATCGTCTCTGTAGGCTCTGCCTATCTCCTTAAGCAGCACAAGAGTAATTATATTGTTTTTTGTCTTTTTGTCCATAAACATCTGTCTGTATATATCCTCGCAGTCAAGTCCGCCAACCTTTGTGGGCAGCTCAAAAAATGTCATAAGCTCCCTTGCGGCGGCATAGTCCCTTTCGCTGATTACTCCCCTTTCGAGGCTTATATGCAGAGCCGCCATAATACCCACCGCAACACATTCGCCGTGCAGCAGCTTAAAGCCCAGAAGCCCCTCGACAGCGTGTCCGAAGGTGTGACCGAAATTGAGTATCTCTCTCAGACCCGTCTCTTTTTCGTCTTGGGACACCACATAGCTTTTTGCCTTGCACGAGCCATAGAGAACCTCTCTTATTGCATCGCTTTCAAGAGCCTTTATTTCGTTTTTCCTTTCAAAAAGCATATTGAGATAGTCTCTGTCGATTATATAGCCGTGCTTTATGACCTCAGCCATTCCTGCGGCAACCTCTCTGTAGGGCAGAGTTTTAAGGGTGCTGCTGTTCATAAAAACAAACGAGGGCTGATAAAATGCACCTATGAGGTTTTTGTTACCCAAAAAATCTACTCCCGTCTTTCCTCCCACTGAGGAATCCACCTGCGAAAGAAGCGTGGTGGGTATCTGTACATAGCTAATGCCTCTCATATAGGTAGCGGCGGCAAAGCCTGCCATATCGCCCACAACCCCTCCGCCGAGGGCTATGACAACGGATTTTCGGTCGAGCCTGTTTTCCTTCATCACCTTGTAGAAATAATATATTGTGTCGAGGTTTTTTCTTTCTTCTCCCGCCTCAAAACAGGCGGTGCATACCGACAGAAAATTATCGCCCACGGCATTTATTATATCGTCAAGATAAAGCTTTTTTGTATTTGTGTCGCATATTATGCAGGCTTTTCTTCCGAAAAGACCCGCTTTTTCAAAAGCCTCCGAAAGCCCCTTGAAGCTGTCGTTTATATATATGGGATATTCTCCCGATTCTGCCTTCACATAAAAATTTTTCATACCTGTCCTCCGAATATGCTGTCTGATACTGTGTCTTTTTGCGGAAAAACGCCTGTCTGTGATAACAAGGTCCAGAATTGTTCTATGTTTCCACAAGTATATTTTATCAAAAATTGAATATTATGTAAACATTTTTCATATAAAATTCATATGTTAATTTTTATTTTTCGGCATACAGTCAATATTCCGCCGCAGCTTAAGCCTCCCCGAAGGTAAGCGCCGACGCATAAAAAGAGCGCCGCCCCCGCAGGAACAGCGCCCTTTCTTCAGTCAGATATTATTGTTATATGCGGTATTTATCACTTGAAAAGCGAGCTGTAGCTCTCGGACATAGGTTCGCCGTTTTGTCCGCCGTTAGTAAGACCTTTCTGTCCGCTTAAGGTAATAATATCGTTCGTCTGTATTTTAATTATATTAAGCTCGGGTTTTAAATACTTTTTCATTATTCAGTCCCCCCGTCTGTCATATTTATAATATCGAGAATAATATCCGTGGGAGATGTCTCCTCTGCTGCCTCAACGGTTTCGTCTGAGCCTTCCTCCTCTGTGGGGATCTCACTATCGTCAGGCGTTTCTTCGGATGTCTCGTCCGATATAACATCATCGGATACTTCATCGGATACTGCCTCGTCAGCCGTTACGGCCTGTACAGGTACATTCTCGTCAAGGGCTATGCTTGCCGGTGCCGCAGTCTCTACATTGATATACTTATAATAGAGATTGCTCTTTGTAGGCGTATTGAGAACTATAACATCGCCTTCGCTCACTTCCGCCGTAAGCACGCTGTCCTGACCCTGAACCGCATCGACCACATCGCTGATATCCTGTCCGTCTTTCTTAAGTACAAGCTTGTCGCTGTTGCTTGCGGAGACGGTGACAGTTACTGTGATTGTACCTGTTGAAGGAGCTATAAATGAGAGAATATCGTTTGAGTTTGTCTTTGCGCCGTACTGCTTACTGATACTTAACATACCGCTGGGAAATACGGTTATTCCGCTGTATGGATCGGTAAAGCCTTTCATCGGATCCTTTGCCTCGGTATAAGCTGCAAAATCTTCGGATTTTGCTGATATTTCAAGAGGGAAGTCAAATTCGATCCTTGTAAGGGTGATGTCGGCAGATGCGCTGCCTCCCACGATCTCCGTTGCGCTCTTATAAACGCCCTTTGCACCCTTAGCTGATACGGTATAGGTTTCACCCTTTATAAGCTCTACTCCTGTGGATTTATACTCATCTGCGCTTATAGTCTTTGTCTCTGTCTGACCCTTGAGAGTAAGCATTATGTCAGAATCCGTACTTTCTATGCCGTTTACGCTGCCCTTTGTAAGTACAAGCTCCTCCTTGGGCAGCTCTGACTTCTTTATGCTTACTTTCGGTATATAAAGATTTGAGCCTTCACATACTGCAAGATAAAGAGTCTCGGGTGCAGCGTCAGCCTTTTTGTATATAATCGGAGCGCCGCTTGCAGCAGGTGTTCCGTTTGCAGCTTGTTCCTTATACAGACCTAATGTACCTTCGTTTACCTTTGTATATTCTATGGTATACATAGCCGCCTCGTCTGCCACAAAGGATAATATGGGCTTTCCTGCCGATACCTTTGTGCCGTACTGAAGACTGCTCGCATTAAGGTACTGTATACCCGAATCATATATGCTTACTTCAAATTTCTGACCTTCGTCATTTGTATATGTACCCGTATATACTCCGTCAACATAGTCCGTAGCGTCTCCCTCATAGAGGTCGTATGCCTCCTGCTGTGTAAAGTCGAGATAAATTTTGTTGGGCTTAACTTCGGGAAGCTCCTCTTTTGAAATGCTTACATCCGAAATATAGAGATTATTTGAAACGGAGGCTGAGAAGTAGAGAGTCTCCGGTCCCTCGGTCGTCTTTGTATAGACTATCTCTCCGGGTTCGTCTTTATTTATTGCATCATCTGCAACGCTTGTGCCAAGGGCGCTGTCCGAGTAGAGATTTACTGTGCTTGCGCTGTCGCAGGTAGACGCCGTTGCCTTAACCGTATATACTCCCGGCTCGGCTGCGTCAAACGAGAACAGAGCCTTGCCCTTGATGGCCTTTGTGCCGTAGGACGCTGTGCTTTCGTAATAGCTGATGGCGTCCTTGTATACGCTTACTCTGTATCTCTGTCCGTCAGCGTTCTTATATGTTCCCTCATATACGCCGTTTTCGTCAAAGGTAGTCGCTGCGTTTGTATCATAGAGAGCGAGAGCCTCATCTGAGCCAAAGTTCAGATTAACTTCCTTCACCGAACCCGAAAGCGAGTCGAACAGCTCCTGTCCTACCTGTGACCAATAGCTGCTTTCTTCGTAATTCATGTTCTTTGCCGTAAACTTGGAATCTTCGATGGTGAAAATATATTCTCCGTCAGAATTTTCGCCATATACCGTTTCGGGCTGAACAACATACTTTGAAGGAGCGATATTAGCGTCCTGTATCCACTTTGCAATAAGACCTGCAATTATAACGCCGCCTGTCTTATTGTTGTGTGTGCCGTCCTTCTTGCCTTCCGATGAAACAGTCATTATATCATATCCGTTTTTATCGGATTTGCAATCCTTATAAGCATCCTCATAGAGCTTCTTTGTAAGTCCGAAACCGTCTAAATAAAGAACGCCCTTATCCTTGTTTGCCTCATATACCTCTTCACAGGCTCTTACATAGGCGTTGTTTGTTGTGGCAAAGTCCTTTGTAAGGTCGTAGCTGTCGCCTGCATCGTGGTGAGGTTTGATTGTTCCGTCAGATGCATAACTAAGTCTCGATACGGGAGATACAACAACAGGTATTGCGCCCTTTTCAAGAGCATGGTCAATATAATACTGCAAATATCCCTTGTATGTAGCTCCGCAGTCCCATGTGTAGCGACCGTCCTTCTTCATACTCGGATCGGGCTGTACAGTGGGGAAATTGGAGTCGCACTTCTGATCGGCGGGGTAGAAAAGAGGTACGAATCTGTTTTCTACATAGTCGCTGTCTTTGCTGTTTGCGCAGTCGTTGTGACCGAACTGTATGAAAAGGTAGTCGCCTTCCTTTATGTTCTGCATTATAGCGTCAAATTTGCCCTCATTGAGGAAAAGACGGAGACTTCTGCCGCCTTCGGCATAGTTGTTTACCTTTACATAGTCGGGGCTTTCAAAGAAATACTGCAAAAATTCGCCCCATGAGCCTTCGTTCCTTTTGGACGGATTTGTATAGTCCTTAACGGTCGAGTCGCCTGCAAGATAGATATTTATGCCTGAGCCGGGAGCTATACTTCCGGGATCATCGGGGTCAGACCATTCACTGCTTACGGGAGCATTTGTATTTATCTGATACTTGGGGCTGCCCTTAAGTCCCGATACGGATATGGGGGTAACAACCGCCATAATATACTTTCCTGCACATTCCATAGGTACCTGGAATGTCTTTGATGCTGCTGCCGAACCCGAGCTGAGGAGCGTTGACTTCTGAAGCATAGTGTCAAGGCTTGTTCTGTCGGCATCCGGATCAACGGCATACCACGATATGAGAGACGCATCGTTTTCGACATTCAGCTTATAGCTTACGGTTATCTTCATACCGGGGTTGGGCAGAAGAGGATCGCCGTTTGTGGAGAATGTGGGATCTTCGGTAAATGCTATCTCAGATACGGTTTCGGGCGTATAGTATGTGGGAGTCCAGCCGTTTTTGATAAATACGGTCTCTACCGAATAGTCGTCCATATTTACGCTGTCCTTGGCTGCTACCACTCTCTTGGAGGTATCTACCTTTTCACCGTTGTAGGTTGTGTTGTATTCAACAAGGGTCACACCGGGGTCAGTGGGCTTATTGTCACCCATTTCCGACCAGCCCTCGGGGATAATCATATCCTTATCCTGAAGCTGAGTGTTGAGGAACGCTACCTTTGCGCAGCTGCCCCACATTCTGCCGAAGCCTCCGGGAGTAGTGTCACGCTCACTGTTGTAGGAAACATAACAGCCTCTGAATATATAGCCGTAAGTATCCTCTTTCTTTGAGTTGGAGTTGGCTGTAATATAACCTCCGGACTTTGTTCCGTCATAACCGCAGAAGTTAAGCTCGCAGCCGTCAAAAATAACATCGCCGCTGCCGTATATGTAGTCTGTCTGACCCTCTATATAGCAGTTCTTATAATATGACTTGTGATTGTCTGTATTTGTTGTATAGAGAGTATCCTGACTGCCTAAGAAAGAGCAGTTATTAAACTCTATCTGATCTGCGTAGTTTACAAGAGCCGCAGCTCTCTCCGTAGCCTCTTTTGTATCTACATTTGTATTTTCTTTTCTGGCAACATTTATTGACTGAAGTCCGTTTGGCTCTACGCCGTCTGATATTTCTTCCTCTGTCATATACTTGTTGAAAGAATTTTCAAATGTTACGTTCTCTGCTTTGAAGCCTGTGGCTGTCTTCTGAGTTATAACAGTAGCGCCCCAGTGTTTTTCAACATTGCCCTTTTCAAACTTGTCATAGTCTGCATAGGGGTCATATAAGTTGTTTACACAGCTATAATACTTATAGCCGATGCCATAATACCATGTTATCTTTGTGTCGTCCCTTGATGCACCCTCAAGAGTAATGTTAGGCGCATTTATATTAACCTGTTCGCGGTAGGTTCCGGGATCGAGCTTTATAACAACTCTTTCGTTTTTGGGTCTTGTCATAGCGGATACTGCATCCACAGCCGCCTGAACAGTCTTATAATCCTTGTCTTCGCCGACCGTAAGAGTATCTTTATATTCAACGGTCTTGGGCGTTGTGTCCTTAAGAAGAAGATCTCTCGTTACCGCTCCTCCCTTAACAACAACGTGAGTAGATGTGGAATATCCGTCTGCCGTTATCGAAGCGAGATAGCTTCCGTCTCTCAGAGAGGCTGTATATCCGCCCTTTGAAGGCGTACCCTCGTATTCATATTTGTCGTCTACATTTGTAAACTTTATTGCCGTGGGGGTAACGTCGCTGAGCGTGTCATACTTTCCTCTTTCCTCTGTAAGACCTAAAAATCCTCCGCTTACGTTATATTTTTCAACGGGTATAAACTCAACGGGCTGATCTACGGGGTCTGCCGTATCGTACTTTGCAGTGATCGCTTCTTTGAGCTTATAGTCCTTTGCGCCCTCTACGACAAGAGTATATTTTTCGCCTGCCGCAAGGAGAGCCGAATATGTAAGTCCATTCACATCAGCATTCTCATTGGGTTCTGTGACGGACGATGCGTTTGCATCATATGTGATCTCGCTCACCGAGAACGCAGTCTTTGACGCTGCAAGAGAATTGAGACTGAATGTTGACGTTTTTGAAGCTACCTTTTCGCCCGAAAGTGTGACAACATAGGGTGTGACCTTTATTTCGGCGTCAGGGTCTTCGATATCTGTTATTGTGAATGCATACAGATAGGGTTTTTTGAGATCATCGGATGTTACCTTGGAGCCTGCTATGGACGTATACACAACATTTGTGTTTTTGTCTGCACTCTTGCCGTCCGACTCAAACATAAAGCCTGCCTGCTTATATTTGAGGTTGTCAACGCCCGAAACAAAGCTTATTGCCTTGTCGCCCGAAAGCTCGGCCTTTACGCTGCCGTCATTGTCGCCGGGCGTTGTCTCCGATGTGGTTTCGGACGGATTTTCGGATGTCGTTGATGTTTCGGTCTCGGATGGGTTTTCAGGTGACGTTGACGTCTGGGCTTCGGAGGTAGTCTCCGAGGGTTCGTCCGAACCGTTTATGGTGGCCTTTACCCTGTCAAAGCTTGCCGAATCTTCGGGTACAAATATAAGGCTTAAGTCCGATGTGTCATAATCATCGGGAAGTCCCAGTATGTCGCCCGATATGGTATAAGAAACGCTCGCCTCTATGGTAAGGTCCTTGCTGAGAGTGCCGTTGCCTGCCGAAACGCTTAAGCTTCTTGATTCGTTTGTGAACGAATAGGACGTAGCGATGCTGCCCACAAGATTTACCGAATATTCGCCGGGCTTTAAGGATACCGAATATGAGCTGCCGTTCACGTCAATGATTTTTTCAATATCGGTAGTCTTTTCGATAAACTTGATCTTATAGGGATCGGTGGGGAATGTGCCTGTAGAGTCGGTTATGGTACCCGATACCTCTCTGTAGGGCACAAAGCTTGCCTCATAGCATGCCATCTTTGAGCCTGTTACGGTAAAAAGATATGTATTTTCCTTTTCCGTCTCGATGTCAAGCTGCCACCCACTTTTTCCTGCGGTCTGCTTGAAAACGCCGGGAATATATACCGGATCCACAGCGCTGTTTGTGTTGAACTCAGCCAGCACTTCTACGGTACCGTCAGGCTTTACTGCGTTCAGATAGGCTGATTTGTCGTTGCTTGTGTTGGCAATGTTGATCGTAAAGGTTCCGTCAGACGCAGGCTTGAACTCTGCGTAGGAGCCTGCGCTCTTGTCTATGATTCCTTTGTTTGCTTTGCCGTTGCTGTTGTCTGAACGTATACCGTCACCGTTTTTAATGATTACGGTTGTGGGACTGTAATATGTGAGATCAAGTCCCTTATAGGTTGCTTTGCCGCTGTTAGTCTCATTGGTTATCGTCCAGTTTCCGTTGACGATCTCCTCGGCAAATACCATTTGCTGAAATACGCCAAGTACCATAATTACAGACAGAAGAGCAGCCAGAACCCTCCTCAGTCTGTAAATACTTTGTTTGACCATAGTTTTTCCTCCTTTTTTTAAGTATGTTTCCTCTTCAGACCACAGTCGTCCTGCCGCATTATCCCTGTTTTTTATCGGGTCCGTCATAAACAAAGCCGAAGCGTCTCGGGGCTTCCGCGAAAAGCCGCCGAAGGTAAGGATCGCAGCCTGAAAGAGCAGTCTGACTTATAACAGATTATAAACTATGACATAGGTTGAGGGTCAACACATTTTTTAAAAAAAGTGTTTGGTTTTTTATTATTTTTGTGATAAAATAATAAACAAAATAAGCGGTATGGGTGAAAATATGAAATATTTGATAAATAATATTGCAAAACTTATGGGAATTTCTACAAATGCCGTAAGATATTATGAAAAAAAGGGCATTATACATTCCGAAAGAGACAGATCGAATTACAGATGGTACAGCGACTTTGATATAATAAAAATATCGGCTGCCAGACTGTGTATAAAATGCGGATTCTCTCACGAACAGATACAAAAAATGCTCGGCAGCAGCGACAGTGACATAACCGACATATGGAGAGAAAAGCTCTCCTCCATAGACCGACAGCTCGAAAACCTGAAGCGTATGCGCCATTGGCTGAAGGACAACATACAGCTTATGAATACCCTTGACGAAATAGGCGACGGGTATTATATAATGGAATGTCCCGAGGTTAAATATATAGTATACAGCAAGGGCGGCGAATTGCTCTGTGAGCCCGACAGACTGAAGAGCATAAAAACCTTGGTGTACGATGCCCCCGAAATACAGCTTATCGAAATTTTCGGTCTTGAGGACATAAAAAGGGGCAGCTTTGTGTCACGCAAGGGCTGGGCAATAAAGGAAATGGACATATCCAAATTCGGTCTGGAGGATTTTGTGAATGACAACGGATATATAATGACATATCCAAAGAAAAAATGTCTCTATTACACTATGAAGATCCCCTCCGAATATGGCTATGACCGCTCGTATATGAACAAAAAAAGAGCCGAATATTTTGAAAAAGCCTCGGCATATGCCAAAAGCTGCGGTATGAACATCTGCGGCGACATAATGGAATTTATTGTAAGCGCCCTCGGCAGCACTGTCGGTATGCTCGTCTGTATGCCCGTTGAATAGCTTCCAACGTCATACAGCGCAGGCTTTCGGCATAAATATAAATAGAAAAAAGCCTCAGAAAGGCACGATATGGAAAAAACGATATTGTCTTTTCTCAAAAACGCTCTCAGACCCATAGGCGGCTGTCTCTACATTTACGGCGGCGGCTGGGATGAAACCGATACAAAAGCAGGAGACGAGGCTCGCTGCGCCCGGGTGTGTCCCCTGTGGTCTGAATTTTATGAAAGCCACAAAAGCCCCGACTACAATTTCAGAAATTTTGACATAAAAAAAGACCCCTCCCTTATACACATGGGTCTTGACTGCAGCGGATATGTAGGCTGGGCAATATACTCCGTTCTTGAAAACGAAAACGGCAAAGAAGGCTATGTGTACAAATCCACCGAAATGGCAAGAAGGCTTTCAGAAAGGGGTCTCGGCTCCTTCAGAACCTCCGCCGAAGCAGATACATACCTTGCAGGGGACATACTGAGCGGCGAAAAAACCGCTCATACGTTCATATGCCTGTCTGTTTGCAGTGACGGAAGTCTTTTGCTGCTGCACAGCAGTCCGCCTACGCCCATGCTTTCGGGTACGTTTACGCCTGACGGAGAAGAAAACAGCGCTGCCATAAGGCTTGCAAAGGTCTTTATGAAGGAGGTCTTTCCCGAACATTATGCGGTTTTTCCCATTGTTTCAAGACCCGACTCTTATCTGCGCAGCCATAGCCTTTTCAGATTTGACGAAAAAATACTCCCCGATCCCGACGGCTGCAAAAAAATGTCGCCCTTTGAGCTGCTTGACAGGCTGTCGGCTGCGGACACTTAAATTATCAAAAAATCTTATAAAAAAATATGGCAGAACCTTTCGTCCTGCCGTTTTTTTATTTTCTGTATAAAAATTACATATAAAAGCTTTCGCCCGTTTTTATGACCGCCCTGCCGCCTGCGCTCTCCGAAACAGCCGCCGAAAGAGCGTCCTCATTCCCGAAAATGCAGGCAACGGTTATTTTTACCTTGTCCGAAAAAACCGTGTCGGTTATTTTGTGTCCCTCCTTAAGCAGAAGATACTGTACCTTTCCGTGCTGAAAATAGTCCACGGTTATTTCCATAGCGGTATATTTTGTCCTCTCGACTATCCCCGCAGACGAAAGACCCTCCTTTGCAGCCTGACTGTAGGCTCTCACAAGACCGCCCGTTCCCAGAAGAACACCTCCGAAATATCTTGTGACGACCACAAGAACATCGGTTATGCCCTCTCCCTTAAGTATGTCCAGAATGGGTATGCCTGCGGTACCCTGGGGCTCTCCGTCATCGGAATATTTTATAAGCTCGCATTTTTTGCCTATCTGCCACGCATAACAATTATGCCTTGCGTCATAATATTTTTTTCTTGTTTCTTCAAGCCTTGCGAGAGCCTCATCCTGCGAAACAACGGGAAAAACGCTCGCAATAAACCTCGACTTTTTCACGACAATCTCGGTCTTGGCAGTCCCACCGACCGTTTTGTAGCTTTCCGCCATTATAAGCCTCCGTTTGCCCCCGTGATAAGCATCACAATGGGGTTGAATTTATAAAACACCCTTGCGATCATAGAGCTGTCGAGGGCATCAAATATAAATATAAGCTTCGGGCTTGCAAGAAAAATGTTCAGCCCCGCAAGCACCAGCCATATAATAATGCAGGCAGCCAAAAATCCTGCGGCGCCGCCGAGACCCGCATTGCAGAAATGAATGACGGGCAGCTTTGAGAATATGTTGAGCATAAGCAGAACAAACAGCACCGCCAGACTGACTATCACAAACGTAAGCACATACGAAAGCATAGTAAGGGCATAGTCAGCCACAAATTCGCTTATTGTGCTTGCAAGGGTGGCTGTTGCGTCATTCTTTATTTTTCTGAGATAGTCGCTGGCAAGAAAGCTTTTTTTGATAAAGCCCGGCAGATTGAGAGAATTTACCGAATATTCGGTGATCTCGGTCACTCCCGACGACAGATTGAGCTTTTCCACAACAAAGGATTTTATAAACTCCTTTAAAAAACATCTTTCCAAAAACAGCTTTGTATACGGAAAGAGCCACTTTGCAAGCCACAGCGAGACAACCATTGACAGAAGTCTGAAAACAGACTGCAAAAAGCCTCTCTTTACTCCCACAAATACAAATACGGCAACTAAAAACAATATGACAAGATCAAATACTATAGATAGTGTATTCATATTTTTTTCTCCTTTCAGGCTGCTGATTACGCCTCAGCCTCGGCTTTGTCGTCCGCATCGGCTTTATCGTCTTTATCGTCTTTGTCGTCTGCCTCGGCTTTATCGTCTTTATCGTCTTTGTCGGCTTTATCGGCGTTGTTATCCTGCGTTGTTTTCTCCGTGACGGCCTCGCTCCGATTTTCGGCAGGTTCGCCGCCTGCAGCCTTGTCGGTTTCGTTTCCGCCGACCGTCTCTTTTGTTGTATCCTCTCCGTCAGCCTCGGCAGCCGTTGTATCGGCTGCGCCTTCTTCCGGCACACCCTCGTTTTCTTCCGTATCCGCAGGCTCCCCGGCGCTTTCGTCCTCGGTAGTTTTATCGTCTCTGCGGTTTCTTATCTCGGATATGACAGTCCTTATGCCCCTTGCCTTTACCTCCGTAATAAAGGCCTCCTTTGACGCCGCTATCAGCGCCCGTGAGTTTCCGCTGTAGAGCAGCAGCTTGTCCACGTCCTGCGTGACTGTGTGAGACAGCACCTTTGCGCCGTGTCTGTTGAATGCATCGAAGGTTCTTCCCGTTTTTACAACGACCGTGCCGCCGCTGCCGGGATAAAGCCCGTCAATGTGTTTTTCCATAACGGTTTTGAAAAGTTCCTTCCCTCTAAGGTCATACATAACAAGGGTGTTTTCTTCTTCGGTCTTTTCAAGGTTCAGCTTTTTTTCTCCCAGCCCCAGTACAAAAAGATTCTTCCCCACGGTAGTCATTGCGCTTACGCTGTTGGTGAGGGTCTTTGACCAGTTTTCGCTGCATTTTACACTGTTGTTTTCGGCGTTCAGCGAAACGCATACCATCTCCGAATCCGAAAGGCCTATGAGTTCGTTGCCTTTCATAAACCTTATAATGCCCATTATCTGTCCGTCCCTTACGAGAGAGGCTATCATTTCTTCCTCCTCTTCGGGGCTTGTGTCCACAGTGGTATCCTGCTTAAGATTGTAGAAAACTATTCTTGTTTCAAGCTCCGTATAGCCCGTATAGACGTAGGCTATGGCAAGAAACCTTCCGTCATCCGAAATGTCGCAGCCCACAGGGAACCCCTCCTCAATGGGATTTTTAGCCATAAAGGAGGCAAATCCGCTTTCGGTATATGTGTTTATTGTATATTCGCTCTCCGTCTCGGTAATAAGCACCGATGCTCCCCTTTTGTTTACGCCGAAGGTCACTATATCCGCATCGGCGTTTATTTTGTAGAGGTTGCCGCCCGTGTTGTATACGGCAAAAACGCTGCCACCCGATTCGGTGACTCCCAGAATGTCCTCGTCACCCTGAATCACGGGAGCCATCATTGTATATGTATCCTGCCATTGTATGACAGAGCCCTTTTTGTTCATAAATATGACTCCGTCCTTTGTGACAAAATATATGCCGTCGTCTGTGGTATAAAAATCAGCCTTGTCGGCCTGCTCATATCCTATGGAGGATATAGTCTTTCCTATGGTGCTGCCGCCTGCCGAGCTGAAATAGCCCTGATAGAGCCTTATAAGTATGAATATGACGACAAGCGCCCCTATTATGGCTGCCGCCCGTTTTATTAAAATTTTTCTGTTTTCGTTCGGATTGTTGTTTTCGTCCATTTCGTCCTCTTTTTATACAGGCGTCACAGGGCGCCGCAAAAATTCGTCTGTGGTGTGGATTATGACCGTGACTGCGGCAGTTTATTCCGCAGCGTACGATTTCTTTTTTTGTGGATACTTTGCATTTCTCTCATATAATTATATACTATAAGTAAAATATTTAAAAGACCCAAAATGCCAAAAAAGGGATAAATTTTGTCAACTATTCCCGAAAATCCCAAAAGAGAGCATAAATATCCCGCGGCAAGCACAAATATTTTCCCTCCGGGAACATCCGCCATTTCGGAAAGAGCAAAATAATTTCCCACAGCAGTGGTAAACACGGCGGCAAAAAGCGCCGCTGCGCATATGCCGTAAAGTATCCCTCCCCCATATCTGCCCGTAAGCGTCAGAATGGGGAGTTCTCCTCCCTCCGTAGGATTATAGTATAACACAAGAGTATAAAAAAGGCAAACCCCAAAAATCAGCATAAGGAGACTTCCGAAAAGACCTGCCATAAGCCTTACGCCTTTTTTTGCAAGGTCGTCTCCGAACGGGAACATAACGGCTGTCAGCGACAATATGTTGTAGGATACATACAATACCCCCGATATCATAGCCTTCGGCAGGCTGCCGTCTCCCGTCTGATCCGCCCTTCGTCCGCCCGAAAGACAAACGGAGGCTGCGCAGACAATGCCAAGGACTATCAGCAGAGGCGTGAGAGCCGAGCTTGTGCCGAGAAGTCTTTCCTTTCCTCCGACAGCGCATATATAAAGCAATATGCAGAATATAAGTCCCCCATACTCCTTCTTTATGCCTATCGTTTCTTCTCCCATAGCTTCAGCAGCCGCTGTCATAGAGGCAAAAAGCACAAACATAAAACAAAAATTCAGCGCCATAACCACCCTGCCCCATTCAAGCGCCGAAAAAGCGTCCTTTGAGCTGTTTTCGCCAACAATGCGGAATATCATACACCCAAGAACAAAATACAGCGCAAAAGCTGCAGCCAAGCCCCATATGCCTGTTTTGCCGAATCTTCCGAAAAACTGCCACAGCTCCCTGCCCGATGCAAAGCCCGCGCCTATGACTACTCCGGCATATACAAAGCCAAGTCCTATTCCCTTTTTCATAATTTCTCCGAAAATGTCTTTGTATAAGGCTATTCGCAAGCCCTATATTTTATGAATACCCTTAAAACGCAGAAAAATACCGCCTGCGGATATTTGATTTAAAATAAAAAATTAAAAAAAGCCTCCCACCGCAATATACATAATATATGCGATAAGAGACTATATTTTATTCGGGGTAATTATCCGAGAACATAAACATTTACGTTTTTTCTGCCGTAGTTAACGGCCTCGTTGTATGAATTGAAGCAAAGGTCTATTTTGTTGCCCTTTATTGCTCCGCCCGTATCAGCAGCAATACAGTAGCCGTAACCCTCAACATAGAGGTTTGTTCCCAAGGGTATAACTCTGGGATCTACCGCAACAACACCGTACTGCGCCCTTATTCCGCTGGCAGTAATGCCGTATCCCGGCATACCGGGGCTTTTGCCCGTGCAGGCATAGTCTATTGAATATGCCGATGAATTCATAACAAGCTGCCTTATGACATTTCCGCCTGCGGCCGCAGCGGGAACATAGGGAGATTCAAACACAGGTTCAACGACCTTTTCTTCCTTTGTGCCTATCTCAACGACCCTGTTTATAGGCGCTTCGATCGTCTTTTCGCTGAGTACCTCTGTGGAAACGGCTGCTCCGTCCTCATAATTTACTCTCACGACAACCTCCTTGCTGCCGTTTACGCCCTCGGTCAGCACATTGGTGACGCCCTTTTCAAGCTCGGGGTTCTCGACTGTCTCAGTCTCAAAGCTCTGATCGACTATCTTTGTTTCTACCTTGCTGTAGCCCGAAACAACGGGAATAACGTTGACTGCGTTATAAGCCTGAGAGGAGCTGCAGCCCTCTCCGAGAGTATAGTTTATGCCCTTTTCTTCCTTAAGGAGCGAAAGAGCCTCTCCTATGGTATTGACATTCATATAGATAGAATAAGTTTCTTTGTCATCAATAAGAAAAATAACGTCCTCGCCTCTTTTTATATTGATAACCATACCCTGTTCAAGATTGTCATCAAGGCTGCATTTGAGAATATCAATATCGCCAAGAGTTATGCCCTGCTCCTCAAACAGCTCGCCCACCGTTTCGGTATCGGTCGTATATACTCTTGTTCCGAAAATGTTGTCCTGTACGACAACGGTATACTTTCCGTTTTTGACCTCTTCCTCCTCGGCGGCCTTTGTTATTGAAGAAAACATAAACATTATGCCGAGTACCAGAAGTCCATAAACCAAAAACTTAAGTGTCCTTTTTTCTTTTCCTGTTGCAAAACTAATCATTAATATAATCCTCCTTCCGGACAAGAAAAACAGAATTTTTCTCAAAGGCGGGTTTTCGCCCTGCCTCTTTGTCCTTCGATTGGGAAATCAATAATATATGAATTATTGTTTCCTAAAATTAACGGATCTTATACATATCCATTAATTTTTTCATCGTTAGTTTTAAATTTCATGATTAAAATATTAAGAAATTACCGATCAAAAATATGAAACCGATCGGTCTTTCCTTTAAATTTTGCAGCCTGAATCCAAATTTCCTTTTCCTTGGATCAACAGTTACAGGAACTATATTAACACATTCGTAACAATTATGCAACAATTATTTTTTTGCCGAAAAGCCTGAGCGCAGAATCTCGAGTTATTTTTTCAACTTTTTCGGGTGAAATTTGTTTAATTTCACTAATTTTATCCACTATATATCTCAAATTTTGTGAATCATTACGGCGACCTCTCAAAGGCACGGGAGATAAATATGGCGAATCCGTCTCTATGAGAATGGACTCTATGGGTATGTTTCTTACCACTTCAACGCCTTTTTTTGCGTTTTTGAAGGTTATCATTCCGCCTATGCCGATGAAAAATCCCATCTCTATATATTCGAGAGCCATTTGGGTATGTCCGCTGTAGCTGTGGATAACCCCCTGCCTTACATTGCTTTCCTTTATCATATCAAATGTCTCTGCGGCGGCCTCTCTCGAATGTATTATAACAGGCAGACCTGTCTCGTCCGCCAGACATAGCTGCCTGCGAAAGGCTTTTCGCTGAACCTCCCTGTCGCAGAAGTCATAGTGATAGTCAAGCCCTATCTCTCCTATCGCCACACACTTTGCATCGGAGGACAGCCTCTTAAGCTCGTTATAGCTTTCATCGTTCATTTCGTCCGCACTGTGAGGATGTATACCGACAGCAGCATAGAGGTTGTCCCATTTTTTGCTCATATCGAGCCCAAAGCGGGAGGATCTCATGTCACAGCCTGCATTCACGATATATTCAACATTCCCATCACGAAAAAGAGAAGAAATCAATTCTTCTCTGTCATCGTCGAATCTTTCATCGTCATAGTGCGCATGGGTTTCAAAAAACATATCAGGATATTTCGGCTCCGTCAGGTATGTCACCGACACTGACAAGCGAAAGCCTGTCCCCTTTTGATGCCGCAAGAAGCATACCCTGTGAAAGCACGCCCCTGAGCTTTACGGCCTTGAGATTTGTCACAACAACTACCTTTTTGCCTACCATTTCATCGGGGGAATACCATTTGGCTATTCCCGAAACTATCTGCCTTACCTCGTCCCCTATTCTGACCTGAGATACAAGCAGCTTGTCGGAATTTTCGACCTTTTTGCATTCAAGAACAAGCCCGACCTTAAGCTCGACCTTTGAAAAGTCATCGATAGTGATCTCCTTTTCGGCCTTGTCGTCATCGGCATTTTTGTCTGATTTTTTGTCTGATTTTTTCTCGGCTTTTCTCTCCGCCTTTTCTGCCTTTTCAGCCTTCTCCTTCTTTTCTGCCACCGTCTTTTCTATGTCAAGCAGCTCTTTCTTTACGTCTATTCTCGGAAAAACAGCGTCCCCCTTTGCAACACGGATTCCCTCGGGTGTAAGCCCAAAACTGTGAACGCTGTCCCACTTTGTAAGCTCTCCCTCGGTTATGCCGAGCTGTGAAAAGCACTTTGACGGTGTTTCGGGCATAGCGGGCTCTATGAGTATTGAGATTATCCTCAGTCCCTCTGCAAGAGTATAGAGAACTCCCCCAAGCTCATCCTTCCTGCTTTCGTCCTTTGCAAGTATCCACGGAGTAGTTTCGTCAATATATTTGTTAAGACGTCTTATAAACGCCCATATTTCGCCGAGCGCGTCCGAAAACAGCATATCGTCATAGTATTTTTCGGTTTTTTCAACTGTTTTTTCGGCGAAAGCCTTTATTTCATCGTTAAGTGGCGTATCCGCTCCCTTTCCGGGCAGTATTCCTCCGAAATATCTCTCTATCATACCCACCGTTCTGGACAAGAGGTTTCCAAAATCGTTGGCAAGATCCGAGTTTATTCTGCCTATAAGGGCTTCGTTTGTAAAGTTTCCGTCCTGACCGAAGGCTATCTCTCTCAGAAGGAAGTATCTGACTGCATCTACACCGTATCTCTTGCACAGCTCAACGGGATCCACAACGTTTCCCTTTGATTTGCTCATCTTGCCTCCGTCTATAATAAGCCAGCCGTGGCCGAAAACCTTCTTCGGGAGAGGAAGATCCAGCGCCATAAGTATAGCGGGCCATATGATCGTGTGAAAACGCACTATTTCCTTTCCCACAACGTGAACGTCAGCAGGCCAGTATTTTTCAAAGTCGCTTTCATCGTCCGAACCGTAGCCGAGAGCCGTAATGTAGTTTGAAAGAGCGTCGATCCAGACATAGACTATGTGACCCTCGTCAAAATCCACAGGCACGCCCCACTTGAAGGATGTCCTCGATACGCAGAGATCCGTGAGTCCGGGTTTCAGAAAGTTGTTTATCATTTCGTTTCGTCTTGAAGCAGGCTCCAGAAATTCGGGGTGCTCTTCAAGCAGCTTTATTATTCTGTCGCCGTATTTTGAAAGCCTGAAAAAATAGCTTTCCTCCTTTACCTTTTCAACGGGTCTGCCGCAGTCGGGGCATTTTCCGTCAACAAGATCCTTTTCGGTAAAAAATGATTCGCAGGGCGTACAATAAAGCCCCTCATATTTGTCCTTGTATATTTCGCCCTTGTCATACAGAGCCTTGAATATTTTCTGGACGCTCTTTATGTGATAGTCGTCCGTAGTCCTTATATATCTGTCATAGCTTATGTTCATAAGCTTCCAAAGCTCTTTTACAGACTTTACAATATCGTCAACATAGGCCTTCGGCGTCACTCCGTGTTCCTTGGCTATCCTCTCGATCTTCTGACCGTGCTCGTCCGTTCCCGTAAGGAACATAACGTCATAGCCCCTCAGCCTTTTATACCTTGCCATGGCGTCTGTAGCCACCGTGCAGTAGGAATGTCCTATGTGAAGCTTGTCGCTCGGATAATAAATAGGCGTTGTAATGTAAAATTTTTCCTTATTCACAAAATCTTCACTCCTTTTTTATTTTTATGGCTGAATATTAAGTATGTCGGCATCCGTCATAAAGTATTGGGCGGCGTACTTTTGCCTGCGGCAAAAGTACGCTCCTGCTGCCGCAGGCAGCAGGAGCAGCTCCGAACCGACTTTGTCGGTTCGGAGCGCCGCCCCCTTGCGGCTCCGCCTTTGGGAGGGAGCGCCGAAGGCAGCTCCCGTACAAAGGTGTGAGCGCACAATTATGTGACAGCCGTATACTGCAAAACAGCCATTCTATTTTTCATTTCTGTCTATTATATATTTTTTTATCCCATAAATCAACCGCTATTTTAAATCGTCCTCGTGCAGTTCGCCGTCAGCAATCTGCCTGAGAGTGATATGACCGAAAAATTCCTCCGTAAGCTCCTTGTATTTTCTCCACATAGGCAGAGTAGGACATATAGCCGCCCTTTCGCATTTGTTTTCTCCGTCCTCAAGACAGGCGACAGGGCTCAGAGTCTCATCGGCAGCCCTGAGTATCTCGGCAGCCGTATACTCTTCGGGCGACCGAGCCAGCCTGTAGCCGCCTCCCTTGCCTCTTATTCCCACCAAAAGACCGTTTTTGACCAGCCGTTTTACAATAGCTTCAAGATATTTTTCCGAGATATTCTGATTCTTGGCTATTTCCTTCAGAGTGACATACTTTTCCATGTCGTATCCGCAAAGCTCCGTCATAACTCTCAGAGCATATCTTCCTCTTGTAGAAATCATATTAAACCCCACCGTTTCAAATTGATATAGGCAAATACCTTCCTTTGCCGTAATACATAATACCACAAAAAACCTACCTGTTCAAGATGTTTTGTGATGTTGTCTCCACATAAATGTCAGAAGGGAGCGGCAGTCCCCTGTCGGGATTTCCGCTCCCCTCTGTTATTTTCAGCTATGTCCCATACACAGGGATCAATGCTTCATTATTTTGCTTCTGTCAACATATGTGGTATGGAGCAGCTTATGAGCCCTCGGACTTCCGGGGTTTCCGAAATATTCGTCATAAAGCTGTTTCATAACGGGGCTTTCGTGAGATTTTCTGATTTTCAGGCTCTTGTCGGCGTCATAGAGTACCTTCGAGCGCAGACCCTTAAGATCCGTATAGTTTCTTACGCTGTCGCTCTGGACAGGCTGTCCGCCGCCGTTTATGCAGCCTCCGGGACAGGCCATTATCTCTACGAAGTCATATTCTCTTTCGCCCGACTTTATGCCCTCTATTATTTTTCTTGCGTTTGCAAGTCCCGATGCAACGGCAACCCTCACGCTCTTGTCGCCTATCTTATATACGGCCTCTTTGATGTCGTCGGTACCTCTGACCTCCTTGAAGTCCACCTTCTTTATGCTCTTGTCGAGAGTTGCTGCAGCCGTACGCAGAGCCGCCTCCATAACTCCTCCCGTGGCACCGAAAATAACTCCGCCGCCGCTGGCAATCTCAAATGGATCGTCAAAATCCTCATCGGCTATGTCACTGAACACTATGCCTGCGCCCTTTATCATCTTTGCAAGCTCTCTTGTCGTGAGCGATACGTCCACATCGGGATACCCCATAGCCTGCTGTTCTTCCCTCGTGACCTCAAATTTCTTTGCCGTACAGGGAATTATGCTGACAACAAACAGGTCCTTGGGAGAAATGCCGTTTTTCTGACAATAATAGGTTTTGAGTACAGCGCCGAACATCTGCTGAGGAGACTTGCAGGTAGAAAGATTGGGCATCATTTCGGGATAATAATGCTCCACAAACTTTACCCATCCGGGACAGCACGATGTAAACATAGGCAGCTTGCCTCTGCCCCCTACTCTTTCAATAAACTCGTGAGCCTCCTCCATAATCGTGAGATCGGCAGTTACATTCATATTGAATACCTTGTCCACTCCCAGCCTTCTTACAGAGGCTGCCATTTTGCCCTCCACGTCCGTGCCGACAGGCATATTGAAGCACTCTCCGAGAGTAGCTCTTATAGACGGAGCGGTAAAGAAAACCACCTTTTTATTGGGATCCGAAATAGCCTCCCACACCTCGTCTATCTGGCTTTTTTCGTTCAGAGCGCCTACGGGACAGGCTACTATGCACTGACCACAGCCTACACAGGGCGAATCGTCAAGACTTTTTTCAAAGGCGCAGCCAACGTGAACGCCGTATCCTCTGTTTATAGGCCCTATAACGGACACCGACTGTACGTTTTTGCACGCTGCGACACATCTCATACACTGTATGCATTTGCTGTTGTCTCTTACTATATAAGGAGACTTGTCGTCAATGGGATAAAATTCGTCCTCTCCCTTAAAACGATCCTCGTCTACTCCATAGTCGAAGGACAGCTTCTGAAGTTCGCAGTTGTTTCCCCTCACGCAGGAGAGGCATTTTTTGTGATGGCTCGAAAGTATAAGCTCTATTGTGGTCTTTCTCGATGCTCTTACCTTAGCAGTGTTTGTAAACACCTCCATACCCTCCTCGACAGGGTATACACAGCTTGCCACAAGGCCGTTTCTTCCCTTTATTTCCACAACGCATACACGACAGGCGCCTATGCAGTTTACGTCCTTAAGATAGCACAATGACGGTATCTCTATATGCAGCTTTTTTGCAGCCTGTAATATAGTAGAACCGGCAGGTACCGTTACGGGAATATTATTTATTTTTAAATTTACCGTATCCATAAATTACCTCCTTATACCGATCTTCGGCCGATCGGCATTATTTCTTCACTATTGCGTTAAACTTGCAGTTCTGAACGCACAGACCGCACTTGATGCATTTTTCCTTATCTATGACGTGAGGAGTCTTTACCTGACCGCTGATAGCCTTTGTGGGACAGTTTCTCGCGCAGAGAGTACAGCCCCTGCAAAGTCCGGGCATTATCTCATAATACATAAGCGACTTGCATACTCCTGCGGGACAGGTCTTGTCGTTTATATGCGCAAGATATTCGTCTCTGAAATATTTTACCGTGGAAAGCACGGGGTTGGGAGCCGACTGACCCAGAGCGCAGAGGGACGATGACTTCATATGGAGCGCAAGCTCCTCTATTTTTTCGAGATCCTCGGGTTCGCCGTTTCCCGATGTTATCTTTTCGAGAAACTGCAAAAGCCTTCTTGTTCCTATACGGCAGGGAGTACATTTTCCGCAGGACTCGTCAACGGTAAATTCAAGATAAAACTTGGAAATATCCACCATACAGGTGTCCTCGTCAAGTATTATAAGTCCTCCCGAGCCCATCATGGAGCCAAGCGCAATAAGACTGTCATAATCTATGGGAGTATCTATGTGACAGGCAGGTATACAGCCGCCCGAGGGGCCTCCCGTCTGAGCCGCCTTGAATTTCTTTCCGTTCGGTATGCCTCCGCCTATCTCCTCTACGATCTCTCTGAGGGTAGTACCCATAGGTACCTCCACAAGTCCTACGTTAGTTATCTTTCCTCCAAGAGCAAAAACCTTTGTTCCCTTTGAGGTCGCAGTACCTATGGACGAGAACCACTCCGAGCCTTTCAGTATGATCTGAGCTATGTTCGCATATGTCTCCACGTTATTGAGTACGGTAGGCTTTCCGAAAAGACCCTTTACCGCAGGGAAAGGCGGTCTCGGTCTCGGCTCGCCTCTGTGACCCTCTATGGAGGTCATAAGAGCCGTTTCTTCTCCGCAGACAAATGCGCCTGCGCCAAGTCTGATTTCTATGTCAAAGCAAAAATCCGTTCCGAAAATGTTTTCGCCCAGAAGTCCGTATTCCTTAGCCTGATTTACGGCTATCGAAAGTCTTTGCACCGCTATGGGATATTCCGCTCTGATATATACATATCCCTTGGAGGCTCCTATTGAATATCCTGCAATAGCCATAGCCTCTATAACGCTGTGGGGATCCCCCTCGAGGATCGAACGATCCATAAACGCTCCCGGATCGCCCTCATCGGCGTTGCAGCAAACATACTTTATTTCTCCCTCGGCAGCCTTCGCAAAGGACCATTTTCTTCCCGTGGGAAATCCTCCGCCGCCTCTGCCTCTGAGACCCGACTTTGTTATTTCGTCTATAACTTCTTCCGGAGTCATTGACGTAAGCACCTTCGCAAGAGCCTGATAGCCGTCAGACGCAATATACTCCTCTATGTTTTCGGGATTGATAACGCCGCAGTTTCTAAGCGCCACACGAAGCTGCTTTTTATAGAATCTCGTTTCGTTAAGTGAAATTATGCTGCCGTCCTCGTGAACCGTCTCGGCGTACAAAAGCTCCTTGACTATGTTTCCGTTTTTAAGATGCTCCTCGGCTATCCTCCTTACGCCATCGGGGGTCACCTGACTGTAAAAACACCCCTCGGGATAGACTATCATAATGGGACCGAGGGCGCAAAGTCCGAAACAGCCTGTCCTTACGACATAAATTTCCTTTTCTATACCCAGTTGGGCAAGAGAGCTTTCGAGAGCCTCAACGACCTTTTTGGAGCCTGACGATGTGCAGCCCGTACCTCCGCACACAAGCACCTGCTTTCTGTAACCCGTCTTTTTTGAAAGCTCCTCTCCCTGCTCACTGACAACTCTCCTGACAAGCACAAGTTCTTCTTTGGCGGCTTTTATTTTGTTCAGTTCTTCAATAGTCATCATTATTTATCACCGCCTTTTCTGCTTTTTTTGATATATGAATCAATAATGGAATCTACCTTATCGACCGTCATTTTTCCGTACACATCATCGTTTATCATCATTACGGGCGCAAGGCCGCAGGCTCCTATGCAGCGTGTGCAGTCAAGCGAAAAAAGTCGGTTTTCGGTACATTCTCCGCTCTTTATGCCAAGCTTGTTTTCGACTGCCTCAAGTATCTTGTCGGCTCCCTTTACATAGCAGGCCGTACCCAGACAGATGCTTATGCGGTTTTCTCCCTTTGGCACAAGAGAAAACTGCGAATAGAACGTAGCCACGCCATAAATTTCGGACATTGATATTCCCATTCCCTCGGAGATCATACTCTGCACCTCTATGGGCAGATAACCGTATATCTCCTGAGCCTCCTGGAGAACAGGCATAAGTCCGCCCGGCTGATTTTTGTGCCTTTCAATAACCTCCTTAAGCTGATTTTCCTGCGCAGCCGTACCTGTAAAAGCGTATTTTGTCTTTGCCTCCATATATTACCTCCTTCTTAATTTTGCCTGTCCTTTTCCGATTCTTACGGATAAAAAAATTTTTTTAAAATTTTTTAAAATTACAAAAATTTATATGCCGTAATTTAACCGACAAGTAAGTCCCCCGCCTCTTTAGGCGGTGGGTACTTACTGTTGTGTTCGGTGGGAGATGCAAGCTCCCATCCGAATACAAAGGCTTCATCAGAAGCCGTCGGTTATGAGCGCGCAGCGTAAGCGGAGTGCGAATATCATTTAAGGACAGATACTTAAACGGCGCAGAAAAATGCCGCATAACAGATAGAAATTATTGTCCCTCGGCGAAAATAAAACAGTGTGTACGGTGGGGTCGGTCATTCGCCGAAGATAATCATATTCTGCGGTTTTTCTGCGTTTTGTTTTTTTTATACACTTCTCTGACAAAAAAGATTATACTATATGTATTTTTGTTTTTCAACACATAAATATCATTTTACAGCATTTTTATAATTTTTCTGTTATATTGAAACAGATTCGGCATATTTTTATGCATACAAAACAAAAAGGGCAAATTTCCCTCAAAAATAATATCCCGTGAGAAATCTGCCCAAAAAAAGCCAAAATATCAGAATGTCAAAAAAGCAAATCCGCTTATACTTATAATATATAAGAAAAATTTTTGACAAATATATTATATGCAGCGTCGCAGACTCTAATCCGCAGGTGGTGTCCGAAAGATGTCGGATTGCCCGAAGGGCAACTTTTCCGTAAGGAAAAGCACTGAGCGCAAGCTTTGCCCGTCCGACAGTCCTACACCCAAATAAAGCCGCTTACCTTTACAGGCATGCTCATTTTGATGAAAGCGTGTCAGCCCGTTTTTTCCTCTGTTTTCTTCATAGGCGTTATCCTTATATTTTTTACGTCTATGCCCGTCTTTCTTTTGACTATATCCTGTATTTGGGCTGTTTCTGCGCTTGTCAGCTCCTCCTTTGACACCACAACGTCCACAGTGTCGTCGTCTATCCTTACATATACCTCTTTAAAGCCCTTCGCCTCTATCATGGATTCGGCGGCTGTCTCCTTTTCAATCCTTTTCTGTATTTCAAGCATACTGTCGGCGCACTCCTGCTTTTTTGCCGTATCCAGATTTTCGTTTGAAAGCATTTCGGTGAGTATTTCCTTTTCTTTGGCTCTGGCCTGCTCTCTGCCGAGCTTTGCCTGAATGAAATAAGACGAATCGTTTGACGTATTTACAAAAACGGCTTTTCCCGCTTCATCGCCTGCCGAAGCCTCGGCGCCGCCCTCCTCGCTCACAGCCGCTGCGCTGTCGGCGTTTGCCGATGCCGATATTGAATCGCTGTCATACTCTATGGCTATATCATCGTCATAGTATATGTCCCCTGCGGCCTCAAGCTCGTCATAGCCATAGTCCGCAAGCTCGCCGTCCTCATTGAACATAAGCTCATGGGGCTTAAGCGTTGTTTTGTCTATGTAGCTCAGGTATCCGGCAACAGCCACCATTGCCACAAGCGCCGTTATTATCATCTGATTTTTTTTTAAAACAAACATTTAGCTACCTCCCATTTTTAAAACTTCTGTTTTGTTTGCCTCTATTCCGAAAAGCGCTGTGCATCCGTTTATCAAGCTGCTCCTTATCCGCACATTCCCTCCTCCTTCGCAGGTTATAAGCACTCCCTCGACCTCCGGGCAGCTTCTGTTAATAATATATGGCGAGTTCCCTTGGGATAGAAGTACTTTTGTTTCTTCTCTTTCCAGGTTCCCTCCCGTTCCTCCGCTGCTTTTTTCTCTCTGTGTGTCCTCAGCCAGTCTTTTTTCGCCTTCGTCCTTGAATGTTATCATAACCTTTATCCTGCCCACCCCCTCCACAACGCCGAATATGCCTTCAAGCTCTCTTTCCATACTGCGCCTGTAGTCCTCCCGAATATCCTCCGAAGAAACCTCATCCTCCTCATTGTCGGGAGCCCTCTCATCTCCGCCGTCAATAACCCCGCCTATAAGAATAAAGCCTATCCCAACGGCAATAGCTATAAATATATTTATAAACGTCTTTTTGTCCTTTTTTTCAAAAAGTTCTTTCAGAAATCCCATATTTCACTCAACCTCTCCGCAGAAAAATATTTTATCCTCTCCCACACCGAATATTGCCGAAAGCTCTCCTTTAAGACCTGTCGGGTCTGCGCCGGGCTTTTGCCTGCCCCATATGCGTATCTCCTCCACATCAAAATCATCTCCCAGAACAGCCTCCGCCCTGACACCCGAAAAGCATTCTCCGCAGAGACTCTCAGCCCTCTCCTCTATAAGTCTTTTGTGTTCTTTTTGGGCTATTTCAGCCCCCTCCTCAAAGCCCTCTGCGCTTATAAGCGCCCTGCCAAGCTCTGCGCTGCGGCTGTATATATGATCCTCCAGATCGCTGCTCCCCATGCGGAACAGTCCTTCAAAGGGGCTCAGCATAATTATTATAAAAACTATGCCTATGAACATATCCACATAACTTCTGAAGCTGCCCTTCGGCACGGCAAGCCTTATAAGAGATGCAAAAACAACAAAATATCCTACGTTTTTTATATATCCGCATATCCACCCCACGGCTTATCCCCTCCGTTAGACTTTATATCTCATACTGCGGCAAAGGCTGCAAAAACAAGCACCGAAAACATAAATACATACGAAACAAGAAACATAAGCCCCAGTATGAGCATACTGCAGTCGCCTATGCCGTCCACAAGGCCCGCTATTCTCTTTCCGCACACAGGCTCTATTATGCCTGCGGTCAGCTTGAATGCCGCCGCCGCAATAAACACCCTCAGAACGGGCAGAGAGGCATACAGAGCCAGAAGAACGATAAAAACTATGCCTGCTCCGCTTTTTATGCTGCCCAGAACCAGCATTCCCGTATCTATACTTCCCTTTATTATGTCTCCTGCCACAGGCACCATCTCAACCATTGTCTTTGCGCCCTTTCCTATAAGACCGCCTCCCGTTTCGGATGCCAGTCTGTAAAGCCCCGTTATAAATGTAAATCCTACGGCGCAGACCTTTATAGCGGCGCTCACCGCCGACTGAAGTGTGTCCGACAGCTTTTCGAGCATTTTCTCCTCGGTCAGATTGTTTATAATACACATAATAAGGGCAAGCTTCATAAGCGGCACAACTATATATTCAATGCTGTTTGTGACGGCTCCCGAACAGCCTGCCACAATACCGCTGTAACAGACCGCCTGAGCAGGACCTCCGCCTGCCGTTATGAGAGCCGTCATAAGCGGCAGCCCGCCCATCATAATGTTGCTTATGCCGCCGCAAAAATCCTCCGCCAGCCCTATAAGGGACATAAAAACGCCCATACCGGTTCCCACGATAAGTATGTAGCATACCGCAAAGCCCGTTTCGGCAGCGTCCTTGTCGCCGAACGAAAGCATAAGGTTGTTGAGAAACCCTCCCAGAACCGCCGTTATAAAAAGACCTCCGAGAGAAAACAATATGCCTCTGCTCTCCCCCAGCAGCCTGTCCTTAAAATACTCCTTGGCAAGCTCAAAAAAATCGCTGCCGTTTCCCGCTGCGGCGTTGTATACCATTGTTCTGAAATCCACCCTGACCCCTGTACTATCTGCGAAAACGCTCTCTATTTTTGAAAAATCATATTCCGACAGCCTGCCGTCAAGATCCTCGGCATATATGTCTGTTTTCATAAAAATACATAAAAACAAAAAAACCGCAAGTACCCTTTTCATATGTACTCCCTTTCTACGGCAGAAGTTCGCTAAGCATATCCAAAAGCCCCGTAATAACGGGAATGGAATATATGAGAATGATTATTTTTCCGCCAAGCTCTATTTTGTCCCCTATGGAGGATTCTCCGAAATCCCTGCATACCCCTGCCCCGAATGAAGAAATATAGGCTGCGGCGGTTATTTTGAGTATAAGTCTCACATAGCCCTTTTCTCCCGCAAGCATACCGTTTATCCTGTCCAGAAGATAAAAAACAGCCTTAAGCTCGGGCAGCACAAACCCCAAAATGACGACCCCCGCAGCTATGCTGACTGCCATGGCAAGCTGCGGATTCTCTTTTTTAAGAGCAACGGAAAGCACCGCTCCTATGAGCCCCACCGCCGTAATTCTGTATATGTCCATATTTGTTCCTCACAAATTAAAAATCGTCTCCATAGTATTGAAAAGCTCGCTTATATACTGTATGAGCCAGAAAAGCACCACCACAAGCCCCGCAAGGGTAGTCATCATGGCCTGTTCTTCTCTGCCTGCCCGTATAAGCACCTGATTCAGCACCGCAACAAGTATGCCCGTTGCGGCGATTTTAAAAATTATCTGTATATCCATATGTCAAGACCCCCTTACAAAAGCATAACCACCGCAAGTATGCCTCCCAAAACCGAACAGCTTCTGTACAGTCTTTTTGTACCTGCGGCCTCGAGAGCAAGCTCCTTTATTTTTCTGTCCATATAGCCATAAAGAACATCTATGCCCTTCTGCTGTTTTTCGGTATCGAATCCCTGAAGGATCCTTCCGAGAGGATACAGACTGCGTATGTCCTCCGCCTTGAAAAATGTGCTTTCGTATCTGTCCGTGAGCGCCCTTATCCACGCCCTGTCTATGCTTTCTCCGTTTCTGAGCCTTTGTGAAAAATCCGCAAATATGCCCTTTATGGGTTCTCTCAGCCTGTCCGCTACGGTTTCTGCGGATATATACACGGGCGCAAGTCTCATTTCAAGATCCCCCGTAAGAAAGCCTATGCCAAGCTCAAGCTCGGCGAGCTGATCTCTTCTGAATTCTGTTCGCATACCGAAATACTCGCCCAGAATAAGGCTGCCGAGTATTACGGTCACAGCGCCTGCAAGCCTAAGCATATATTTTCTTTATTCTCCCTTCTCCTTTTTTTCCTTCGAGAACGACCTTGCACTCAAAAAGCTCTCCAAGCTCACTGTCGGGTCGGTCTCCGTGCAGGGTGGCTATGACCCCAACCCCCATATAAGAGGCTCGCCTTATGGCGTCTCTGTCCTCTCTGCCGCCAAGCTCGTCCACGGCTATTATGTCGGGAGAAAGTCCCCTCACAAGTATTTCAACTGCCTTTGACTTAGGACACCCCTCCATAACGTCCGTCCTTATCCCCAGATCCCTAAAGCAGTCAAGCTCTCCTCTTTCATCGCAGACCCCCAGCGTATAGCCCCTTTCGCTCAGGCTCCTTACGGTGTCTCTCAGAATGGTGGTTTTTCCGCAGCCGGGAGGAGAAATTATGACCGTGCTGCGAAAGCCCTTGTCATAAAGTCTCATAAGCTCCCTTGCGCAGCCCACAACATTTTCGGGTATCCTTATATTTAGGGACGTGCAGTCGGTAATCGTTTTAAGCCGATCTCCATCAACGACAGCCCTGCCGCAGACCCCCACTCTGAAACCCCCCTTAAGGGTGATAAAGCCGTTTCTTATTTCTTCTCTGAAAGCAAACGCCGAATATTCGGACATTTTGGACAGCGTGTCGCTTATCTCACCACAGCCAAGACGCAGTCTCAGCACCTTTTCTCTGCGGCCGTATCTGAGTATAACGGGCTTGTCCGCTCTTATGCGTATTTCGTTAAGACCGTCAATGCCCTCGCAGAGTATGGCCTCCGCTGCTTCGGCCTCAAAATATCTTTTTATAATGTCTCGGATCATCATTTGAAATCACCTCTGATATAAGCCTATGCTTTTCCAAAAATTATTATTCTGTATATAATTTTTATTTCGTGGGAATATTTTTTAAATGCAGGTCATATATTTAGGTAAACGCCGATATAAGGAATCGGGCGTTTTCACAGATAAAACTACAGAAAAGGTGATAAAATGGACGACCGCAACAATATAGGCGGCAGAGCGCCCCAAAGAACGGCAGGAAGTCTGAGAGCGTCAAGAAAAAAGACCCCTCGCCGCAAAAGGGCATCGGGAGCCGAAAAAAGCAGCTTTATAGTGCGTTTCAACATAGCTCTCACACTTACAGCCGCTGTACTTCTTATGTCAAAAATAAATACGGAGCTTACAAGCAGCATAACCGCCAAGGCTGTCTCTGTCATTTCACAGGGGGCTTCTCTTTCGGATATAAAGGCAAAGGCCGAGGAGATTTATGCGGGGCTTCTGGGAGATGACGACGAAAGGGCAGTATTTTCTGAGGACAACGATGCGGATATAGAAAAAAGCATAACAGAGCAGATAGACCGTGAACGTGAAATGGAGGAAAACCTAAAAAATCAATAAGCGCCGTTCGTTTATACTATACGGGCGGCGCTGCAAAAGATAAAATGTCTCTTATAATAAAGGCTGTGCCGTCACTCAGGGTCTTTGACGTAAGAGGCAGCAATGAGCTTGCGCTTTCGGTTTCGGCACCAAAGCCCGAGGGGTGGCTTTTTCCCGTTGAAAACGGTATAATAACATCGGGCTTCGGCGACAGGACAAGCCCCATTTCGGGCAGCGCCGAGACCCACAACGGTGTGGATATTGCCGTTCCCGAGGGTACCGAGGTAAGGGCTGTTTCGGACGGAATAATCACATCGGCAGGACTTTCGGAAAGCTACGGACTATTCATAAGGGAACAGACCGATGACGGCTATACGGCTTTATACGCCCACCTTTCCGCCCACAAAATATCCGAGGGCGAAAGGGTCGAAAGAGGCTCTCTGATAGCCCTTTCGGGGCATACGGGCTGGACGACAGGCCCTCATCTTCATCTTACGGCCGAAAAGAACGGACAGGCATTCGACCCTATGACAATGTATAAAGAGCTTGGCTGAAAAGCCCCAAAGCCTTTCAAAGCCCTGCAAAATATATCCCAAAGGACAGCAAAATACAATACAAAAAACCTCTCCCATAATGTTTTTTAAACTTCGGGAAAGGTTTTTTGTGTATTTTCGGGATATTTTTTATATTTTGTATATTTTTTATATTCCGCTGCAATTATTTTTCGGCTCGGTTATTCCAAAAACGGCAGAGGTTCGGCAACGGTTATGCTCCACAGCTTGTCGCCCATACAGACATAGTCTCCGTCTTCCTTTATATAAAGCTCAACGGCTGCGTCCTCGCCGTCTCCGACTGTGTTGAATATATAGTATACATCGCTGTCAATGCCTGTTTCTTCGTCAAAGTCAGCCTCCTCATACTCTGCGTTTCCAAACCAGTTTTTAAGCTCCTCAAGATCGTCTCCCTCAAAGCTTGCATCGCTGATATTGCCGTAATTGTTGCATACCATATCTATTTTGGCAATATCGTCTCCTATAAAATCGTTTATTTCCTGCGGAATATCGTCTCTCACAACTGTATTTTCGGCGTTTTTGCAGCCCGAAAGCGCAGCCGCCGCAATAACAAGCATAAATAATATCTTTTTCATATAAAATTAATCCTCCTTGAATTCAAAGTGCCCTTTCGAGGGCTTCTATATCCCTTTCGGTGGTTGCCCAGCTCGTGACAAGCCTTATAACAGTGTTGTCCTCGTCATATTTTTGCCATACGCTTATGTCTATGGCATTTTTAAGCCTTTCAAGCCTTTCGTTTTCTATTATTACAAACTGCTGATTTGTGGGCGAATCTATATAGTATCTGCATTTTTTCTTTTTAAGCACCTCTTTCATTTTTTCGGCTGCGTCTATGGCAGCCCTGCCTATTTCAAAATACAGACCGCCGTCAAAAAGAGCGTCAAACTGAACGCCCACAAGCCTGCCCTTTGCAAGAAGGGCTCCTCTCCTCTTGGCAAAATTTTCAAAATGAGGCGGCTTGTTGTTTTTGGTGAAAACAACGGCCTCTCCGCATAGGGCTCCAACCTTTGTTCCTCCGATATAAAAAACATCGCAGAGTCTCGCTATATCCTTTATGCCCACATCAGTACGCCTGCTCATAAGACCGTATCCCAGCCTTGCGCCGTCAAGAAAAAGGGGTATTCCGTACTCTGAGCATATTTCCGATATTTCGGACAGCTCGTTATAGGTATAGAGCGTTCCCAACTCGGTGGGATGAGATATGTACACCATACCGGGAAAAACCATATGCTCCCTGTTTTCATCGGCAAAAAAATCCGAAAGATACCTTCTAAGCGCAGACGGAGGGAGCTTTCCCTCAACGCCGGGTATCGTAAGCACCTTTTTGCCCGTATACTCCACAGCCCCCGCCTCATGGACGGCTATGTGGCCTGTATCGGCTGAAACTACTCCCTCAAAATCCCTGAGCATAGAAGAAATGACAGCAGAATTTGTCTGAGTGCCGCCCACAAGAAAAAACACGTCTCCCTCATCGAGACCGCAGACATCGCATATCCTCTGCGCCGCTCTCCCGCAATAAAAATCACTTCCGTATCCCGAAAGTCTCTCCATATTTGTTTCAAAAAGCCTTTCCAGAACCTTCGGATGCGCTCCCACATTATAATCGTTTTCAAACGAGACCCTTTCATACATAACAATTATCCTCCCGAAAACAGCCCCGACCGCACGAATGGCAGACATTTCCCTTGATAATATACTCTCAAGAATCCTTCCGACCCTCTCTTATGCCGTCCTCCCTTATAACGCTCACAAATGTCCTGGCGATTATTCCGAGGTCGGTCATAAGGCTCATTTTTTTCACATATTCGCCGTCATATGCTGCCTTTTCCTTTATAGAAAGCTCGTCTCTGCCCCTTATCTGGGCAAGCCCCGTAAGCCCGGGTCTGACGGCGTTTGCTCCATACTTGTCCCTCTCCGCCACAAGGTCGTATTGGTTCCACAGGGCAGGCCGTGGGCCTACCACCGACATTTCGCCCTTTAGTATGTTGAAAAGCTGAGGAAGCTCGTCAAGGGAGGTCTTTCTCAAAAATTTTCCCGTTTTTGTGATAAAAGCCTCGGGGCTTTCGAGAAGGTGTGTGGGCATATCGGCAGGAGCCTCCGAATACATTGTCCTGAATTTATATATTCTGAATATTTTTTTATCCTTGCCTATTCTTTTTTGTCTGAATATTATGTCTCCGGGGGATTCGGCCTTTATAATAAGCCCTATACCCGCCATTGGCAGTGAAAAAACGACTATGCCTGCGAGAGAAAACGCTATATCCATTCCCCTTTTTATGATACTGTACATATTGTCTACCTCACACATTCTGTCAATAGAGTATTTCTGTATCTATACCGTTGTCGGTGTTGTTGAAGCTCGGCACAATATCCTTCATGGCTTCGACAGTGTTCTTTCCCTTTCCGCAGGACGCCCTGAGCCTTTCAAGCTTTTTGTCGAAATTCTGCGTGTCGAACTCGGCAGGCTTTGCTATAAATATCTTTCTGTGGCTCGTTGTCCGCATAGTGTCCTTTTCGTTGTCGGTCGCCAGCTCTTCAAAAAGCTTGTCCCCGGGGCGAAGTCCCGTATAGACTATATCTATGTCGGTATAGGGCTTGTAGCCCGACAGCCTTATGAGATTCAGCGCAAGGTCGTTTATCTTCACAGGCTCTCCCATATCCAGAACGAAAATACTTCCCGAAACTCCCATACTGCCTGCCTGAAGCACAAGTCTTGAAGCCTCGGGTATCGTCATAAAGTATCTTGTGACGTCCTTATGGGTGACCCTGACGGGGCCTCCCTCTTCTATCTGCTTTTTGAAAAGCTGCACCACCGAGCCGTTTGAGCCAAGCACGTTTCCGAAACGGACTGCCATAAAGCGAGTTTTGCTTTTAAGAGCCATTCTCTGTATTATCATTTCGGTAATGCGCTTTGTTGCGCCCATTACGTTTGTGGGGTTCACGGCCTTATCGGTAGAAAGCAGCACAAACCTTTCGGTGTTGAATCTGTCCGCCGCCTCCGCCACGTTGAGAGTGCCGAAAACATTGTTTTTCACAGCCTCTCCCGGCACATACTGCATAAGCGGAACGTGCTTGTGAGCCGCCGCATGAAAGACCACCTGCGGAGAATATATGCCGAATATCCTGTTTATAAGCCTTCTGTCACACATCGTGCCTATAATTACGATTATATTCAGCTTATCCCCATATTTATTCTTAAGCTCGTGAAAAAGCTCATAGGCATTGTTTTCATACACATCGAATATAATAAGCTGCCTTGGCGAAAATTTGGCTATCTGTCGGCACAGCTCGCTGCCTATGGAGCCGCCTCCGCCCGTAACAAGCACGGTTTTGCCCTCCAGATAACCCCTCACATCGCCTATGCTTATTTCCACCTCGTCTCTGAAAAGAAGATCGGATATTTTCACGTCCTGCATTATCCTGTGAAAGCTGCCGTTTTCGGGCACATCGCTCATAGGAGGGATAATTTTGAGGGCGCAGTCGGTTTTTGCGCAGTTTTCCATTATGCGTCTGAGCTGGATATTGTTTGCCGAAGGTATGGCGATTATGATCTCGTCGATCTCATATTCCTTAGCAAGTCTCGGCACGTTTTCGATATTGTGCGTGACCCTCACGCCCTGTATGGTGGTGTTGTTTTTGCTTATGTCGTCGTCCACGATTATAACCGCCATACGGTTTTCATAGCCCTTGTCATACTGCAGAATACTTCTTACGGTGTTATAGCCTCCGTAGCCTGCGCCTATTATCATAACTCTCTTTGTGCCTGTTTTTTTAAGAAATCTGTTTTCAAAATGTATGATAAGCCTTTTTATGAATCTGTAGCCCGATCTTGAAAATACAAAGAAAAAAATATTTATAACAAAGGCTATGGCGAGCATTCTCTTTGGAAGATCTATATAGCCGTAGCCCTTCAGAACGCATCTGTCGAATATAAACAGGGCGGCGAAAATCACCGTCTGACATATGAATATTTTTATAAGCTCTTCTATGTCGGCATACTTCCATATTTTGGAATAAAATCCGAACAGAAAATATACTCCAACAGCCACAGCGGTAGCAAAGCCCGCCATACCTCCATACCATTTCCACACGCTGTCGTTAAATGTAATATATCCGCCGCCGGGTATGCTGCCGCCGTACCACAGGCTCATGGCGATAAGCAGCGACAGGTTGATGAGGATAGCGTCAAGAGCCACATACAGAGCCGTTCTCTTTATTGTTTCAAATCGTTCGTTAATATCGGAAATCATTATAAACCATTCCTCCGAAAATAATTATCACTCCCGAAAGCCCTTTTGGGACAGTCCGCAGCCTACCCCCAGCATTATCCAGAATATGGGAGCCACCGCAACCGTGCTGTCGGTAGTAAGCGCCGTAACGAGATAAGCCGTTATGCCTGAGGCAAAGGCAGCTCTCAGAGCGTTAAGGACAGGATCCTTTTCGGCAAAGACAGCCTTGACAGTCGAAAAGAGGTATATCAGCACGAGAGCGACAAAAGCTGCCAGAGACAATACGCCCGTATTTATTGCTGTCTGAAGAAACTGATTGTGAGGCTTGTCAACGATAACATATGGGTTGCCCAAAAAACGGGTCTTTCCCCTCAGATCGTTCTGAGGAAATTCGAGAGCGAAGGTGTCGGGCCCCGACCCTATCAGAAACGTCTTTGGCTTAAAAACAAGGGGCAGCGATCTCGACCAGATATAGCCTCTGCTTGATCCCAGATATTCATACCCTTCAAAGCCTATATGCCTTACCTCGGTATCGAGGTCATAGTCTCTGCCGCTGCGGTCAACGGCTGTCATTCCGTGGTCTGTCGGTCTGAACATAAAGTCCACCGTGTTTATTCCGTCAAAGCCCTCAAAATATATTATGCCTTCCGAAAGCATAACCTTTGCGCTCTGCATATTCTTTATGTTGTATGTGTATGTGACGACTCCGTTCTCCTCAGATACTCCCGTATTTTTAAGGACAACGTCTTTTTCGGTCACCACAGGCTCTCCGTTTTCGTCAAGACCTATGGTTATTTCATAATTATGCACCGTAATTACGCCGAGATCGCCTCTCACGCTTAAATCCTTCCAAAAATAAGGACTGCTCTGAACCTGCTTTCCCGTAAGGGTATCGAATATCGTGCCTGCTTTTCTGAGGATAATGCCGTCTGCCGAAAACAGCCCTGCGCCAGCCACTCCCAAAACTACGACAGCTATTGCAAAGCCTATGGCGACAGTTGAAGAAAGCTTTTTAAACACGCCCTTTCTGATGGCATACACAAGTCCTGCCGCAGCAGACAATACTATGGATACAAAAACCCCTAAAAGTCCTCCTACAGAGCCGCTGCCCACAATGTTTACGGCGCAGATCACTACAAGTCCCAGCGAAACATATTTAAGCTTGTTCTTGGTCGGCAGCGCAAATGCCATAACGCCGAAAAACGGCAGCATCAGGGCAAAAAAGCTGCCTACGCAGTTGGGGTTGTAGAGGGTCGAATATACTCTGTCATACTTTACCGTAAGCGTACTTCCGCTTGAATAGCTGCTGCCGAATATCATTCTCGCCGCAGCCTCCGTTTTGAATATGTCATATCCGAAAAACTGTCCTGCGCCTATAAGTCCCACAAGCAGCGCCGAAAGCACTATACATATTACGATAAAATTCAGCCTTTTTATATTTCTGACAAAATACATACCTACGAGAAAAAGAAAAATATAGCACAGAAGCACTATAAGACCTTCGTATCTTTCGGTTATCCCTGCGAAGGCCACATATTTATATTTTGAAAAAACAGCCGACAAAACGGCAATAACGCCATAAATGCCGCAGCATATGACAGCAGGATTTTTAAGTGTCGAAAGGCTTTTTTTCTTATACGCCGTTATATAGTCGGATATAAGAAAAAAAAGCATAACAAGCACAGCCGCAATAAGCGCCCATCTCTTATAATAGACAAAAACATCGGCGCTTGTCATACTGCTTCTTATACTTCCGTATTCATCGGGGGTGACCCTGACTGTCTTAAGCCCCACAATAATGGGTATTATAGCGATAATAAACCCAAGACACGCCATAACCGCCCCTTCGGTAAATCCTGTTCTGTTTGAGTTGTTTTTTTTGTTTTTATCCATATGCGAATCTCCCGTTTGATTTTTTTTATTTTATCATATTATAATTGTTTTATCAATCCTTTTGGCAGCCCGACCAAAGCAATTTACTCCTTCAGAAGGTCATTCAGAGGCCGATGCAGTCTGCCCGAAAAGAATTTCACCGTCATTCCCGTAAAAAATGCCGAAAATATCGTTCCCTCTCTCGTGCCTGCTATGGTAAAGTCGAAAAACAAAAGAGACAGTATTATCGAAAGGCTGACGCAAAAAATATCGAAGGCTATCTTTACATTTCCGAATTCAATATGCACTGTATCGGACACAGCCTTTACAAAAGCCTCTCCTGCGTTCATTATGACGTTGGCGATAACAGCAAGGGATATGCCGAAGCCGAGAATGACTATTCCCGCAAACACCATAAAAAGCCGCATAGGATATATGTTCGCAGGTATAAAGGACACTATGAACATACCTATGTCTGTAAACCACCCGAACAAAAACGAGAGCGGCACCTGCAAAAGCTGTATTATCTGAAAATTTTTCCGCAGTATGACTATCTGACCCAGTATGAGTATGCAGTTCCAGATTATGAGCCATGTTCCCATAGAAACTGTCGGGAACCTCAGATTCATAATATTTGCCACCGAGGATATGGGCGATACTCCAAGCTCTCCGTGCTTTGTAAAGGCAACCCCCAAGGCTGCAAAAAACAAGCTTATTATAAATAATATGTACCGTTTTAAAATTTCCGTTCTTTTCATTTGTATTATCCTTTTTTTATTTTCTTCCACACAGCACCCGTCTCATATGCATACACAAACTATCCGTTTGATATGATGATATGATTATAACACATACTGCCGGAAAAGTAAATTAATCGGTAATAAAAAATTTAATATAAGATAACAGGTATGCGCCGCAGCCCTATGGGTCGGGTGCATACCTGTCGTTAAGGGGAGCTGCTCTGTATATATATTTATACTCCGAAATGCAAAAGCTGAAAACGACAACGCCGTCCACGGTCTTTTCAAATGTCAGCTTCTCGGCGGTCAGTCCGTTGAGATATGCGGTATGCCCCGAAAGAGCCGTCATAACCTCATCGGGATCCTTTGCAAAGCGTATCTCGTTTTTTATATACTCCGCCTCGGTTTCTGCAAGGGCGTCGGCGGACAGCTTTGTTTGTGCCGCATAAACCAGATTGCAAACGGCCGATATGCCGAATATAAACATCATCGAAACAACAGATGCCACAACGGCGGCAGCAAGGGTCTCTGCCGTTGTAAATCCGCCCTTTCGCCTAATCTCCCACATATTTATATCCCCCGTCACACGGCACAACGTCCATTTCGGTTTCGTATGAGGAGTCTCCGAGAGCGAATACAATATTGATCCTGCTGTCAGCAGCCTTCGGCTCATACGCCTCATCCGAAGAAAAAATCGCCGAGCAGGACGTCCGCAGCATTATCAGCGCCAGCATAGCCACTATCACCGCCACAAGCACCTCGGCAAAGGTCTCGCCGCTTTTTGAATAGGTTTTTTGGGACATTTTATCCTTCCTTTCATTAACGTCACGTTCAGTACACACGTTCTATAAGAGCGTCCTTTCGGTTCCATACGGGTATGCCGGGGATTTCGGGAGCTATCTTCAGTATAAGCTTAAGAGAGCCTGACGTGACCTCGGCGTTCATATTCAGCTCATTGTCAAAATATACCGTGCATACCGAATCGGGCAGTCCGTCTGCCTGCACTGTCATAGTAAGGGTCTCGCCGCCGTCTGCGCACTGCAGGCAAGCCCCTGTAATAACATTTACGCTCATGGGATAAGCCAACGAATCCCTTATCAGTATGGCAGCCGATGAAGCCGATGCATATTCTCTTTCAAACCTCCGTATGAGAGAGGAGCGATAGACTGACGATATACGGCATGACGTTATTGCGAGAGCTGCGGCGGCGCATATCATAAAAAGCATAAGCGCCATAGGCAGCGTGATCCCCGACCGCCGCTTTGAGGTCTTTTTTATAAAATTTTTTCGGTATATGCGTCTCATAGCCCAAAAAACGCCGCAGGAGCCGTATCTGCCATAGCGGTTATAAAGGCTCCGACTGCTATAGAAGGCGCAAAGGGAAACGCCGTCCCCTTTTCTATGCCGTTCAGAGCGCAGAACACAAGACCGACTGCGCAGGATACAGTCACCAAAAAGTCCCCTCCCACGGGACCGAAGTACAGACCCAATACCGAAAAAAGCTTTATATCTCCCCCTCCGAGAGATTCCCTGCCCGTTATGGCCTCCGCAAGCCACGACAGAAAAAGCATAGCCAAGCCTATGACAAATGCCCCTAAAATACCTCTCGCCAGTATGAACGGCATATGGGGCTCAAAGGGCAGAAACGCAAGAAAACAGCTTGCCGCCCCGAGGTGTATATCATCGGGTATTTCGGTCGTTTCAAGATCCGAAACAGCCGCTCTTAACAATAGTCGGAAAAGTATGCACATATTTAAACAGCGCGGCGTAACTCCGAACCTGAGTACGGCAAACGCATATTCTGCGCCGCATATAAGCATGGCAAAGGGCTGTCGGCAGGGCGAAAAGCCCCAAACCGCCCCGACCCCCGCCGCTGCGCCCACACAAAAGGCCGCTGTGACCGATATGGCGGCGGTCAATGTCCTCCAAGCATACCAAGCCATGTGTTCTCCGAAATTTTGCCGTCCTCAACGGTTACCTCAAGCTTAACGTCCGCAAGCTTTGAGGATCTTGCCTTTATTTCCGTTCCGCCGGAGACGTTGTTGTCATCGTCAAGCTCTGCGCCGCCGCTGCTGTGGGACATTATAAAAAGGTTGAGGTTGTCGTCCGTACCGAAGGTATAGGTTATGGCGCCGCCTTTTTCGGCTTCGTTCGTATGAAAGAGCATATATTCGGAGTATGCCAGAGCCGAAGCCGCCTGCGCATTTGACATATCAGCAATTTTTCTTGCCCCTTCAAGCTGCAAGGAAAATGTGGGTACGGATATTGCAGTCAGTATGGCAATTATTGACATTACAATGAGCAGCTCCGCAAGAGTAAAGCCTTTTTTGCTTTTTATTCTTTTCATGCTGTCTCCCTCTTTTTTAATATATGCGTTATTTTGTCGGCGCAGCTTTCCGCTACATCCAAAACGCAATAACGTCATACATTGACAATACAGAGACAAATACAGATATAACGATGAACGCCGCAAAAAGTCCTGCTGCCACGGTCAGTACAGGCTCTAAAAGAGCCAGAGCCCTGTCGGTGTGCGCCATAGCCTCCATATCATAATAATCTCCTGCCGCAGCCATAACATCGGACAGCGTGCCCGAGGCCTCACCCACGGCGGCCATTTTGCATATCATCGGCGGAAGATATTTTTCGGCGCAGAGAGCGCAGCCCACGCTGTCTCCGCCCTCTATTCTTTCGGCTGCATATCCGAGTCTTTTTTCTATCAGAGGATTGTTTGTCACGCCCTTTGCAATATTTATTATTTCGGGCATGGCAAGCCCCGACAAGGACAGCAGCGCAACAGTGTGGGCAAACTGTGCCGCAGTTTCAAAAAGCTTTATCTTTCCTATCACAGGCAGCCGCAGCTTTAACGCCGATAATATGAGCCTGCCCCTTACGCTTGCGCAGACAAGCCCTATGACAAGGACTGCGGCTGCCGACAGCGCCGCAGCGCAGCAGAGATTTTTTGAGAAAAAGTCAGAAACAGCCTTAAGCATTCTCAGCGGAAAAGGCGGCACTGCGCCTGCGGCAGCAAAAACGGAGGTCATAACGGGCGCAAGAAAAACGACAACGCTCCACAGCGCGGCGACAGTGAGCGCAATCAGAAACAAGGGGTATCTTACAGCCGTATAAAGCCTCTTTTTCGCCTTGCTTTCGGCGCTGTAATAAGCCCTCAGATAGTCGAATATTTCAACAAGACGGCCGCTTTCTTCCCCTGCTTTTAAGGCTCCCGAAAATACACGGGGCATATCCCCACACGATGCCAAGGCCTCCGAAAGGCTGTCTCCCTTTTCAAGTCTGTCAACGCATATTTTCAGTATGCGCCGCATTTTTCTGTCGGAAGTTTCCGATGAAACTATCTTAACGGCGTCATATAGAGTTACCCCCGAGCGCAAAACCGCCGCAAGCTTGCCTGCCGTCAGAGCCAGCACCATATCGTCAATGGGGAAAAAGGATATATCAAAGCGCATTATACTACACCTCCCAAGCCGCAGTTATTCCGCCCTCGGCAAGTCTGCGGCAGTTTTCTTCAAGCGCTTGATCTGCTTTTCGCAGACCCTCGGTCAAGGCCTTTTCCCCTTTCGGAAAAACCGCTATGCCGAACGCTCCTATGCGTCCCATGTATCCTCTGCCGCCGCAGTCCTCACAGCCCCGTCCGCCGCAGCCCTTGCAGACTCTCCTCAGAAGCCTCTGTATTATGACCCCCGAAAGCACCTCTTCAAGCATCTGCCTGCTTATGCCCAGATCCTCCATTCTGACAGGCAGAGACAGGGCGTTCGCCGCATGGACGGTGGCGAGAGTGAGCCTGCCCGTTGTCGCCAAAATATAAGCCGTCTTGGCTGTTTCGCTGTCACGCACCTCTCCTACGGCAGTTATATCCGGATCCTGACGCAAAACCGACTTTAGTCCGACCGAAAAGCTCAGACCTGCGTTTTCGTTCATTGAGACCTGATTTGTCCCTAAAATACTATATTCAACAGGATCCTCCAATGTTACCGTGTTTACATCGTCACGGGCAAGCTCCGTCAGCATTGCATACATAGTAGAAGTCTTGCCCGAACCCGTAGTCCCTGCAATAAGTATAAGTCCGCTGTCCGAACGTATAAGCTCATTGTAGCGAAGGAGGTTTTCGCCATCTATCCCCAACAGCCTTGCCTCCCGTGGGCACAGATCTTTGTTCAGAATCCGTATAGCAACCTTTTCTCCATACAGTGTAGGCAGCACCGAAACCCTTATATCGGTGTTTTCGTCAATACTCCCCCTGCCCTCCTGGGGCTTTCTCCTTTCTGTCAGATCCATATCCGATATTACCTTAAGCCTTGATATGACCTTGCCGCAAATATCCGCAGGCACGTCCGCAGCATATCTGAGATCTCCGTCAACACGAAATCTGACTGCCATACCCTTTTCACGAGGCTCAAAATGGATGTCGCCTGCGCGCTCCTTTATGGCGAGCCTGAATATATCGTCAACAAACCTGACTGCCGAGTTGTCCGTCTGTACGTTTTTCATAGTCCTCACCTCACATAACCGACCTATAAGCTGAAATTTTTTATTTTTTAAGTTTCCTCATATGTTTTGGGCGCTGTCCCGAAATTTTTTCGGAAGCCTCATCACTCCGTATCCGAATATACGCCCACCAAAATAATATGCCTATACTGCGGATATTGTTTTTTGTTGAAATATTTCGGAGAATAAAATATAATTAAAGACAGACAAAATACATGGTCTTTAAGTATCAATCAGTCTTATTTATAAAAAGGCTAAAAACAAGGAGAAGCATATGATATATACATACGGATACAAATCGCCTTTGGGCAAAATAACACTGGCAGGCAGCGAGAACGGCCTGTCGGGTCTTTGGTTTGAAAATCAAAAATATTTCGGAAAAGGTCTGCCCGAAAACCACGAGGAAAAAAGGCTTTCGGTCTTTGATATGACAATACGTTGGCTCGATGTCTATTTCGCAGGAAGCGTCCCCGACTTCACTCCTCCCTTATGCCTAAAAGGCACAGACTTCCGGCGTGAAATATGGGATATACTCCTCTGCGTTCCGTACGGAAAAACAATTACCTACGGAGAGATCGCCCGAATAACAGCCCGCAAAAAAGGCCTTGAAAAAATGTCGGCTCAGGCTGTCGGAGGTGCCGTAGGCCAAAACCCTGTTTCTATCATTATACCCTGTCACAGAGTTGTGGGATCGGACGGCTCTCTCACAGGCTATGCAGGCGGCACCGACAAAAAGCTCCTTCTGCTCAGACTCGAAAAAGCAAAGTTTAACGGCATAGCATATTAACCTTTGTTTTGAAATCCATATTTATCCTAAAAAATTATCGGCGGCACTGATTTTTAAAAAAAATAAAAGACCGACTGTTTAGCCGATCTTTTTTTTGTGATTTTTTACAGATTTGCTTTTATTTTGTTTATTATTGTTTCGTACTCCTCGTCTGTGAGGTATTTGGGGGGATTTACGTTCATTTCAAAGGTTCCGCCGAAGGTGTGGCCGCCCTCCTGCTTGGGGGCAATATGTACATGGAGATGAGGGAGAGTATCCGAAAACATACCATAATTTACCTTTGCGGGGCTTACGGCCTTGTTGATGGCTGCGCCTACCCTTTTTACATCGGCAAAAAGCTCTGCCACCTCTTCATCGGACAGGTCAAAAAGCTCTCTGCCGTGATCCTTATAAGCTACAACGCACCTTCCGTAATACGTCTGCTCTCTGAAAAGATACAGCTTTGAAACCTTAAGATCGCAGATAGGTATCATAAGCGAGTCAAGCTTTGCCTTATCGTCACAATATAAACAGCTCATAAAAATTACCTCCTTGATGTGTGAATGATCACTGTTTTCATTCGTTGCTTGTGTTCTGATTATACACCATTTATATCCAAAAAACAATAGTCCAAAGCCAAAAAGTTATGTAAGTATATCAGGGGCTTTGGCTTATGCCGCCTGTCGGTACGTTTTTTTCATAAAGATTTGTTCTAAAAAAATATCCGCAAAAAAGGCTGTCCGCCTTTCGTGACCGAAGCAAGGTTTTTGCTTCTGTCGGAAGGTCGGACAGCCTGTTTGATTTTTTATTTTTTATGGTATATTCGGCTTATTTTTGCGTATTCCTAAGGCTTGTCCATTTTTCGTGGGCATCGTCTGTGAGGGTATAATTGTGGCTGTTTGCCGCCTCTTGTACGGCGATATAGTACCACGAGTTTTTATCCGCATTGTCGGTGAATGTTATCATTCCGTCAAGCAGATCCTCCTCGGATTCGGGTATACGCTTAAGCACTCTGTTTATAAGGCTTACTGCCTCGGCTCTTGTTATGTTGTTTTCGGGTCTGAAGGAACCGTCTCCATAGCCGCTGATCCATCCTCTTGCGGCAGCCCTGTTTATCTCGGCCTCAGCCCAGTGTCCGCTTATATCGTCAAAGGCTGTCACTGTCTTAGACGTGTTGCTGTCAAACCTTGCGCAGACAGCAGCAAACTCAGCTCTTGTGACAGGCGCATTCGGATCGAATCCGCCGTTGTCCCTTCCGTATATTATATCCAGAGCGGACAGTGTGGAAACTGCCTCGGCATACCACGCATTTTCGCTTACATCGTTAAAGCTGTTGGTGCTTGTGATATGTTCGTTTCTCAGATCCTCATTCAGCAGTCTGAAGAATATCATGGCTACCTCTGCTCGGCTTATGTCGGCATTGGGTCTTACCGTTCCGTCGCCATAGCCCGAAATATATGACATATGGTCGCTGCCGTTAAGTCCCGAAGGTACTGAACCGCCCGAAGTATCGGGAACATCCGCCGCAGTGCTTTCTCCGCCGTAGCCGCTGCCGCCACCGTTCCAGCCTGCATATACTCTCTTGTCAGAGTTCATAACAACGCTTGTAACAGGTATTTTAAGCTCTGCATCCGAATACCAGCCCGTAAAGCTATAGCCCGTTCTTTCGGGAATCTTGTTAAGCCTTACCTCCGTTCCTCTTGAATATGTCTCCGAGGGATATTCGGTGCCGCCATTTGATACATAGGTCAGTCTGTAGACCGTGGCTCCTCCGCCACCGCCGCCACCGCTGCTGCCGCCGCTGCCTCCGTTTGTGAGCCAGCTTGCCGTCAGTACGGTGTCGCCTGCGATAACAAATTTGTCACCCGGCATAAGCTTCTTTGTTCCATTGTTCCAGCCGTTAAATACATAACCGCTTCTTTCGGGAGCAGCCTTGACGGTTATCTCTTCGGAATATCTGTGATATTCGTCCGAATAATCGTTTTCAGCCACAGCCGAGCCGCCGTTGAGGTCATATCCCAGCTTGTATGTATTGAGATCATAATAAAGCATAAACTTAAGGCTGCCATCCTCGTCAACATTACCCCACGAATATGATTTGCTCGTGTTGTATTTATAATGCTCATAGGTCTTTGGCTCTGCCTCTGCCCTGCTGCCTACCTGAGCGCTGAAGCTGTCAACGCTTTCAAGCTCATAGCTGCCGTCAAGCTTTTGCAGATAATGCTCTGTCTTATAACCCACGATAAACGGCTCAAACGTATATGTATATTTTTCGGTTTCTCTGCCGCTGACAACAAGAGGAGGTTCTACATCCCAGCTGCCGCCTGTATAGCCGTAGTCGGGTACCATACCCTCGGGAGCCGTCAGTATTGCGCTGCCGTTTGTGTCAAGCACGCCGCCGAGAGTAAGTGTAACATAAATGTATTTTTCCTTATTGTCATGGCCGTCCCATGTACCGTTTACAACATCGAAATAAATTCTCTTCTGGTATATATCGGGAACGCCGTCCGGTTTGTCGGGATCATCGCCGTCAGCATACTTGTCGGCGTACCACTGCGCAGTGAATATCCAGTCAATGCCCTCTTCTTCGCAAACGTCTCTCTCCCATCCCATAAATACATATTCGTCTCTTTCGGGATCTTCAAATATGCAGCTTTGTTCTATAACGAGGTCTGTGGGAGTAAAGCAGTCTCTCCATACTCCTCCGTTGGGGTCTACCCTTACCTTGGCGCCATAGTTTACTTCTACGTCCGCGCCTGCGGGGAACCTGCCGTCATTGGCCTCATTGTAGGAAATATTGGGATTGTCGATCTTTCCGAATCCGTAGGTATATACGGCGTCCGTATAGGGACTGCCTGTGATCAGCGCGCTGCCCGACTCTATCATATCGGGAGCCTTGCCGATCCAATCGCCGCCCTCATAGCCGTAGTCGGGGGTCATGCCCGAAGGCACCTCCACAACTGCGCTGCCGTTTTCCGACCAGTTGCCGAATTCGTCAAAGAGCTGTACCAGATGCGAAATGTCGTCCTTTCCTCCGCCGTCCCATGTTCCGTTAAGGACTTTGAAGATCACCCATTTCTGATATCTGTCGGGTATGCCGTCAGGGCCTCCGCCCTTTACGTCAATTTCCCACCTTGCGACAAACTTTGTATCTTCGTTTACCACGAAGGTTTCGCCGGGCTGATAAAGGCTGCCCTTGAAGCTCCATCCCATAAATACATAGTCCGAAAGCTCCGGCATAGGCGCTATGGTTATGCTGTCGCCGCCCTTTACTATCCTGTCATATTCGGCTCCCGTAACGGGTATGCCGCCCTTAAGGTCATAGCTTACGGCGAATCCGTCAAGATCATAATACAGCCTTAATGTGAGCATAAGGTCGCCTTCGCCCTCGTTAAAGTTTGTATATACTCTTCCGCTGACTACCGAAAGCTCTCTGTTGAGAGCATAGCCCTCATACTCTTTTTCTTCCGCCGTAACCTCGGAGCCTACGATTCCCGAAAGAATAACCTCGTCAACACATTCATAACTTCCGTCAAGCTTTTCGAGAAGATAGCATACCTTGTAGTCCGCCATATCGTCGTCCCATACCGCAGTAAGGACAATATCCTTGGTTACCGTGATTTCGTCGCCGGGCTTATATACCCTTTCGCCGTCGCTCCAGCCTGTGAATACATGGCTGTCATATACGGGCGCAGGCAGAGCCTTTATTACCGAGCCGTCCTTTACCTTAAAGCTGCCGTAGTCCACGCCGTCCACGGGTGTGCCGCCGTTGGGATCATAGCTTACTTCAAATTGGTCGATTATTTCTGTAAATCCATAGGTGTATTCCGTGCCGTTTATGAAATCCGAACCTATCCGCACAGGAGGCTGACTATACCACGAGCCTCCTTCATAGCCGTCGAAGGGTTCCATTCCGTAGGGTATTTCGGCAATTCCCACCGAATCGCCGCTGTCGCTCCAAAGTCCCTTGTCATAGAGTGTGACCCAATGCTCTATCGGATCGGTGGTTCCATCTGACCAGCTTCCGTTTTCTACCTTGAATATCATAAGTCTCTGGCAGTTGTCGGGTATGCCGTCACCCGTATCGGGATCGGAGCCGCCCTTGCTGTCGGCAGCCCATTTTGCTCTGAAAATCAGATCTGCGCCGCCTTCGCCCGACTGAACGTCCCAACCCATAAACTTATGACCGTCCCATACAGGATCTTCAACCTTAAGGTTGTTGTTTTCGGAGATCTCAACGGTTACATCAAAGCCCTTGTCGGCGTCATTATGAGCGTTTCCGTTGGGATCCGTCCACAGACCGCCCTCGGATACAAACTCTACCTTTGAGCCGTAATCCACGGGAATGTCGTTTATTTCGGGATCCTTTCCTCCGCTGGGGTCGGGCTGCTTGTATTCTATATCCGAGCCGTCAAGCGGATAGAATATGTAGGTGTATGTATAAGCGTCCGTTCCCCTTACCTTGGCCGCAGGCTCATCGACCCACGCTCCATGTCCAAAGTTTTCATTGGGTTTCATATTTTCGGGAATAATGCCGCTTATATCGGCATAGCCTGTTTCGCTCCACTTTCCGTCTGCCGTGCCGTCTGCAGTAAGGCTTACCTTTGCGCTTATAGGCTCTCTGCTGCCGTCAGCCCATGTACCGTTTATAACTCTGAAGGTTATACTCTTCTGATATTTGTCGGGGATACCGTCAGAATCTCTGTCGATCTCCCATACGGCCGTGAATATATAGCGTATGTTGCTGCCTGCCTTGCCTTCTGTCACTCTCCAACCGACAAATATAAAGTCGTCTCTTTCTTCGGGGTCGGAGATCCTTATTTCTTCATCGGTTATTTCGATAACTGCGGTTTCGTATCCGCTGTAAATCGTACCATTGGGAGCGATCCAGTCTCCTCCGTTGGGATTTACTATTATTATGTCGTTGTAGACTACGGGCTTTCTGTCGGGTTCGGGGTCGTTTCCTCCTTCGGGCTCCTTGTTGTAGTCTATTTCGGGGCCGTCCATAGGCGTATATCTGTATACATATACGACTTCTGCGTCCGTGTCGGCGTTCACAACTCCCGAAGGTTCGGGATCGTCCCATCTTCCGCCTTCATAACCGTTAAGAGGCGAATAGTCCGTAGGCGGAGTATATCTGCCCCGGCCGTTTTCGTCATAAGAGGTGCCGTCTCCTGCATAGAGATTTACCCATATGTCCTTGCTTACGGAGCCGTCCGACCATATTCCGCCGACAACATTGAATATAATGTGTCTCTGGAACTTGTCGGGTATGTCGTCCCCGTTTATATCGTCGTCCCAGATTGCCTTAAGATTCATATCTCTCGTTACTGCGGTTATATCGCCGGGCTTATATTCTCTGCCCGAGCCGTCTCTGTAGCAGCTAAACTTCTTTCCATCAAGGGACGGAGCGGGAAGAATGGTTATATCCTCGCCCCTCTTAACTGTCCTGTCGGAATAATCCACTCCGTCGACAGGCGTTCCGCCGCTCAGGTCGTATCTGACATTGAAGTCCTCGGCTATGTCATAGTACATATTGAGAGTAAGCACCACAAGCTCACCGTTTTCGGTAACAGGCATACTTACAGTGCCGCTTACCGTTGAAAGAGCCTCGTTGAGCCTGAAGCCCTCATAGCCCTCAGCTCCCGTTTCGGCCTTGCCAACAGCCCTTACGACTGTGCCTGTCTCTCCAAACAGCGGGAACTCCGTCTCATAAAGCTCATATGTGCCATCGGGCTGCTGCAGGTAGTGCAGTACCTTATATGCCGAGCTTATGGGTTCGAGAGGCGTCTGATCGGGCAGCCACTGAGCCGTAAGCGTAATGTCCTTTTCTACGACAATATCCACACCCGGAGCATATTCGTTGCCGTCGGCGTCCTTCCATGATGTGAATGTATACTTGTCACGGCTCGGAGCGCCTGCGGCTGCCACGCTTTCTCCGACAGTTATGAGCCTGTCGTCATAGCTTATGCCGTCGGCAGCCTGTCCGCCGTTTAAGTCATACCTTATCCATCTCTGGTTCTTGTCGGGTATATTGTCGCCGTTTATATCGTTCTCCCAAAGAGCATAAAGCGTATCGAGGAATCTGTTCTTTGTGAACGTGTTGGCTGCCGAATTTCCGTCATAGATCATATTTGACGAATTGAGTCTCCAGCCTGTGAATACATAATTTTCTCTTTCGGGAACATTCTTTGAAACCGTTACTCTGTCGCCCGTCTCGTATCTGTTGGAATCCGTGGGCATTCCCTCTACGTCATCGGCAGTATTTTTGTCATATACTACCTGACTGTAATCGGGCCGCAAGTCGCCGTCTGCATCGGCAGCCCATACCGCATAAGCGTTTATTATTCCGTCATCGTCCGCATCGTTTTCTGCGTCTACGGTATAAATGCTGTCAAGAAGGTCTGTGGGCGACTGTACCGCAAGGCTTTCATATCTGTTGAGACTCCATCCCACAAATACGCCGCCTGCAGGAGGTATAAGATCCTCTCCCGAGCTTAAACTCAGGCTTTCGCCGTTAAGCAGACCGCCGATCTCATCGGGAACAACACCGTCTCCGCCGTTTGCGTTATATCTGAAGGTGTATGTATCTTCGTCATAATCCGGGGTTCCGTCTCCGTTCTTGTCTGCTGCCCAAAGAGCAAATACGATAATATCCTCGTTTTCAAATACAACGCTTTCCGCCGCTAACTTCTCTTCCGTCGCCTTGTCATATATCAGATCCTCGTGCCTGTCCGTACCAAAGCCCACAAGAACTGCGCCGTCTCTCTGTACACGCTGCTTTCCTTCTTCGACCGAAAGAATGTCTGCGCTCTGACCGGGCAGACGGTACTGCGTATAGTCCACAAAGAATATGCCGTCAGCAGGCGCAGGGAATCCGCCGTTTGAATGATATTTCACAAGGTGCATATCGTCCGCATAGTCGGGTCTGTTGTCGCCGTCAATATCCTCAGCCCATACAGCATAGACGTTTACATCGCCGTTCGGTATAAGCTCGCTTGTTATAAGCGTGCCTACGGGAGGCATTTCGGCATAGATCTCATCCGACTTTGTCTCGTCATCGGTCCAGCCCACAAATACAGCCTTTTCGTCTGTTCTTTCGGGCAGGCTTTCGCTGTTCGCAGGCATCCAGAGAGCCGCAGTATCGCCAAAGCTGTAGCTTCTGTCACGGAAGTCCTTGTCAACTACATTGGTTTCGTCCGTATCGAGGACATCGTTTATATAATAGTTGACCTTATAGGTTTCCTCGCTCCACATAGCGTAGAGAGTCACGTCCTCAGTACCCATCTTAAGCGTCTCTCCCGGAGCGTATGTGCGTCCGTCTCCGTACTTGTCGGTATTCCAGCCGAGGAAGTTGTGCTTAACGCCGTTTTCATCGGTATAATAGGATACGTCAAGGCTCTTGACGGTTACATCGTCATCCTTATACTTTCTGTTGTCGGGTTCGGGTATAACCGTGGTTTCGGGTGCGCCGTTTCTGTCGTAGCTTACGCTGTATCCCTCTGTCACAGGTACATAGAGAACTCCCGAAGCTCCTTCAAGGGCGTTGTATCTTATTCTGATATTCTCCTCCTCGTTTATGTCGATTATGTTTCCGTCATAGTCAACATAGCTGTCGCCCGATTTTGATTTTCTGAACGGCATACGGTATATGGGTATGTCGTCTCCTGCATAAGCCGAATAGGTTATGTAGGGTCTTAATACATATCTTTCGTTCGCTCCGTCATCCTCTCTGTCTTTGAGAGTCAGTACAAACTCATAATAAAGAGGTTCAAGTCCCGAAATCGTTATCTGACCCGACGTATCTTCAAAGTGTTCATAGTCGGATACGGCATCTATCGCTGCATTTGTATCATCGCAGGTTGGGTCTGTATATCCCGCCGCATCGGGGCTTATGGTAACTTCCATTATGTCGTTTATCTCAAAATTGTTTATAAAGTCCTCGTTTCTCAGGTCAAACTTTCTGTTTCCGTTCTTGTCGTCATAGAGCCTTACGGTAACGACCGCTGCGGTAACAGGCCGCCATATAGCGTACAACGTATCGTTTCTGCCCGGAGATTTGTCAAATTTGTAGGGATTTCCGAGAGTGTTGCCTGAGCCTGCATAGCGCAGGGTATCGCTGTTGCCCGACGGGTCATTGAGACACCAGCCCATAAAGGCATAGTTCTTGACCTTGAGTGAGCTTGATCTTATATAAACACGCTCTGTAAGCTCTCCTACGGGTACGTCCTTATCTTTTGCGTATATGTTGTTTCTGTCAGAGTCCGTATAGTCGTCAAGGCTTAAATATCTCCTGCCGTTTATGTCAAACAGTGAGGTTTCTCTGCTCAGAGATCCGCCAAAGCTGTCTGCGGTTATTCCCACAGGAAGATTTATGTCATAGAATACCTGCTGATAATCGGGTATTCCGTCCGACTCGTGATATATAAGATCTCCGTGGGCGCATTCCTCGTGGTCGTCGCTGTTTATTTTGTCACAGCCTACGCCGTTAATGTCAACAAGTCTGCCGCCCACATCCTTAGCCCATACGGCATAAACCGTACATGACTCCGAAACGGTCATATCGCCTATAAGAGCGTCTTTTATTGTAGCATAATCCGTTACGGGCTCGCTTATCTTGGTTAGCGTCCAGCCTACAAACACCGCTTTGTCTCTTGTTATTTCGTCAGCCCTCGGGAAGTATGTCTTTATATCTCCCTCGGGCTCGTTGTTGAGGTTTATGACAGTGTTTCTGCCAAGCCTTAAGGTGTGGTTTAACGTACCCTCGGGCCATACGGTCTCTGCACCGCCCTCGGTTGAAAATGCTCCGTCGTTTGCGTCAAAGCGCAGCATTACGTCATTGAAGGGATCGTCCCATACCGCATATACTTCAAGATTATGCTCGGGCATACAATATCCGCTGCCGTTGGTTATAAGTCCGTCATCGGCCTCTTCTGCATCGGGTTTTGTACTCCATCCCAAAAATCTGTGTTCAACGCCTGCCGCATCGACATAGACGTCATCGCCTTTGTTAAAGCCCACAATATCCGAGGCTTTTGCAAGGCTCACTATACCGTCATAGGCTCTTGCGCCATCGGTATAATATTCTCCGTCCCCCTCGTGATAAGCATAGTCGCTGTCGGGGACAAAGCCCTCTCTGAAGTCTACCGTTGAAGGCGCTCCGTTAAGATTGTATATAACGTCATAGGGTCGTGTTATGCCATAGCGTATAACTCCGTTGTAGTTGTCGCTTGGGAGGGTTATACTGTGGCTTATCTTAAGCGTTCCGCCTGTGAGATTTGCCGCAGCGTCCGGTGAGCCGATCTCTCCGCCAAGAGCGTAGCCTACTCCCGTGAATCTGTCGAACATATCGTTTGCGCCGTCTATGGTTATTTCTATACGATATTCTCCCGAAGAAAGCTTTTCGTATACAACTCCGCCGCCGTCCTTATGTTCGCCTATGTTTTCGGCTATGGGGTCGGTCTCCTCGCCCTTATAGAGCCTGATATTTTCAACAGGTACGGCCACAATGGCGCCCTCTCCGCCATAAACTCCGTCATTGTTATAGTCATCAAATACCTGTATTATAAGAGATCTTTCGTTCTCTTTCCATACAGCGTAGTATGTACAGTCGTTTGTTATCTCTACGCTCTCGCCGGGGTCATAAAGCCTGCCGTTGCCGTCTTTTGACAGACACCAGCCGCTGAAGGTATAACCGTCTCTTATGGGAGCCACAGGCATATTTATACTTCCGCCATACTTAACCTTTTCTTCGGGATATTCATAGCCTGCCTGAGGTTCGCCGCCGTTTAAGTCATAGTTCACGTCATAGGCCATTCTCGAATAGTAGAGTTTAAGCGTAAGCTTATCCCTTCCCGCGCCTGTGACTATACCCGATATTTCGGAAAGCTCCTCATTAAATTCATAATATCTTTCACTTCCCGTATAATCGGTATCGGCAGTAACATAAGCTCCTACAAAATCTTCCTGCTCTTTTGTAAGTCCGTCTGCCTTTACATATCTTCCGTTAAGTCCCTCGGTATAATACTCGATAATATATGTATTCTTATCGGCTCCCTCATCGCTCCATTTTGCGGTGAGAACGGTATCGCCCGTTATTATGACCTCGTCTCTCGGATAATATGTATTTATGCCGTCACTCCAGCCCATAAATGACTTGCCTGTCAATGTGGGCGCTGCTGCGGCGTATACTCTCTGAAGGTATCTGAGGTTTCTCTTTGTGGAATAGTCCTCGTCCTCCTTGCCTTCGCCGCCGTTTAAGTCATATTCAAGAGTGAAGCTGTTGTAAGTATAGCTGTATGTAAATGTAAGGTCTGTATTGCCTGATACCACATAGCCGTTTTTAAGATCGGAAATATCCCATGTGCCCAGAACATAACCCTCATCGGGTCTCATTCCCACAGGAACATTTGCAAGCTTGCCTCTGCCGTCTCCAGCGGGGGTTCTTCCGTCTATCTGATAGAGATTTACATACTCGGTCAGGTCTTCCTTTGTTCCGTCCGACCATGTTCCGTTTTCAATATGATAGGTTATCTTCTTCTGATACTTGTCGGCAACACCGTCATTGTTTATATCGTCAGTCCATTTTGCCTTAAACTTCGTATCCTTTGTGATAGTTACGCTGTCTCCCGGCTGATAGACCTTGCCTGCTCCGTCTCCTGCAACAACTTCCCAGCCCTCAAATACATTGTCTGCAAGAGTGGGCGCAGGCGGCATAACCGTTTCGGCTTTGCCTTCCAATGTAGGAGGAGTTACCGCAAGTATTTTTTCTTCATACTGACTTTCGGTACCTGCGACTGCTGTTCCGCCTTGGAGATCATATTCTACCTTGTGTCCTCCGTAGTGGAACGTAAACGTAAATACATTGTTCTTCTCGTCAAATGTATCTCCGTTTATTACTTCCGGCGGCGATGTAATAACTCCGCCTGAGCTGTTTGTCCAGTCGCCGCTGTTGACATATCTTTCATCGGGTACCATAAGCTTAGGCACGATGACCGTGGCGCTTCCCGATTCGCTCCACTTTCCGTCGCCATCGGTCAGATCCACATACTGATGTTCTACTGTCTCCCATACATATCTTCTGTTGAGAGCGTGGTCTATGCCTACATCGGTACGTTTTCCGTTCACTACCTTGAATATTATGAGCTTCTGATATCTGTCGGGAACGCCGTCCGCCGCAGGCTCTCCGCTTTCGGTAAAGCCGCCCTTCACATCAGGCTCCCACTGCGCCGTATATCTGTATTCAACGGCTGCCCTTTCATCTCCGTAGGTTTCGCCCACAAGCGCCTCTGACTTCCAGCCCATAAACAGATTGCCCGGCTTTGTGGGGTTGGCAAGCAGCTTGTTGTCGTCAACCTTTATGTATATATCTTCGTCTGTGGAGTGTTCTCCTCCATCGGGGTCTGTCCAACTGCCTCCTTCGAGATCCACAACAATATAGTTGTTGGCGTCTACCGTATCGACTGCTCCGTCGGGTACTTTGCCCTCTACATACTCATTGTAGGTCACGTTTCTGTCGCCAATGGGATAATATACAAAGGTATATGTTACAGGTTCGTTGCCCGTTACGACAGGGCTGAAGCCCGTTATCCAGTCGCCGCTTGCATAGCCCGAATCAGGGGTCATACTGCTGGGAACATACGGCAGGCTTCCGCTGCCCGTCTGGCTCCATCTGGCTGTTTCATCGTCAAACAGCTCTACCCATTCCACAATGTCCTGATTCGTATACTCTGTTCCGCCCGATTCGACTACATTGTACTTATCGTCAAGGCGCACGTTCCAGTTTCCGTTTCTTATCTGAAGCGTAACGACCTTCTGATACATATCGGGTATGCCGTCCTTGTTTGTATCGGCTCTCCATATAGCCTCAAAGCTGTATTCTACCCCTTCGGTGCCGTCCTTTTTCTCCCAGCCCATAAATACATATCCGTCTCTTGTGGGGTCTTCAAGATTGATATCCCCATTGGCTGTCAGAACAATGGCGCTTGTGTAGTCAGTGTATAGGGTGCCGCCGTATCTGCCCGAACCTCCGCCGAGAACAACGCTTATGGTCTTGCCCTTTTGAATACTCTGAACTGAGGCTCTGGGACGTCCGCCGTCCTGTATGAACTCATTGTAGTATATATTTACATAGCCTTCAATTTCTGCAATAAAAGCATATGTAAATATTGTCTCCATAGGCGATTTGTTGTCTATTACATATCCGGTCGGATCCTTTCCGAGCCACTTGCCTTCGCCATCTACCCTTGCAGGATCGTATTCGGGTGAAGCCTTACTTACATCGGGTATAACATAGCCTTTGGCAACATTTTCGTCATCTGTGTATGTGCCAAGAGTTGCTTTACCGTTTACGGAAGGATTGCCCTCATCGTCAAGCAGGGTTACATAATAGAGTTTTTCCCTTGCGTCCTTGCTGTCCCAATATCCATTGAGTATGGTAAACTTGACCATCTTCTGATATTTGTCAAGTATACCGTCATTGTTTCTGTCAGGCTCCCATTCGGCAAAGAATACAACATCGGCTGTGACAGTATAAGAATCGCCCGGCTGTCTCTGTACAGTGTTAACGATACTGTCTCGCCAGCTTATGAATATATAACCGTCTCTTACGGGAGCGTCCTTAAGATTTATTTCACTATTAACAGGTACGTCCTCGGGGGCATAATAACCTGCGTCCTTATCTTCGGCGGGTCTGCCCTCGCTTAAGTCATATATTACTCTGTATCTCTTTACATCGAATGTGTACGTAAACTCCTCGGGCTCGCTGCCTGTCACAACTGCGGTGGCAGTACCCATACTGTCAACAACAGGCTCAAAGCCTTCGTCCCATGCGCCCTTGTCAAATCCCTCATCGGGCTTCATTCCCGTGGGGACAACAACAGTGCCGCTGCCCGATTCGCTCCATGCTCCGTTTGCTGCGCCGTTTTCTTTAAGCTCAGCATATACGGTGATAGGATCTTTTCCATCATCCGACCAAGTACCGTTCTTTACCTTGAAAGTAACCGCCTTCTGATATCTGTCGGGAATATTGTCGCCGTTCTTATCTTCTTCCCACATAGCGGTATACTTATATCTGCAGCCGTCTGTACCTGTCTCTTTCTTCCAGCCTAAGAATACACAGCCGTCTTTTATCGGATCGGGAATATCCTTGTTTTCTGTTATATTTTCGATCTTGTCTGAAATATCCACGCCCTCAGCCCATTCGCCTTCACTCAAATCAAGCTGAATGTTGTCGCCATTGCTTACAGGGTCGCTTACACGGCTGTCGGCGCTTATACCTCTGCCCTCCGTATAGCGGTTATAGCTTATAAGAATGCTGTCCTTGCCATAATAGGTATATGTGTATGTTATGGGGTCGCTTCCCGTAACGGTTCCGCTGAAATAAGGCTCCCAGCTGCCGCCAAGCATTTCTGCTCCCGGCTGAGGCTCAGGCGCTGTCACCGTACCGCTGCCTGATGCGCTCCACTTTCCATATACGTCCTTAAGCTCGGCATATTTGGTTATGGGGTCGCTGTTTCCTGTTTCGACCCATGTACCGTTCTCTACCTCAAATGTAACCTTCTTCTGATATACATCGGGTATATTGTCATTGTTTTCATCTTCAAGCCATTGGGCAGTATATGTATATTCGAGATTTTCGGGTTCGGCAGGCTCTTCCTCGTTTTTGCTGCTGACAAAACCCATAAACATATGACCTTCCCATACGGGATCATCAAGGGTAATATTCTCCGTCACGCCAAGGGTCTTTTCTTCAGAATCTCCCTTCCATGTGCCGCCGTCGGGATCTATTTTTATGCTGTGGCCATAGGGCAGCCTGTCGGGTTCCTCGGTCATTGAAGGCGGCATACCCTCGCTGTAACTGTTGTACCAGACTTCGGGTATAATGGGATCATATGTATATACATATGTCATTTCGGAGGTATTTTTCGCCGTTCCGTCGGGTACATTTATACCCCAGCTTCCTCCCTCAAAGCCCTCATCGGGAGTGCTTTCGGGTATGTCATAGGTTCCGCTGCCGTCAATGCTGTAGTTTCCGTCCTCATTTTTAAGAGGTACCCATATGGTTTTTGTGGTTTCTCCGTCGTCCCACGTTCCGCCAACGACATTGAATGTTATCTTCTTCTGATACCTGTCGGGTATGCCGTCGCCGCCGCTCGGCTCTCCGCCCAGCTCATCGGTTTCCCACTGAGCCGTCAGAACGTCAAGCTCGTCAGACTTTGAGAAATAATTTATGGTAGCGTCATATAAGTACAGATTTTCGTCCTCGACAGCCTTCAGGTTTGTTCTCTTCCAACCCATAAAGACATGACCTGCCCATTTCGGCTCGGTCTCCGAGATAGAAACAAGCTCTCCTGCTCTGTAGGTTCCGTTATCGGTCGGCATACTATCACTATCGACAGACTCTGCCGCATCGCCTGCATCATATCTGACCTGATAATAGTCCGCTACGCCGTCTCCGTTATAGTCGTTTGCCCAGACAGCATAGAGTTCATCCACATAGGGCATTGACCTGTCCGAAGTTTCGTCATATTGACCCGTATGGAAAACAGCTTCCGGCAGATAGAAATCACTGAGATAGCCTGCCTCGCCGCTCTTTTCGGGATCTGTCACAGGCTCGGATGTCATAGGAGTATCCTTTTTATCCGTAGTCCAGCCAAGGAACAAATATCCCGAAGCCTTGGGTATATTTTCCGAAAGAGTTTCGTCGTTGTTCTGAAGAACAGACTGATTATCAGGCATATCTTCAGCGCTCACAGTCGTTTTGTTATAATAATTTATAACGCCTCTTTCATTATAGTCGGGCACCATGTTGTTGTTATAGTCCTCTGCCCATACTACATAGATAGTCAGGTTCTTTGGCTCCTGACTGTTATCCCACTTAGGCATAACCAAACCATTATAATCTTCGGATATGAGAACTCCGCCATCAGTGAGGTAGCCCGGATCTTCGGCAAAAACCTTATCCTGCCGTGCGGTGCTCCATCCCACAACGACCTGATTTTCTTTTCTTATAAGGCTCTTTGCGCCCTGTATTATTGAGCCTGATCCGTCCTCGGTGTCCTCGATCTTAAATATGTTTTCATAGGGAATTTTTTCTTCGCTGTCATAATAGTGAGTGCTGTAACGGAAACATCCGCTCTCATCAACGGTAACTCCTACGCCCGTACCGCCGTTTGCGTGGTATGCCACTCTGCCTGCGGTATATTTGTTTGTCACCGTAAACTCATATTCTGACGAGGGCAGGCTTTCGCCCTTTTCGTTGCATCTTGTCACAACAATGTGGTCAACATCGTCATTGTCGGGGTTATCCACATCATAGACCTTCTGAGTGTATACCTTATAATATACATAGACCTTGCCCTCGGGGTCAACGGGAGTTACGCCCTTAATACCTTCCATCTCCTTTTCGTCCTCGTCTACAAGATAACGATAGAGATAGGGTGTGTTTTCCGTTGCGCCGACGCCGTCCTCCAACGTAAACTTAATTGAGCCGAAGTCGACTATATCAGAAGATATTACGCTGCCGTCAACGTCTTTTATGATATTGTGGACTGTCTTTGCTCCCTCTCCGTCAAGACCATCGGGCATTGGCTGGTCGGGATAAGGTTTAAAATCTGTCGGAGCCGTTTCTACTGTTGAATTTTTAAGCTGTGCCCTTCCCTCGGCAGTCAGCTTGAAAGAAAATCCGTCTTTGAGATCATTTTCTTCGGCAATAGTCAAAAGATCTACCGTAGGATCGGAGCTTTCAAGAACTTTCTGTCCCCTCAGCTGAACGTCATACTCCTCGGAGTTGTATATATTTGTGAAAACAATGCCGTAGGTATTTTCGCTGTCGGCAGGAGTTCCCTTTTCATAAACAACAGTATTTTCTTCGCCGCCCGAAACTTCCGCAACCTTTGTTATTTCCGCAGTCAGATTGCCCTTATACTTGCCGTCTTTATCCTCTGCATTGTCAACTTTGATATGTATGCGGTATGTCTTGTTGTCATAGGTTATACCGGGTATTGCGTTGAAGCCTGCGGTCACATCTCTTAAGGGGTTCAGTTCTCTTAAGTTATAAACATACTCTCCAGTCTGAGTGAATGTTATTGTTGCACCCGTGTCCGTTCCACCATCATTGTTGGGCAGGATAACACTTCCGCCCGGAATATCTTCCTTCGCCGTATATTCGAGTATATTTGTAACTTTACCGTCTTCTTTATCATTTATTGTGGGAGCACCGTCTACAGGCTCTATCATAAACCTGAAATTGTCGCCCTCAAGAATGCCTCTGTCATTTCCCGAAGCATACTTACCTTCGACTGTCTTCTTGAACTTAAGGCCAAGATCGGGATATTCGTCCACAATATTTCCCACATCAAAAGTAGTTTCGGCGGAATACGAGTTTGTAAAGGTAAGACTTTCTCCCGCGGTATCAAGAGGTCTGCCGTCTTCATCGCACATCTCTACATTTATTGTCTGAACCTGTCCGTCATCTGTTCCCGTCAGAACCTTGTATACTCTGATATAAATATATCTCGGCTCATTTTGGTCATAAACGACACCGTCTTTTCTTTCGCCCTTTGTATAATCTTCGGAAGGTTCGTTCTCAACAACCTTATATTTGTAGAGCATAGCGCTCTCTACGTCTTCGCCTGCATCCTTTTCGCTGAATGTCAGACTGCCGAAATCTATTGTTGCGCTTCTGACAGGATCCGCTGCCGGATCTACCTTAAGAGTAAGGTTTCCGCTGCCGTCTACCTTGCTCGGCACAGGAGCAACACACGTAGCCCACTCGTCTTTCTCGGAATTTCTCAGTCTCCTGCCAATAAGCTCAACATTGAAGCTGAAAGGCGGCAAGTCTTCAAGCCCTACATCTTTGACCTCTGTATTCAGTACCTTTGTACCCGTAAGAGGTATACTTATATTGTATGGATTGAATGTGTTTGTAAACACGATTTCATTTGCAGGATCAGTCAATTCTTTCCAGCCACCATCGCCGTTTTGCTTATACCACTTAACTTCACTGATTTCAAGCTGCTGATATATGTCCTTAACATAAACGTCCATTCTGTATTGTTCGGTCGAATATGTCAGACCCGGGATAGCCGCCTTGTCATTATCTTCCGTATAGAAATCATCATAGAAGGGTCTGGCCTCTCTCAGTATGTAGCTGTAGGGCTGAGTTTCTCCTTTATCGTCCTTTTTCTCGGTGGTAAATTCAGCATATGTTCCGTCATCGAAAGCAAGCTCCAATATTTCCTTTCCTATATTTTCATCGTCTGCCGAAAGCTCAATGCTCTTTCCGGGTTTATTGTCCTTGTCGCCTCCACTGACACTGAATGCAGGCGCATCGTCAACAGGCTCCAAAAGCAGCTTGAACTTGTCGCCCTCTTCAAACTTTCTTTCGTTGAGATAACCGTCAACTTTTTTCGCAGTGCTTTCTATCTTTATTTTAGCCTTTATTTCAAGGCCTTTGTCTATATTTTTATCCTTGTCGTACTTATCAAATTTGCCTTTGTTTCCTCCCGAGCCGTCCTCTACAGAGTCAGCCCCTGAACCATCGCTGCCATAACCCTCAACGGCTATGGGCTTGTATTCGTTTACATAGTTTATAAATACCGTTCTCGATGTTATGGGCGTGCTGCCATAGCGGTATTTGTTGTTGGCAAAAATATTTGCAAGGGAATAGCCCTTCGGCATATATGTGAGATTATCCGTTTCTGTGCTGCTTCCGTTTTTGTCGGCCTTCTCCTCGGAAGAAGTATTATTATTGTTGTCATACTCCCAAAGGCTATACTCTGTATTTGCCTTTATGTTGGGTATGGTTATTCTTTCGCCTGATTTGAGTTCAAAATCAGATTTCCATATATCGGTTCCGTCTATCTGCGTAAAATCAATTACCTTGTCGCCATCTTCCGCAGGTCCTTCGGCTCCTGTTGTTATATTTGTATTGAAGGTTTCGGTCGTTACCTTTACTTTATCGCCTTCTTCGGTGCCCTGTGGCTTGCCCTTCAGCTGAAGCTCAAATCTAAATAGCTCATTCTGTATATATCCCTGTATTGTTTCATCGGGACTATAGCCTGCTATATTGATTATCTTTTTTATGCCCAGTCCGCCCATAAAGCCATAGCCGACTTCAGCTTTTTGGCTGCTTTCGTCTATCTTACCTACGCCTATGTCTATATACTGAGTTACCTTCGCCGCTGTCTCGGAGGCTTCGATGGTTCCGTTTGCATCTTCTTTTTTGTCACTTGTCTGAGTGGCAGAGTTATACACCGAACCCTTGGGCAGTGTTACAGTCACACGATAGTGACCTGCGATCATACCTTTTAATTCGACCTGTCCGTTTGCATCGGTTTCCAGCACATCGCTATTTCCTATCCTTTTAAGGTCTCCGACTTCTGACGCACTCTTATAATCGGGAGCGTGTTCAAAAGCGTCATAATATCTGCTTTCGCCCTCCTCGTCTCCGCCATAAATCTGAGTTGTCTCATTACGCTTGGCTATTGTTACGATCGCACCCTCTATGGGCTTTTCATCCTCATCATGTGAGCCGTTCTGGTTTGCATCATACCATACGGTTTCGATAAATGTGGAAGGTACTATACTGTTTGTAAAATGCCAATAGTCGTACAATACTTCATCGCCGTAATATGGGTGATCGGGGGTATGTTCTATCTTTGTTTCGTATGTACCCTCTTTTATCTGAATTACCCTATATACTATATCTTCACCATTTGTGCCATCTGCCTTGAATATACAACCCGGCAGATCCGTCGTTGTAAATATACCGCCAAGAGCCGCATCTACCGATACCTCGGGGAAGGGTACTACAAAGGCATGTTCTTCAAAGTATTTGTTCTTTGCCTCGATCTCCTCGGGAGTTGTATCGCCTCCCTCATAAGCTTCGGCAACACTTTCAAGAACGCCTACAATTTTAAATTTGGAGCTTAAAGTTATATCCTTAAGAGCCTCGGGTTCCCATGTGTCCTCTATAAGTAGATTTTTTGAATTTGAATATGTATAACCTACATTGTCGGCATAGATCTCCCTCAGATCCGCCTTTATCGTTCCTAAATCTATGGTCTGCACGCTTATATTTGCGGCGCCGCCGCTTGTCTGAGCATATTTGCGATCTGCTGTACCTGCCGTACCTAACGTAGTGACCTTATATGTGGTGTGGTCTGCATCCTTATTACTCATATTGGGGTCAATATACTTAACGGTGATCTCAACCTCTTTTTTATCTGCTCCCGCACTGAAATAGTTCATATCAATGGGAATGCTGTAATATCCGTTGGTATTTGTCGTAGTAGTATACTCATTTGTATAGCCGCCTGCAATACGGTTTACTAAATTCGACAATGCTCCGGCGGTAGGCGAAAAGTCGCCATATCTTGCTGTGACTTCGGCAAGAGGCAGCTCTCTGTCGTCTGTGGTCTTGTCATAAGTACCCGTAGTCGTTTTTGGAGTATCGAGATATACAAAACCTGTGATTATTCTGTGGTTTGCATAATTGTCAAGCTGTATTTCATCTTTGAGATAAAACTTATCGCTTTCCTTATTGGATATAGCGTATGACCACATATCGGCTATACCGTGGTCTATACCGTCGGATGTGGCTACTGCAGCATTTTTTGTCAAGACTCTGTCATCTACGGATCCTTTTCCTGCTCCACTATATTCATATGAAGGTACTCCGTCCAGACTTTTATCCTCAAATACTGCTTCACCTTCAACCCATTGCCTGTTAGTCTTTTCTGCGTTACTGCTCTTTTGTCCTGCTGCGCTAATGCTTATATTTCTCGGCAGATTCCATACCCAAGCCATATTAGCATTTCCCCACTTTGAGCCGTTATCTGCTGTCGGGACAATGTTAACGCCACAAAAATCTCTCAAAAGACTTTCATCAAGATTGTTAAAATAAAGCTTTGAGCGCGATTTTATCTGCTCTGTCAAATCAAGATCATCACCATTGGGAGCTTTCTTCATCCAGTCCGGGGCGTTTTCAAGCCATATTGAAAAGCCGTTTTGTGCCCTTTCTACATCGCAGAGAGGAAAGTGTATCTCTCCCGCTTTGGCCTGAACATATACAGTACCTCTGCCCGTATCACCGAAATATGTACCTATGGGCAGTATCCTTCCATAGTGATCTCTGCCGTTCCATTTGATCCTGTCTGTCTTGCCGTCTACGGCGGCATTTCCAAGCATGACCTTGCCGAGACTCTTATAATCACTGTCAAGGTTTGCAGGCTTGGTTATTGGCTCATATATAATCAAATCTTCAAGCTTTTCGCCGTTTTCATTTGAAGGGTGTCTTTTGCTTTTATCTGTTGTTCTTATACTGTACCACTTACTATCTTTTGGATCCTGATATATAAAATTCTCATCACCTTCAACGCTTAAGCATATTGCGTCATCCTGATAGACTGCATCTGTACAACTTTCTTTGTTTTCATTGTGATATTTCTTTGCGTACATATTGCTCATATCTATAACAATCTGATAAGAGCTTACGCCGTCTGTTCCTATTTCAAAATATCCTCCGACACCCGAATAGCCGTCTTCGTTTCCTTTATCCTCGGAATCTTCTCCCGTACGTCCGTCATAGCGGAGGGATGTTATTTTGCCAATATCCTTGGGCTTTGTGAGTATAATGCTTTCAGGCATAGAGGTATCGGGATAGTTAAAGAACATATGGTAGGGAGAGTCTATGTCCGTAACCTCGTTGTCGGGGCCTAAAATATATACGCCGTCGGGGTTTCCGTTTTTGTCCTTAAGATTTTTATAAAAGTCAAAGGCCGTATAATTTGCAAGAGGTGAATGAACGGAATGATAAGCCGATGCGTTTGTACCGGAACCTATGTTTCCTCTTGAATTTGAATAAAAGCTTATTGTATAGGGCTTGCAGCCGTTGAGACCGAACTTCCATATATAGCCGTCCCTTGTTACAGCGTATAAATTGGCATAAATACCTGAAGCATCACTGCCATTTGTCTGCAATGAAAAAGCGTCAGCCCACACACGGCCGTTTACAGCAAGATATTCATCGTTGGATTTTTTGGCAACGGTAATATCCCATGCGTGAACCGTTGAGCCGCTGCTGTAAAATTCATCACTATAACTCAGAGGATACCTGTCATAATTTAAGCCTGAAGCACCTGCTTTATATTTTCCGCAGTTGTCTGCTTTAAACTCAACCTCATATATACCGGAATGTTTAATTTCATACACATAAGGTGTAAAGGCATCCTCACCGCTTATGGCGTCCTCATATGTGCCGTCTCCCTTGGGCATTTTTACGCCCTTGGGTCCTGCTTTTTCAGCGGCTCTGTTAAGTATCTGACCTGTGCCGGGCTTTACTGTCTTTGCATATTCGTCCGCCCCTCTATTTGTGTCAGTTTTAAGAAGCTCATTACTCGCCATTTCGGTTGTTCTGTCGGTTCCCAGATCTATATTTTCGCTACTGCCGTTTGGAAGGTGTATTATTACATCTACATCTTTGCCTACCGAACTTGATGCTATTAAGACAACCTCGCCTTCATAGGCATAAAATTTCATTTTCTGCTGCGTTGCAACACCCATAAAGGTAGAATTAGCACTGTCACTGGATCTTATGCTCCATCTTGCAATTGCACTTGCGTCTGAACCTTCCGGATCTTTTACTCCAAGAGCCTTTGCATTGTCGATCGAAGTCTGAATTATCTCCCTCGAGCCCTCGGCATAAACCGTCACGCACGAAAAAAAGGCGCAGAAAAGCACGCCTAATGTGAGCGCCACAAAGGAGAGCCTCCTGCCGAAAGCCCCTCTGCGTACGCCGCCATGATTTTTTTTGCATAAAAGTTCAGCAAAAAAGCAGTATATTACATTCATTTTAACAACCTCCTTTTAATTTTATAAAAATCTTTTATGGAGGTTGCTTAGATACCCCCCCCCACATGTATTTTTGTTTATAGCCAATGTGTACGCAGCTTCTGCGCATCACAAAGTCAATAGTCCACCAGTTCTGTTGATCAGAAATATTATATAATATTTTACAGACTGTCAAAGAAGTCCCTTATCTCTTGCAAGATTTTCTATGCTTCTGTCATAGGTCGCTTCGGCTTCAACCGAGAAAAAGCATCCCGGCACACCTTCATTATTGTCCCTGTGGTACGCTACGCAGGCGCAGCATTTACCGTGCCTTGGGCAGTCATAAGTACAGGGGCATGGTCTTTTGTTGTCACAACCGATCATTCTGATTTCTCCCTTTTTATATAATTTGTCAAAAGCTTTTATTTCATATATTGACATTTTTCTTTATGAGCATTATAATTATAACACGTTCACCTATGAACAAGTCAATAGTCGGGAGTGATTTTTATTGAAAAAGTTTTTTACCATAGGTCAGGTCTGCAAATGCTGCGGCATTTCACGTTCGACTATTCTGCGTATGGAGAACAGAGGGCTTTTGTCTCCTGCGCACGTCGATGAAAATACAGGGTATCGCTATTATGATATTTATAATGTAACAAAGGTCTTGCATATTCAAATGTTTCTGAATATGGGACTTACTTATGACGACGCATATTCGTACTATGCGTCAGTAGGCAATTCGCCCGAGATACTTGCCACCCTCGAAAACCGTCTTGCGATTGTTACAAAAGCATATGAGGAAATGAAGCTGAGAATGGACAATAAACAGCACCTTAAACTGGAAATTATAACTCTGCCCGAATATGTCTGTTATCAAAGAGAATTTAAGGGTGCGACTTGGGGCGAAAAATACCGTGATATGTATAACCTTTTCGGCGAGGTTATAGAAAAGGGTTACAGGCCGCTTATATCGGAACGGCTTTTTACTGTAAGTAAATACAATGGCGGGCATAAGAAAGAAAGCGAAAACGCTTATATTTGCTGTGTGCCGCTTGAACCGTCCTGCGCTGATGCCGACACTGTGTTCCATCCAAGCTGTACGGCGGTTTCTATGCTGTGCTATGGAAACGAAAAAACCGCAAAAAAGGCGCATGCCGAGCTTGATGAAAGGATCCTCGCTCTCGGTCTGAAACCTAAAGGCTATATACTTGGTATGGGTATTGTAAGCGGTTATACCGGCAAAGAATTTTCGCAGGAAAATTATGTATCACGCCTTATCGTCCCCATCGAGGATTTAGACAATGAAGAAATTGACAGGCTGAACAGAAGCGGATTGATTAAAAACATATCATGGAGCTGAATCACAGAAAAAGGGAGAATATCGGTTCAAAAAAACGTATGCTCTCCCTTTTTATATTTCTGATGTTTTGTCGGAATATTCGTCAGAGCTTTTCTGGCTCGGGATAATCAACTCCGAAGGTCTCGGCAGTTATTTTAGCGATTTTTTGTTCATTTATAGGCCTGTCTCTGAAGTCGGTAGGTGTTTCGGCTATTTTGTCCACTATGTCCATGCCCTCCGTCACCTTTCCGAAAGCGGCATATTGGCCGTCAAGATGAGGAGCGTCCTTGTGCATTATAAAAAACTGTGAGCCTGCCGAATGGGGGTTTGCAGCTCTCGCCATAGAAAGCACCCCTGCCGTATGCTTAAGAGTGTTTTTGTATCCTGCCGAATCAAATTCGCCTTTTATGGTATATCCGGGGCCGCCCGTGCCTGTGCCGAGAGGACAGCCGCCCTGTATCATAAAGCCCTCTATTACTCTGTGAAATATAAGTCCGTCATAGAAGCCCTTATTTATAAGGCTCAGAAAATTTCTCACCGTGTTGGGGGCAATTTCGGGAAAAAGCTCCGCCTTAATAACATCGCCCGATTCAAGCTCTATGGTTATGACAGGGTTTGACATTGTTTTATCTTCCTTTCGATTTTCGATGTACGCCGTGCAAAGGTTCCCAAAAAAGGGGGTTATTTTGCCACGATATTAAGAATTTTGTTCTTTACATAAATTTCTTTTATGATATTCTTTCCGTCAAGAAACTTCTTGACTCCTGCCGCCTCGTGAGCCTTTGACTTTACGCTTTCTTCGTCCTCGTCAAGCTCTATGACAACCTTGCCTCTGACCTTGCCGTTTACGGTTACCGCAATTTCGACAGTCCTTTCAACGGTTTTAGCCTCGTCATACTCAGGCCATTTTGTCTGATAAATATAGCCCTCAAAGCCTGCGCTCTCCCAAAGTTCCTCTGTTATATGGGGAGCGACAGGGTTAAGCAGAGTGATAAATGTGGCAAACTCAGCCTTGTTTATGCTGCCTGCGGCATAAAAATCGTTAAGCAGAGCCATAAGAGCGGCTATGGCGGTGTTGAATTTGAGGTTTTCAAAATCGCCCGAAACCTTCTTTATGGTCTGATGCATTTTAGTCTCGAATTTCGGAGAATAGCTGTCTCCGTCCGTAAGCAGCTCTCTGAGCTTCCATACTCTGTCAAGAAAACGCCTTACGCCCTTGACGCCGTTCTGCGACCACGATGCAGCCATATCGAAGGCACCTATAAACATTTCATAGGTACGCAGAGTGTCTGCGCCGAACTCCTTTATTATATCGTCGGGGTTGACTACGTTGCCCCTTGACTTGGACATTTTTTCGCCGTTTTCTCCCAGTATCATTCCGTGAGATGTTCTCTTTTTATACGGTTCGGGCGTAGGAACAACGCCTATGTCATAGAGGAACTTGTGCCAGAAGCGTGAATAGAGAAGATGCAGCGTGGTATGCTCCATACCTCCGTTGTACCAGTCAACGGGTGTCCAGTATTCGAGAGCCTTTTTGTCGGCAAGGGCATCATGGTTGTGGGGGTCGGTATATCTCAGAAAATACCATGAAGAGCCTGCCCATTGGGGCATTGTGTCTGTTTCTCTCTTTGCAGGACCGCCGCAGTGGGGACAAACAGTGTTCACCCAGTCGGTCATTTTTGCCAGAGGCGATTCTCCCGTATCGGTAGGCATATAGCTTTCGACCTCGGGCAGCATAAGAGGCAGCTCGCTTTCGTCAATGGGAACATAACCGCATTTTTCGCAATAAACAATGGGTATGGGCTCGCCCCAATATCTCTGACGTGAAAATACCCAGTCTCTCAGCTTGAAGTTGACCTTTCTGTTGCCTATGCCTTTTTCTTCGAGCCAGTCGATAATTTTTGCCTTTGCTGCCTTTACTTCAAGGCCGTTGAGAAATTCGGAGTTTACAAGTATGCCCTTGTTTACATCGGTATAGACTTCTTCCTCTACGTTTCCGCCAGCTACGACCTCTATTATAGGCAGGCCGAATTTTTTGGCAAAATCCCAGTCACGTTCGTCATGAGCGGGAACGGCCATTATTGCGCCTGTTCCGTAGGACATAAGAACATAGTCCGAAATCCACACGGGGATCTCCTTTCCGTTTACGGGGTTGATGGCCTTTATGCCCTTTATTTCAACGCCCGTTTTGTCCTTTGCAAGCTCCGTTCTCTCAAAGTCAGATTTTCTTGCGGCTTCTTCTCTGTAGGCAGACGCCTCTTCATAGTTTTCTATTATGTCCTTATATTTGTCAATAAGGGGATGTTCGGGAGATATAACCATATAAGTAGCCCCGAAAAGGGTGTCGGGTCTTGTGGTATATACTCTGAGGACTTCGTCAAGATCCTTAAGTCTGAAGTCTACCTCGGCTCCCTCCGAACGGCCTATCCAGTTTTTCTGCGATACTTTTATCTTTTCAACATAGTCAAGATCGTCAAGATCCTTTATAAGTCTGTCGGCGTAGGCTGTTATCCTGAGCATCCACTGACTTTTTACCTTTCTGACAACGGGCGAGCCGCAGCGTTCGCATACGCCGTTCACGACCTCCTCATTGGCAAGACCAACCTTGCAGCCCGTACACCAGTTTATAGGCATTTCGCTTTTATAGGCAAGTCCCTTTTCAAAAAGCTTTAAAAATATCCACTGAGTCCACTTATAATATTCGGGGTCGGTGGTGTTGACCTCTCTTGACCAGTCAAAGGAATAGCCTATTGATCTGAGCTGAGCCTTGAAACGGCTCACATTGTTTTCGGTAATTATTCTTGGGTGTATTTTATTCTTTATAGCAAAGTTTTCGGTAGGCAGACCAAAAGCGTCCCAGCCCATGGGGAAAAGCACATTATAGCCCTGCATACGTCTTTTTCTCGCTATGATGTCGAGAGCGGTATACGGTCTTGGATGACCTACATGAAGTCCCTGACCCGATGGATAGGGAAACTCCACAAGCGCATAATATTTGGGAAGCGAATAGTCGTCAAGGGTTTTGAAGGCATCGTTTTTTTCCCATATATCCTGCCATTTCTTTTCAATATCCTTTGGTGAATACTCTTTCATGTCAGATAGCTCCTTTGGTATGAACATTGTAGGATTTTTTATTGGAATATTTTATCACAGCTCCCTCATATTGTCAACGAAGCGGCGATTTTATTGGTTTTATGAAAATTTTATTATAAATACGGGAGGCTTGTCGGTAAACTTGCTCATAAGAGCCACGGCCTCGTCCGTAGAGTTGACCTTGTAGAACGAAAGCACGTCATCGTCAAGGTGACCCACTATTCTTTTTTCGTTCGCAAACTCATAATATATGAAGTTGTCGGAATACAGACAGTATACTGCGGGAAGATCCGCCTCTGTCACTCCCAGATCCTTAAGCTCCACGATCTGATCGTAGTATCCGAAAAGATCCGTTCTGAAATCATCATAATCCGACAGAGTATAATAAGGCAGCAGCGCAAGCTCCATATCGGGATATTTGTTATTCACATATGCCTTTACGTTGTCCTGCTTTGCAAGCTCCTTAGATCTTACAGCCCAGTCGTTTCCTGCCTTCATAATTAGAAATTCTCTGAATTCAAGGGGATTTTCGACCAAGTTGGCAACAACTATGCCATACTTGTCGTCTATACCCATATATTTTATGTCAACAGTTCCTTCGGCGCCCCAGTTTTGGGAAATAAGGGTGTATATCTTTTCAAACAGTGCAGAATCCCTTTCGGGAGAGCGTATCTCACCGTGGGCGCAGTTGTAGCGCATTATAAGACTTCTGTAATCCTTTTCCGAAACAAGTCCTCCGCCGTATTCAGCCGAAGAAACAAGATACCCCTTGTCGGTAAGCACTGCCGTAAAGGGCTTTAGCTCATCGTCAAGGCTGTCTATGTCAAGTTCTTCCAGGTTTTCGCATACCTCAAAGTCAGAGGGGCGTATATAGAGTATGTCGGCATTTTGCAGCCTTTCATCGGCTCCCTCGTCAATATCGCTTACTCCTACAGGCTGTGTGCCTGTGTCCCTGCACAAAAAGCCGTATGCGGATATAAATCCTCCTTCGGGAGCATTGTTCTCACAATAGCTCTTAAGCTGTTCGTTAAAGTCTCCGACTGCCTCGTACAGACTGTCATCAAGAGTTACGGGATCGGGCGAAAGCTCGATGGTTTCGGTCTCCGAGGTAGGCTCCGTGGTGCGTGGCTCCTCTATTATCGTAACATCCTTGCGGTCGTCGTTCAGCGCGCTCCTTTTTATCATAACAAACATAAGCGCACATATGACAACAATACACACTATCGCCGTGATAATGTACTTGTTGTTGTTATTATTGTTATTATTGTTGTTCCCGCTGTCTTTTTTATTGTTCTTCATAATACTCTCCTTTCTTATCCTTTATGACTTCATAAACAGAAGAAAGCTCTTTTTTGAATATATCAAGTATTTCCTCTACTCTTTCTTCAAGACCCTCCGTATTGTTTTCGTCAAAGGGCAGCTCTATTTTCCATGTGGGGTTATAGGTGTCCTCCTCCTCGGATATTTCCGTTATCCGACCGCCGAAAACCTCAGTGTCAAAATAGTCATACACGGCCTCAAACTCCCAGTCCTCAAGCTCTCTGTCGTCCGAAAGCTTTATGCAAAGACTGTCGCCTGCGGCGTATATATTGACTATATATTTCTGATTCTCGGAGAGAGAAAGTCCCGCTATCTCCCTTTCGAGAAAGCCGGTTTTAAGATTTTTCTCCATTATAACTATTATAGTATCCATATTTTTATTTTCTCCTCGGAATACTGTTTATTGAAGGAAACTCTGAAAAATCGGGAATTAACGACCGTCCGCATCAGCGTAGGTGTTTTTCCTCATATATGTTAAGCAGACGTTTCCTAATAATTACTGTTATTATAACATAGAAATATTATTTTGCAACAAAAATTTTGATCCCGAACCATAGGAAATACAGACCTTGACAAAAAGCCTTTGTACTCTTAGAATAAAACCATATTTAAAAAGGAGAAACTGTTATGGACATTGTATTTTTAACACAGCTTTTATTTAAAATATTATTCGTTGTGACCGTGGGTTTTATTCTCAAAAAGACCGGAGTAATAACCGACAGCCTTCAGAAGGGACTGAGCAATCTCCTCGTTATGGGCATAGTGCCTTTCAATATACTGGAGGCCTCTGCAAGCAGGTTTACTCCGGAGCTTGCCGCAGGGGTAATAAAAAGCGCAGTCATTTGCTGCATCTACTACATAGCAGCCATTGTGGTGGGAAATATCACCGCAGGGCTTATGCACACCGACAGAAAATCAAAAAACATAATCATAACAATGATAACCTTTGCAAACGTAGGCTTTATAGGCTTTTCCCTCGTGGGTGAAATCTTCGGCTCGGAGGGTACCCTATACTGCGTTGTATACAACCTGTTCTACAATCTTCTGCTATACACCTACGGTATAAATCTTCTTGGAGAAAGCTCAGGCTTTGACATTATGTCGGCAATAAAAAAACCTGTTACGGCAGCCTGCATACTGGCCGTAATAATATTCTTCTCCCCTCTTTACATACCCGACATACTTATGGGGCCTATATCCTCTATAAGCTCCGCCGTATTTCCCATATCTATGCTGATAATAGGCTGCGAGGCTGCCGAGATGGATATTCCCTCACTATTCAGAGATAAAAGGGCTTATATCGTGTCGGCGCTGAGACTTGCGGTTTTTCCCCTTGCGATGGCCGCAGTCCTTAAGATCCTCGGTTTCTCGGGAACTCTGCCCCGAACAATGGTTGTCCTCACGGCGCTGCCCTGCGGCTCAATGAACATAATTTTCGCCGAGGTCTACGACTGCTCCCCAAAGCTCGCCGCCGTCACCGTCGTACAGTCCATGCTGCTGCTCGCTTTCACCCTCCCCGTAATAATAGCCGTTTCTTTCGCTTTTTTATAACAAATAGTCAATGATATTCGCACTCCGCTTACGCTACGTATCTCTACCCGACGGCTTCTGACGAAGCCTTTGTATTCGGATGGGAGCTTGCATCTCCCACCGAATACAACAGTAAGTACCCACCGCCTAAAGAGGCGGGGGACTTACTTGTCGGTTAAATATCGGCAAAATTTAAACATTCAATAAAATTATTGATTGATATTATAAACCTCGTATTAAAAATGTTTATACTGTTTTATGCTGTATAAATAATTTACAGCCGAAGATAATTATGCTATACTTTTAATATGAAACAATGTCAAATTTTACAGAAAGGGTGATCTGATGAAAAATTTTGTAAAATATCTTTTGATAATAAGCATCTTATTGATGCCTTTGCAAGTGACGGCAGCCGAGTATTCCGAAAACGGACAAGATACCGGGAACATACAGCTTACAGACTATCGCTATGAAAATGCAATAAATCTTCTTAACGAATACATTCTGTTTAATTATTATGATTCTTCCAAAAAATCGACTGACAAAGATTTGATATTGCCAAGCACCGTATTAAAGCCCGATGGCACGGAAATGTTCAGAACGGGACAATATTATCTCACCTATGTTGATCCCGTTGATCCATATGATTTGGGTTTCTTTTTTCCTCAAAATGAAAAGGGAGATAAATATATTATAAATGATATTGACACAGGACTTGCAGGAATTATAGATAATAACGGACGCATAATAACTGATTTGAATTATTCTTTTATAAGACCTTTATCGGACAGGTATTATTTGGGAGTTAAAAATACCGAATCCAATGATATGCTTGAATATTATGTAATCAATACCGACACCAACAAAACTATTCTTAACTTTACTGCATCTAATGTTGTGTGGAGGAGCGGAGTTTATTATATAAGCGAAGACGAAGAATATATACTCAGACATAATTATTATCCCGTAGAATCCAACGGTGAAGTCACATGGTATATTGACTATAACTTTCTTGATTCTGACGGAAAAGTATTGGAAAGCGGAACGGGTATGCCCGAAGAAGAGTTTTTCCTAAAGTATTTCAGCGAAAACAAATTACAGCCGGAATATGCTCATGATTCAAAAGGCACCAAATACTATCCTTCATATTATCCTTCCACAGTTAACGAACATCTAAAATCTGCCCAATTTTCTGATATAACAAGCGATACGGCTGATAAAACATATATATTTTTTAAAACCAAAGACATAGGAGGCAAAACCTACTATGCTGTTTTCAGAGAATTGCAGGAAAATGAAAAAGAAGCCGACTTCCGTCCCCATGAAACACCGTCCCCGTGGGCTAAGGAAGGTATAAACAAGCTTACAGAAGAAGGACTTCTTTTTAACGAATCAAACTGTCGATATACCGACAACATTTCGAGAAAGGACTTTGCCTTTCTTGCTGTCAGAGCATTCTGCAAGGCTCAGGGAATGGATGTTGACGAATATATAAAAGCAAATAACATAACCCTCGACTATAATAAATTTACCGATACGGAAGATTCGTACATACTCCTCGCAAATTATCTGGGAATAGTAAACGGCACCTCCGAAACTGCCTTTTCTCCTGCAAAGGGCATAACAAGGCAGGAAGCCGCCGTAATGCTTGACAACACAGCCAAACTTTTGGGTCTTTCTCCCAACTCCGAAAGAGTAAACTTCTCCGACAGCTCATATTTTGCAAATTGGGCAGCCGATGCCATATATTCAATAAGCAGCATAAAAACCCCGGACGGAACAGCCATAATGGGCGGCACCGAACCCGAAAAGTTCTCCCCATGGATGACCTATACAAGAGAGCAGGCCTATACAACTATCTGCCGTCTTTATGAAACCGCTAAGAAATAATAAATTATAAAGCTTGGTTTAAAAAAATTATGCAAAAGAGGTGATATTAATGAATAATTTTGTAAAATATCTTTTGATCATAAGCATTTTATTGACGCCATTGCAAGTGACGGCAACCGAGTATTCCGAAAACGAACAAGTAACTAAAACCATACAACTGACAGACTACAGATATGACAATATAGAAAATGGTCTGTATGGCTTTAGCTTTTGCAATACACAGCAGGAAACAAAAAATTTTTATAATTCAGTAATTTTAAAACCAGATGGAACAGAACTTTTTCCTCAAGGAAAATATGGTGTTCCATATGAAATAGGAACCGATCCGTTCTTTGAATTCCAATTTCCGCAGTATGAAAATCTGTTTTCCATAAAGCTTTGTAATGACAATAATGATAAATGGGTACTGCTTGATAACAAGGGTAATGCTCTTACAGAATGGGATGATGGGGGACATAGTTTATTTATAAATGAAAATCTGCTCTTAACCGGCTCTTTTTATTTTACCAAAGGCTTTTGCGGAGATGAAAATTTTGGTGAAATACAAGGTTGTCCCACAATTGTCAACCTTAAAAACCTAAAAATGATTAAAAATGAACACAAAATGACATATCATTATATAAGTACAAGTAAAGATAATGATTATTTTTGGTTCCCCGGAGAAAAATATGAATATGTTAGCGATTCCATGTCAAGCCACAACCCGCCTAAAGGATATGACTTTTATTATGACTCAGAAGGTAATGAGATAACGCGCCCGGAAGATGTTGAATTTGATATTATAAAATATTCAATGGATTATTTAGGATATACTTCCGAAAGTGGAATTACTACTAATAAAATTGATAAAAGCTATTTAAAGAAGGAAAAAAATATAGGCGGTAAAACATATTATGCACTTTTCAAAAAATTTGATGAAAATGAAAGCTATGACGCTTTTGTATCCGAAGATGATCCTTCTGACTGGGCTAAAAGCAGTATTGAAAAAGCAACCTCCGCAGGGCTGCTCTATAATAATGCAAATTGTAGATATAAAGACAACATCTCTCGCCAAGATTTTTGTATATTAATAGTAGAAGCCTACTGTAAGGCATTAGGAATAGATATAGATGAGTATATAAACCAAAATAATGTTAACCTAAATTTTGATAAATTTGAAGATACTGATAATGCTTATATTTTATTGGCTAACGAACTTGGTTTTGTAAACGGAACCTCAAAAACAACCTTTTCGCCTCTCAAAGGCATAACAAGGCAGGAAGCCGCCGTAATGCTTGACAATACAGCCAAACTTTTGGGGCTTTCACCTAACTCCGAAAGAGTAAACTTTTCTGACAGCTCATATTTTGCAAATTGGGCAGCCGATGCCATATATTCAATAAGCAGCATAAAAACCCCTGACGGAACAGCCATAATGGGCGGCACCGAGCCCGAAAAGTTCTCCCCATGGATGACCTATACAAGAGAACAGGCCTATACAACAATCTGCCGTCTTTACGAAACCGCTAAGAAGAAATAATATAAAAATAAGTATCCCTACTGACCCCCAAAAGTCAGACCAAAATCTAACGACAGGGGGTCGGTATACTGTTCAGGAGCTTTTCCGTTTAAAATAACTTCATTCTGGACAAATAAGTATATCCCTCAACTTTTCATTTTCAAATATAATAAGACTTCCACATTCAAGAATACTACCCCATAAAAAGTCAGTGTATCACCCCGCCGTTCAATAAGCTCACATCTTTTCTTAAATTCTATCGACATTATGTGACATCATTAATTTGTTGTAAGGAAATAAAAAGCTTTTTACACCTCTCATAATATATCTTGTAACATAAACGTAAAGTTGAAATAATATTATTGAAATTGTATTGGCTGTTTGTTTATAGTATAATTTCATTACAACACTATTTTCGAGGTTTTAAAATGAAAAATACACTATTTATGACAGCAATATGTCTGCTTTGCGCTTCATGTACACTAAATACAGACAATGATATTAATAATGACTATGTTTTGACTACGGAGGAAAAGTCTGTTTACAATACAATACTTGAAACCGAGCTTCAAAGCCTCGGTTGGAGCTATGATCCAAACGAAATACGATTTGGCGAAGGTTTTCTGCCGAACGAAACAGACGAAAACTATGAGTTGTTCAAAAAAGTCAGTGACAAAATGAGCTACAACACAAAAAGCTGGGACAGCAGTGAAAAAATTGCTACTGCTGCGGTGACAATATTTCACCCTAACGGCGACCTTGGAGGCTCCGCAAGATTTTATTTCAAAAACAATCTTATAACCTGCGGATATTACACATACAATGACAAGATTTACAGTCTTGACACCGAGGGAGTGTTTTTGAACGGCAAGAGTCTTGATATATACGAAAATCCCGATTTTTCTCTTTCGGAATATACCGAGTCGGAAATTTCGGTCCCCTTCAATGTGTTTACTGACATCAGCCCCGGTTCGGGAATGGCCGCAGTTATAGAAAACAACTCTCTCAACTTCTACACGATGCATACAGGGGCGTTCGTGCTTTCAAAGTCCTATTCACAGGCCGATCTGGGATATATACCGTATGATGCAGCTTTCGACTCCGACGGTTCCTGCGCTGTTCTGGCAGGAGTTCCGGGCGAAAACGGCTCATTCGTATCAAAAAAGATAATATTTCTGGACAATCTGCTTAATCCAACAGGCAAGGATTTTGAACTGTATAACGGAAATTTTACGGGAATATTGTTTGAAAACGGAAGCATCATATTGTCAAATAAGACAGTAGTTTCCGAATTTGACGCAAAAACCCATCAGAATACCGAAAATCATCAGCTTGTACATTTTGTCAGGGGCATAACATCCTGTGACATATATAACAACGGCACAAAGCTTTACGCCCTTACGGACAATACAAATGTATATTTATATACCTCCGATTTTACTCTGCTGTGGCGTACATATTATAATGATAACAAAATGAGCAGATATATGTATTTTGCCGATCTCAATCAGGACGGCATAAAGGAGCTTTATATTACCAATCCCGAGGAAATGACTACTGCAAAATATATCATTACGGAATCGGGCTTTGAAAAGTCAGATGATGTTGATGTATATGCGCTGTATCTTCCCGGAGACTTCGACTGCGACAACCGCGCCGAGTATATATATTTGTCAGGTTCTGAAAAAAAATACTTTGACAGATAGCCTGTCCCGAAACTTTGTCGTAAAAAAAAGGGGGGGGCGGCGCACCGAGCCGATGAAATCGTCTCGGTGCCGCTACGGTGCCTGCCGCCTGCGGCGGCAGGCACCGTAGCGCGCTTTTGCCCCACAGGGGCAAAAGCGCGCCGCCCCCCCCATACGAAATTCACCGAAATATTTTCGGAGAACCTTCGGCCACATTATTAAAATGGAAAAAAAGCATATCATTTGCTACCCGGCAAATGATATGCTTTTTTACATTTGGGCGGCGGATTTTACCTTCGGTAAAATCCCGCCGAATGCTGCCTGCGGCAGCATTCGGCCCAAGCCTTCATATGCTTACGCATATGAAGGCTTGGGCCGCCCTTTTTCAGGCGCAGCATTCTCCGAAGGCTGTCAAAGACAGCCGTTGGAGAATGCTTGCGCAATAAAGTAAAATTATAATATCGTCAATTCTTAAAGCTGTGAACGGGAGCAGGTATTCTTCCCCCACGTCTTATAAATCTTTCGCAGGAATACCCGTTGACCGACATAACGGGAGCCCGCCCCAGAAGCCCGCCGAATTCAACCATATCCCCTACCTTTTTTCCGTATGCGGGTATAAGCCTTGCAGCGGTAGTTTTGTTGTTTATCATTCCTATAGCCATTTCATCGGCAATTATCCCCGATATGGTGGCTGCCGATGTGTCTCCCGGGACAGCTATCATATCAAGCCCCACAGAACATACGCAGGTCATGGCTTCCAGCTTTTCCAACGTCAACGCCCCGGATATGGCCGACTCTATCATTCCGTGATCCTCGCTCACGGGTATGAAGGCTCCGCTCAGCCCTCCGACATAAGACGATGCCATAAGCCCGCCCTTCTTTACATTGTCGTTAAGCATTGCAAGCGCCGCAGTCGTACCGGGAGCGCCTGCCGCCTCCAACCCCATTTCACAAAAAATTTCCGCTATACTGTCGCCTATGGCAGGCGTAGGAGCCAGAGACAGATCGATTATTCCGAATGGAACCCCAAGCCTCCTCGAAGCCTCCTGAGCCACAAGCTGACCCGCTCTTGTTATTTTGAAGGCAGTCCTTTTTATGGTTTCGCACAATGTCTCAAAATCAGCGTCCCTGACGCTCTGAAGAGCATATTTTACAACTCCGGGGCCGCTTATGCCTACGTTTATTACCTTATCTCTTTCGCCCACTCCGTGAAAAGCTCCTGCCATAAAAGGGTTATCCTCAACTGCGTTGCAAAAGACAACAAACTTTGCGCAGGCAGCCGAGCTGTCATTTCTCGAAAGATATGCCATTTCCTTTATTATTTCGCCAATTTTCTTTACTGCGTCCATATTTATGCCGCAGCGTGAGCTGCCCACATTGACTGACGAACAGACTCTTTCGGTAGAGGACAGCGCCTCGGGAATACTGCTTATAAGATTTTCATCGCTCGGAGTCGAGCCCTTTTGAACCAATGCGGAATATCCCCCTATAAAGTTGACCCCCACATTCACGGCGGCTCTGTCGAGAGTTTTTGAAATTTCCACACAGGTATCCTTGTCGTGTCCGTTCGCCACAAGCGAAACAGGTGTCACGGATATTCTTTTGTTAACTACGGGTATGCCGTACTCCCTCGCTATGTCGTCTCCCGTAGACACAAGCTTTTCTGCGCTTTTTGTTATCTTGTCATATATTTTTTCGCACAGTCTTTTTGGATCTGTATCGGCGCAGTCAAGAAGATTTACGCCCATGGTTATTGTTCTGACATCGAGGTTCTCCTTGTTTATCATTTTGTTTGTTTCCAATATTTCATTGTAGGTGATCATAGCAGCATTTCCTTCCGTAAAAGCAGGCATTTTGACCTATAGCCCGAATGCCCTGAAAGATATTTTTCCGTTTTCCGTCTGAAAGCCAAAAGGCTTATATTCTGTGCATATTGTTGAAAATATCTTCTCTCTGTAGCTTTATTTCAAGATTCATTCCGAGTCCAAGCTCCTTAAGTCCTCCCGATATTTCTTCAAATCTGTGGGTACTCTCGGACAAATCGACTATCATCATCATATTGAAAAAGCCTCCCACGATGGTCTGGGATATATCCAGTATGTTTATTTCTTCTTCAGCAAGAAAGGTGCATACCTTCGCTATAATTCCAACCTGATCCTTTCCCAGTACGGTAATTATTCCCTTCATTTGGCAAATCCTCCGAAAATATATTCTGAATTGTATGGTTTGAAAAGCCGAGTATTTATTTTAAGAAAACCTCTGTCGGAATAATTTTCCGTTTCCTTAAAATACAACCGAGCATTAACGAACGTCACTGACAATAATAACACAAAATCATTGATTTTTCAATTCATTTATCATTCTTTTTTCTTCCTCGCTAAGCTTTGCCCCTTCAAGCAGCTCCGGGCGTTTTTTAAGCGTATTTATGACCGACTGCCGCCTTTTCCACTCAGCAATATTTTTATGATGGCCGCTTATAAGCACCTCGGGGACAGTCCTTCCCATAAAGTCAAAGGGTCTTGTATACTGGGGATATTCCAAAAGCCCGTCTGAAAAGCTCTCGTCCATAAAGCTTTCCTCCTTGCCAAGCACTCCGGGAATAAGCCTGCCCACAGCGTCAATTATTGTCATTGCGGCAAGCTCCCCTCCCGTCAGCACAAAATCGCCAATCGAAAGCTCCTCGGCTCCTATCTCGTCAAGAACTCTCTTGTCGATACCCTCATAGTGGCCGCAGAGAAGAATAAGTTCTTTTTCGTTTGCCAACTCGTTTGCAATTTTCTGATTGAAAACTCTCCCCTGCGGAGACATATAGATGACCCTCGTTCCTTCGGCGGAGCGTTTTTTTATGCTCATATATGCGTCATAGACAGGCTGAGGCTGCATAACCATCCCTACGCCATCGCCATAGCCATAGTCATCGACACGCCTGTGCTTGTCCTTTGAAAAATCCCTTATGTCAACTGCCTCGACCTCCAGCAGCCCCTTGTCTATACCTCTTTTTATGACTGAATGACTTACGCCCTGCAATATCATTTCCTTAAAAAGAGTCATAACATAAAATTTCATTATCTTAACCCCTCTAAAAGCTTAACGGTCATTTTTTTGTTCTCTGTATCCACTTTGAGTATGCACTGCTTTATGGCAGGTATAAGTATCTCTCTTTCCTTTGTTTTCACCACATATACATCGTTTGCGCCCGTAAAAATTATGTCGCTCAGTATTCCGAGAGCCTCGCCCTCGTCTGTTATGACCTCCATATCATAAAGATCCTTTATAAAATACTCGTCCTCCCCACAGGGCTTGGCCATATCCCTTGTTATGAATATTTCACATTCCTTAAGCTTTTCGGCACCTGTCATATCGTTTATGCCCAAAAGCCCCAAAAGCGCCATACCCTTATGATACCTTACGCTTCTTACAGCATATTCCTTAAGCTCCCCGCCCTCGTTTCTTTTTATAAAAACCTTTTCAAAATCGTCAAATTCACTGGGATCGTCCACATAGGGATAGACCTTAAGCTCTCCTTTTATGCCGAAGGTATTTACAATTTTTCCAACCTTAAAATAATCCATATCGTTCTCCTTGTTGTATGCTTTTTTCCGCCCGAAAATCAAGCGCAGGCGTCACAAATTTCAATTTATTTTATATCTCCTTGTTATATGTTATATCAAAACCGTATTTTTTTCAAGAACAATACTTCACAAATCAGAATAAACCTATTAATTTAGGAAAAAAATCGTCCGAAAGAAACGCAGCATTAAAGAAAAATATTGCTTTATCGGGTTTTTTCCAAAAAAAACACGGTCTGTCTCTGCATAATACGGCAAATAAAAACGTAATATAATATAAAACTCACCGAGGTATGAATATGTGCGGAATAGCCGGATTTTGTGATTTTGAAAAAAATTTTCTTGAAAACGAGGATTTTTACAAAAAAACGCTTATAAATATGAGAGAAAAAATATCTCACAGAGGACAGGATACGACAGGCGAATATCTTGAAAAAAATATAGGTTTTTCTCAGACGAGGCTCACCATAAGAGACTTAAAAAACGGAAATCAGCCCATTATACGAAAGGCCGCAGGCAGAGAATGTGCAATAGTCTATAACGGCGAAATATACAACGCAGAGGAGCTAAAGGCTGATCTCATAAAAAAAGGATATGTATTTGAAACCTCCACCGACACCGAAGTGATACTCTACGCCTATATGGAATACGGTGTAATTTCTGTAAATATGCTGAACGGTATTTTTGCATACGCAATATGGGACAGCGCCGAGGGCGCCGTTATGCTTTTCAGGGATCGTTTCGGCATAAAGCCTCTTTTCTATACCGTTATGGGAAGCACCCTTATTTTCGGGTCGGAGCCAAAGGCAGTTTTTGAATTTCCGTATTTTCGCCCTAAGCTTGACGAAAATGGCCTAAGAGAAATTCTCGGCATAGGCCCCGCAAGAACCGAGGGCTGCGGAGTTTTTAAGGATCTGAGAGAGGTCAGATACGGTTCATATTTTTATTTTTCGGGAGAATGCAAAAAAGAAGTAAGATATTGGCAGATAACGGCGAAGGAGCATAAGGACAGCCTTGAAGATACAATAGCCTATACAAGGTATCTCATAGAAGACAGCGTAAAAAGGCAGATGGTCTCGGATGTTCCCGTGTGCAGCTTTCTTTCGGGAGGAATAGATTCAAGCATCGTGACAGCTTTGGCTTATAACTATCTGAACGAAAGAAACAAGCCCCTCAACACATTTTCATTCGACTTTTCGGGGAACGACAGATATTTCAGATCAAATTCATTCCAGCCGTCAAGAGACAGACCCTATGTCGATATGGTACTTGAAATGTACAAAACGAATCACACCTATCTCGAATGTGACGAAATACATCTGGCGGACGTTCTTAAAACATCGGTAGACAGCAAGGATCTGCCCGGTATGGCAGATGTGGACAGCTCCCTGCTTTATTTCTGCTCTCTGGTTAAAAAATACAACAAGGTTACACTGACGGGAGAGTGCGCCGATGAGATTTTCGGCGGATACCCGTGGTTTTTCAGAAAGGATCTCAGGGATGCCGACACATTTCCTTGGTCGGTAAACCTGTCCGTAAGAGAAAGTCTCATAAAAAAGGAGCTTCTGAAAAAGCTTGACCTAAAAGGCTATGTGAGAGAAAAATATATGACATCCCTCAGAGAGCTGCCCCATCTCAAAAGCGACTCAAAGGAAACCCTCTCAATGAGAAAAATAAACTTTCTGAGCATAAAGCACTTTATGACGACACTTCTTGACAGAATGGACAGAGCCTCTATGTGGTCGGGACTTGAAGCGAGGGTACCTCTTGCGGACTACAGAATAGTCGAGTATGTTTATAATGTGCCATGGGAAATAAAGGCAAAGGACGGCATACCCAAATATCTTCTGAGAAAATCCTGCGAAGATCTTCTTCCAAAAGAAATAATATGGAGACGTAAAAGCCCCTATCCCAAAACCTATGACCCCGAATATGAAAACATACTTAAGGAAAGGCTTAAAAGCTGTCTCGAAACCGATTCTCCCATACTGGAAATATTTGAAAAGCAGGCTGTTATGGATTTTATGGAAACGCCTTCGGATTATGGCGCTCCATGGTTCGGTCAGCTTATGTGCGGCCCTCAGATGATAGCATATATATTGCAGATAAACTATTGGCTTGAAAAATTTTCTCTTATATAACAGATATATAACAAAACCCCTGACTGTACGGAATAAAAGCTGCCCCGCACACAAAAAAATATTTTCCGAAATTTTCGGAACAAAGTCCCTAAAAAAATATGTATGACGGGTTTCGGCGGCTGTCAGGAAAAAAGCAATAAACAAAAAGGAGTATATAATATGGACAAAACAAATACACAGGCAATTATAATAGACCTTCAGGAAAAGGCTCTTTCAGCCATTCCGAAGCAAGGCCGCCTCAGATCGGATATAAAAAAGCTCATAAAGGCTATGAATATACTGAATATCCCCATAACAATGACTACCCACACGGCGGCGGATGACGGAGAGCCGCCCGAATGTATATCAAAGCTTGTAGGCTCCGCTCCCATTGACAAAAACACATTCTCCTGCGTTAAGTCAAAGGATATACTTCAGAAAATAACCGACACAAATCACAAAAATGTTATACTCTGCGGAATAGAGTCTCACATATGCGTATACCGCAGCGCAAAGGATCTGAAGGCCTGCGGATTTTCGCCCGTAGTGGTCTCCGACTGCATAGCATCGAGAAGAAAGTCCGACCACAAGGCGGCTATGAGACTTTTTGCGGAGTCGAAAATACCTACGCCCACACTTGAAATGCTTGTTTTTCTTTTGTTGGAGGGTACGTTCTGTCCCGAATTCAAGGAGCTTATGAAAATACTGAGGACATAAAAAAGGAATAACAAAATAACGTAATAAATGTGAGAAGTCCCGACTTTGGGAGAAATCGGGACTTCTTTTTAAAATGTTAAGGAGATGAATTATATAATAATACGGCAATGTATCAAAGCCGCCGTATTATTCATTTTTATTGTCGGCTCTTTTGTTTTTAAGATACCTGTCGCATTCGGCGGCAGCCTCTCTGCCCTCGTGAATAGCCCATACCACAAGAGACTGACCTCTTCTCATATCTCCTGCGGAGAAAATGCCGTTGAGGTTTGTCGAATATCCTCCCTGCGGAGTGAGGACATTGGTTCTTGCATCGGTTTTCAGGCCAATTTCCTTTATGATGTGCTGTTCGGGGCCTGCAAAGCCCATAGCGATGAGCAAAAGCTGACAAGGCAGAACCTTTTCGGTGCCCTTTATTTTTACGGGAGTCATTCTGCCGTTTTCATTCACCCACTGAACCTTTGAGGTATGAACCTCGCATATGTTTCCGTAGGCGTCTCCCACAAGCTTTGACGCAGTTGTGAGATATGTTCTCGGATCTCTGCCGAACAGATAGACAGACTCCTCCTGACCATAATCCACCTTTTTTATTCTGGGCCACTGAGGCCAGGGGTTTTCGTCACGTCTTTCAACTGTCAGCTCAGGCATTATTTCAAGCTGAGTAACGCTTCTGCAGCCGTGTCTTATGGCTGTGCCTACACAGTCTGTGCCCGTGTCTCCTCCGCCGATTATTACGACATCCTTGTCCTTTGCCGATATATAGTTTCCGTCCTCAAAATTCGAGTCCAGAAGGCTCTTTGTGTTTCTCGAAAGAAAGTCCACGGCAAAATATATGCCGTTAAGATCTCTGCCCTCTATCTTAAGATCTCTCGGCAGAGTGGCTCCGCAGCAGAAAACGGTTGCGTCAAACTCGCCGACAAGCTTTTCTGCCGAATAGTCCTTGCCTATTTCGGTATTTGTCCTGAATTCTATTCCCTCTTCTTTAAGTATGCCGACCCTTCTTTCGACTATATCCTTGCCAAGCTTCATATTGGGTATGCCGTACATAAGAAGTCCGCCGGGGCGATCGGCTCTTTCAAACACGGTTACGCTGTGTCCGAGCTGATTGAGCATATGAGCGCAGGAAAGACCCGAAGGCCCCGAGCCCACAACGGCAACGGTTTTGCCCGTTCTCTTTTTCGGCACACGGGGTACGACCTTTCCATGTTCAAACATTTTGTCGATTATATGGACTTCTATATTCTTGACCGTTACGGCAGGCTCGTGCATTCCCAATGTACAGCTTCCCTCGCAGAGAGCAGGACAGACCCTGCCTGTAAATTCGGGAAAAGGACTTGTGAGGGACAGCCTTTTGTATGCCTCCTCATAATTTCCTCTGTATACAAGATCGTTCCATTCGGGAATAAGGTTTCCCAAGGGGCAGCCGCCCACAACGGGGTCGCCTGTATGACAGAAGGGTATACCGCAGTTCATACATCTTGCGCCCTGTTTTCTGAGCTGCTTTTCGTCAAAATGGGTATGGAAGGGCTGCCAGTCCTTTATTCTTTCCTCTGCCTTTCTGTCCGGAGGAAGCTCTCTTTTATATTCTAAAAATCCTGTTGGTTTTCCCATATCAAATAGCACTCCTTTCGGGCTGAATATACGCCGTTCCCGTGACTTCGGCAAAGGCCTTCATTTTGGATTCGTCGTCTGTCATTCCCATTTCTTTGCATTTCTTTATTTCCGTCATTACTTCCTTGTAAGTCTCGGGAATAACTTTTATGAAATTTTCAACTTCAACATCCCAGTTGTCAAGGAGAAATTTTGCTCTCTTGCTTTGGGTATATTTAAGGTGGTTTTCAAGCATCTGCTTAAGCTCCGCCCTGTCCTCGGCGCTTTCTACCTTTTCGAGCAGCACAAGACCCTTGTTGCAGCGTTTTTCAAAATCGCCGCCATAGTTGTATACATATGCCACTCCTCCCGACATTCCTGCGCCGAAGTTTTCGCCTGTCTTGCCGAGTACGGCGACCTTGCCTCCCGTCATATATTCGCAGCCGTGCTGACCCACGCCCTCAATAACGGCGGTAATGCCCGAATTTCTCACGCAGAATCTTTCTCCTGCGGTGCCGTTTATATAGGCTTCGCCCCGTGTCGCTCCATAGAACGCCACGTTTCCTATAATTACGTTTTCGGATGCCTCAAATCTTGAATCTTCGGGAGGCACAACGATTATTTTTCCACCCGAAAGACCTTTTCCTATATAGTCGTTTGAGTCGCCCACAAGCTTCATTGTTACGCCGTGGGTCTGGAACGCTCCGAAGGACTGACCTGCCGAGCCTTCAAATGTAAGATTTATGGTATCCTCGGGCAGACCCTTTGCGCCGTATTTCTTGGTTATTTCGCCCGAGAGGATCGTTCCCACCACTCTGTTTATGTTCGTTATCTTAAGAGATGCGTTTATCTTCTTCTTGCTTTTTATTGCGGGATCGCAGAGTCTTACAAGGGCGTTTACGTCAATCGACTTTTCAAGACCGTGATCCTGCTTTAATGTGCAGTATCTCTCGTTGTCGTTGGAGCATATCTTTGGCTGATACAAAAGTCCCGTCAGATCTACGTTGGCGGCCTTCCAATAGTCTATTCTTGCAGGCACAAGCTTTTCAACGTGTCCTATAAGGTCGTTGACAGTCTTTACGCCTATCTTTGCCATCCACTCTCTGAGATCCTGGGCTATAAACTTCATAAAGTTCATTACATATTCGGGTTTTCCGCAGAATTTTGCCCTGAGCTTGGGGTTCTGCGTAGCCACGCCGACAGGACAGGTATCGAGATTGCAGACTCTCATCATTACACAGCCCATAGCAATAAGCGGGCCCGTTGCAAAGCCAAATTCCTCTGCGCCAAGCAGAGCCGCCACAAGAACGTCACGGCCTGTAAGGAGCTTTCCGTCGGTTTCTATGGTTACTCTGTTTCTCAGGTTGTTCATAAGCAGAGCCTGATGGGTCTCGGCAACTCCAAGCTCCCACGGCAGACCCGTATGCCTTACGGAGGTTCTGGGAGCGGCTCCCGTACCTCCGTCATAGCCCGACACCAAAATAACGTCCGCAAGTCCCTTTGCCACGCCTACCGCAACAGTGCCTACGCCTGCCTCCGAAACAAGCTTGACGGATATTCTCGCGTCTCTGTTGGCGTTTTTAAGGTCGTGAATAAGCTGCGCAAGATCCTCTATGGAATAAATATCGTGATGAGGCGGTGGAGAAATAAGCGACACGCCGGGAGTGGAATTTCTGGCTTTGGCTATCCACGGATAGACCTTCTTTCCCGGGAGGTGTCCTCCCTCGCCGGGCTTTGCGCCCTGAGCCATTTTTATCTGTATTTCGACTGCATTACGGAGATAGTTTATAGTCACTCCGAAACGTCCCGAAGCCACCTGCTTTATGGCGGAGCTTCTTGAATCGCCGTTTGCATCGGGTATATATCTTTCGGGTCTTTCGCCGCCCTCGCCCGAGTTGGACTTTCCGCCAAGTCTGTTCATGGCGATAGCCATACACTCGTGAGCCTCCTGACTTATGGAGCCGTAGGACATAGCGCCCGTCTTGAATCTCTTGACTATGGATTCAACAGGCTCTACCTGATCAATGTTTATGGGTTTGTCGTTGAGCCTTATGTTCAGCAGACTTCTTATTGTGGAGAGCTGCCCCGACCTGTCGTTCATTTCGGCGGCAAACTCCTTATACAGCTTATAGTTTCCCGTTCTTACTGCCATTTGGAGCTTATATACCGAACGGGGGTTGAACATATGATATTCCTGTCCGTGCTTCCACTTATATTCTCCTCCGGCTTCAAGGGCGAGATCCTTTGTGATGGGGTCGAAAGCCTTGCTGTGACGTATGGTGGTCTCTTTTTCGACCTCCTTTATCCTCATTCCGCCTATTCTGGAAACTGTACCCGTAAAATACTTGCTTATAAGCTCCTCGCCAAGTCCGAGAGCCTCGAATATCTGCGCTCCCTGATATGACTGTATGGTGGATATGCCCATTTTGGACATTATCTTGACTATGCCCTTTGTGACTATGCTTCTGTAAAGCGCCTCAGATTCTTCGGGCTTTTTGTCGGTGTAGCCCTGTTTATACATATCCCTGAGAGTTTCGTATGCAAGATAAGGGTCTATGCCGTTTGCGCCGTAGCCCACAAGCACGGCGAAATGATGTACTTCTCTCGGCTCTCCCGTTTCCAGAATAATGGAGACCTTCATTCTCATTCCCGTTTCGATGAGATGATGATGAAGTCCCGATACTGCCAGCAGAGCAGGTACAGCAACCTTATCCCTTGCGATGCCCTTGTCCGAAAGTATTATTATGTTGTATCCGTTCTTCACAGCAAGGTCGGCTGCGGCGAATATCTCGTTTATTGCCGTGGAAAGCCCCTTTTCTCCGTTGCTTTTATAGAACATAGGTATTGTTATGGATTTAAAGCTGTCGTTGTCAAGCCCCTTGAGCCTTGCTGTTTCTTCGTCCGTAAGTATGGGAGTGCTGCTCCTTATTCTGCGGCAGTTTGTTTCATCGGGTTCAAGCAGATTGCCCTCTCCGCCGAAATAGCAGTTGGAGCTTGTGACTATCTGCTCTCTTATGGCATCGATCGGGGGGTTTGTTACCTGAGCAAAAAGCTGCTTGAAATAATTGTATAAAAGCTGCGGCCTTTTTGAAAGCACCGCCAGGGGAGCGTCAAAGCCCATAGACGTTATGGGGTCGTCTCCCTTGTCCATCATAGCTTTGAGCGTCAGGTCTATGTCCTCCCATGTATAGCCGAAAGCCTTCTGCCTTGTCAGAAGAGGCAGCTTTTCGTCAAATATATTTTTCTTTCCGTCAAAGGGTCTTGCGATCTCTTCCAGAGCTCTGGTGCTTACTTCACCCATATGCTCCTCTGAATATTTTTCTCTGAGGCTGTCAAAAAATTCGTTTACGGTGAAGGGAGCCTCTCTGTCGGCCTTAAGCTCGTCAAGCTCCACAAGATTTTCATCGAGCCATTTTTCATAGGGCTTTTCGGTAACAACGCTTATTTTGATCTCCTCATCGTCTATAATTCTCTTTGCCTCGGTGTCTATAAGAAGCATTTTTCCGGGGCGGAGCCTGTCTTTCTTTATGATATGCTTTCCGGGTATTTCGACAACGCCCACCTCTGACGACAGCACTACCATACCATCGTCCGTCACATAATATCTGGCAGGTCTCAGACCGTTTCGGTCAAGGGTAGCCCCAACGACAATACCGTCCGTAAATCCTATGGCTGCGGGGCCGTCCCAAGGCTCTATCATAGTCGAATTATATTCATAAAAGGCTCTTTTGGCCTTGTCCATATTGTCGGCATTCTCCCAGGGCTCAGGCACTACCGTCATAATGGCTTGGGGCAGAGAATATCCCGACAGATACAAAAGCTGCATATAGTTGTCGAGCATAGCCGAGTCAGAGCCGTCCTCGTTTACGGCGGGAAATACCTTTTCAAGATCCCTGCCGAAAACCTTTGACGAATACATTCCCTCTCTCGCCTTTGACCAGTTTATGTTTCCTCTTATGGTATTTATTTCGCCGTTGTGCATTATAAAGCGGTTAGGATGCGCTCTCTCCCAGCTGGGAAAGGTGTTTGTCGAAAATCTTGAATGTACCATGGCGATAGCCGACTTCATATCGAGATCCATAAGATCCAGATAAAAACGGCTTACCTGAGATGGCGTCAGCATACCCTTATAAACAACCGTTCTCGATGAGAGCGAGGCAAAATAAAAATAGCTGTCGCCGCCCTTGCAGTATCTTATTTCTCTTTCTGCTCTTTTGAGTATGACAAAAAGCTTTCTTTCAAAGTCAATGCCTGCGTTTACATCGGAGCCCCTTTCAATAAATACCTGTACTATGTCGGGCATATTTTCCATCGCCGTAACGCCTATGCAGTCGCAATAGCAGGGTACCTCTCTTACTCCCAGAAACTTCTGTCCTTCTTCAAGGATTATGTTTTTAAGAAGTCCGAGGCTCTTTGCCTTTGTCTCGACATCGGGAGACAAAAACAGCATACCTACGCCATAATCGCCTTTTTCGGGAAGCTTTATGCCCTCGTTTTCGCAGACCTTTTTCATAAAGCCGTGAGGTATCTGAAGGAGTATGCCTGCGCCGTCTCCCGAATCGGGATCGGAGCCGAGACCCCCTCTGTGCTTCAGGTTTTCAAGTATTTTGACAGCGTCCGTAACAAGCTGATGGGATATTTCGCCGTTGATGTTGGCGATAAACCCTATGCCGCAGCTGTCATGCTCAAACCGGGGATCGTACAATCCCTGTTTTTTTGGTAAACCACTGTAGTTCAATATAATTCCCTCCTTAAATATTTCTGCGGAAAATTTTTTAAAAAATCCTCCGAAAAATCCTTTTTTATATACGTTCCGATATGTCGGCTCAGGCGCCGAAATCGGTTTTGTGTGACGCCGACAACGCCCTTTCTCTCCCAAAAATAAAAAAAGAGACATTGAACCTCAATGTCCCTTTTGACCAAAGGCGTATTTCCGTACGTCTTTGTCTATTCTACTCCCTATCCGAAAAAAAATCAAGCCCCTTTTTTTATTTTTTTTAACTTTTTTTGCGGAGATCTCTCTATACTCCTATCGTATACCCGTATGCCTGTATATATCGGATTTCAGTTGTTTGCTTCGTTTTCGGACAAAATGGCTTGTTTTTTTGTTCTTATGACAACGGTATTGTTTTCAAAATCTGCCGTAAAGCTGCCCAATATGTCCGAAAGCTCTCTCAGCCTTATATAGTTGTACCCGTCTATATTGAGGGAATGAACTTTTTTAAGCTCTCCGTCCGCAATTACGGCAAGCTCCTCCGCCTTGTTCTTAAGGCTCGGAGTTTTTGTTTTTGCCTCATAGCCTACCTCAAAGCCAGCCCCTCTCAGATCCGAAAGAGCTATATAGTTTTTGTCGTTTTTGAGTATCCTGTCCACGGAAAAGCTTTTTCCGTTTATTTCCATTTTTATTCTTTCGGTCACTTCATCGTCTCCCTTTGTCATTTCGTTTATTCTGATTTTAAAGCTGTTCCACCTTGCAGGCTCTTCCACAAAAGGAGCGGGACAGTTTTTGTGCGTAACGTCATAGTGACGTATAACATTTTCGGGAGGGATCTTATACCTGTTCATAAGATATGCCACAAGCCCCGCCGCCCTGTTGACTGTTTCTTCTTTAAAATAAAATTTCCCGTTTTTGTCTTTTTTTGAACACAACTCGACCCCGACAGAGTTTGTGTTGCGGCAGTCGCTGTGAAAATACTTTCCGCTTGTGCCGCAGTGCCACGCTATATCCCCGTCCTCCACACACTGCCATATGCTCTTTTCGTCCACAAAATAGTGCGCTGAGGCTCCTCGGTAAACGTCCTTGAAATATCGGGTGTTTGCATAGGCCGTATCTCCGTCATTTGCGGTATAGTGAACAACAATATATTTTATGCCCGCAGGCCTGCCCGAAGAAAAATTTTTAAGAGTAAGATTTTTGCGTACGGATATATTCATTTGCGTCACCCTCCTCAGACTTCTTTCATATATGAATTATATATGACTTTGCAGGCCATATTGTGCCATACTAATTTCATCAAAATGCGCCGAAGCAGTCCTCCCGATGTGAATTTCGGTACAAAAAAAGCGGCCGGTTCCGCTTTCTCTGTATGATCTGTATAAACTGTAACAGTCGTTTTATTCGTCCTCAAGCTTAAGCACGCTCATAAACGCAGACTGAGGAACATCTACGCTGCCCACCTGACGCATTCGTTTTTTGCCCTCCTTCTGCTTTTCAAGCAGCTTTTTCTTTCTTGAAATATCGCCTCCGTAGCACTTGGCAAGCACGTCCTTTCTGTAGGCGCTGATGGTCTGCCTTGCTATTATCTTATTGCCTATGGCGGCCTGAAGGGGTATTTCAAACAGGTGTCTGGGTATCTCCTTTTTAAGCTTTTCGACTATCTTTCTTCCCCTGTCAACTGCGCCGGATTCGTGTACGATAAAGGACAGAGCGTCTACGACTTCTCTGTTGACAAGAATATCAAGCTTGACAAGCTTTCCCGTTTCATATCCGTAAAGCTCATAGTCAAGAGACGCATAACCTCTTGTTCTGGACTTAAGAACGTCAAAGAAATCATATATTATTTCATTCAGCGGCAGACGATAGTGCAAAAGAGCCCTTGTGGTCTCGAGATATTCCATACTCTCATAGACTCCCCTTCTCTGCTGGCACAACTCCATAACCGTGCCTATATACTCGGTGGGAAGAATTATTTCGGCCTTGACCCACGGCTCCTCCATATGCTCTATAAGAGTCGGATCGGGAAAGTCCCCGGGGTTTGAAAGCTCTATTTTGGTGCCGTCCGTCATATAGATGTGATATATAACGCTCGGCGCAGTTGTAACAAGATCCAACGAATACTCCCTTTCGAGCCTTTCCTGTATTATTTCAAGATGGAGAAGTCCCAAAAAGCCGCATCTGAAGCCAAAGCCCAGAGCCGCCGAGGTCTCCGCCTCAAAAACAAGAGCCGCGTCATTCAGCTTAAGCTTTTCGAGAGCGTCTCTCAGATCCTGATATTTTGAGCCGTCCGCAGGAAAAATGCCGCAGTACACCATTGACTGTACAGTCTTATATCCCGGCAGAGGCTTGTCCACGGGGTCGTCAGCCAAAGTCACGGTATCGCCTATCCTCGTGTCCTTTACATTCTTTATGCTGGCGGTAAGATAGCCTACATCGCCTGCAAGCAGCTCGTCACAGGGAATAAACTGTCCCGGGCCGAAAAAGCCCACCTCAACAACGTCAAAGACCTTGTTTGTTGCCATAAAGCGTATTTTGTCCCCTTTTCTAAGCTTCCCGTCAAATATCCTCATAAATACGATAACGCCCTTGTATGAGTCATAAACACTGTCGAAAATAAGCGCCGTAAGGGGTTTTTCTTCATCTCCATGGGGAGCAGGCAGAGCTTCGGTTATTTTTCTGAAAACCTCGTCAATATTTATATCGTTTTTTGCCGATATAAGAGGGGCGTTTTCGGTGTCAAGCCCGATTATATCCTCTATCTCCTGCTTTACCCTGTCCGGGTCGGCACTGGGAAGGTCTATCTTGTTTATGACGGGCAGAACCTCCAGATCGTTGTCAAGGGCAAGATATACGTTTGAAAGAGTCTGCGCCTCAACGCCCTGAGCCGCATCCACAATAAGAACGGCTCCGTCACAGGCGGCAAGGCTCCTTGATACCTCATAGTTAAAATCCACATGACCGGGCGTATCTATGAGATTGAATATATATTCTCTGCCATCGTCCGCCTTGTATATCAGTCTTACGGCCTGGCTTTTTATGGTAATGCCTCTTTCCCTTTCAAGCTCCATATTGTCGAGAACCTGCTCCTGCATCTCTCTTTCGGTAAGAAGTCCGCATTTTTGTATAAGTCTGTCGGCAAGGGTGCTTTTGCCGTGGTCTATATGCGCTATTATGCTGAAATTTCTGATATATTTTTGTCTTTCAGATGACATTTTTATCCTCCAATTTCAAGAGTTTCTTCCTCCGATGCGGATTCTGCCGCCGTTTCGGAGCTTATCTCCTCGCTCGTCTCTTCCGCAGGAGGAGCCTCCTCCCTGACGGCAAGCTCCACTTGGACATATACGGGTTCGGCTGCCTCGACTCCGGGCGGAAGCTGAGGTGTCACCCTGACTCTGTGACTGCCCTGTCCGAGACCCGAAAGGTCTATCTCGCCGTAGATTCGGGCGGAGTCTATATCCTCCGAATTTCCGTATACCTCAAAGCTTATGCTTCCTATGGGAGCGGCAAGCTCCAGATTCTCGCCCATGCCCTTTATATTCAGATCCGTTTCGGATATTTCCACATTCACGGGGGCAGACCTCTCCACGACTATCTCAACGGTCACTGTCAGATATTCGTCCGATGCCGCCGTAAGCCCTCTTTCCGAAAGCAGATCCTCTACATCAAATGTCCTTGTTACGTTTTCATCCGCTCCGCTTATATCTATTGTGGGCAGCTCTATGGGAGACATATTGCGGCTGTCGTCCTTTCCCTCCACCTTAAGCACTTCGGGAGAAAGCTTAACGTCCGTTACGTTATAGCCCGCAGCCGCTCTGCCCGTATATTCGGGCGGCGCTATCCTTATCTCGCCCTGTTTGAGTATCTCTGTCCTGACCTCTACCGCCGCTGTGGTCACAGAAAAAAATCTGCTGTCCACCACACCGCCGTTTGCATCGTAAAGCACAGGCACGGCCTCGGTCACGTTGTCCTCTCTTGCCTGCGAAAGATCTATCGAAAGACCTGCATAAGCTATTGTACCCGCCAGACTTTCGGGGCCCTTGACGGTTATGGTAGATACCGCAGGAACGGGATCCCTGTGGGTAAAGCTCTCGTTTGTTTCGTCCTCTACTATGACCTTTACGGGTACTTCAAAAAACACGAGCCTGTCAAGCTGAGCAAATATCCCCGACGGAGAATAGCCCACTATTTCATAAAGATTGCTGTAGTCGGAAAGGCTCGGCACCACCGAAACCGAAACGGGCTGTGTAAGATCCCGTGAATAATATCCCGAAAATTTGCCTACGTCGGCAGTTGCCGAAAGCTTGTCCTTTGCCGCCGAAAGGTTGTTGAGATCGGGTCTTGTTGCGCTTATCTTTATCCTTATGTCCTGATCCTTAAGGCTGTCGATATTAAGGCACACAAGATTTCCGTTTTCAAGCTCGTCAATGCCCTCTATCGTAAGCGGCACGCTGAATATTCTTGTCTCGGAGGGGTTAAGATAGCTCATCACCACAAACCACACCGCAAAGGCAAGTATCAGAGAAAAAATCTTCAGGCTTTTGTTTTTGCCGAAGAAGCCTTTCAGAAAGTCAGTTATTCTTTTTTTCCTCATTGTTATGCAGTCCTTTCCACAGAGCAGAAAATGTAATATAGTTTGCCTTTTCGGACGGTATCAGAAGCTCCATAAGCTCGGCCTTTTTTACGCCGTTTCTGAGCCTGCCCTCGTGAGCTACGGAGATCTTGCCCGTTTCCTCCGATACTACCACGACATAGGCGTCCGAAACCTCGCTGGCTCCCACGGCGGCTCTGTGCCTTGTGCCGAGATCGCTGGAAAGCTCCGCCTGAGTAAGGGGCAAAATGCAGGCGGCGGAGGCTATTCGGTTGTCCCTTATTATTACTGCGCCGTCATGCAGAGGCGTTTTGTTTACAAATATGTTTGTGAGGAGCTGACTTGAAACGACCGCGTCTATCACCACTCCTCTGTCCTCAAAATCGCCTACGGGAACTTCGTTTTCTATAACTATGAGGGCGCCAGTTTTTTCTCTCGACATTCTGAGAGCCGCATCAACGACCTCTGTGGCTGTCTTTTCGTCCAGACTTGTCATATTTTTTTCGGAAGAAAACAGGTTTGTCACCATATTGCCCTTGCCTATATTTTCAAGAGCCTTTCTGAATTCGGGCTGAAAGAGTATGAGTATGGCGAGGATACCTACCGAAAGAGCCTTTTCAATCAGCCACGATATTGTATACAGATTGAATATGTTTGAAACAAGACTGATAAGTATAAGTACAAGTATGCCCCTTAAAAGAAACCACGCTCTTGTTTCTCTCACCCAGACAATGACCCAGTATATAAGCACCGCCACCAGCAGAATATCCACAATGTCGGTGATCCTTATTGTTGTTATGCTCGAAATATTGAAACCCGAAAATATATCATAAAAAGTATTTATTAAATATTCCAATTCATTCACCCGCCATCCTGCGACTATTTTCTTTCTGATCTATCGGGATGCGCCGACTTTGTGTCGGCGGCGTTTATATTATATCACATATCCTTTAAATCTTCAACAATAAAAAAGCAATATTTTTTTATAAAACGGGTCAGCCTCTGCCCCAAAACGACTTTTGAGTTTTCAAACATATAAATCAAAAAACAAAAATAATATATATAAACCAATGTTAGGTGGATACAGAAAATGAGCAGATTCAGATTCGGCATTCTGGGAGGAGACTACAGATACAAGCTGTTGTATGACGGGCTTGTGCGTGACGGATACAGCGTAAAAGCCTACGGAAACACTTTTATGACGGGGTGCGAAAAAGCTCTCTCGGAGCTGTTTGAGGGAGTGGATATACTCATAGGCCCCATACCGCTTTCAAAGGACGACCGCACGGCGGCTGTTTCGGGCGGCAGCGTACTGACGCTTGACGATCTTTTTGAAGAAATGGACAAAAACAACATACGCACTCTTATAGCGGGAGTCATATCCTCAGATGTGGCGCACCGTGCCTCAGAATACGACATAAAGACCCACGATTTTTTTGAAAGGGAGGAGGTAGCCGTATACAATGCCATTCCCACGGCGGAGGGAGCCATATCCACGGCAATACAGGAGAGCGATGTCACTCTTTTCGGCAGCAAGACCCTTGTTATGGGATACGGCCGCTGCGGAAAGGTTTTGGCAAATATGCTGAAGGGACTGGGAGCCGATGTATACTCCACATACAGAAACGAAAAAACAGCAGCCTTTATAAAGGCCTTCGGTATAAAGGGATTTGACATATGCGAGCTTAAAAGCCGCATACACTCCTTTGACTATATATTCAACACGATACCCTGCGAAATACTTACAAAGGAGGTTCTTAAAAATGCCGACAAAAGATGTCTCATAATAGATCTTGCGCAGGCTCCGGGCGGAACCGACTTCAACTTTGCGAGGGATCTCAATATACGCGCGCTCTACTGTCCGGGGCTGCCGGGCAGAACGGCTCCCCTTACGGCGGCTGAGATACTGAAAAAGACCATATTGAACATAGCCCTCAGAATGGAATAACGCAGTGTAATAATAAAGCCGTTTTTGGATAAAATATGGTTTATAAAAAAATGGAGGTAAATGCTCATATGAAAAAAAACTTCTCTCTGCGGACGGATCTTGCCCTTGAAATTGCCGAGGCTATCTCCGAAGAAAAGCGTGAAGGTATAGAGGTTATCGAGGAGAATACGGACAATCCCAAAATAAAGGTTACAACGGTAAAAATCACGGGAAAAAAGGCCGAAGCGGAAACGGGAAAGCCCATAGGCACATATATAACTCTCGAAAGCCCCTGTATGAAAGAAAACGAGATAGCCGAGCATGAGGAGCTTATAAAAATACTCAGCGAAAAAATAAATTCCCTTGTGTCCCTTAAAAAAAATTCCTGTATATTGACGGTCGGTCTCGGAAACTGGAACGTGACCCCGGACGCTCTCGGCCCCAAGGTCATATCAAAGATCCTCGTCACGAGGCATATATCCTCCGAAATACCCGAGGACATTGACGAAAACGTAAGGAGCGTAGCCGCCGTCACCCCGGGAGTAATGGGCATAACAGGCATCGAAACGGGAGAAATAATAATGGGTATAGTCGAAAAAATACACCCCGATCTTATAATTGCCATAGACGCTCTGGCGGCAAGAAAAACAAGCCGCATAAACTCCACCATACAACTGACCGATACGGGAGTATGCCCCGGCTCGGGAGTGGGAAACCGCCGTATGGAGCTTAGCAAAAGAACGCTCAACGCCCCCGTTATAGCTCTGGGAGTGCCTACCGTTGTGGACGCAGCCACCCTTGTAAACGACACCCTCGACACTATACTTCAGGAGCTTATCGACCAGACCACAAAAAGCACAGCCCTATATCAGCTTTTGGCGGATATGACCGATGACGACAAATATGAGCTTATAGAGGGGATACTGCGGCCTGACGACACAAACCTTTTTGTGACGCCGAAGGAGGTCGATGCGGTGGTGGACAGACTTGCAAACATAATATCAAATGCAATAAACATTGCGCTGCACCCCGGCATAACGAAAGAGGATATAAACAGATACAGATAACAATATACAAAATAAAAAATTATAAAACGGGACGGAAAGACCTTTTGCGCTTTTCGCCCCGTTTTTTCAGAAATTAATAGTGTTCAGCTTTTCTATGATCTCCTTCGGCCGCAGAACCTTCATAAGCCCCGACATAAGACAGACTCCGCTTATGCCGCTGCCTGCAAGATATGCGGCGTTTTCGGTGTTTATTCCCCCTATGGCATATACGGGAATGCCCACTCTTCGGGCTATGTCACTTATATAGCCGCAGCCCTTGGGCGGAAGCCCCTTTTTGCAGTCCGTAGGGAATATGTGTCCGCCTATCAGATAGTCGGCTCCCATAGTCTCGCAGATCTCGGCCTCCTCTGCCGAATGCACCGATACGCCTATGGTCTCAAAGCCCGAAAGCCCCTTTCTTCCCCCATTTGACACAAAAAGTCCGTAGGGAAGATGCAGCCTTTTTATGCCGAGAGCCTTTGCCGCATTTATCCTTGAATTGACATACAGCAGTCCGCCGCATATTTCAAGGCATTTTTCGGCAAGAATAATATATTCTTCATCGCTGAGATCCTTTTCTCTTAGTATGATTTTTTCGGCTCCTCCGAGACTTAACTTTTCTATCTGAGCCAAAAAATCACCCTCGCACGACCTTCTGTCGGTTACAGCTATCACCATATGCTCTGTACCTCATATCTCATATCTCATATCTTGTATCTATTACATCATACCCTTACATAGTCGTTATAAACAGGCTGACAACCCTTTTTGAGTATGGCCTCATGCACCTCTTTTACACTTCTGGGATCGGATATGTCAAACTGCTCGTCTCCCTTTTCTTCTCCGCTGTGGCCTCCCACACCCGTACTTACTCCTGCGGATATCTTTGTGGCGCAAAGTCCTATAACATTGTCACGAAAGCCCTCACGCTCTCTCGTTGAGATAGTTATACCCGCAAAGGGCATAAATATCCTGTATGCCATCATTACCTGCAAAAGCTGAGTTTCCTTGACATCGTTGGGGTTTATGCTTTCGTTGTTTATGATGGGTCTGAGCCTTGGCGGGGAAAAGGATATTTCGGCGTGGGGATATTTTTTCTGAATAAAATATGCGTGGAGCCCCGTTGCGAGGGCGTCCTTTCTGAAATCCCCCAGCCCTAAAAGCGCCCCGAAAGAAACAAGTCTCATACCACCCCGAATGGCTCTCTCCTGAGCGTTGAACCTATAGGGGAAAATCCTCTTGTGTCCTCTGAGATGAAGCTTTTCGTATTCGTCCGTGCTGTAGGTCTCCTGATATACGCACACATAGTCGGCTCCGCATTCGTGTATATATCTGTATTCGTCCGTATTCATAGGAAAAACCTCTATGCCCACCTGCTTAAAGTACTTTGACGCAAGCTTCACCGCCTCGCCTATGTATTCTACCCCCGTAATGTTGGGGCTTTCTCCCGTGAGTATAAGTATATCTTCAAGACCCGTTGAGGCTATCTCCCTAAGCTCCTCCTCTATCTCCTCCATGGTGAGCTTTGCTCTGTGTATTCTGTTGTAGCAGTTGAATCCGCAGTATACACAGTGATTTTCGCAATAATTCGCAATATACAGAGGGGTGAAAAGGCTCACAGAATTGCCGAACTGTCTTTTTGTTATCTGCGCCGACTTTGCCGCCATTTCTTCCAAAAAACCCTCTGCGGCGGGAGAAAGAAGCGCCATAAAATCCTCTATGTCTATTCTGTCTTTTCCCAGCGCCCTTTTTACGTCCTGCGGCGTATAGCTTTTGTAGTCATATGCCTCTCTGAGGCCAAGCGCCTTGTCCATTATGTCGTGAGGAATTTTTTCCATACCCTCGCAGTATTCCATATGGCTGTGACTTCTGTCAATCTTTTCCAAAACAAATTCCTCCCTAATCTCTCAAAAATCCCGTCAGAGGACTGGAGGCCTCTCCCACTCCCGAAAGTATTCTTCCGGGGCCCGAAAGATAAGCCATTCTTCCTGCCTCTATGGCAAGCCTGAATGCCTTTGCCATAAGTCCCGGGTCGGCTGCCGTGGCGACTGCCGTATTGGCCATTATAGCGTCAACGCCAAGCTCCATAGCCTCGCACGCCTGAGATGGTCTGCCTATGCCTGCGTCCACGATTATGGGCAGATCTATTTCGTCAACAAGTATTTTTATAAAATCCCTTGTGGCAAGCCCCATATTGCTGCCTATGGGAGCTGCAAGGGGCATTATTGCGGCGGCTCCCGCATCTGCCATGGCTCTTGCGGCGTTCAGGTCGGGATACATATAGTCCATGACGATAAAGCCCTCCTTCGCCAATATTTCGGTGGCTTTTACTGTCTCGTGATTGTCGGGCAGAAGATATTTGGAATCATGCACCACCTCAACCTTTACAAAATCACCGCAGCCAAGCTCTCTCGCAAGTCTGGCTATGCGCACCGCCTCGTCTGCGTTTCTTGCTCCCGATGTATTCGGAAGAAGCACAATACCCTCCGGCATATAGTCGAGTATATTTTCGGCTCCTCCCTCGTTCGCTCTTCTCACAGCCAAAGTAGCCATCTCCACTCCGCCGTTTTCGATTACCTTTTTTGTCATATCGAGCGAAAATTTTCCCGAACCGAGTATAAACCTCGAATTGAACTCATGTCCTCCTATAACAAGCTTGTCGTTCACAACAAAATTTCTCCTTTCATATGTTTTTAGGGCTTTCAGCCTCCGCCCATAAAGGTGACTACCTCCATAACGTCCGCCTCGGTCAGAACGACCTTTTCGTAGCTGCTTTTCGGAAGTATCTCACCATTAAGCTCAACGGCTATTCTGCCTGCCTTATAGCCCTGCTCCGTCAGAAATTCCATAACGGTCATTCCTGCTTTTATTTCTGTTTTTTTGCCGTTTAAAATCATTTATAACCTCCCCATAAGCACAAAAAGGACACACCCGCGGTGGTGCGCCCCATTACTTAACGTCTCACCGCCTGCTTCGCAGCGTATAAATATATACTAACACGCCGCCCCGAAAACAGGCGCTGCAATATTCATCTGTCGATAATATTATCATATCCGAAGCCTCTTGTCAACTCAAAAAATCATCCTCCCTCCCCCAAAAAACAGGCAGCCGAAAATTCCTATAAAATAAGTAGGAAGTCCGTCAGAAAGTCCGTTTTTTAGTTGACTGACATTTAAACTTGTTGTATAATTTATATAAGGGTTTATGCTGATTGACTATACCCCGAACAAAGCATAACGGTCTTTGTATTCACACTCCGTATGGATCCGACCGCCCGAGAAAGGAGCTGTTTATTATTAAAACGAAAAAATTTATAGCCATTGGACTTATTGCCTCACAGCTTGTATCCACTGTGGGAGCCGTTTCGGTTTTTGCCGATGAAAAGGGTGCTGCAGCACCTGTATTATCACAGGCAAAGGCCGTCGAAAGGGGCGGACTTATAACCATAGACAGGGGCAAAAGCGACGTTGATGTTCTTGACAATATGCTGAACGCTCCCATGCCGATTTCGGAGGAGCTGCCGACAAAATACAATTCGGATCCAAAGGATCTTAAATATGTCCCCGAAATCAGGGATCAGAGTCTTTTCAACAGCTGTTGGGCTTTTGCCTCGATGTCCTCTCTCGAATCATTAATGATGAAACATGACAAAGTTGAAAAAACTACCGACGAAAACAAGGACAAATATGACTTTTCGGAGGTACACCTCGAATATGCCTTAAGCAACAAAAATCTCGAGGACGGAGGCTACGGCGTCACCAGAGAAGCACTGGTCGACGGCGGCGACGATATGTTTACCGTAATGTACTTAACAAGAGAAAGAGATGAATCAAAAAATATATATAACGGCCCCGTAGCCGAAAAGGATTTTGCTATGAAATATGGTATGAATCCTACGCAAACTCCCTACACCGACGAAGAAATAGCCAAAAATATGGGAGCAAAAAGTCTGGACTTTACGCCGTCATCATATTCTACAATGAGCTTTACGGGCGTAAAACTCAGTGATGAGCAGATCAATGCGAGAAACAATATCATAAAAAGAGCCATTATTAATAACGGCGCTGTCTCAGTCGGCATATACTGCGGCTCCGGCAGCGGTGAAATTAATGCAGGCTTTATAGATCATACCGATGCTTCGGGCAATATTGATACGGTTTATTATTATAACGATCCAAGTTATCCAAACCACGCCGTAACGATAGTAGGCTATGACGACAACTACCCATGTGAAAACTTTGCCGATTTTGCCAAACATCTGACCGGCGAGACGGAGAAAAATTATCCCCCCGCCCCAAGTCATAACGGAGCCTTTCTTTGCAGAAATTCATGGGGTACGGAATTTGCCGAACAGGACGGAGGATATTTCTATATGTCCTACGACAGCCATATCGACAAATTCTCATATTACGAAGCTCCCTTTGACAACAGCAGCTTTGACAATCTCTATGACAAAACGCCCTACTCGCTTATGAGCTCAGGATACACCGGAAAATATTATGAAGACAGCGAAAAAATAGACGGCATCATCAACAGCTTATGCTTTGGCGCTCAGAGATTCGACAAGAAAAATGCCGGCACAGTCGAAAATATAACAAGAGTAGGCACATGGGTAATGAACGGCGGAGAATATCTGAAGTTCTATATAGATACGGATCCCGAAGGCAAAACCAACCCCTCGGATCTCAGACCCGTTTCTGTAAAGCCCATAAACGATGCCACTGTAAAAACTACGGCAAACGGAAATGAGTATATGAGGGTCTATCAGCCGGGATATTATATATTCGAGCTTGAAACTCCCGTCAAGGTCACAGGCGACAGCTTTATTGTAGGCTGCGAATACGGCGTGACCAATGCGCAGCCCAATTCTAAACACGAGGGCGAGGGAGATACGCTTTTAGTTCCTGCCGAAAGCGAGCTTTCTCTCCAGTATGAAGACGGCACTCCCAAAAATGTCATCACCCCGCGTGTAAGCGATGACCCCGGATACTTGGCGGATAGCGTTGAAGAAGCGTTGGCAGGTCACTGCAATAAACCCGATCGTGATTTGATAATAAAGGCATATACCGAGGAGAGCATTGACATAACCATAGACGGACAACAACAAAAAGCCGACTATAACGATACTCTCAAATACAGCGGCGGACTTCTCTACGAAAAGACAGGCGAAAATGCCTACAAGGAGTTTGATCTGTCACAGCCCATAACCGAAAGCAAAACCCTCTTCACGGCAAAGGGACTCGGCATTCTGGATATAAAGACAGTCGGATATCAGGAGGGTACCCGTGACAGTGACAAAACCTCCGTCGGCACAAGAATCGTGGGAGAAGTAGAAAACGCAGCCGACCGCGGCATAGAAAGCGCAGAGCTTAAAATAACAGCATATGACTCAGAGGGAAAGCCTGCCGCAATAGACGGACAGTCTCCCTATATAATAAAGGAGCTGTACAAGGCGATAGACAACTATACCGTTTCGGAAAACAGCTACGGCTTTGCCCTTCCTCCTGCCGACAAGAAGAATCTCAGCAAGATAGAAACAACGGCGGAATTTAAGCTTTCGGACGGAAGAACTCTTTCCATAAGCTATCTGCCGAAGGGTATTCAATAAAAAGGAGGAAAATTGTCTATGAAAAAGCCATACGAAAGTCCGAGCCTTAAAACCGTAAGGGTAGAAAGCGAAAACAATATAAACACCTCATCCGCATATATGAATTTTCTTTTGAAAGAAAATGAAGAGAAAAGCGGCATAAGCTGGTCTAACATACAAAAATTCTGATATTTATATACAATTTTTACTATAAAAAAAGGGAGCGATAATATTTGAGGGAATGCATAAGCAGAGAGGACGCAATGTCACTTCTCAAAAAATACAACAAAAACAGTTTTCATATTCAGCACGCCCTGACAGTAGAGGGAGTAATGAAATGGTACGCAAACGAACTGGGATACGCTGACGAGGCCGATTTTTGGGGGATCGTGGGACTTCTTCACGACATTGACTTTGAAATGTGGCCCGACAAGCACTGCATAAAGGCTCCCGAGCTTTTGAGAGAGGGCGGCGCAGGCGAGGACATTATCCATGCGGTCTGCTCTCACGGCTATGGCATTACTGTAGATATAAAGCCCGAACATATTATGGAAAAGGTGCTTTTTGCGACCGATGAGCTTACGGGTCTTATATGGGCTGCGGCTCTGATACGTTCTTCAAAAAGCACAAAGGATATGGAGCTTAAGTCACTTAAAAAGAAGTTCAAAAGCGCCGCATTTGCGGCAGGCTGCTCCAGAGACATAATAAGAAAGGGCGCAGAAATGCTTGGCTGGGAGCTTGACGAGCTGCTTCAAAAAACGATATATGCCATGCGCTCCTGCGAGGACAGCATACAAAAAGAATTAAAGGAGGAACAAAAAAATGATTAATGTACCAACAGTAAAAACCGCTCTTGTATCCGTCAGCAGGGACTGTTTTCCCATGAGCCTGTCGGTGAACAGAAGAAAGGCTCTCGTTAAAGCCTACACAGAAAAATACGGAGACATCTATGAATGCAGCGTATGTATCGAAAATGAGAAGGATATGCTCAAGGCTCTCGAAGAAATAAAATCCGCAGGCTGCAACGCCCTTGTTGTATACCTCGGCAACTTCGGTCCCGAGTCGTCCGAAACACTTTTGTGCAAGTATTTTGACGGCCCCGTTATGTATGTCGCCGCAGCCGAAGAAACGGGCAGCGACCTCATACAGGGCAGAGGCGATGCATACTGCGGAATGCTCAACGCCTCATACAACTTAAGACTGAGAAATCTCAACGCATATATACCCGAATATCCCGTTGGCACGGCAGACGAATGCGCCGATATGATAAACGAATTCATACCTGTCGCAAGAGCCGTCATAGGTCTCAGAAACCTTAAAATAATAAGCTTCGGCCCCCGTCCGCAGGACTTTCTTGCGTGCAACGCTCCTATAAAGCAGCTCTATAACATAGGCGTTGAGATCGAAGAAAACTCGGAGCTTGATCTTTTTGAAAGCTTCAACAACCATGCAGGCGATGAGAGAATAGCAAAGGTTGCAGCAGAAATGGCGGAGGAGCTGGGCAGCGGCAACAAGATCCCCGAAATACTCCCGAAGCTTGCTCAGTATGAGCTTACACTCCTTGACTGGGCGGAGGCTCACAAGGGCTCGAGAGAATATGTTGCCATCGCAGGAAAATGCTGGCCTGCATTCCAGACACAGTTCGGTTTCGTTCCCTGCTATGTAAACTCACGTCTTGCATCAAAGGGTATACCCGTATCCTGTGAAGTGGATATTTACGGAGCCCTCAGCGAATATATAGGCGAGCTCATAAGTATGGACGCCGTAACACTTCTTGACATAAACAACTCCGTACCGAGAGATATGTACGAAAGCGATATAAAGGGCAGCTTTGACTATAAACAGACCGATCTCTTTATGGGATTCCACTGCGGAAACACCGCATCGTCAAAGCTTTGTTCGGGATGTATGAAAAATCAGATGATAATGGCAAGAACCCTCCCCAAGGAAGTAACAAACGGCACCTTGGAGGGCGACATAATCCCCGGAGCCGTTACGCTTTTCAGACTTCAGTCCACATCGGACGCCAAGCTTAAGGCATATGTGGCAAACGGCGAAATACTCCCCGTTGCAACACGCTCCTTCGGCGGCATAGGCATTTTCGCCATAAAGGAAATGGGTCGTTTCTACAGACATATACTCATCGAAAAGAACTATCCACATCACGGAGCCGTAGCCTTCGGTCACCACGCAAAGGCTCTGTTTGACCTCTTTAAGTATCTCGGCGTTGAGGACATAGGATATAACCGTCCTGCAGGAGTACTCTACAGCACGGAAAACCCCTTCGCTTAAACCCACGGCAAATCAATTTTCAAAACATTCAAAACACATAATACATAACCGATAACCGCCTGCCGCAGTCTTGCTTATCCCAAAAATACAAGAGCCTGCGGCAGTCCTTTTTTATCCCATACCCCCCACACACACAACACACCAAACCCACACACATCATATTTCCTCCCCCATCATGTAATTTTACTAATATACATTTATAAAAAATATCTCTTACGGCGGCACGTTTATGTCGAAAATGCCACGCCGCAAAGTATCGCCGTATTTTTCCGAAACTTACCCATATAATTTTTTTGTAGTATAGACTTTGTGTCTCCGTCAGAATATGCAGAATCATTTTCACTTTGCGTATACGCCTGTATAAGCTTTGTCAGTGCTTCAGGCGCCGCCCGCAATGCTCTTTATACAAAAAATTTCCCTTACGGCGGCACATTTATGCCAAAAACATCTCGCCCAAAGTATTGCCGTATTTTTGTGGGATATGTACATAAAAAAAGAGCAAGTCCGCCGTATGGATAACGAGGACTTGCCCTGTTTAATGTTTATTATTTATTATTTAAAGTAATGATTTGAAATTGCAGCTTTGTAAAACTAATAAATTGTATCAGCCTATCGGGAAAGGATAGGTATTTACTGTTTACTGTTCGGGAGAGTATGCGCTGTTGAGTACCATATTCATAATTATTTCGGCATCGTGTGCGCTGTAATCTCCGCTGCCGTCCATATCTCCTGCCTTTATGTTCCATTCGCTTCTCAGACTTCCGCCCTTTGAATGGTACAGAACTATAGCTGCGTCATTGGCGGTGAGCCTTCCGTTTGCATCGACATCGCCTGTGGCCTTAACAACGGGATCGGGAGGAGTGGGAGTGCCTTCGGAGAGTATGCCTACATAGGGAATGTCAGCCGTTACTTTTCTTTTTGTATCACTTACTGCCGTCTGCATATGTACTGCGCTTATACTTGATACATCTATGCTGCAGCTCTTTTCGAGGGTTTTATCTACCTTAAGGGTTACCTCCTTGTTGTCAAGATCAATTATAAATTCATAGTGATAGCTATGATTGGGCTCAAGCTGCTTATCCGTAAGGGGATAGTATGTGCCGTCCGTTCCGTGAAGTGAAGGCAGCTTTGTATCCTTTGACGAACCGAAGCCGCAGATTTCCGATGTTTCGCCTTCGGCTCCCGAACCGCCCGAGCCCTTCTGACCTCTTATCTGCAAGAACGGCCAGCTGCCCGACGACTGATTGAGAGTGATGTTGCCGCTTATTATGATCTTGCCGCTTGTTTGTTTTTCAAAGGGTATCGTCCATACGCAGCTGTCAGTTGTTGAATTGTCATTAAGCGTATATGTGCCGTTTCCGTTGTCAACGACCGAACATCCCTCGCCCGAGCCTGCGGGTGTGCCAAGCTCTACGGGTACGCTCTCGGTGCTTTCCTCTGTGGAAGGCTCCTGTGTCGATGGGTCGGGCTCCTTATATTCTTCAAATACAAGCTTGCTTATCTTGGTGTCGCTGCTTTCATCGGCACCCGTAATCGTGTATGAGCCTGCATAAATCGTCACGGTATTCGTACCCGGCGAAAGTGTGACGGAGGTCTGGTCGTTTACCCTTCCGCTATCGGCGGTTATGATAATGCCCTTGCCCTCTGTAACCGTTGTAAGTGACATCTTTTTGTCTGCATTGAAGTATATGCCCGATTCTCCGTCATTTCTCAATGTGCCGTAATCCGAGCTTATACTCCTGAGATCGTAAGTTATGTTTCCGAAGGTGCCTGCCACATCGGTACAGTCGTTGCTGTTTTCAACCGTTTCATCGGCGTATTTCGTACCTACATTGTATGTGCCGATCTCAACGACCTTTGCCTCGGTAGAGGTTTCGACAGGTTCTTCTATATAGCCCTGCTCAGAAATCGAAAATCCCGATATAAATGCCTCTTTGGTGGTATTTTCGCACTGTATCGTATATATGCCCGCAGGAACGTTGGCCTCTCTCTCCTGTCCTGTGGGTATATTCATATAAATTTTGCCGTAGCTGTCATAGAGGGCTATGCCCAATTTGGCTCCCTCGGCACATTTAACCGTTACCTTTGCAGGCTCGTCAAGCTTAAAGACAATTACGTTTGCGCCCTTTGACTTTATGTAGGGATTTGATGCGTTGGGCTTGAAGTCGCTTGACAGATTATACAATACATTTTCAAAAACAACGGTCGAGTTGTCCTGACCTCTTAAGTTTGCCACACCTGCGGCAGTCATTCTGGCTCCTGCGTCCTCTTTGTTGTAGCTTATGCTGTAGCCTATAGGAATTGCATTTTCGGGAACATTGGTTATAACAGGCTCCTCCACGGGTTCTTGGGGAGTTTCCTTCATAACTCCGCTGTATGCTATACATTCGGCTTTTGCTGTTACCGCATCTGTCAGTATGCAGTCGGACTCTTTTGTCAATGCATTATAATAGAATACAGAGGGATTTGTGTCAAAATCGGGGAACGCATTGTCGTTCTTTACAGCCTCTGTTCGTGTTTTTACAATAGTGGCAGTGTTGTCGCCGTTGGTGTTGTAGAATATGTCGCCATAGCTTTTTACAACGGCGCTGTTCTTTGTAAGTATGGGGTTTTTGCTGCCTTCAAAATAGTTTGCCTCACTCAGGGCATAGGCTGTGGATCTTGCATCGACTGTCTTTGAAAGATCCTTTCCGCCGGGAGTTGCGCTGAAATAGTTGTTGTATATATGAATATTGGCTGTTCTCAGAAGGGGCATTCTCGAGCCGCAGTCCTTCCAGAAATTATGGTGGAAGGTTATGTGGAACTGAGGATTATCATCGCTTGCGCCTATAAGATTTGTCTTATGGCAGTTTTCAAAATAGTTGTATGAAAGAGTATAATACATACCCCTCTTGAAATCGCACGAGCCATCGCCCTCCTTTTTGTCCGACTCTTTGGGATTTGCGCAGAAGCCCGGAAGGAATGAGTTGTTGTGTATCCAACATCTTTCAACGGGCGCCGTGATTGCAGCGGGAGTATAACCGCTGTTCGCTATACCCTCCATACCAAGGGCGTCCTCGGGATATTTTTCAAATGTCAGGTTTCTTACTTCAAAGCTCTTGCCGAAATCAGGATATGCAGATGAAGCCATAAAGTGTATGCCCCAGCCCTCGATGGCCGCATCATAGCCTATACCCTCTATGGTTATGTCCTTTGCGTCCTTCATTCTCGCCATAAAGCCATTGTCCTTTAACGATCCGCCGTAGTTTACCGAATCAAATGCCGTAAGACCCTCAGCGGGAGGAGTTACCCTGCCTACAAATCTGAAGTCAAGGGGTATGCCTGCCTGTGCATACTTGCGTAGTATGTCATCGTTTGTGTTGGTAAGACCCTCGCTCGATCCTTTGGCTCCTCTTGAATTGAGGATATTTCCTATACCCTTGACAGAGCCTGAGCCATCGGGGAACGGAAGCTCTATGGTGTCCTTGTTTTCATTTGTTACATATACGACCTTTGCGTTTGACTTAAGCGTACCGTCATCGTTGTATGCGCCTACGCCTTCGTTGTAGTTAAAATGAGCATAGCCCGATCTGTCATAGGCGCTTACCTCAACGCCCGTCTTTGAAAGGGATGTGCCGTCAGAGGCGGTTATCATAATATCATAGTTTCCCGCCTTAAGTCCGGGTATATCCACTCTTGCGGTCGTGCCGTCCTTTGCTCTTATAAGCTCCTTGTCGGCTGACAGATACTCGGAGCCGTCCGAGGGCTTATACTTTACCTCTGCTGCCGCAGGATTGCTGTCGTCCCACTCGGCAAAGAGAGTTTCGTTTTGTCCTCCCGCTTTGACGATAGCAGCCGAAGCAGAAATTGCGCTTATCTGAAATGCAGTCACAAGCATACAAAGCGCAAGCATAACGCTGATGATTTTTTTCATCCTTATTACCTCCGTTCTTTTTTGTTTTTATTTTTTTATTGTTTATCTGTTTTTAACAGATAATTTTATCTCGTCAAGGTGTCAAGGAGCTTTGTTATTTTCCGCTAAGCTCTCTGTCTATGGCTGCGGCAGCCTTCTTGCCTGCTCCCATAGCCAGAATAACGGTCGCCGCTCCCGTAACGGCATCTCCGCCTGCATATACCCTGTCCTTTGTGGTTTTGCCTGTTTCCTCATCGGCAATTATACACTTCCACCTGTTTGTTTCAAGCCCCTCGGTGGTTGAGGAAATAAGCGGATTCGGCGATGTGCCAAGGGACATAATGACCATATCGCACTCAATGTCATACTCCGACCCGGGAACCTCAACAGGACGGCGTCTGCCGCTCGAATCGGGCTCTCCAAGCTCCATTTTAATGACCCTCATACCCTTGACGGTACCGTTTTCGTCCACAAGGATCTCCTTCGGGTTTCTCAGAAGCTCGAATACGATGCCCTCCTCCTTTGCGTGATGAACCTCCTCGGCTCTTGCAGGCAGCTCCGCCTCGCTTCTTCTGTATACAATATGGGTTTCGGCTCCGAGACGAAGGGCTGTTCTGGCAGCGTCCATAGCCACGTTTCCTCCGCCCACAACGCAGACCTTTTTTGCGGTCTTTACGGGCGTGTCATAGTCGTCTCTGTATGCCTTCATAAGATTTACTCTCGTAAGATATTCATTCGCCGAAACAACGCCGTTTGCAAGCTCTCCGGGTATGCCCATAAACTTGGGAAGTCCTGCCCCCGAGCCTATGAACACTGCGTCAAAGCCCTCGTCCTCTATGAGGCTGTCAACGGTGACGGTCTTGCCCACGATAACATCTGTCTCTATCTCAACCCCAAGCTTTTTAATGCTTTCGATCTCCTTGTCCACAACCCTGTCCTTCGGAAGTCTGAATTCGGGTATGCCGTAGGCAAGCACTCCGCCTGTTTTGTGGAGAGCCTCAAATATCTTTACGCCGTAGCCCTTTTTGGCAAGATCGCCTGCGCAGGTAAGTCCTGCGGGGCCTGCACCTATGACAGCCACACGCTTGCCGTTGGGAGCCTCTTTTTTGCTTAAGTCGATATTGTTTGCATATGACCAGTCAGCCACAAATCTTTCAAGCTTGCCTATCGAAACAGGCTCGCCCTTTATTCCCATTACGCATTTGCCCTCGCATTGGGTCTCCTGTGGGCATACACGTCCGCATATGGCGGGAAGAGCCGAATATTTGGCGATCTCTTTTGCTGCGTCCTCAAATCTTTCTTCTTTTATACATTTTATAAATGCAGGAATATCCACCGCAACGGGGCAGCCGTCAACGCATTTTGGATTTTTGCAGCTAAGACAGCGTTTTGACTCCTCAACAGCCTCCTCCGAGTTGTATCCGAGACAAACCTCTTCAAAATTTTTGGCTCTTATCTGTGGGTCCTGCTCCCTTACGGGAACTCTTTTCATATTCAAAGCCATTATTTTCCACCTCCGCAGCCGCATTTGTGTCCGTTCTTATTATCCTCGGCAGCAAGCATCGCTCTGCCCTCTTCCGTTTTGTACATAGCCTGTCGTCTCATAGCCTCGTCATAATTGACCTTGTGTCCGTCAAATTCGGGGCCGTCTACGCAGGCAAACTTTATTTCGTCACCGACAGTCACACGACAGGCGCCGCACATACCCGTTCCGTCCACCATAATGGGATTGAGGCTGACTATCGTGGGGATCCCCAGCTCCTTTGTTGTCATGGAGGTAAATTTCATCATTATCATAGGACCTATGACAACGGCGTGGTTATATTCTTTTTTGTCCTCCCTGACAAGCTTTGTGAGAAGCTGGCTGCCGTTGCCCTTAAAGCCGAATGAGCCGTCATCGGTAGCTATGTAAAGGTTTGTGGCTACCTTTTTCATTTCTTCGGTAAGTATAAGGAGATCCTTGTTTCTGGCTCCTATAATAACATCGCAGTCTATGCCTCTGTTAAAAAGATATTTTACCTGTGGATATACGGGCGCAGTGCCTACTCCGCCGCATACGAAAATTATCTTTTTTTCTTTAAGCTCTGTATCGTCAAGAGAGCAGAGGTCGCTGGGTCTGCCAAGAGGGCCTACAAAATCCGCAACGCTGTCGCCCTCCTCATATTCCGCAAGATCTCTTGTGGACTTTCCGACAGTCTGAAAAACAATTGCGACCGTACCTGCCTCGGCATCATAGTCGGCTATGGTAAGGGGTATTCTCTCGCCCTTTTCATCGTTTATAACAATAATGAACTGTCCCGGCTTGCAGGATGCAGCGATTCTGGGCGCATATATATCCATATAGATTATATTGTCCGTCAGACATTTTTTTCTGACAATCTTGTACATTTTTTCCTCTCCTTTCGGTTTTTGGCACCGTTTTGTCGGCACATTTTCCTTCTTATAACTATACACCAATACAGAATATTTTTCAACAGTAAATTTCGGCATATATCCCCAAAAACATTATTTTATTTATGTACTGCGCATACGGAGCAGTCGGCTCTCGGCTCTCCCGTATTTATCACTCTGAAGCTGCACGAAAAACCGTCAAACACAAACAGCCTGCCTGCGAGAAGATCTCCCGAGCCTAAAATATACTTTATGGCCTCCATAGCCTGAACACAGCCGAGAAGTCCTGCGGCGGCTCCCAATATTCCCTCGCTGACCGCCGTGGGAGCGTCCTTCGGAACCTTTTCCAGCAGGCATCTGAGGCAAGGCTTTTGGGGCAGATATGTAAAGCACTGTCCGCCGTATTTCATTACTCCTCCGTGACAGAAGGGCTTTTTCATACCCACACAGACATCGTTTATAAGAAATTTTGTCTGAAAATTGTCCGTGCAGTCAAGCACAAAATCATATCCCTCAAAAATATCTTCGGCGTTTTTTTCGGTAAGTCTTTCCTTGTATAAAACCGTATTTGTGTCGGGGTTAAGAGCCTTTATTCTTTCGGCAGCCGAATCGGCCTTAAAAATACCCAAGCCGTTTCTGCTGTGGAGTATCTGTCTCTGAAGATTTGAATAGTCAACGCAGTCAGAGTCAACAATGCCCAGAGTGCCGACACCTGCGGCAGCCATATACAAAAGCGCAGGCGAGCCAAGACCCCCTGCTCCGACAACAAGCACCCTTGCGCCAAAAAGCTTTTGTTGTCCCTCTTCTCCCATACCCTTCAACGGCAGGTTTCTCGAATATATTTCTCTCTGTATGTCCGTAAGCATATAATCACCGCCTTTTTATTATTGTACATTTATTCTATCACAATTTTATTTGTTTTCAATACCTCGGCGCTATTTTTAATACAACACAGCACAATTCGATTTTCCGACATCTTTCCGATAAATAGCTCAAAAATATAAAAATATATTGGCGTATTTCAGAATAAGTGATATAATAATATCGTTTCTGTTTATCGGTTCTTAAAACAACAAACCCTTGGGAGGAATGAAACTATGTCTTTGGAATTTTCAAGAACGGAACTTCTTATAGGCTCCGAGGCTATGGAAAAACTTCGCCGCGCCAGAATAGCGGTTTTCGGCATAGGCGGTGTCGGAGGAGCCGCAGCAGAGGCGCTTGCCAGATGCGGCATAGGCTCCCTTGATCTCATAGACAACGACACTATATCCGAAACAAATATAAACAGACAGATATTTGCCCTTAAAAGCAACGTAGGCAGGCTCAAAACAGAGGTCGCCGCCGAAAGGATAGCCGACATAAGCCCCGACACAAAAGTCAGAACCCACAATATATTTTTTCTTCCCGAAACGGATACGCCCTTTGACTTCGGAGACTTTGACTATGTTATAGACGCCATAGACACCCTGTCGGGAAAGCTCGAAATCATCGTCAGATCAAAGGCGGCAGGAGTCCCCGTTATAAGCTCCATGGGAGCAGGCAACAAGCTTGACCCCACAGCCTTTGAGGTATCCGACATATACAAAACCTCTGTATGTCCGCTGGCAAGAGTTATGCGCAGAGAGCTTAAAAAAAGAGGTATAACGGATCTCAAGACCGTATATTCAAAAGAACCTCCCCTAAAGCCAAAAAGTGCCGAAACCATACGGGAGGAAGGCTCCAAAAGGCGATCCCTGCCGGGCAGCATATCATTTGTGCCTCCCGTTGTGGGACTAATAATAGCGGGAGAGGTCATAAGGGATATTGCGGAAATAAAATCTTTATGTTGAATTGTAGGTTTTGTTTTGATATAATATATAGTGGTTTTTTCGTTATAAACAAACCTGCCGACCCCAAAATATCCCATCTGCGGAGAAAAAATTATGAGACTGAGACTTGCGAAAGCCTCCGATGCGGAGAGCATACTCGAAATATATAAGCCATATATTTTAAACACAAGAATTACATTTGAATATGACGTTCCCTCTTTGGCGGATTTCAGAAAAAGAGTGGAGAATATATGCGAAAAATATCCATATATACTCTGCGAAAGGGACGGAAGTCTTTCGGGCTATTGTTATGCGTCCCGTTTTATGGAAAGAGCCGCCTTCGGTTGGGACGCAGAGCTGTCGGTCTATCTCAGAGAGGAAGAAAGGGGCAAAGGCATAGGCAGGGTTCTTTACTGCGCAGTTATAGAAATTCTCGGTCTTATGAATATAAGAAACATTTACGGGCTTATAGCTTATCCCAACGATGCCAGCGAAAGGCTCCACAGGGAGCTTGGCTTCAAATTACAGGGCGTACTTGAAAAAACAGGCTACAAGCTGGGAGAATGGACGGATCTTATGTATTTCTGTCTGCGCCTTGACGGAGACGACAAAAAAGAGGTCGTGCCGATATGCGATATTGACAGCGAAAAAATAGGGAGACTCCTTGCGGAATATGAAAAAAAGCTCCCGAAATAAAAACAGCGAGTGATATATTATGGTTTTTTCCTCCTTGAGTTTTATATTTGTATTTTTGCCCGCAGCGCTTGTTTTTTATTATATATTTGGGGCTTTGCGGCTGAGAAAATTAAGCAATGCGGCTCTCCTTGCGCTGAGCCTTATTTTTTATGCCTGTTCAACGCCAAAATATATCGTTCTTCTTCTGATCTCCATATTTATTAATCACATATCGGGACTTCTCTGCGGAGCCCAAAAAACGCATAAAAAGCTTTTTCTGTTTATAGGCATAGCTCTTGACCTCGGACTTCTTTTTTATTTCAAATACGCCAACTTCTTTTTTGACAATCTGAGCCTTATTTTCGGCATCGGATCGGGCATAGCGCAGATAGCCCTGCCCATAGGCATATCATTTTTTACATTTCAGGGCATAAGCTATGTTGCGGACGTATACAGAGGCGTTGTAAAGCCTCAGAAAAACATACTGAACACTGCGCTTTATATTTCTCTTTTTCCTCAGCTTATCGCAGGGCCTATCGTGAGGTATTCGGATATAGAAACCGGCATAAGCGACAGACAGGAGAGCCTAAGCCTTGTATTTGACGGCATAATAAGATTCTGCACGGGCTTGGGTAAAAAAGTGATAATAGCCGACTGCGCAGGTCTTGTGGCAGACAGGATATTCGGCCTTGATAAGAGCCTTTTAAGCGTGTCCCTTGCGTGGCTCGGTGTCGGAGCCTACACTCTGCAAATATATTTTGATTTTTCGGGATATTCGGATATGGCTATAGGTCTGGGAAAGCTCTTCGGCTTTCACTTTCCCGAAAATTTCAATTATCCCTATATTTCAAAATCCATTTCGGAATTTTGGAGAAGGTGGCACATGACACTGTCGGCATGGTTCAGAGACTATGTGTATATCCCTCTGGGCGGAAACCGCTGCAGCGTAAAAAGGCACATATTCAATATGGCTGTCGTGTGGCTGCTGACAGGTCTGTGGCACGGAGCCTCATGGAGCTTTGTGGTATGGGGAGGATATTTCGCCCTCATACTCATATGCGAAAAATATGTATATGGAGGACTTCTTGAAAAGCTGCCCTCCGTCATAAGGCATATATACGCCCTTATACTTATAATGGTGGGCTGGAGTATTTTCTGCGGAGATTCGCTGCGCTTTACCTCCGAGCTTCTAAAAACGATGTTCTTTATGGCTGACAAGCCCCTTATAAACAGCGAAACGCTGTATTATATAACCGAATACAAGGCGGAGCTTATTCTCGGCGTTGTATGCTGCCTGCCCTTGACCGAAATCCTTGAACGCAAGTTTATGAAAGGGCGCAGAGCCAATACCCTCATAACCCTCGGAAAGGCAGTTTTCGGGCTTTCGGTATTTGCACTCAGCGTATGCTTTATACTTTCATCGTCATTCAGTCCCTTTATATATTTCAGATTCTGATTTTTAAGTTTGTTAAGGAAGAAACTGTATTATGAAAAAAATTATTGAAATTCTGACTATAATATGCTTTGTGGCGGCTCTGGCAGCAGTGCCAATAAAAACATTTTCGCAGCCTGCCGCCGAAAGACTTTTTTATGAAAACCGCAGAGCCCAGCCTATACCGCAGCCAAACGTAAGGAATCTTCTTGACGGCAGCTTTCAGAGCAGTCTCGAAAAGGGCTTTTCGGATAACTTTGTTTTCAGAGACAGCATACTTGCGTTTCATACCTATATTGACAAATACATACTGAGAAAAAAAGTAATAAACGATGTTATATGGACAGAGGACGAAAGCCCCCTTCTGCCGAGGATAAGCTCGGCTCCTGCGGATATTGAAGAAATAAAATCGAAAGCTGAGAGAATGTCCGCAAGAATGAGCCGCATAAGGGACATAACAGCCGAAAACGGAGGAGAGTTTTATTTTGTGGGCATACCCGAACAGTATTCATATTTCAGAAGCAAATATCCCGACTATGTTTTCAACAATGACGACTTTCTCTCGCAGCAGGAGGATATACTTTTCAGAATCCTTTCCGAAAAGGGCATAAATTATATAGATATGAATGAGGAATTTGACAAGGCAGGCAGAGCTGACAGCTTTTATTCGTTTGTGGATCACCACTTCACGCTTAAGGGAGCCTATGAAACCTGCAAATGCCTTACGGAAAAAATACTGTCCGAGACCGACAAGACCCCCGCCCCGCTGTCTGAGACGGATTTTGAATATAAGGAGGTTCCCAATCCCTATTACGGATCGAGAAACCGAAAGCTTATGGGGGTATATGAAAGCAAGGAGCATCTTTTTGTGCCGGAATTTAAAGAGAGAGTGCCTTTTCTCCGTACAGACAACAACGAAGTCAGAGATTCGGTAATATACAATTATTTTATGGACGAGACAGCCCCCATTACATACGAAACATATATGGGAGGAGACATAGCCGAAACAAAAATCGAAACCCACAGAGAAGAGCTGCCCGACTTGCTTATGTTCGGAGATTCCTTTACAAATCCCATGGAAATGCTGCTATATACGTCCTTTGACGAAAGTCATTTTCTGGATTTCAGATATTATGACGAAAAATCCCTCAGTGAGTACATAAAGGAGTATAAGCCCGATATTGTCGTTATGGTAAGGGACGATACGAGGTATCTTGACTTTACGGGAAACGGAAAGCTGCTTTAAAAGCTTTAAAAGCCCAAAATTAAAAATAAAAAACCACAAAAAAATGAGACTTATGAAAATTTGTCTCATTTTTTTATCTGTATATATCTGTATGTATCCGCACTATGAAAAAAGCTCAAGTATTTCTTCACGGGACATATTGTCGAGAAATCCGCCCTCCATATCCAGCACGTCCTTGAAAAGCTGCTTTTTTTTGTTTTGCAGCTTAAGTATTTTTTCTTCTATGGAGTCCTTCGTGATAAGGTTGTATACCTGAACACGCCTTATCTGACCGAATCTGTGGGCTCTGTCAGAGGCCTGAGCCATCACCGCAGGATTCCACCACTGGTCAAAATGTATGACTACATCAGCCCCCGTAAGGTTTACGCCTGTTCCTCCTGCTTTGAGGGAAATAAGAAATATCTTTATTTTATCCCCCGTGTTGAAGCTGTTTACATATTCAAGCCTTTTGTCCGCAGGGGTTGCTCCGTCAATATAATAGAAGTCATATCCCTTAAGCGAAAGCCTCTCCTTTATTATGGAAAGCATCGATGTAAACTGCGAAAACAAAAGTATTTTATGCTCCTTTTTTATAAGCCCGTCTATATTTTCCATAAGATATTCGAGCTTTCCGCTGCGGCCCTTATACCCCTCCAAAAACAGAGACGGATGGCAGCATATCTGCCTTAGCTTTGTTATCTCGCTGAGTATTTTTATACGGTTTGTTTTGTCGCTGCCGAAATCGGTCTTTATAATGCCCCTCGCCTTAAGCAGCTCGGCGCGGTAGAGCCTTCCCTGTTCCTCAGTCATAAACATATAGCGATAATTTTCTGTCTTTTCGGGGAGATCCTTAAGCACATCGCCCTTTTCTCTCCTCAGTATAAACGGGGATATGAGCTTTTTAAGCTCTCTTATTTTGTCCATATCCCTCTTTTTCATAACAGGCTTTTCAAAAACCGCCGAAAATCTTCTGCTGCTGCCGAGATAACCGGGAAGTACAAATCTGAATATTGACCACAGCTCCCCAAGATTGTTTTCAAAGGGAGTACCCGTAAGAGCCAGCCGAACCTCTCCGTCTATGGATGTTACGGCAGAAAACACCTTTGTGCTGTGATTTTTTATGTTCTGCGCCTCATCGGCTATTACGGCGAAAAATTCCATATTTTCATATATCTCGGCATCTCTTCTCAGAGCCTCATAGGACGTAACGAAAACATTTGTGTGCTTTTTGAGAAGTCTCTGCCTTTTTTCTCTTGACCCGTAGACGATTTCAAATTCCAGTCCGCAGCCAAAGTTTTCAAGCTCGGCCTCCCAGTTGAAAATAACCGAAGTGGGACAGATAACAAGAGATGGTCTCGTCTCGCAGGTGTTTGTCTTGTATCTGTCATAAAGAAAGCTTATGAGCTGAACAGTCTTTCCCAAGCCCATATCGTCCGCCAGAATACCTCCCAAGCCGCATTCTCCTATGGCCTTCAGCCATCTGAATCCCTTTTTCTGATAGTCTCTGAGTATAGGCTCGTAGACCTTCGGCAGAGCATAGTCGGAGTTTCTTATTTCTTTCATACCGAGGGAAAGCCTTCTTGCCTTTTTGTCCATATTTATGAGCCGTTTGTCATTTTCGTCAAAAAAGCTGTCTATAACCATAAGCCTGCTTGGATCGGCAGTCATTCTGCCCTCCTTAAGAGCCTTTTTAGATGGGTCAAAATAATTCACAAGCTTAAGAAAAGCCGTGTTGCCCTCCAGACTTAAATACCTTCCGTCAGAAAATCTGAAATATCTCTTCCTCTCCTCATAGGCCTCCAGAACGGCCTCCATCTCGCCTATGTCTATAGTGTCAACGTCAAAATCTATGTCTAAAAGCCTGCCCTCATACCTTATGCCTATATTTATGACCTTTTCGGCTGATTTTTTAAGCTCCTTCATACTGTCGCTCAAAAACACCTCGGCGTTTTTGCCAAGAGCGTTAAGCCCATATCTCAGAAAGCCGTATATCTGTTCGTCCCCCGACAGAATAAAGCCCTCGCTTCCGCTGTCGAAAAAGCCCATTTCCTCCAGAACAAGTCTGAACACGGTTTCTGCTCTGTCGTCTCTGAACTCTCTGAAGGCTCTTTTGTCGTTGTAGTCTATAACAGTGTCGCCGTAGACAAATCTGACCTTTCCGCAGATGCTTTTTCCTCTCGTTTCAATGAATATCTGCGCCCCGAAAGGTATTCGGTTGAGCTTTTCATATACTGCGCCTGAGTTTTCGAGAATGCTCATTTCCTTAAGGACGGGTATACCGTAGTCCACAAGCTTTCCCAGATCGGAGGTCTCAAAAACAATGTCTGCATTGTTGTTTATTTCAAAGGCAGCCTCTATATCCTTCATAACGAGGGCATACTCCGCAGACGTTCTGAAAAGCTTTCTACCGATAAGTATATATCCGTAGCTTGCTGAGGTGTATATCCTCTCTGACGAAAACTGCTTTTTGAGCGCAGCTCTGCCCTCCGATACGCTGAATGCCACGCCTGCGGGGGGCTCGCCCACTTCAAGATCCACATATACAACTTCTCCGTCAGCGCATACAGGTAGCCTTTTTTTGAGAAAACAGTCAAAAAAGTCGTCCAGAACAGGCCCTTCGAGTATAAATCTGCTCTTGTCCTCATTCAGTCTTTCAAGGGCGATAAAGCCCGCCTTTATTTCGGCTCTGTTGTACATCAGCCCCAATATCTGTCTGCCTGTTGAGTCAAAGCTGCTTATGTTGTACTTGTATTCTCTGAAATTTTTCCCCGTGTTTCTGTCTATTTCGGAGGCAAAAGCAAATATGTCCTCAACCGGTCTTTTTTGTCCTGCCGCCCGACTTATATACAGCTCCATTTCTATCCTGTCTCTTTCAAAATAAAAAACAGGTTCGAGACGAAGTCCTCCCGATGCAGCCGCCGTAAGCTTTTTGAGTCTGTTGAGCCTGTGCTTCTCAAACATATTGAGGAGGTTTTTTGACGCCACATAGTTTGTGCTGAGATCCCATGTGCGCTCTCCCCTGTCGTTCATAAGACGAAAGAGCAGAGCCGCAGCGTGCCTGCATCTGCCCGTATTCTGACAGGTGCATGAGCAGTCGGAGGGCTGACCCTTTATATTAAATTCCGCCTCGGCAAGATACTCCTTTTCGCCGTCCTTGACCTTCCCCGCAAAGTTAAGCCTTTCGCTGCTGACAAGCCTTACTCCTGCGACCTTTCCCTCTTCGGCAAGCTGTCTGCCCGTGAAAAACTCGTATCCGTTGTTTATAAATTGTCTTATGATAAATTCGCTCAGCTTCAGTTCCAATTTCTTTTTCCTTTCGTTTAAGGCGCATATACCGCAGTATGCTTTATATCTGCGATTGCGCCTGCTTTTGCTTTTTCATTATACCATAAATTTGCCAAAAAAATTGTTACTGTTTTATTACATTTTCCCCATACTATCTGCGCCGTAAGCCTGAGCAGCAAAACAGCAAGAAAGCCCAGTTATTCTGAGCTTTCTTTGCATATCGCAGTATTTTAAGGTGCATTTTTATACTATCAGTGATTCATTTGGACGGTGTTTTCGGCTGTCGGGCTGTTCTGCACAGGAGCAGTCACTCTCTGATTTTGATTGCCGGGATGCGTAAGGTTCTGCATTTCGGTCAGACTTCTGGTCACTGTCGTGTTTGCTGTCGGCTGCGGATTTGCTGTCGGCTGTCCGTTTGCTGTCGGCTGTCCGTTTGCTGTCGGCTGCGGGTTCGCTGTCGGCTGTCCGTTCGCTGTCGGCTGCGGGTTTGCTGTCGGCTGTGGATTCGCTGTCGGCTGTGGATTCACTGTCGGCTGTGGATTCACTGTCGGCTGTGGATTCGCTGTAGGCTGCGGGTTTGCTGTCGGTTGTGTGCTTGCTGTCGGCTGTGGGTTCGCTGTCTGCTGTCTGTTCGCTCTCATCTGATTGTTCATTGCCGCTTGTCTTGCAGCCACTGCTCGTCTGTATGCCTGACTTTGATGGGCGCGGCTAAACATTGCATCGATCTGGCGGGCGGTATTGCCAAGCGAATCATTAAGGTATTTTGCCGAACTTGCGGCCTGTTGGTTCCTCTTTGCTACCACCTCTTTAATATTTTCCATTTCATTATATTTTGCCATATCCTCTTTATATCTTTGCACTTCTTCCTGATTTTTCTTTATAGCTTCGGGTTTTGAAAAGAACTTTCGTATAACCCCGAATTCACTTACTTTTTCGGGTTTTTTGTTTACTATGGCGCTTGTGTCTATATTAAACGGTATAAGCATACCGTCCCTGTCCTTTATCTGAATGAAGTTGTTTCCGGTGCCTAAGTATGACTTCTTCATATGGTCAAGCAAGGTCGCCGAGCGCTGATGAAGGGCATCAAGAAATTGATTGCTTGTGATTTCATTGCCGTGGAGCCTGTATTGTTCGCCCAACGGTCTGCCGTTTATATAGATCATATCCAAAGCCTTGTTATAAAGAGCCAGGTTGTCCTGAGTTTTTTCAGCCGAAACAGGCACGCCCGTAAGTCTTCTGAAAAATTCTTCGGGTCTGTCGCTCAGCTTGGAAAACTCCGAATAGCTTATGGTCGTTAATCTTTTGATATTGTTATTCTTGAACTCCTCGGAGAGGTCTGCATATCTCTTGTTTCTGTCTTCGGGGGTTTCGATACAGCCTTTCCTGTCAAAAACTCTGGCTTTCTGGTCATAGTTGCCCTTGGCATCGATCTCCGCCTGAACGGCTGCGGCCTCTTTGTTTGAAGTACGGCTGTCCGACCGCTTTGTCATATACTCATAGCGGCTTTCAAAATACTTCATCTGCTCTCTCGGCGCTACGCCCCTTAAAATATTGACCTTGTCCTTTCTGACATTGATCTTTTCAAAGCTGTCGCCTATATCAAGCATAACCTTTGCATTTACGCAGTTGTTTTTAACGCTTTCTTTGTCGCTGAAATCCACATAAGGCACACTACGCCTCAGATACATTTCGCTCATTCTTTTGAGAGTAGGATATATGACGTCATCATATTTGGCTCTGCCCTCGGGAGAGCTCATATCAAGGGTCTCTCCGTCCATCTGAGGAGGCGAAAAGATATTACAGAAGTTTCTGCCTGCTTCCCTTCTTGCAGCCTTCATTTCGGGGGAGTCCTCTAAAATCCTGTCCGGAGAGTAGCCCTCGCTCATCATATAGGTGATCATTATATCCGCTTTTCTTTTTTCGTCTTTCGGGATACCCACTTTTTCGAGATTGGTCTTTACTTCGTTCTCTCTGTCGGTGAACGCCATAAAATCCTTAAACACCATTGCTTTTTTGCTTGGAATACTTTCGGGATCCCGTTGGTTTTCAAACCGACTGAAGGTATCCTCTATGTCCCTTCTGAAGTTGTTCACAAAGGAGTTTGTATTTATGAGCCTTTCTCTGCAGGCTTCTCCCGGTCTGCCGCCTGCCTGCGCAAGTTCCATTGTTCTTTCGGCTACTATGGCGAGAGGTCTTGCGTTTACGGAATTTTCGTCCATAACGGTAATGATGTCGCTCTTTTTCGGGTCAAGCAGCTCCTTCAGCTTTTGGGCGACATTTTCTTTGTTGAAATCGTTCGGGCTGAAATATGAGGATATGTTTTTTCCGTTTACATAGATTTTGCCCAGAAGAGCGGTCTCATTTTCGGGGGTGACAGCTCTTCCCAAAACAGTCTTAAGCAGCTCATCGCCATCTTTTTTGAGTACATCGCTTATAAACCTCATATTGGATACGGTTCTCATATTTGCGAGAGTGGTTTCTTTATAGACCAGATCCCTTGCCTTTCTGAGCCTGTCATCAATACTCATGGCAGACTTCGCCGAATAGTTCTCAAGCTCGCCGAATTCTCTGCCCAATACCTGCTTATACGTTATTTTTCCTTCGTTTTCGGAAGCGATCCTTATAGTACACTTTCCATCGGACTTAAGCTGTTTTTCAATGAAATCCTTGGATCTCAAAAGACACTTTTCAATGCCTTCTTTTTCAAACGAAGCCTTTATATCCTTTTCGGTGCCTATGACGTGGCGGTTAACATATATTTTTGAAAGGGCGTCCATAACCTGTTCAAAGGACGAATTTTTGTCAAGCTCTTTTCCCGTAAGCTCATTTATATACTTATAGACGTCATTATCCTTCGGCTCATGCAGATACCTGTTTGAGCCTGCCATCTCTCTGAGCCTTTTTATCTCGTCAAATGACTCATAATAAGACTGAATATTAAAATTTTCGATCTCGGTACGGGCAGCTTTCAATGTTTTGTCATCAAGAATACCCAGCTTCGGCACGTTTTCGGAATCATTGTTTCTGATGTTCCGCATTTCGTTATAGCTGCGGCGGATGTCATGAAGCATATGGACATGCTCGATACTCTGTCGCGCCACTTCATTAAGCTCTCTTAAATTTTCAGCGTTTGCCATAGGCAAAACAGAACGATAGCCATATCTCTCCGAATATGTGAATATCTTTCCCTGATTTTCTTTGTCCCTGAAGATCCTGTCAATTTCTTCTGCGAGCATATTGTCGGGAGTATCTTCTACCAAGTCCTTAAGCACTTTTCCGTTTACAAGCACATTTTCCGAAAAAGTCCTGAGCATCTGTCCTTGGTTTGCGGGCGTAATAGTGTCTCCTGTAAGATCCGAAAGAGCCTCGTATGCCGTTGTCCCTCCGTATACATCACTCCACGAAACTTCGTTATTGAATCTGTCTACCGCAAGGCCGGTATTTATTTCTGCGTATATGCTCCTCGAAAAATCTCTTAAGTTTGACATCGACTTGTCAATGAGCTCCTGTGACGCTCCCGGAGGCAAAACACATCGGAAATCATCCATAACGTCACCGTCGTTAATGTAGTCCGCCCTATTTGAATGTACGGCTCCGTCATTGATGCGTTCTCTTATTTTTTCGGCATAGCGGTGAATGTTTCTTGCAGCGGCGGCAGCGCTGTATTCCATATCGGTTTCTGCAGCATTTGCAAGCTTTTTTCCATCTACATATGTATGGTCAATGCTGTTTAGCAAATCGTTGTAGATGGTTCTCATATCATTTCCTTCATCAATTACTTGATAAAAGCCCGAAGCTCTCTGAATAAGCCTAATATCTCTTGTTCTGCTGTTCAGAATAGCCTCCTTGCGCTGTCTTTCTTCCCGGCTGTCTCCATCCGAAATGACAATTTCCTCTCCGTTGTCCTCGATCGTTTCTTCGGGAGGAAGCTGCTGAAGATATGAGGCCTCATCTTCATCCAGCAGGAGCTCTCTGCCTCTCACGCCGTTTCGTATACTGTTATAGTTTCGGGCTTCGCTTTCGGCGATCCTTCTCTTTCTGTCATTATAGCTTATAAACCTGCTGCTGTACTGATTCTCGGGGTGTTCGCTGTAAGAAAAACGAAGGGTAATGGGTCTCATAGAGCCATTGTCGTTCAGAACGCCTACAAAGCTCCGGTTGTCTACGCTGAGAGCCGCTTTTAATTCAGCCGCAGCACTATCCAATCTGCCGCTGTACTCTGAGAGATCTGTGCCGTTTATATAGATATTTTTTAAAACATCGTCTATCGGAGAATCGCTGTTTCCTGCAATTTGTCTCAAAAATTGTTCGGGATCGGCCGAAAACATCATAGGGTTGATGCTGTCATTGATATTCAAGCCTCTGCGTGAGTTGTTTTCGGGCGCCGTATATTCGGGGTCAAACAGGGCGGCATACTGCGAATAATCATTCCTGACAGCGCCGTTTTCAATAGCGGCGCTTATATAATCCCTGCCGTTTGTAGGTACGATTTCGCCGGGCACAGAGCCTATATTGTTCATCGGCGTATTTGCATAATCGGCGACATTGGCATTTTCGACAAATCTCTTATAGCCCGATATACGTCCGAGGGCTTTTCTGAGGTCGGACTCTTTTTGTCTTAATTCGTCTTGTTTTTCTTCATCATAATTTTCATAGGTGGTTTCTTCGGTCAGGGGTTCTTCATTTATGAAAGCCTGAGTCGAAAAAACATCTATAAAGCTTTCTGCCAGAGCAGCCATATTTCTGTGGGCTCTGCCGTTTTCCATAGAGTCCCTTATAGGATCTCTTCCCGACAGGTTTTCGGGTATAAAATCTCTGAATGCGGTTTCAAAAAATACCTCTTCAACACCTGCCGTCATATCGCTTTCAAGCCTTGCCCTGTTGACATAGCTTTCAAGATTGTCTTTTGTAAAGCCCTCATCGAGATCGGGAAGAACAAGCTTTCGCCGGTCAAGCATATTCTTCATAGCCAGAATGTTGGCGTGTCTTCTTTCTCTGAGCATGGTGGGGGTTTCGTTCGGCTGCAGCGAAAAAGTCTTGTGAAACTCCTCCGTCAGTCTGTTTTTTTCCTCCTGCGCCTGCTGCGAGTCAGAAAAAAGAACATCCTCCGACATACCCTTATACACATACCACGCCTTAAGAAAGCCGTTCATTGTGTTTCTGTCGCTCATAAATCTGTTGCCGGAGCCAAGGCCGTATCTTGATCCGTCTATGGATCCGTCTGCATTTTTAAACAGTATGCGAGCCATTTCGTCCGTTTCTCTTTTTTGTCTTTTTACCGCCTGTTCTTTGTAGCTGCCTGCAAAGGCAAATATATCGTCTCTTTCTCCCTGTTGTATTTTTATAAATTCTGCCATAAGTATGCCTCCTTTATATTGGATTATAATTCCTATATTTCTGTTATCTATATTTTATCAAAACAAAACAGATTTTCAACACTTTAGACGCAAACAGTCTCTCAGGTGTCACAAACAACAAGTTTTCAGCGTGTCGAAAAGATAAGCGACTTCATTTGGATAAAGGCATATTTTCTTTTTCAAAGAAATAAAGACGACAAAAAAAGAGATCCTTCGTTTCCGAAAGACCTCTTTCTGTGTTTAAAGCTTTGTCACGATCAGGTATCAGCCTAATTCTGCGAAATATTTGATCGTTCTTACCATCTGGCTGGTATATGAGTTTTCGTTGTCATACCACGAAACAACCTGAACCTCATAGAGATCGTCAGCTACCTTTGAAACCATTGTCTGTGTAGCGTCAAAAAGTGAGCCGTATGTCATACCTATAACGTCTGATGAAACGATCGGATCTTCATTGTAGCCGAAGGATGCGGAAGCTGCTGCCTTCATAGCTGCGTTGATGCCGTCAACAGTTACATCGCTGCCCTTTACAACTGCTGTAAGGATAGTTGTTGAACCTGTGGGAACGGGCACTCTCTGAGCCGAACCGATGAGCTTGCCGTTAAGCTCGGGGATAACAAGGCCGATAGCCTTTGCAGCGCCTGTAGAGTTGGGAACGATGTTGATGGCTGCGGCGCGGGCTCTTCTGAAGTCGCCCTTTCTGTGAGGACCGTCAAGAACCATCTGGTCGCCCGTATAAGCATGGATCGTGGACATAATACCCGACTGGATCGGAGCATAGTCGTTGAGAGCCTTAGCCATGGGAGCGAGGCAGTTTGTTGTACAGGATGCAGCCGAAATGATCGTGTCGTCCTTTGTGAGAGTGTTTTCGTTTACGCTGAATACGATAGTGGGAAGATCGTTGCCTGCGGGAGCAGAAATAACGACCTTCTTTGCGCCTGCGTCAATATGAGCCTGAGCCTTAGCCTTTGATGTATAGAAGCCTGTACATTCAAGAACTACGTCAACGTCAAGCTCTCCCCAGGGAAGCTCTGCTGCGTTAGCCTTTGCATAAATCGTGATCTCTTTTCCGTCAACGGTGATGGAGCTTTCGCCTGCCTCAACTGTGCCTTTGAATCTGCCCTGAGCCGAATCATACTTTAAAAGATGAGCGAGCATAGCGGGGCTTGTGAGGTCGTTGATAGCTACAACCTCATAACCGTCAGCATGAAACATCTGTCTGAAAGCGAGACGACCAATACGTCCGAAACCGTTAATTGCAACTTTTACATTAGCCATTTCTGAATTCCTCCTAAATAGTTTCTCCTTTGTTATACACTATTATATAAATGGTTTGCCCATTTCATAATAGTATTATAACATAAAATTTTCCAAAATCAAATAGATATTTAGCATTTTTGAAAAAATATATATTTTACTTAAAAATTTATACAAACAGGGCTCAATTTATGTTAATTGCTTATAAAAAAGTCCTTGTTTTTTTGTTCTGCGCCGCATATTTTTATTTAAAATAGCCTACTCCCGCCTCAAAAATGAGCTGATCCTTTTCTCCGGGGACATTTTTATAGAGGCCGTTTCCTATTCTTTCGCTGTGACCCATCTTTCCCAAGACTCTTCCGTCAGGGCTTGTGATGCCCTCTATGGCGTATACCGATCCGTTGACGTTATACTTTATGTCCTCACAGGGTCTGCCCTCAAAGTCAACATACTGTGTGGCAATCTGGAAATTGTTTTCGAGGGACTTTATAACGGAAGCGTCCGCCAGAAATCTGCCCTCTCCGTGGGATACGGGTATGTTGAACATATCTCCGGGCTTTGTGTTCCACAGCCATGGGGACTTGTTGGAAACGATTTTTGTATTGGCGAGACAGGACACATGGCGTCCTATGGTGTTGAAGGAAAGCGTAGGACTGTTTTCGTCAATATTTCTTATTTCGCCGTAGGGTACAAGTCCCAGCTTTATAAGAGCCTGAAAACCGTTGCATATGCCCAGCATAAGACCGTCACGGTTTTTGAGAAGGTTCATGGTGGCCTCTTTTATGGCAGGGTTTCTGAACACCGCCGCAATAAACTTGCCCGAGCCTTCGGGTTCGTCTCCTGCCGAAAAGCCTCCCGGCAGCATTATTATCTGGCTTTTGTCGATAAGCTGCGCAAGCTGCTTTGCGGATTCCTTAAGCCACTGTGTTTTCAGATTTCTTATGACAAAAGTCTCCACCTTTGCGCCTGCAAGCTCAAACCGCCTTTTTGTGTCATACTCGCAGTTTGTACCGGGAAACACGGGGATAACCACTCTCGGAGACGCAAGACCCTTTCCGGGATATTTTTTGTCAATTATGCTGAACTCTCCGAGGCTTATGTCGCTGTCCTTATGCTTTTTATAAAGCTCTGTGGGGAAAACCTTCTCGATAGGCAGTATCCAAGCCTTTTTAGCCTCCTCAAGGTCTATTTCCGCACCGTTTATTACGAGCTTGCTTTCGTCTGTGGTTCTGCCCAGTATGTCGATGTCAAAGCATCCGAAAAGAGCCTTTATTTCTTCTTCATTTTCAGCCGTGACCTCTGTCACAAAGGAGCCGCAGCTATAGTCGAAACAGCGGTCAAGGTCGATCCTTACACCTATATCGTTTCCGAAAGCCATCTTTGCAATACATGCGGCAGCTCCGCCGTGGCATATGGTGGATGCCGATATAACAACGCCCTTTCTTATAAGCTCCGTTATTTTGTCAAACTGAGCCTTAAGGCTCTCAAACACGGGAATATCCTTTTCATCGTATTCGGCGTTTATTCTGACTATATAGGAGCCTGCCTTTTTGAATTCGGGAGATATTATGTTTTCAGCTTTAGTAACATCCACAGCAAAGGAAACCAACGTAGGCGGAACGGTCATATCCATAAAAGTGCCGCTCATACTGTCCTTGCCGCCTATTGCGCCGAGCCCCAGCTCCATCTGCGCAAGAAATCCTCCCAGAAGAGCCGCAAAGGGCTTGCCCCATTTTTCGGGGTTCTTTCCGAGATGTTCAAAATACTCCTGAAAGGTGAGATATACGTCCCTATAGTCTCCTCCCGAAGCAACAATTTTTGAAACCGATTCGACCACGGCATAAAGCGCTCCGTGGAAGGGGCTTGCCTTGGCTATGGACGGGCAGCAGCCAAAGCTCATAAGTGTAGCCGTATCGGTCTCGCCTTTAAGCACAGGAACCTTTGCCGCCATAGCCTCGGAGGGAGTGAGCTGATTTTTGCCTCCGAAGGGCATAAGGACAGTACCTGCGCCTATGGTGGAGTCGAACCTCTCCGCAAGTCCCTTTTGTGACGCCACATTGAGGTCTTTAAGATTGTTTATGAATTTTTCTTTTATATCGCTGCCCGACGGGTCGTTTTTGGGAAAATCTTCGGGAGCCTTTACAAGAACGTCAGCCTTCTGCATAACTCCATTTGTGTCCAGAAAGTCTCTCGAAATGTCGAGTATGGCTTTTCCCCTCCATATCATTCTGAGCCTTCTGTCATCGGTAACATACGCCACTTCGGTGGCTTCGAGGTTTTCCTCCCCCGCTATTTCAATAAATCTTTCGGCGTCCTTTTTGTCCACAACGACAGCCATTCTTTCCTGAGATTCCGAAATGGCTATTTCCGTTCCGTCAAGTCCCTCATATTTTTTGGGTACTGCGTCAAGGTTAATTACAAGACCGTCCGCAAGCTCTCCTATGGCAACCGAAACGCCGCCTGCGCCGAAGTCGTTGCAGCGCTTTATCATACGGCTTGCCTCGGGGTTTCTGAAAAGTCTCTGAAGCTTTCTCTCCGTGGGAGGATTTCCCTTTTGTACCTCGGCTCCGCAGGTATTTATGGACTCCACATTGTGCTCCTTTGACGAGCCCGTGGCTCCGCCGCAGCCGTCACGCCCTGCTCTGCCGCCTGTCATAATAACAACGTCTCCTGCCTCGGGGCGAAGTCTTATGACGTTTTTCTTTTCGGCAGCGGCAATTACTGCGCCTATTTCCATTCTTTTTGCAACATAGCCCTCGTCATAAAGCTCCACGACCTGACCTGTGGCAAGTCCTATCTGGTTTCCGTAGGAGGAGTATCCTGCGGCAGCCCCTCTCGTGAGCTTTCTCTGAGGGAGCTTTCCCGGTATGGTGTCCTTTACCGCTTTTCTCGGATCTCCGCAGCCCGTAACTCTCATAGCCTGATAGACATAGGCTCTGCCCGAAAGAGGATCTCTTATGGCGCCGCCCAGACAGGTGGCAGCACCGCCGAAAGGCTCTATCTCCGTGGGGTGATTGTGGGTTTCGTTCTTGAACATAATGAGGAAGTCCTCCTCCCTGCCGTCAATATCGACCTTGGCGTTTATAGAGCAGGCATTTATCTCCTCAGACTCGTCAAGAGCAGGGAGCTTTCCCATTTCTTTAAGAGAACGCACGCCCTGTGTGGCTATATCCATAAGACAGACGGGCTTTGTCCTTCCCAGTCTCTTTCTTTCGCTCAGATACAGCTTAAAGGCTTCTTCTATCTTTTCTCTGTACTTGCTTTCTTCTATTTCGATATTTTCAAGATTTGTGGCAAATGTGGTATGGCGGCAGTGATCCGACCAGTATGTGTCTATGACCCTTATTTCGGTGACGGTGGGATCTCTCTTTTCGGTGTCTCTGAAATAGTCCCGACAGAAAAGCAGATCCTCATCGCTCATAGCCAGCCCCAGCTCTTCTCTCATTGTCATAACTTCTCTGTCGTCCATTGAAATAAAGCCGTCAAAGACCTTTACGTCCTCGGCCTCTGGGTGTTCGAGCTTAAGGCTTTGGGGCTTTTCGAGAGCCGCCTCTCTTGAATCCACGGGATTTATGCAGTATTTTTTGACATCTTCAAACTCTCTGTCGTTGAGAGAACCCTTAAGCACATATACCTTAGCCACGTTTATAAGGGGTCTGTCCTCTCCCGTAACTATCTGTACGCACTGCATGGCAGAATCCGCCCTCTGGTCAAACTGTCCCGGCAAAAACTCTACCGCAAAGGCTCTTTCGTCCTCGCCCATATCATATTTTTCTTCATATACCCTGTCTACGGGAGGTTCGGAAAATATGGTATTTTTGCATTCGTCAAAAAAACTGTCCTTAAGTCCCTCTACATCATATCTTATAAGTATCCTAACGCCTTTAAGACTGTCAAGCTCAAGATTTTCTTTAAGATCCTCAAAAAGCTGTCCTGCCTCTATATCGCAGCCGGTTTTTTTCTCTACATAAATTCTTCTGATTTGAGCCATTTTGTATCTCCTTTATTGATTATTTTCAAAGCCCTCAAGCTTGGCCTTCTTATACTCCTTATAACAGCCCTTTTCGATCGCATCTCTTATTTCTTCCATCATAGTATTGTAAAAATAAAGATTGTGAAGCACGCACAGCCTCATGGCAAGCATTTCCTTGGCCTTGAACAGGTGTCTCACATAAGCCCTCGTATAGTTTTTGCAGCATGGACAGCCGCAGTCCTCGTCAATGGGTCTGTCATCAAGCTCGTATTTTGCATTCATAAGGTTGAGCTTTCCCCTGCTTGTATAGACGTTTCCGTGGCGGCCGTTTCTTGCAGGCAGAACGCAGTCGAAAAAGTCAACTCCCCTTTCGACTCCTTCGAGAATATTTTCGGGAGTGCCGACCCCCATAAGATATACGGGCTTGTCCACAGGCAGATACGGAACCGTTTCTTCAAGTATATAATACATTTCTTCATGACTTTCGCCTACGGCAAGACCGCCTATGGCATAGCCGTCAAGCCCCAGCTCTGCTATTTCTTTGGCGTGGCGTATCCTTATATCGGCATATATGCCCCCCTGATTTATGCCGAAAAGCATCTGGCGGTTGTTTATGGTATCCTCTCTTTGGTTGAGCTCCTTCATTTTGTCTATGCAGCGCAAAAGCCATCTTGTGGTTCTGTCAACGGAGGAGCTTATATAGTCCTTGTCGGCCTTGGAGGGAGGACATTCGTCAAACGCCATAGCTATGGTAGACGCCAGATTTGACTGTATCGTCATACTTTCCTCGGGTCCCATAAATATTTTTCTTCCGTCAATGTGCGAATTGAAATACACCCCCTCCTCCTTTATTTTTCTTAGCGTGGTAAGAGAAAAAACCTGAAAGCCGCCGCTGTCGGTGAGTATGGGCCTATCCCAGTTCATAAACCTGTGAAGCCCGCCCATAGCCTTTACCACCTTGTCTCCCGGTCTTAAATGAAGATGGTATGTGTTGGACAGCTCCACCTGAGTTTTTATCTCCCTCAGATCCATAGTGGAAACAGCCCCTTTTATGGCTGCAAGAGTCCCCACGTTCATAAACACGGGTGTTTCAATGGTGCCGTGAGGCGTAAAGAGCCGCCCCCTTTTCGCTCTTCCTTCCGTTTTTATAAGTTCGTACATAAATTTACCTCTGATTTCTAAACAGTACCTACATTATACCCTACTTAAGGTTTTTTGGCAACATATTTTAATTTTTTTACACAAAAAAATCCCCCTCCACTCATCAAAAAAGCCCCTTTTAAAAATGCCGTTTCTGAAACAAAATTAACGCCTAACGAAAAAAGTTTTCCCAACACAGTCAAATATGCTCCGCATAGTATAACTAATAATAAAAAGCTTTAGGGCATATAAATACCCCCGATTTTACCGGGGGTACTCGTTTGTTTGTTGCTTTATGCTGTAATGTTTATTTCGGAGGTGCCAGCGTCCCATGCAATCTGTATTCCAAGATAATCCGCTATGTCTCTGAGCTTGAAATAATTGCTGCCGGCTATGCTGTAGACGGTAAAGTCGGCAGGTTTGCCCTCTATAATTATCTTTGAGGCGCTTTTAACGGCAGAGGAGGGAAAAGCCGACGAAGAAATCCGGGTTTCGCCGCTGTATGTACCTTTGTTTATTGTAACTATTTTTTCAGCGCCGTCCCAGCCAATATCAAATTCGGCTTTAGTGCCTTTGAGTATGCTCGCTATGTCTCTCAGCTTAAAATAATTATTGCCGTCTATGTTATATGCTGCTATGGAGGCATAATTTCCGTTTACCCTGACGGCTGATTTTGACGGAGTGGCGGAAACACCCGTATTTACCTGTTTTTTGTCAACTATGGCAAATATGCTTGCGAGTTTTCTTCCTGCGGACTGTTTGTAGCCCGTGCCTGAAACATAAAGCATACTGCTTGCGCCGCCGTCAAAGCACATAGCATCCTTTACGCCTTTTGACTTAAGAAATTCGGCTATGGCGTTGGACGAGCTTGTAACCTCTCCCAGAATGAGCCTGCCATCGGGAGAAATTGCGGCAAAGCTTTTTTGATTTACCGCTGAAGCAGACTGCTTTTCATCATATAATGACAAATCGGACATAGAAACATTCTGTCCCTTTGAAAGAAGCATAGGTCCGCAGGTAATAACCGTACGGGCATCGACTGTCTGACCGTCAAGGAGAGCGTCATAAACGAGACTTACGCTGTCTCCGCTCTGAAGAGCGCTGTCATCGAGTATTATCATAGTATCCTGCGGCACGGCAACATTTACGCCTGAGCTTGTTACCGTGTTTGAAACAATGCCGTTTTTAACATATGTAACGCTGCGCCCCTCCGCCACATACACAGGAGCCTTCATAGAATCTGTATAGCAGTAGGATTTTATGCTGTTTACGCCATCGCCTATTCTCTGCCTTCTTGATCCGTTTACTTCATAATATGCCTTGATATCAGCATAGCCTATCGAGGGCTTTCCGCTGCTGTCAAAAACAAGGGCTGCGGCGTTTCCTATATCTCCGCCGTTAAGTATTTCTCCGTCATTTATGACAGTGCCGTAAATTCTCGGAAAGTTGTCGGGAAAGCTAACGCTTGCAGCCTTATAGTATGCGTCAAAAAACCCGCCGTTCATAGCGGCAACAACATTTCCATCGGAAACCGCCCCTATAAGTCCGCCCGCCTCCGAGGGCGAAAGCTGACTTGACATAACAGCCTCCCCTGTTCTGCCGGAGACAGACATATCAATATATACAAGATTTGCCGATCCGCCGCCTATATTCGCAGTTTCGGTTATAACCCCCGCCGGCGCAGCAGAAACCGCAGTATAACACGCAGTAACACAAAAACAGGCCGCCATTGTAAACGATATTACTCTTTTAAATAATCTACTTTTCATTTCTACCTCCTCAAAAAAACATAAATTTCTTTTGCATAGTATCAGTAAACCTTTGCATATGCCAAATAATTATGCATCATAATCAGTGTATCACATAAATATTTAAACGTCAATTATTCTTGTCTATATTATCATAAATAAGAATAATAAGACGCAACTCACCAAACCAATAAAACCAAAACGGCAATTTATAAGGTACATTAATGCAATTTTACAACTCCGCTATTATTTTTTGTATGAACTTTTCCGCAGGCTTTGTAAGCACTCTGTATTTTTTCCATATTATGCTCATGCCGTCTTTTCTTTCGGGGGAAAGGGGGCGGAAACAAAGTCTGCTTTCGCCCGATGTGTTTATTATTTTGTCAAGGCCTATGGCATAGCCAAGTCCTTCTTCTACCATAAGGGAAGCGTTGAATATGAGGTTGTATGTTCCTACTATATCAAGCTCTGACATCTCTTTTCCCATCCATTTTGTAAGAGTGCCGTTGTCTCTCTGCTGCGATATTATGAGAGGTTTGTCCCACAGATCCTCAGGGGTTATGCCTGTTTTTTCCGCAAGCGGGGAGCTTTTTTTCATCAGCACGCCCCAGATGTCCTTAAAAGGCAGCTCCAAAGAATTGAATCTCGTATTGTCAACGGAGCCGAATACCACTCCGAAGTCAATAAGTCCCTTTTCAAGCTGTTCTGTCACAAATTCCGAGTTGCCGCTGGATATATGAAAGTGTATGCCTTCGTATTCTTCATGCAGCTTTTTTGCTGCACTTGCTATAAAGCGCACTGCATCGGTCTCTCCTGTGCCTATATGCACATCGCCCACTATATACCTGTCGGAGAGGGCTATCTCCCTTTCGGTTTTTTCCACAAGACTAAGTATCTCTTCGGCACGTTTTCTGAGTATCATTCCTTTGTCTGTGAGAGTGACCTTTCTTGAACCCTTTGTCCCTCTTATAAGGAGCTGCTTTCCGAGCTCTTTTTCCATCGCCTTCAGTTGTGTTGAAAGTGTGGGCTGAGAAAGATGTAAGGCTTCCGCCGCCCTTATTATGCTCTGTTCTCTCGCTACTGCCAAAAAATACTGCAATACTCTCAGTTCCATATCATCACTCCTTTTATTATTATATTAACATAAATTTCGATAGGTTTCAACTATACAAATCTATTATTTATAAGTATTTGCTATTCTTGATTTTCTGTAATATAATAAGTTCAGAAAAAAGTTACGGTGGTGATAAATATGACAGATGTTATGCAGCGCTATTCCCTTGAAGATGCGGTGCAGAATATGAAGGATGCGGGCTGTAGTCCGGAGACGATAGATGGCTGTATTTCCTGCATACGAAGAGGAAGAAAAGAGGAGCTTATGAAAAGGCTGGACATACAGAGAAACAGCCTTCTTGACAAGGTACACGAGGGCGAAAGGCAGATAGACTGCCTCGATTATCTTGTATACAGACTTGCGGGCAATGAATGAATTTTTTCTGCGAAACGGAGGCAATAATATGGATATTATCACGGACAGAACATTTGACGAGGAAAGAGCACTTTATGAAAGCCGAGGAATACTGCTCAGAAACTGTCGCTTTGAAGGCCCTGCCGATGGCGAGAGCGCATTAAAGGAAAGCTGCGATATAACAGTTCAAAGCTGTTATTTCAATCTTCGCTATCCTTTCTGGCACGACAAGGGCGTTAAAATAAATGGTTCTGAGCTTACCGAGAATTGCAGAGCCGCTTTGTGGTACTCGGAGGATATAGAAATAGAAAACAGCAGGCTCCACGGCATAAAGGCACTGCGTGAATGCAGGAATATCAGAATAAAGGACTGCGATATAATATCCTCGGAATTCGGCTGGTCGGCAAAAAATATAAAAATGGAAAACACGAGGGCACAGAGCGAATATTTTATGATGCGCTCCGAAAACATAGATTTCAGAAATGTTGATTTCAAGGGAAAATATTCGTTTCAGTATATAAATAATGCCGTTTTTGAAAATTGCTTTTTCGATACAAAGGACGCTTTTTGGCACGGTAGAAACATAACTGTCAGAAACAGCGTCATAAAGGGCGAATATCTCGGGTGGTACTCCGAGGGGCTCACTCTCATAAACTGCAAAATATCGGGTACTCAGCCCTTTTGCTACTGCAGGGATTTAAGGCTTATAGACTGCGAGATGACGGATAGCGACCTTGCGTTTGAAAAATCCTGCGTAGAGGCAACGCTCACAGCAAAGATAGACATCATAAAAAATCCCCTTGCAGGATATATATGTGTGCCTGAGTTCGGCGAGCTTATAATGGACGACAAAAATGCAAAGTGCAGGATAATAGCCGGCAGAAAAGCTATCTGTAATTGCCGCACCTGCGCATGATAAAAGGAGGAAAGTTATGAAAGCATTGTTAATTTGTGTGCTTTTCATTGTGGCTTTAATGACATCTGTGGGCTACGCAGGCGTAAAGACAACGCAGGAAAGCAAAGCATATATAAAAACAACGGAAATAACCGAGGAGACGACAGCGCACAACGTATCAGAAAACAAAGAGGAGGTAAACACAGATATGAAAATGACTATAAAAGCAGGCGATGCAACGTTCACGGCAGCTCTTGAAAACAATTCCTCTGTGGAGGCACTTAAGGAAATTATGAAGGATAAGCCCCTCACTCTCGATATGAGCGACTATGCAAATATGGAAAAGGGCGCAGACCTCGGCAAAACGCTCCCCCAGAATAATGTGCATATGAACACAAAACCGGGAGATATAATCCTTTATCAGGGCAGGACTCTTGTCATATATTACGATACAAATTCGTGGAGCCTCACCCCCATAGGCAGGATAGAAAATGTAAATGCCGACAGCCTAAAAAAAGCTCTCGGCAGCGGAAACGTCACTGTCGAATTTTCACTCGATACAAAATAAAAAATATATTTTATTTACGCAGCAAAAATAAGGGCTTTTGTGATTTAAAAGCCCTTGTTTATCGTGTTTTTAGATTTTTCTTTTGAGCAGGGCAAATGCTTTGATGTGCATAAGAACAGATTTCACATACAAAATGGCGTAACTTAAACAATTTGGCGAAGTAGGGTTTTGGCGATTTGGCAGAATTGTATCGGAATGAGGTTTTCCATTTTGTTTATATAGAGTACACTATATTTTTGCAGTGGTCGTTGATTATGACGATTCTATGTATACAAAAAAATATGGTTGACGGTTATGTAAACGGGATTTGACGTTATCTCAAACAGTTGATTTCGGATTGCATGAGAGCTAAAAATTTTCCTGTGTGTTCGCCATCCATCTGCGTGTGGTGGAATTGAAATGAAATCGACAGATAGCAGCGAAACAGTTTCTTTTTGTATTTGCCCCAAATAATGAATGGGTTGTTAAAGATACCACTGTTCATACCTATCGCACCGTCAATCTCGGTATCTATAATTGCGGATGTGCCAATTACCATACAATTCTCTGAAAGGTCTCTGTCCTTACAGTTAGCTGCAACTTGCTTTGTGTATTTCAGGATCTGCTTTTTAAAATTTGTGAAAAATGTGTTGATTTTGATTCGGAAATATAGTATAATTGAGTCAGAAAAGAAGAAGCGGGTACGCCAATACCCACTTCTTCCAAAAAGGCACCCACTTTAAAGGTGGTTGGTCGGCAGTGGAATTTAGTAGGCATTAATCCTACAAAATTAGACCGCTTCGCAATTGCGTTAGGGAGCGGTCTTTTTCGTTACAACAGGGACATCTTATATTTTAAGGCTATGTACTTCACATCAAGCATAAACTGCTTTATTGCGAAGAAGCCGTATATGATATCAAACATAGTCATAAGAGGCTTCACCTCCTTTACGGAAGGCTCGACCAACCACTCTTTAGCAAAGTGCCTATGCTGATTATACAATAAAATTTGTCGAAAGTAAATATTAACCTCCTTGTTTTTTTCGCTGCATTCGGTTGCTTTTAAGTTTATATTATAACCTTATTGTCGGTGAAAGCTGCACTGAAAATACCGACTGCATCTGCAAATTCTCTCATACGGACATAATGCATCACAGCCGATGTAAAAGTCCGCCTGTTTCAAATTCCGAATGCATCGGAATAAATCCGAAAATTCTCCGTCATCTGTTTTAACCTTTTGTCTCTTTTTCCACAATGAATAAAAATACAGCAAATGTTGCTTATAATGATAAATAATCCACATTAATACACTTATGTTTTAATTTTATAAAAACAACAAAGCTTAATTTTGTTGACAAAGGATTTATAAAATAGTACAATTCAATTAAATTAAATCAATTTAAGTTGTTATCTGCCGCCGAGATGTGTTTTTGACAACAGGCATACGGACTCGGCAGGGCAGAAAACATATTTCAGGAGGGCAGTTATATGAAAATAAAAAGAATGGCAGGTATAATGTTATCTTTCATAATGGCGCTTGCAAGTATCAATATAAGCTTTGCCGATGAGGGTAATGTTCTGCCTGTAACCGACGATGAGAATGCCTCAGATGAGGAAACTTCAGACGAGGATATTTCAGTCAATAATATTTCAGGCTTGGATATTCCGGGTATGGATATTCCGATCGAGGATATTCCGGGCGAGGATACTTCGGATGAGGATACTTCGGACGAGGAAACCGAAGATACGGTTATTCCATATGAGGACGAAAATATAATCGGCGGCTGTATTTATTTTGACGAATCCACAGGAACGGTAACGGGCGCTGATAAGAGTGTGACAAGTGCTGTTATACCGAGTAAAATAGGCGAGGTAGATGTGGTAGCCATAGGAAAAGGGGCATTTGTATCCGGCAATATTACGGTAGTCACAATACCCGAAAGTGTTGTGTCCATAGGAGAGGAAGCTTTTTCGGAGTGCAGCAATCTTAGGGAAATAAATATTCCAAGCGGAGTTACTTCTATTGAAGAAGGTACATTCGAGATTTGCAGCAATCTTGTAAAAGTGAACATACCTGAGGGAGTTGTTTCCATAGGCGATGGTGCCTTTGCATACTGCGAAAAGCTGACAGACATAACCATTCCGGAAAATGTTGCACATATGGGAAATATTGCATTCGCCGGCTGTGGATTTAAGACAGCAGGACCTATAGGCGGAGAATATGATTATGAGTTTGGATGGAAAAATGAAATACCCGATAATGCGTTCTCCGGATGCCGGTCCTTAACAAGCGTAGATATTCCCAACAGTGTTACTAATATCGGAAATTCTGCTTTTGAAAGCTGCAATGGCCTTGCGGAGATCAACATGCCGGAAAATGTTTCTCATATTGGCAGCTCTGCATTTAGGTCTTGCTCCTCTTTGACAGAAATTACAATACCCGAAAGCGTTATATCAATAGGAGACGACGCTTTTGACAGCTGCCGAGGTCTGACGGAAATAGTAATTCCCGACAGCGTTACTTCCATTGGAGGACATACATTTCAGAATTGCAGCGGACTTGTGAGAGTGAACATATCGGAGGGAGTTACATCGATAGGAGACTATGCATTCGCAAACTGCGGCAAGCTGACAGATATAACCATACCGAAAAATGTTACATATATCGGGGATTCTGCTTTCAGAAGCTGCTCTGATCTTTCGGAGATTACCATACCGGAAAATGTATCCACTATAGGCGGTTCCGCATTCAGAAGCTGTACCGCTCTGACGGAAATAGTTATTCCCGACAGCACCACTGAGCTGGGCAGCTCTGTGTTCTACGGCTGCACAAATCTGAAAAGGGCAGTTATTCCCAACGGTATTGATTCTATAAAGGCAAATACATTTTCACAATGCACAAATCTGACCGACATAACCATTCCCGACAGCGTTGTAACAATAGAGGACAGTGCATTTTCAGACTGCAAAAGCCTTGAATCCATAGACATTCCGCAAAATGTAACCTCTGTGGGGGCTTCCTCATTCACCGGCTGTATCAGCTTAACAGGCATAAACGTAGACGAAAATAATGCGGTATATTCCTCGGATAAGGGAATTATGTACGATAAAGCCAAAACGGAAATAATATTCGTTCCTGCCACAGCGGAATATGTAGAAATTCTCGATGGAGTAAAGACAATAAGCAAATACTCATTCAGAAAATGTGAACATCTTAAAGGCGTTGTAATTCCCAACAGCGTTACGGAAATAGGTGACTATGCCTTCAGCGGCTGCAAAAGTCTTGAAAATATAGCTATCCCCGACAGCGTTACATCCATAGGCAGTTGTGCCTTTGCCGACTGCTCGGGTCTTGCGGAGATAGTTATTCCTGACAATGTTTCTTCTTTAGGATCGGCTGCATTTAACAATTGCAGCAAGCTTACCAAAATTGCAATTCCCGACGGAGTTACAACTATAGAAAGATCATTATTTGACGGGTGCAGCGGTCTGACGGATATAATTCTTCCCAATACGGTTACATCTATAGGAGATTATGCCTTTGAGGGCTGCGCTGCGCTTAAAGGTATAACTATTCCCGAAACTGTGGAAAATGTGGGCTTAGATGCGTTTAAGAACTGTGTCGGTCTGGAGGCTATAACCATTCCCCGTGGCGTTACGACTGTTGAACGCTCTGCCTTTGAGGGCTGCACAAGTCTTAAAGACGTAAAAATGGACGGTGTAACCTCTATAGGCTCATCGGCATTTCGTGACTGTAACGGTCTTACAGAGATAACAATACCGAATGGAGTTACTTCCATAGGATTTTCCGCATTTTACAGATGTTTCGGCCTTACAGAGGTAACTATTCCCGACAGCGTTGAGGAAATAGGGAATTATGCATTTGAGGGCTGTGACAGTGAAAAGGCTGTTTTTTATGTAGTAAAGGGCTCTTACGCCGATACATGGGCAGATAAAAGCGGATTCAGAGTATCCTATTATAATTCGGAGGATGATACCGAAACAAGTACGGAAGTAATTACGGAAACCCAGAGCAGCACCGAAAGCACAACGGAAACGGAGACCCAAAGCAACGCCGAGAAAACTACCGCAGCTACAATCTTGGGAGGATCCTACGGTGGCAGACACTCCTCGGGAAAGGGAGTAATAATAGGTTCGGGAGATAAGTCCAAAGCCGTATCGGAAGAATCAACAGATTCTGAGGCAGAAAAAGCAACGGAAGCGGCATCGGATGAAAAGGCTGTATCAAAAGAAGTCAGAATATATATAGGAAAAAATGTAATCAAGATTGGCGACAGAGAGTATATTACGGACGCAGCGCCTTACATACAGCCCGAAAGCAGTTCAACCCTTGTTCCTCTGCGCTTTGCGGCTCTTGCCATAAGCGGCGGCAGCATTGAGGACGCTGACGCAAGCTCTGCCATAAGCTGGAACCCAAACACCAAAACGGCTGTTCTAACGATTAACGGGAACACTCTCAGCTTTACGGCCCAGAGCAGCCTGATGTACAAAAACGGCACGCCCATCGTTATGGAAAACGGCGTTAAAGCCGAAATAAAGAACGACAGAATGTATATACCCTTCAGAGCTTTGGGAAATGCCTTGGGCGTAAGCGTGGACTGGGATCCAAATACAAAGTCGGCAGTCTATAAGGTGTAATACGAAAAAATAAAAAAGAAATTTATTTCAATTCGTAAGTAAAGTACAATTATATTATAAACAGGCCGCTTCTCAATTGCATCAAGGAGCGGTCTTTTTCTTTATTTTATCTTCAATATGTTCTGCAAGCTTATTGTTTTGTCGATTTTATAATTCCGTTCATTTTTTGAAACCATTCTCGTTATTTATTATTCGGGCAACATTGGTTTTATAGGCTTCTGTTTTAATATACTCATCTTTGTCAATGATATTCGCACTCCGCTTACGCTACGTATCTCTACCCGACGGCTTCTGACGAAGCCTTTGTATTCGGATGGGAGCTTGCATCTCCCACCGAATACAACAGTAAGTACCCACCGCCTAAAGAGGCGGGGGACTTACTTGTCGGTTAAATTCAGATTACGTTACCTTTAACGGAATTCCCATTATACTTGGCTGATTTTCACAGGGAGGATATGCGTGTGCGTCTTTTAATGGAGCGGGAAAATAAAAAATGTGTTTTTTATGCTGTTAAATTGGTTGTTTGTTCCTGTTGTATTGAAAAAGCTTCGGGGTTTGTATATAATATATATAATTTAGAAAAGAGATTTTAAGAGCGTAAAAAGTTTCATTTTTTATAATCTCGTACGGAAATTTATATGAAGGAGGATTAGCTATGGCAAGCTTTATTAATGTAGAGCCTGATGACAGACTTAAAATTTATGACAGGGTCAGGAAATTTGAAGCCGAATGCAATGAGAGAAATGAAAGGGACACCAATGCTGTCTCGGATATTCTTTTTATGGACGGAGACAAGATTGACGTAGAGCAATATGGTTTTGCCCCTTCGCTGGCAGACAAAAACGGAACCCTGAATTTGCTCAGAACGTGGTATATGCATAAAGGTATGTCCGAAACGGATATTTTGTCGGGCTCTCTCGAAAATATGAGCAGAAAGAGGGAGCTTACCGAAGAATTTCACAGAACATTTTCAAGACAGCCCGAAGATACCGATGAAACCCTGAGACAGAGAAGAATGAACAACCTTATGAATATGCACGATACATTGGAGGGGCTGCCCCTTGCTGCGCCTCCTGCAGATGGTAACTTCAGTCCTGAAATGATGGACAGCTATCTCAATGTGTCTTACTTGTATGGAAATATGGCTGCCGGCCTGTCGGACGCCTTTTATTCCGGAGAGTTTTCGGAGACCTTCAATGACTATATAGGCGCTGCCGGCCCCGATGATTTTTCTGCATTGCACAAGGGAAATCTTATGGCTCATGTCGCTATGGGAGAGCTTGCCGCAAGCTTTGCGGATGTTTTCGGAACATCGTCTTTCCTGCACAGTACGCCTATGAATGAGGCTACTGCGTACTTTGACAGCTATGAGTCACAGGGAGGAAACAGAATCAACAGAAGAGCCGCCGAAAGGGTAAGGAACGGCGATGCGTCCGCCGCTCAGGAACCCACATTTTATGGCAATAAAATAACCCATCTCAAAGATTCTTTGGATAAAATCCGTAAATATGAGTATTTTTGCAGAATACACGGTCGGGACAGCATAATAACGGATTCACCTGTTCGTGACAATATAGCCGTAAGCGGCGCCGTGGCCGGAATTTTTTCCTCCGACCTTTCAGGCTACACCAATGTTCCCGGGGATTATGGAACCTTTGGCAGTCTTTTCCTCAATGAATACAACGCTCCGACAAATATTCAGCCGTTTGATAATAATTCAAGAGATCCAAACGCTATAAATATAAGCTCTTTCTTTATGGGTCTTGACAATGAGGCTCTTATAAGAGAGATAACGCAGCACGGCTCGGAAGAAAGACCTATAGAAGGTCTGATTTCAGACATATATATAAACGGAGTAAGCCTTAAAGGAGAAGGCATCAGCAGTGTGGCTCGTCAAATAAGGGAAGCTCTTTGTGCAGACAATGAAGATATTCTTACGGTAGGCAGCCCGGTTCCGGGCTCCGATTTTAAAAGAAGCTTCCGTCCTGTTTTTGTGTCCGAGCCGTTTTTAAATAATTCCGACAGCTCAGATTCGGAGTATACTTATGATGATATTATTGAAAAAAATGAAAGAACAAGGCAAAGCGCGGCTGTTTTAAACAGTGTGGATGCTGCAGGGTTCACGTCAGCCGAAGAATATGCCAACGCTCTCACCAACGCAGACAGAAGCGCCAGAATATCCGATGAATATATTGAAAATTTTATCAGCAATTATTATGATAAAGGCGCTCTTTATGAATTTTCAAGGATTTCTCCCCGTCCTGCCGATAAAGATGCAGGGGAATACATTAACGAAACTCTTGAAATGCTTTCTCACTATTCCGTAAACGGCGAAAGAGCAGACATTTTATTCAGTGAAGAAACCGATCCTGCGGATCTTTATAATAATGCAAATGAGCTTTTGGAGGCAGCTCTTCAGAGCGGCAATCTTTACACAAATATATCGGGAAGAATACGCCCGCTGCTGCCCGATGTCAACAGAGAAAATATAGATATGGTTCGTCAGTTTGCCGACAGGGCTGTGGCAACAGCGGAAAAAATGAATGAGTATATCCAAAGCCTGCCCGAAAATGTCCGCAGAAGTAAAGACAACGGCGTTTTTGGCTATGTACCTACCATGAAAGAAATGGATGGTACGAGAGAGCGTGTGGCAGAAAGAGAGGCACGGGCTCAAAGAAATGAGTCAAAAGGTGCAAAATATAATGAATATATAGAAAATTCCGCCTATGTTAAAAACGCCCGCGCCATAGTCGGAAATAACCCCGATAGCTTCTTACCACTGACAGACAGCGAAAACGAAGACGACTTTGCCTATATAAGCCGCATTACGGGAACGAATGTAACCCCCGACATGAGTCTTACGGATGCCGTGGCTGTGCTTAACAGGATCAAAATAAACGGTGTCAGCTTATACGGAACAGAGACTATTGAATATGCAGCAAAAGAGCTTGCAAAGGCAAACCCCGAAAATCAGACACTGACAACGGATGAAATAATTGCAGGCGCATCTGCCGGTCAGATAAAAGATATAGTAAGTGAAATGATGCTTACGGCAAGGGCAATGGTGAACAGCGCCGCCGATATTTCAAGCGCAGATGTGGCGCGTATAACATTTGTGGACTCTGAGGGCAAAACCTCCGAAAAAACTGTCGTTCCCGCAGGTGTTCGGGAGCTTCAGAGCATTGACGAGAGCAAAACCTTCATAAGAAAGGCAGAACAGATAAACGAAATAAGAAATTCCGAAAAGGCGAGGGTATTTAATCACAAGCCCGGCGGAAAAGACTTAAGCGACGGCGAGCTTTTGGAAAAGCTGCTGGGCGAAAGCCTTAACCCCCTGAAGCCCGGCGATGAAGGGTACAAAGCCGACTTTGACTTTGATGCTCTGGGAAAATCTCAGCTCCTCAGCAAGATATATATAAACGGAAGAAACGTAAGAACCCTTTTAGGCGAGGGAGAAGAGTTTAACGCTCATAATGTCTGCAATAAGGTGAGGGCTGCCCTTGATATGAAAAACGGTGATTTTGTCACCATTATGAAGGAAAATTCACTATTCCCCAATCCGGTAGCCATAATTACGGAGGAGGCTCTGAGGGCGTCTCAGAAGCCAGAAAACACTGCCGCAAGGGAAAAGGTAGATAAATCCTTTAATTATGCAAAGAACTTTGATGATGAGATATATAAAGCCGTGAAAGCCTCCTCGGTAGGAGCAAACTCCTCGGACAATCCCACATCTATGCCCTCCATAACGGAAAAATTGGCTTCTCAGTTTTACAGGGACCATATTACCGACAAAGTCAGAAGAGGAGAAATAACAGATTTCGATATATTTGATAATAAAATAGCAGATATCAGCAATAATATGAAGCTTATAGGCTCACTTCCTTCAAACGGAAGAGCGGGCGCCCACGGAACAGTTGTTGCTCTGTATATGATGAGCAAGGGCTACAGCTATGAGGACGTTTTAAACGACAGCGAGGAAATGAGAAACATAAAAGCTGAGATAGGAAAGGAATTTGTTGACATATTTTCTCTGCCTAAAGACAGAAACGGAAAAAATCTTCCCTTAAACTCTCCCGCAGCAAGGGATAAGCTGGAGAACATAGCTATGCCGACCCTTATGAAAATGGCTAAAACCTTTTCGGAGCTGAAGGAACCCTATGTAGACTACAGCGACCCCCAAAGCATAAGGGAAAACAGCGTGAAATTACAGTTTTTGACCCACATAGGTATGGACTTTGCTCAGGCGACCCCTCCCAGGATAAAATCCTTGATCAGCAAAACAACACCTGTCTTTCTGAGACAGGCAGACGAAATCAGAGCAAAATATGTGCTTTCTCAAAAAAATCCTACGGAGGGTCATAATCTTCTTCCTTCGGCGCTCAGGGCTCAGGCTGTTATTGATGCTGTGGGAAATGATTGTTTGCGCCGAATAGAAAATATCAACAGCGGAAACCTTGAATACGAAAAAATTAATGATATATTTAATACAATGACGGGAGCCCTGAAAAGAAACCCCGGGGAAGGCCTTGGCGTAGGCTGGATAAAGGAAGGCGATATAACCGAAGAAATAAGGGATCGTGTAATGCACGGTGATTTTTCCGATATAAATAATATGCTTAACACATATATTGAGACCCACAAGGTTAACGGAAAAACCGTCATTGAAAATCTCAGGGAGAGTATCTCGGCGGCAGAAAGTGTTCCGAACGAACAGACCTTTGAGCATAAGTTGAATGATTATATGCAATCTGTTTCGGCTACGCTGCCTCAGACAAAGTTCAAATATGAAGAAATTGCAAGATTTACCGGTATGGATCTTGTCAACAGGCTGACGGATTTACCTGTTTCGGGAAACGATTCACCCGAAAATATGACCTGTCTCAGCAAGGCCTTTGATAGGATATATATTAACGGCATAACCCTTAAAGAGGTATATAGGATCAATGAAAATTCCACAATAGATGATTACAAAAAGGCCGCAAACAATATGGCAATGGAAATGAGATATAATCTTTTATATGGAAAAAATACCAACTGTGTTATGCTTAAAGACCCGGAAACCGACAAGTTTGTGGACGTACAGGTCAACCTTGATTCCTTGGAAAAATTCAATAAAGTAGAGAGATTTGCATGGTATGAAAAGATATTGAAGAGCAAGGAAGAAATAAGGAAAAACGAAGCGGATGCGCTGGCTTATGAGAGAAGTACGGAGACAAGGGCAAGATTGGAGTCTTATCAAAGAAAAAATCAGGGCGCTATTGATCTGCTGAACTCAAACTCGCTGCAAAATCAGACGCAGCATACCGCACCGCAGACACAACAGCAACCCCAGCCGCAGCCTCAACCTCAACCCCAGCCACAACTTCAGCCGCAGGCACAGCCACAGGCTCAGCAACAGCAGCCCCAGGCACAGAATGGCAATGTGAGACCTGTAAGTATTAATGATCTTTCGGGTTCAAACGGAAACAACAACCGAACTCGGTTTAACACGGAAGCATCAAACGAAAGAAATCTTGAAAATGCTTCATCAATGAATTAAAATATCGTCCGTTCGGTACTTTTCTAAGCGGCAAATATTTTTTCAGAAAACCTTTTAGGGCATTTGCTTAAAAAATAAGTATTATAACCAAATACCTTTAATCACAAAACAGGCTCCCTGCCGTCAATTCCCGACAACAGGGAGCCTTTGAATTGTTTTCCATAAGCTGATGGCTCATATCTGCAAAAGCAGACAAATAATAAGAAAGTATGATACAATAAAGTAGACAAAAAAAGGAGAATTTAATAAAAGCATAATATCATTGGCAGAAAGCGGCAAAAGCAAAGCTCAAGTCGGTAAAAACCACAATGTTTTGACTATATCCCCATAACCGCCGGCTTCCGGCGAAGCCTTTGGGTTTGGTGGTAGATGCAGACTCCTGCCCAACATAACACTAAGTCCCCACTGCCTAAAGAGGCGGGGGACTTATTTGTCGGTTAAGTTTGGGGGGTTGTTTTTGAGGCGCGTATTTTTTGTCTTACGGGGAGGATGCGGGAGGCTGAAACAGAAAGCTCATCTACGCCCATTTCCATAAAGCGCTGGGTAAGCTCTGTGTCGGAGCCGAGCTCGCCGCAGATGCCTGCCCATATGCCTGCTGCGTGAGCGTTTTTGCATACAAGCTCTATAAGGCGAAGGACGGCCTCGTGGTGAGTGTCTGCAATGGCTTCGAGCTTTGCATTCTGTCTGTCAACGGCAAGGGTATACTGCGTAAGATCGTTTGTGCCTATGGAGAAGAAGTCCACAAGTCTTGCAAGCTTATCGCTTATTACAGCCGCTGCGGGTGTTTCTATCATTATGCCCTCTTCTATGCTTTCGTTAAAGGGGATTTTTTCTGACTTAAGCTCTTCCTTTACGGAAGCTGAAATTTCCTTTATTTTTATTACTTCGGCTTCCGAAATTATCATGGGGTACATAATGGCTATGTTTCCGAATGCGCTGGCTCTCAAAAGCGCCCTGAGCTGAGTTTTGAAAATTTCGGGACGATCAAGGCATATCCTTATGGCTCTGTAGCCTAAAGCGGGATTATCCTCCTTGTCAAGACCAAAATAGTCCACCTGCTTGTCAGCGCCTATGTCGAGGGTCCTTATAATAACCTTTTTGCCTGCCATAAGCTGAGCTACTTTTTTGTAGGCTTCAAACTGCTGTTCTTCGGTGGGGAAGTCATCCGATTCAAGATAGAGAAACTCACTTCTGAAAAGACCTATTCCCTTTGCATCATTTTTAAGAACATCGGCAACATCGCCTACGCCGCCTATATTGGCATATAGCTTTATGTGCTTTCCGTCAAGGGTCACGTCCTCCTTGCCCTTAAGGGCTTTGAGAAGCTCCTTTTCCTCAGCCTGTTTTTTAAGCTTTATTTCATAGTCTGCCAATATGTCGGGATCAGGGTCTATAATAAGCAGCCCCTTGCTGCCGTCTACAACTGCCTGTTTTCCGTGCCATGCCTTATCTATGTCGATCCCTATAAGAGCGGGAATATCCATATTTCTGGCAAGAATAGCCGTGTGGGAGTTTGAGGAGCCAAGTCTTGTTACAAATGAAAGAAGATTCGCCTTGTCCATCTGTACCGTTTCGCTGGGAGCCAGATCTTCCGCTATTAAAATAACAGGCTCTGTAGGAGTATTTGTGTTTTCGCTGCCTGTAAGTACATTTACCACCCTTTCGGAGATGTCCTTCATATCGGCTGCTCTTGCCTTAAAATAGTCATCGTCCATAGAGGCAAACATATCCGCCAGATTATCTCCTGTTTTCGCCACGGCATATTCCGCATTCACCTTTTCCGTCTCTATTATACTTGTTACGGACTCGTTAAATTCATCGCCCTCAAGAAACATTTGGTGAACCTCAAATATGGCGGCATTTTCCTCGCCTACCTCCTTGAGAGCTTTTTCGTATATCTCCCCAAGCTGCCTGAGCGCCTCGGCCTTTGCTTCTTCATATCTTTGTTTTTCCGCCTCGATGTCGTCTATCGAACGTCTCCTGACCTGTCCCGTTTCCTTTGAATAGAAGAAAATCTTGCCTACGACTACTCCCTTTGCTATGGCCTTGCCCTTATATTCCTCCATAAAAAACCCTCTCCTTTATCAAAGATTGCTCTTGAAAAACTGCTCCATATCGTCTGCTGCCTTTGCTTCATCGCCGCCTTCAACGCTTACGGTTACTTCTGTACCGCACTTTATGCCAAGACCCATAAGAAGAATAAGCTTTGACGCATCTGCGCTTTTGCCGTTTGCGGATATAGTGACCTTGCTGCCGCTTGCCTTTGCAGCCTTTGCCAGAAGTCCCGCAGGTCTTGCATGGATACCGATGGGGTCTGTGATAGTGTAGTTAAATGTTTTCATTTTAAAACTTCCTTTCTTTTAATATATATTTTTTATTTTACCTCATTTGGGTAGGAGGCTATTGCCCCCTGTTTTGTTACGCTTACCGCACAAAAACGGTTTGCAAAATCCAGAGCCTTTTTTAAAACATCTATGGAGATATAAGAGACATTTTGGGCAGTAAGCCCCATTTCTGCCGCCTTATAGAGAAAAGCTCCGATAAAGCCGTCTCCTGCGCCCGTTGTATCTATGGCCTTTACGGCGACAGGCGGCGCAGCCGCAAAATCCTTCCTGCGCAAAAGCTCTGCGCCCTCGGCTCCCTTTGTGTATATTACAATTTCCGTATTTCCTCTAAAAAGTATATCCCTTGCCCTTTCGGGAGTTTTTTCCCCTGTTATAAACTCTATTTCCTCATCCGAGATTTTTACAATATGCGCCATAGGCATAAATTCAAGCACAGTTTTTTTAAGGGCGTTTCTGTCATTCCAGAGGTTGAATCTCAGATTCGGATCAAAGCTTACAAGCATATTTTTTTCAAGGGATAGAGCTATGGCCTTTCTGTGAGCCTCCTTCATAGGGAAATCACCCAAAGAAACGGAACAGAAATGGAGCATATCTCCCTCGCCGAACCAATCCTCTCTTATATCATCGGGAGAAAGAAGCATATCGGCGCCGGGGTTTCTGTAGAATGAAAATTCCCTGTTTCCGTCATTTTTAAGAGCCACAAATGCAAGACTCGTATTTGCCTTATCGGTGCGGAGTATGTGGGAACAGTCTATGTTGTATCCTTCAAGCTCTTCGACTATCTTGTCTCCGAAAGGGTCAGCACCAAGCTGGGTAATAAGCCCTGAGCTTCCCCCAAGCTTTGAAAAGGCTCCGCATACATTTGCGGGAGCGCCGCCCACATGGGGAGAAAAGGCTGATATGTCCTTTATGCTTTTATCACTTTCGCAGGGAATAAAGTCTATAAGGGCTTCTCCTATGGCTATAAGCTTTTTCATCGGTAACAAACCTCCATATTTTTCATTTCATAGAGCCTTATGCGTCCCGAACCTATGAGGGAGCTTCTGCTCTTTGTGTAAAACATAGATGTCATAACATACTCTCCCTCATTTATATATATTTCAATAACGGAGCTGTCGCAAAGCAGCCGCAGACTTTTAAGCCTATCAAGCCTTAGCTTACGGGAGGTTCTGCCAAAGCTTTTAAGCCTTATCTCAAATATGCCCTCTTTATAGGTTATATCTACAGCCTCTCTTATGTTGGCGTAAAAATCTCCCTCTATATCGGTTATTATGATGTCGGCCTTTTCTGCTTCAAAGCATTCTCCCGCCTTTATCTCTCTTTCTTCAAGCCTCAGAGCTTCAAGCTCCTCTGCGGGACTTTGATATATTCTGCCGTTTTTATATTCAAGTATACGGGGAACGCTAAGGCAGTTCTGCCAGCCTTTTTCCGCTGTGGGATTTGTGTAGTCGGCGTCCGGCATACCTACCCAGCCTATGAGTATCCTTCTTCCCCTGTCATCCCGAAAGGTCTGAGGAGCATAAAAATCAAAGCCGTAGTCCCATTCCTCAAAGCCCTCGGGCATATAATCCTCAAAAATACTTTTGTCAGACAAAAAATATCCGCTCTGATATATGTTCTGAAGTCTGTACTCCTCATTTTTTACCCCTTGGGGAGATACCGAAAGCACAGTTTTTTCTCCGAGTCTGAATACATCGGGACATTCCCACATATAGCCGAATTTTTCCGCTGTGGTAATTTCCTTTAAAAATCTCCAGTCCCTATCGGGTCTTTCGCTTTCATACAGAAGAACGGCCCCCCTATCATCCAGGCGTCTCGCACCCAAAACCATATAATATTTCCCATTTTCCTTCCAGACCTTGGGATCTCTTATATGACAGGTATAGCCCTCGGGATATTCGTCCCAGCCTATAAGCAGCTTTTTTTCATAACCGCTGTCATTTGAATATACCACATTGGTCTGTCTGCCTGAAGTTATGTAGTCATAGTCACCATCTTTAAGCTTTACGTTTCCCGTATAGAAAATATGCAGCTTATCACCCTCGGCAAGACCGGAGCCTGAATAAACTCCGTCTGCGTCCCACACCGTATCGGTCACAAGGGGAACGCCCATATACTTCCACCTGATAAGGTCACTGCTTTTGTAGTGTCCCCAGTACTTTTCGCCGCCGTTCGGGTTCTTGGGAGAGTACTGAAAAAAAACATTGTACTCGCCTCTGCACTGACACAGGCCGTTTGGGTCGTTGAGCCAGCCTACAGGGGGCATAAGGTGAAAGCCCTGTCGGAAGCTGTCCCTGTTTATAAGGGGCAGCTTTTCCTCCGCAAGCCTGATTTCTTCAAAAATACGATCCTTTGATTCCAAATTCTCACCATCTTTGTCAATTATTTGTGTACATCTATTATTTTATCCGACTTGTTTACTTTTCCTGTTTTTACAACATTAAATTGTGAATAATCATCGCTGTTTGTAAGAAGCACGGCGGTTGTGGTGCTGTAGCCCGCAGCCTTTATCTTTGAAATGTCAAAGGTCATAATTTTCTGACCCATTACAACCTTGTCGCCCTCGTTTACAAAAAGCTTAAAGCCCTCGCCGTTCATCTTTACAGTGTCAATGCCTACATGAATAAGTATTTCCATATCATTGGGACCTGTAATGCCTACTGCGTGACGAGTCTCGGTAACGGAGGACACAACGCCGTCATAAGGGGCGTATACCTCGCCTGTCTCAGGCTCTATGCCTACTCCGTCGCCCAAAACTCCCGAAGCAAAGGTTTCATCGGGTATGCTTTCCCTTGAAATAACATTTCCCTTTATGGGAGAGTAAATTGCATTTTCATCTGTTTTTACAGTCTTTGTTTCAGCAGGCTTTTCTGCTGCATCGGCAGGTGCGGCTGTCTTTTCGGCAGGATCCTCGTCCTTATATCCGAAAATCCATGTAAGTATAAACGCAACACAAGCTGAAATTGCAAACATAAGTATATACTTTACGGGCATACTCATACAGAGAAGTATACCGAAAATACCCGTTACGCCTGTTCCCGTTGCTCCAAGACCTGTGATCGAAGCAAAGAGTGCGCCGAATGCGCCGCCTATACAGCCGCATATAAAGGGCTTGAAATAGCGAAGGTTTACACCGAAGATAGCAGGCTCGGTTATTCCCATAAATGCGCTGAAGGCTGAAGGAAGAGCCATTGACTTTGTTCTTGCCTGTTTTGTCTTAAGACCAACGGCAAGTGTAGCTGCGCCCTGACCTATGTTTGCGGCGGAAGCAAGAGGCAGCCAGTAGGTCACGCCATATCTTGCAAGCTGTCCCACGTCAATTACCGTGTACATATGGTGTACGCCCGCAACAACCGTAGGAGCATAAAAACCGCCCATTATAAAGCTGCCTATTCCCAGCGGCAAAGCTATAAGCATCTGAATACCGTCAATTATACTGTTTTCTATAAGCACGAAAATGGGGCCTATGATCGAATATGTAAGATAACCCGTAATAAAAACGCTTAAAAGAGGAGTTACAAAAAGATCGAACATTTCGGGCACGATTTTGTGGAGCCTCTTTTCTATAAAGCACATTACCCATACGGCTATTATAACGGGAATTACATGACCCTGATAACCGATAAGGTCTATGGAATAAAGACCGAACCATACGCTCTGCTTTACAAGTACGCCCTCTGTAGCTACCGTCCAGGCATTCTGCAGGTCGGGGTGAATCATAAGCATACCTATAACTGCGCCCAAAAACGGATTTCCTCCGAAAACCTTTGCTGCGCTGTATGCTATCAGAATGGGAAGGAACACATAAGCCACATTGCTGAAAAGCTTTGCAAAAACATATATGGAGCTTGATGTGTCAATAGCTATAAAGCCATTGTTTACCATAAAGTTGAGCGCCTCCATTATTCCCATAAGAAAACCGCTGGCAACGATTGCGGGAATTATGGGGACGAATATGTCGCCCAGAGTTTTTATGGCTCTTTTAAATACGTTCTGCTTTGCGTTTGCCGCCTGCTTGACTTCTTCTTTAGAAGCGGCCGTAAGCCCCGAGATTTTTATAAACTCGTCATAAACCTTGTTTACCGTACCTGTTCCCAAAATGATCTGAAGCTGACCCGAAGCAAAAAACACGCCCTTTACTCCGTCAATTTCTTCCACTGCCTTGCTGTCGCACTTGTCGTTGTCCGCAATTACAAGGCGAAGCCTTGTGGCGCAGTGAGCGGCCGATACAAGATTTTCCTTACCGCCTACGCCTTCATAAATTTTTTTTGCCGTCAAACCATAATCCATAAAAACATACCTCCTTAATATTGTTGATGTGGTATCGGTTTCACTTTATGATACAATTATACTCCCACGAATCTTCTTTGTAAATATGCATTTTATCTAAAGATTAGGCAGTCTAATTGTGCATTATTCCCAAATGCAAAAAATTTGCCGCATTATAATATGTAAACGATACCATACCAAGCCAAAAAATAAAAAACCCTTGTCCCAAAGTCCGAAACAAGGGTTCTCCCGCAGTTTTCACCGTCATATCACAGCGGAGTTTCTGACTATTATTTCATAGCCCATTTTAATTTCTCTTCTTGCCTTTGTCTTTCCTTTTATCATATCAACAAGGAGCCGCCCCGCTTCCGACCCGCAGGCATCGTAATAATAGCGCACAGTGGTAAGCGATGGCTCTATCATCTCTCCGAAAATATTTCCTCCCACTCCGGCAACCATTATCTGATCGGGTATGGCTATGCCTCTGTCCTTCAGAAGCTTTACTGCGCCTACGGCAATGTTGTCCGTTGCGCATATTATGCCCCTCACCTCGGGTGCTTTTTCTATCAATTCTTTGCAGGCTCTGTAGCCGCCCTCTATGGAGAAATCGCTTTTTACTATATAATTTTCATCGTATTTTATCCCCTTGGAGCCAAGAGCCGTCTTATACCCGTTTTTTCTGGAAAGACCTGCCGCCTTGTCTCTTTCGGTCACGCCTATATAGCCTATTTTGTCGGTTTTTTTAAGCATTCTTGCAGTCAGGGCCTTTACGCTGTTAAAATCATCGTGATAAACGCAGGAGACCCCCTCTATTTTTTGCGCAAGAACAACAACCGGCACGTTCATTTCGGAAACAAGTCTCTTATGCTCCCCTGTTATTACGGTGCCTATAAGTATAACCCCGTCCACAAAGTTTTCATTAAAGGCTCTGAGATATTTAATTTCGTTTTTCTCGTTGTTTGCCGTATTGGCAAGCATAAGTCGATAGCCGCTCTCGGCTATGGAATCGCTTATGCCGTCGATCATTCCGCCTATCGCCTCGGAGTTTACTCTCGGAATTATCACGCCTATGGTGCCCGTCCGCTTTGTCCTCAGTGTCTGAGCCTGAGTGGAAGGAACATAGCTGTTTTCCTCAATGACCTTCTTCAGTATTTTTTTCTTTTCCTCACTCACATAGCCGTCATTTAAATATCTCGAAACAGTAGCCCTCGACACACCGGCAAGCTCCGCAATTTCTTTAATCGTCATAAAATCGCCCCATTCCCGCATAAATTCTAAAAAAATTATATTTTACACCTACCCCCTTTGTCAAGCCCTATTTCTTAAACCACCCCACATATCCAATCTGATACCCAAACATAAACATCAATAATTTCAACAAAACATCATATAAACTTTGATTTTCAATAACAATTTCCACCCCACCCCGATTTCTTTCATGTACCGCTTATATCTCCCGCCAAACGCAAAGGCTTTGCCGAAAGCCACTGGATATGAGTACGCAATGTCAGCGGAGCATGAATATCCTTGATCTTTTGCATTTTTAGGTTTTAAAATTGTAAGTAACAGCTGTTGAGTTGTTTAATTTTCATAACTTCGATATAAAAAAGCTTCATAAACTTTGATTTTCAATAACAACTTCCACCCCCCCCCACCCCGATTTCTTTCATGTACCGCTTATATCTCCCGCCAAACGCAAAGGCTTTGCCTGAAGCCGCCGATTAGAGTTAAGCAGCGTCAGCAGAGCATGAATATCCTTGATCTTTTGCGTTTTTAAGTTTTAAAATTGTAAGTAACAGCTGTTGAGTTGTTTAATTTTCATAACTTCGATATAAAAAGCTTCATAAACTTTGATTTTCAATAACAACTTCCACCCCACCCCACCCCGATTTCTTTCATATCTCCCGCCAAACGCAAAGGCTTTGCCTGAAGCCGCCGATTAGAGTTAAGCAGCGTCAGCAGAGCATCAATATCCTTGATCTTTTGCGTTTTTAAGTTTTAAAATTGCAAATAAACAGATGTTGAATTGTTCAATTTTCATAACTTCGATATAAAAAAGCTTCAAAAGGAATATTATAATAAAAAACAGGAGATTTTTAAACAATGGAAATTTTAAAAAATTTATTTGAAGGTGTAAAGAAAAATTCTGCTATCAGTTATATTCTGGTGTTAGCGGCAATCTGCCTTACAGGCTTTTTCTGTATTCGCCCATTGGTCCTTTCCCATTTTCCCACTATGTCGGTTTCCGCCGCAAAAAAAGCCCTTCCCATCTACTGCGTAAACCGAAACGACAACAAAATTGCCATCTCCTTCGACGCCGCCTGGGGAGCGGGTAGATAGAGAAGCAATTATTAACCCTCAAAAAACCGCAAAAATCAGGGCTTTTTGACCAATATTTATTTTTATGAAAGAAGCCGATATACCCAAAAATTTTCCTTTCAGAAAAAATTAGTGCAAGTATTGTTCCGATAAATTGGTTTGTTTTATTCCGATATTGTTGATATTATTCCGATATTGAATTTGAAAGCATTCACCCTTTCATTGACGGCAACGGAAGAACAGGCAGACTTCTTGTAAATCTCGAACTCATGAAAGCAGGCTATCTACCTATTGACATTAAGTTTACAGACAGAATAGCCTATTATAACGTTTTTGATATTGTCAATATTAGTTGGCACATTTATCTCAAAGATTTAACTACTATGCCGGTATATCTAAAGAATTATAAT